>CAMDDZ010000052.1 GCA_945893145.1 Rhodoplanes serenus | reverse complement strand
CGGCCGCCCATGTCCTGGTAGCCGACGCCGCCCGGCATCACGCCGACGCCCTTGGAGTTGCCGGAGTTCGCCATCTGGGCGAGCTGCTTCATCACCGGGTCGGTCATGTAGTCGAGGATTTCGTTGAACGACTCCAACTCGTAATGGTGGGAGTCCACGTCGATGATCGGGAAATCCTTGTAGCTGCGGTCCTTCGCCTGCTTCTGGGCATGCGCCAGCATCTTGCCGGAGTCGAATTCCTCGACCTTCATGCGGCGGTCGTTGCTCAGCGGGAGATCCATGGCTTTGCCTTTCAGGTCCTAGACGGCGACGAAGATTTCGTCGCCGCGTTGCACCACCTTGTAGGATTTCAGCTTCAGCCGCCGGTCGGCGGCGCATTCGCCGGTCTTGATGTCGTATTCGTAGCCGTGCCACGGGCAGACAAAGTTCACCTGCGTGTCGGAGAATTTCTGGCCCTGCCAGGTTTTGTCGGCGCCGATCACGTCCTCGACCTTGTGCATGATCAGCCCTTCGCAGGCCGGGCCGCCTTGATGCAGGCACATGTTGGCGTAGGCGTAGTAGCGGCCCTGCCAGTTGAACACGCCGATGTTGTGCGCGCCGTGCTCGACGATGCGCCGCTCGCCATCCGGGAACTCGGCGGCCTTGGCGACGAAGACTTCAGCCATCTCGTTATGCTCCTACAACACCTTCGGCACAGGCAGCGGCGTCACCAGCATGCCCTTGTAGCCCTTGGCCCGCAACTTCGGCGCCAGTTCCTCGGCGATGTGCCAGGAGAAGATGATGGCGCACTCGGGCTGGTCCTTGAACATGCGGCTTTCTTCGACCACCGGGATCATCGTGCCGGGCATGCACTTGCCGATCTTCAGCGAGCCTTCGATCTCGCAGACGTAGTCGATGATGGCTTCATCGAGGCCGACGTAGTTGAACAGCGTCGAGGCGCGCGACGGCGCGCTGATGCCGACGATGCGGCCGCCTTTCTCCTTCACGTCGAGGATCAGCGCGTGCAACCGGAGCTTGGTCAGCATCACCTCGTCGCGGAAGCGGGCGAGGCGTTTGCGCATCGCGTCGCCATGCGGCTCGGCGTCGATCATCTGCTTGACGCTCGGCTGCACCGGCCGCGTGCCTTTGCGCGCCGCATAGACGCGGATCGAGCCGCCGTGGCTCGGGATCGGGCGCGCGTGGAATACTTCGAGGCCGTGCATCTCCAACAGATGCTTGAGGCTCGTCACCGAATAGTAGCGCAGGTGCTCGTGATAGATCGTGTCGTACTGCAGCGTTTCGAGCAGCTTGATCAGATAATGCGATTCCGAGATGAACACTCCGTCGGGCGCCAGCATTTCGAGGATGCCGTCGACGATGGCATGCACGTCTTCGATATGGGCGAAGCAATTGGCAGCGGTGATGACTTTGGCCGCGCCGTGCTTCTCGCGCACCTCGCGCGCGATCTCCTTGGTGAAGTAGCTTTTCTGGGTCGGGATGCCCTTCTTGTTGGCGATGTCGGCCACGTCGGTCGGCTCGATGCCGAGAATGCGATGGCCGCCTTTTTGGAAATTCGAGATCAGCGTGCCGTCGTTGGAGCCGATGTCGATGCAAAGATCGTCCTTGGTGAGCCCGAGAAGCTTGGAGGACTCGGCGTAGAGCTCGGCGAAATTATCGCGCAGCACCTTGGTCATGCCGCTGGTGTAGGGATATTCCGGCGGGAAGATGATGACCGGATCGACTGCCAGGCCGAGTTGCACCAGCTCGCAGGTGTCGCAATAGAGCAGCGTGGTGGGGAACCAAGGCAGTTGCCGCGGCACTTCGCCGATCGGCACCATCTGGTTCACCGGCGGCATGTAGCCGAGCGACAGCACGGTCTCGAGCTTTTCATTGCCGCAGATCTGGCAGCACTCGACCGGCACGCTGGCGTTGGTCCCGGCGGCACGGGCGACTTTTTTGGGAAACACGCTGTATCTCCTGAACCCGCGCTTCGGCCGGTATTTGGGCCGGCAATTGGGCCGGCGAAGATGTGCCAGGGATCAGGCTTTTGGCGCAAGGTTTTCGTTCGCCCAGTACCAATCGGCCGTGGGCGGCAGGCCTTTCGCCAGCGGAACCTGCGGCATGTAGCCAAGCCGGGCGAGCTTTCCGATGTCCGGGCAGCGCCGCTCGGTGCCGCCGGCGGGCGCGGGGCGGGGGCGTAGCTCGATCGCCCGGCCGGCGTGCGCCGCGATCTGTTGGGCGACCTCGCCGATGCTGATCTCCTCGGTGGTGCCGACGTGGTAGATGCCGAGGTGCTCGCCCTTCTGGCGCATCACCAAGACGCCGCGCACCAGATCGTCGACGTGGCAGAAGCTTCGGGTCTGCTTGCCGTCACCTTGGATCTCGAATGGCAACGCACCAGTCTTGTGCTGCGCCATGGTCCGTTTCACACGCAGCGCGAATTGCGGGATGACGTGCTCCCATCCCATGTCCGGGCCGTAAACGTTGTGCGGCCGGAAGATCAGCACGCGCTCGAAATGCTTGCGGCCATAGTTGATCGCCATTAGTTCGCTGATGATCTTGCCGCCGCCGTAGGAATAGCGCGGGTTGGTGGGATCGGGGACGAGGAGCGGCGCGGTCTCGTCGGTCGGCACCTGCGGCGGCGTCTGATAGACCTCGGAGCTGGACGCCAGGATCAGGCGGCCGACGCCCGCTGCGCGGCAGGCGTCGATCACGTTGACCATGCCTTTGACGCCGACGTCGAGCACCAGATCGGGCTGGCTGTAGAAAAACTCCGTGCCGTTGACAAAGGCGAGGTGATGCACCTCTTCGACGCCGCGCACGGCCTTGCTGACGGCCTCGGCGTTGCGGATGTCGCCCGCGATGAATTCGATGTCCTGTTGCACATCGGCAAGCCTGCGCGGCGCGCCGCGCGAATTGTCGTCGAGCACGCGCACCGCGTGGCCATCGTGAACCAGCGCCTTCACCAGCGCCGAGCCGATGAAGCCAGAACCGCCGGTGACCAGGATGCGGCTCATGGTGTGTCGATCCAGTGGCCGGTTGCGTGCGAGCGGCGCACCGCGTCGAGCAGGACTTGGGCGCGGTAGCCCTCACTGAAGTCGGGCGCCGCTGCGTGCCGCTGTTCGATGGCGTCGAGGAAACGTCCGACCAGCCGCGACACCGGTGCGATCCGCGCCTCGGCCGGAAATTGCCGGTCGAGTGGATCGTCATCAATCGCAACAGGCGCGAGTGCAGCGGCAGGCCGCCGCGCATGGCTCAGCGTGAAACCGCGCATATAGTCGGAGGTCGGATTGGCGAGCACCAGCGTGCCGTCCTCGCCGTAGAACTCGAGCCGGTGCCCACTGCCCAGATAGGACGCGCAGCTCATGGCAAAGCTGCCGGCCGCGCCGGACTTGAAGGTGAGCGCGAGCGTCACGCCGGTCTCGAACGCGGGATCGTCCGGTAGCGCGGCAAGCCGCGCCGAAAGCCCGGTGACTGGCCCGCAGAACCACTCGAAATAATGCAGCGAGTGGCTGGCGAGATTGCCCAGCGCGCCGCCGCCCTCGGCCGCGCTGGTCTTCCAGTGCTTGAGCCTCGCGCGCGTTGCGTAATTTTCCACGTTCCAGTTCACCGCGACGTGGCGCAGGCGGCCGATGGCGCCGGCATCGAGCATCGCCTTGGCCTTCCGCCATGCCAAAACTTCGGTGAAATTGTAGTCGATCATCGCAGGCGTTTTGTCCGACGCGCGCAGCATCGCGGCGGCGCCGGCGAGGTCGGCGGCCATCGGCTTTTCCACGAACACCGGCTTGCCGAGCTGCAAGGCCGCAATCGCGATCTCAGGCTGGAGCTTCGGCGGGGTCGCGATCGCGATTGCGTCCACGCTGTTACTTGATACCAGCGCCCGCCAATCGCCATACGCTTGCGGCACAGCAGCCTCTTGCGCGAGCGTTGCGGTGCGCGCCGCATCGCTGCCCGCCAGTGCCACGATTTCGCAACGCGGGTCGTTGCGAAACGCCGGCAATTGCACGGTGCGCCCGTAGTTGCTGCCGACGATGCCGACGCGGATCAAGGCGGCTCCCTGCGCATGACCGGATGAAGCGCGCGCAATCTGGTCGGCAAGGGGTTGCGGGTCAAGGGATCAATCGACAAACCCGGCATCCGGGCGATACGGTCGCGCGTGATCTCCGCCTTGCAATCATCTCCCGAAAGACGCCCAGGAGCCACGCTTTGGCTCCGACTTGCCGCCATTGCGCTGGTGGTGGCGGGCTTGGGATTGCCGGTCAACGACCTGTTCCGCTTTGGGCTGCTCGGCATTGCCATCGTTGTCATCTTTGCGGGTGCGATTTCCGCGGAGCTTCAAGCCTGGGCCATCGCGCTCGCGGTCGTCGTGGTCTCCGTGCTGGTCCAGGTGCTGTTTCCGGCGCCGCGGATCGAGGAAGGCCACAACGTCTTCCTGGTCGACAACGGCCGCAGCGGTGCGTTGGAGCGCGGATTGCCGGCGGACGCATTTCGGCTGATGGCGGCGGAGTTCGATCTGCGCTATCCGCGCGAGCGCCGGTGCAATCCGAACTCGCTCGGCTGCTGGCGCGGGCAGGGGTTCCCGGAACGGACCTTCGCCTTTTCGGCCGATGGCATTTATCGCCGCCCGGCCTTTTCGCGCAGCGTTGCCGACATCGACTTTGTCGATCCCGTCTGGCTGCGCCTCGGGTTCATCAACGAGGCGCACTACAACTGGTTCGGCGCGACCGACGTCGAGCGCGAGCTGCGTGAACGCGGCATCGCCATGACGCTGCGCCCGTGGCAGCTCAAGATGCCGTACTTCGTGATGTATCGCTTTCCGGCCGACTTCGCCGGCAGCCGGCTGTGCTGGCAGGGCGAGGTGCTGTGGGAAGGCGACGGCGAGCGCTTCACGGTCTGGCGGCATCGCGAAATATCCTGCCGGCCGTTGGATGCATCGGACACCGGCCGGCGCATCTTCGGCGTCTCGATCGCGACGCCCCTTGCGATGACGGTCGAGGCCAATGCGACGATCCAGTTGCGCCGGTTGGTCGAGCCTGCGTTTGCGCTATTCGCGTTTGCGGCCGTGCTGGTCATGCTGATGCGCTGGCGCTCGCGGCAACTGGCGCTGTCGTCTGTTCTGATCGGGCTTTCGTGCGTCGTGGTGCTGATCAATGACGCCAGCGTCTTCGGCGGTCTGCGTCCATTCGAGGGTGGCGACGATGGCCTGTTCTACGAGGGCACCGCTCGCAACATCGTGCAGCATCTCTTGGCGGGCAACTATGCATTGGCGCTGCAGGGTGGCGAGCCGGTGTTTTTCTACGGCGGTCCGGGGCTGCGTTATCTCCGGGCGCTGGAGCATTTCATCTTCGGTGACACGTTCTTCGGCTATCTGCTGCTTCTGCTGGTGCTGCCGTTCGTGGTGCTGGCGATTTTCCGTCGATTTTTCTCTACGCGCGCTGCGCTGGCGCTGACCTTGATTTTTGTCGCGGTTCCGGTCGGAGCGCTGTTCGGCACCAGCTTCTTCCACTACGCCAAATGGGCGGCGCGCGGCTTCGCCGATCCGGCGGCCGCGATCCTGTTTCTGTCAGGCTTCATCGTTCTGATCGGCCGCACGCCGCAAGGGCCAAGCACGCGCTTCATCCCAGCATTTTGCGCGGGCTTGCTGTTCTGTTTGGCGCTTTGGGTGCGGCCCAATCTCGCGCCGGGCGCGGCGGTGCTGCTCGGCGGCGCGGGGCTTGCGGCGCTTTGGTATCGCGAATGGCCGCGGCTTGTCGGACTCTGCATCGGCTTTGTGCCGGTGTTCGGCATGGCGCTGCACAATTGGTATTTCGGCGGCGTGTTCGTGCTGTTCAGCTCGAATGCGTCGCTGCCCGCCGCGATTCCGATGCCGCCATCGGCCTACCTCACGGCGCTCAGCGAATTGTTGCGGCTCGATTTCGGCGGCGAGCATTTGCGGCGCGGCATCCTGCAAATCGCGCGCTGGCTCGCCGGTCCTTCGGAGTCCTTCCTGATGATTCCGCTGCATCTGGCGGCAGTCGTGGTGCTGGTGCGCGTCGCACGCTGGCGCAGCGCCGATCCCTGGCTGCGGCTCACCGCCGGCGCTGCGCTCGCGCTGCACTGCGTCGCGCTGTTTTATCTCTCTTATGATCGCTACTACTACCTGACCTGGTTCCTGACGTTGCTGGTCTGCATGGTCTGGCTGCGCGACGAGGGGCTTCTCTATCTGCGCCGCTTCGCGCCGCACGCGATGCAACGGATCGAGCGCAATCCGGCGCAGGCCTTTTGGGCGCGCGTGCTTGATCGTCTCGCCAGCGCCTGAAGCATCAACGCGGCAGCTTGAGAAGCCCATGCAACTCGGCCTGCATCAGCGTGCCGATGTGCATCTGCTGCAGAAAGTCGCCCGCCTTGATGAGGCGTACCAGCGCGTCCGGTGTCACCAGTTCGACCGTCAGTCCCGGCTCCGGCTTGAAATCGGCGACACGCTCGCCGGTCTCGACGAAGAACGAATGGATGCGATTGCTCAGCCGGCCCGCGCAGGGAATCGTGGCGCCGAGCGAATGGATGGCGCGCGCCGGATAGCCGGTCTCCTCCAGCAGTTCGCGCCGGCAACCTTCCGCCGCATCCTCGCCGGGATCGACCAGGCCGGCCGGCAATTCCCAGGTGAATTTCTCCACCGCTGGCCGGTATTGCCGCACGATCGGGATGCGGCCGTCGGGCGTGCGGGCCAGGATCGCGATGTAATCCTGCTGCGCCACCGCGTGATAGGTCTGCGGCGCTTCGCCGGGCGCGAACTCGACGTCACGCGCGACAAGGTTCATCCATTGCGACACCTCGATGGTGCGGCGCGAGCGGATTTTCGGCCATTCGTCGGACATCAGGTTCTCGCCTTTAGCGTGACCGTCTCGGGCGGCCGGCGCAGGAACGTCGTCGCGAACGCGTAAGCATACCAGCGCAGATAGGCCGGCAGCCATGTCAGCACCTTGAACCGGCTTGTGCCGTGCTTGCGCTCGAACCACAGCGCCGGGACTTCGCCGATGCGCCAGCCGAGCCGGTGCACCTTCACCAGCAACTCGATGCTGTAGCAAAAGCCGGCATCGGACTCGACCGCGATTTGCTCGATCACCTGGCGGGAGAACAGCCGGAAGCCGCTGGTCGGATCGTGCGTCGGCAGCCGGGCAAAATGGTACAGCGTGAAGGCGCAGGTCCGCACCAGCACGGCTTTGAGCCACGGGCAGCCCTGCATAGTGCCGCCCGGCATGAAGCGGCTGGCGCAGACGATGTCGTTGCCTTCGAGTGCCAGCGCCACCATGCGGTCGAGGATGCCGGCATTGAAATCGTCATCGGCCGGATAGACTACGACGAGTGGCGCGGTGCTCGCCGCGAAGCCCGCCATCACGGCGGCATGCGCGCCGCGCGATGGATTGCGCACGAACTCGACCGGCAGGTTCGGATGGGCGTCGGGGTTGTTGCGCACCGCCGGCAGCGTGTCATCGTCGTCGCGGTCGTAGCAGATCAGCACCCGCGCCGGGGTTTTCAGCTCGCGTGCCAGCGTACGCAGAACGCCGACGATGTTGGCGCCTTCGTTATAGACCGGGATGACGAGATCGAGCTGCGAAGCCATCGTCTCAATAGACGACGTTCGCGTTCTCCAGCAATCCCCAGACGTCGACCACGGGGCGGCCGTGGAAATCGGCGTCCTTGTAGCAGCGGTGGGGGGTGCACAGGATCAGGAGGTCGCTGCGCGCGATCACCTCGTCGAGCGGCAGGAGCTCCGGGTCGGTGGTGACGAACGGATCGGTGGTGACCACCTCAGCGGCGTGGCTGACCAGCGCCTTCTTGAACTTGTAGCTCAGCGAGGCGCGGGTGTCGTCGCTTTCGGCCTTGAACGCCATGCCGAGCAGGCCAACCGTCATCTTGCTGAGGTCGTAGCGCTGCCGCAGGTCGCTGATGACGTGGAGCGGCAGGCCCTCGTTGACCATGATGGCGGCGTTGCCGAGCCCGAACTCGTTCTGCGCGAAGGCGAGCAGCTGCATCGTGTCTTTGACCAGGCAGGGTCCGGCGGCAAAGCCCGGTGTCGGGATGTTCTGCGCGCGCGGATAGTTGTGCTTCACCGCTTTCAGGATCTCGTGATAGTCGAGGCCCGCCGACTTCGCGATCAGATAGAACTGATTGGTGACTGCGAATTCGATGTAGCGGTAGGCGTTGTTGAACAGCTTGGCGAACTCCGCCTCGATCGGCTTGACCTTGACGAGTTCGGCGACGATCGGGCGGAATAACGCCGAAGCCTCTTCTTCCGCCTCCGGCGATGTGCCGCTGACGATCTGCGGCATCTTGCTGAGCTCTTCGATGCCGCGGCCCTGCACGATGCGCTCTGGACAGAACGCGACCTTGAGGTTGCGGCCCTGCTGCTTCAAATGCGCGTCGATCCAGTCGGTGGTGCCGGGATAAAGCGTGGATCGCAGCACCAGAAGCTGGCCGTCGCGCAGGTGCGGCGACAGCTGGTCGATGCATTTCTGAATGACGCCCCGTACCGGGTTGAGGAATTCGTCGACCGGCGTGCCGATGGTGACGATCACCGGGCCCTTGGTGGAAATGTCGGTGGGCTTGGTGGTGAAGAACAGCTTGCGGTCGGCCAGCGCCTTGGCGAGCAGGGCCTCGGCGTCCTTCTCGATGAAGGGCAGGCGGCCAGATTTCAGCGTGGCGATCGATTGCTCGTTGAGGTCGTGGACGTTGACTGTGAAGCCCTTGGCGGCGAACGACAGCACCAGCGGCACGCCGACATGGCCGGCGCCGCCGACGACGGTCAGGTCCGCGGTCTGCGCGGTCGTTGCCCGGGCGGGCGCCCGAAGATCAGCCACACTCACTGTCGCTCTCCAGCGGTCAACACAAACGGGCTGAACGGCCGCATGAAGGGCGGCGCAAACAGCATACGATCAATCGCATTATAGGCCGGCAGGAGCCAGCGCACACGGGTCGATGCCACATAGCGGTAGCTCAGGCCCGACAGGTATTCGGTCTCGACTGAGAACCCGGCCTTGCCGAACACCGCAGCAATCTGCCGTGCCAGCACCGGCCGTTCGTTCGCGGTGACGCCGACCGGGCTGTAGAACGGCGACGAGCGGTCGCGGTAGAGCCACATGAAGGGGTTCATCCGGTTCGGGTCGAAGGCTACAAACCGGCCGCGCGGCTTGAGCACGCGGAACACCTCGGCGGCGCAGCCAGACGGGTCGGGCAGGTGGTGGACGATCCCGCTCAGCAGCACGCCGTCGATGCTGGCGTCGGCGAACGGCAGCTTCTCGACGTCGCCTTCGAGGAATTCGACCCCTGGATATTTGCGGCGGCCGAGTGCGATCAGCTTGGGGCTGAGATCGAGACCGACGCTGTTCAGGCCGCGCTGGTGCAGCAGGTCGGTGAACACGCCCGAGCCGCAGCCGAGGTCGGCGACCTTCTGGCCGGGTTTGAAACGGCCGAGCCGCACGATGTTGTCGATCAGCCGCGTGTTGGTTTCCGGCGTGAACACGTCATAGGAATCGGCCGCGGCGTGGCCGTCGAAGAACGTGATTTCCTTCTGCTTGTCTTGTGCGGGGACCGCAATCATCGGCGGTTGCTAGCACGAACAATTTGCGCCCGGCAAACGGTGTGATTAACGGCTGCCGTTCCGTATAGTCGGCCGTTCAATGGGAGCATGATCCCGAAAAGTGGAAACCGGTTTTCGGAGAAGATCATGCTCAAACATGAAGCTGGAATCTGATCGGATTCACTTGAATCGGTCAGATTCCAGTGCGCGCGAGGCAACAATGATCGTCGATATCTACACCCACATCTTCCCGGATCGCTTCTTCCAAGAGCTGGAACGGGGCTCGCCCAAGCTCGGCAACATGGGCAAGCGGCTGCGCAACGTGCGCAAGCTGTTCGACCTCGACCTGCGGTTCAAGGACATGGATGCGGTCGGCGACGATTACCGGCAGATCATCTCGCTGCCCAATCCGCCGATCGAGGACATCGCGGAGGGCGAGGTTGCCAAGACCCTGGCCCGGGTCGCCAACGATTCCATGGCCGAGCTTTGCGCCAAGCACCCGGACCGCTTTCCGGCCTTCGCCGCGGCGGTGTCGATGCATGACGTCGATTTTTCCATCGCCGAGGCCGACCGCGCCATCAAGATGGGCGCGCGTGGCGTGCAGACCTTTACCAATATCGCCGGCCACCCGCTCGACGAACCGCGCTTTCGCCCGTTCTTCGCCGCCATGGCGGCTCACGATCTGCCGGTCTGGCTGCACCCGGCACGCTCATCGAGCATGCCGGACTATGCCAGCGAGCCGCGCTCGCGCTTCGAAATGTGGTGGTGCTTCGGCTGGCCCTACGAGACGACCGTCGCGATGGCGCGGCTGGTGTTCGACGGCATCTATGACCGGCATCCCGGGCTCAAGATCATCACACACCATCTGGGTGGCGGCATGATCCCGTTCTTCGACGGGCGCATCGGCCCCGGCATGGACGTGCTGGGCTCGCGCACCATCGAGGAGGATCACACCAAGGTGCTGTCCTCGCTGAAGCGGCCGCACCTCGACTATTTCAAGGAGTTCTACGCGGACACCGCGATGTTTGGCGGCAAGTACGGCCTGCCGTGCGGCATCGAGTTCTTTGGCGCCGACAAGGTGGTGTTCGCGAGCGACGCGCCGCTGGCGCCGATCCCGGTGCACATCGAAGTGCTCGACAAAGTGCTCCAAGAGCAGGATCTCGGGCCGGCGGTCCGCGGCAAGATCATGGCCGGCAACGCCGAGCGGCTGATGAACATGAAGATCAAATAGGCTCGACCGCCGGCTGTTTTCCGCCCAGATCGGGCTGCAAGCCGCCGCAGCTTGTTCACCCTTCGGTCAAGGTTTGCCGCCATAGTTTGCGAACTGTTGCGGGGACTTTGATGCTGCCGATCGATGCGTTGCTGCGGCCCGCAAGGGCGCTGGCACTCTGTATGCTCACGGCCGGTCTTGCCGGCTGCGCGAGCGAGGCCGTGCCGACCGGCCAGCCGAGTTTCTATCGCAGCATGGCCGCCGCTCAGGTTGAGCTCGATGCCGCGACCGCAGCCTCGATGATCTCGGGCTACCGCAAAAACAACGGGCTCGGGCCGGTGACGCTCGACCCGCAACTGATGCAGATGGCTGACGCCCAGGCGCGCGCCATGGCCGACCGCGGCAAGCTCGACCACAACGCCAGCGCCCCGCTGACCGAGCGCGTCCGAGGGTCGGGCTTCGACGCCAAGATCGCGGTCGAGAACATCGGAGCGGGCTACCACACGCTGGCCGAGGCCTTTTCGGGCTGGCGCGATTCGCCTCAGCACCGGGCCAATATGCTGCAACGCGGGGTTACAAAGATGGGGATTGCCGCGGTTTATGCGCCCAATTCCAAATACAAGGTGTTTTGGTCGCTGGTGCTGGCCGCGCCCGATGATCGGCGCGGATAACATCGACAAATCAACGTTTTTCGCTCATTTCCGGTTATCCAGGCCGAAACCTGCAACCTTCCCGGGACCCCCGTGTTTACAGCCTGACGCCGCGTAATCCGTTGCGAAGCCGCTATTTCTGTGTATTCAGGGCGGCATTATTTCAAAAGGAGTTCCCAAATCATGGCCACGCAGCCCGTTCCCGCTCCTGCCAATAAGCCGGCCGCCGCCCCCAGCAACAAGCCCAAACAGCCGACCATCAGCCTCAAGCAACTGGCCGCCACGCTGGCCGGCGACCACAACATGCCGAAGAAGCAGGCCGAGACGATCCTTGGGGATCTCGTCAACCTCGTGACCAAGCACCTGAAGGCGGGCGACCGCGTCCGCCTCGCCGGCCTCGGCATCCTGGTGGTGCGCAAGCGCGCCGAGCGCATGGGCCGCAATCCGGCGACCGGCGAGCCAATCCAGATCAAGGCGAGCAAGAAGGTTGCCTTCCGCGCCGCCAAGGAACTCAAAGAGTCGATCTAACGCTCGCCGCACTTCGGCTGAGCCGCAAATACAAACGCCCGGCCCGCAAGGGCTGGGCGTTTTGATTTGGGGTTGCGGCTTGTTTGAGCATGATCTTTTCCGAAAACCGGTAGCCACTTTTCGGGATCATGCTCGCGCGCGTCAATGCACGCCGACGGCTTGGTCCTCGGTCAAATTCAAAACGATGAATTGATCGTCGCCCACCTTCACGACCGCGGCGATCGCTTCGTCCGGGTCTTCGGTCGGCTGCGCTTGCGCATCGTACATTTCGAAGATGGATCGTGTGACGCCGTCGGAGCAGAACGCCGTCCGCTCATCCATGTCTACGAGCACCACATCGACGTCGATCAAGACACGCACTCACTCGCTAGGAACACCAGTCAACGGTTGAATAAGTTGCCTCGTTCCTTAGGCAAGCACAAGCTACCCCGCGCGGGTTAATCGAACGATGATGAAAATGGTGCACGGAGTCTCAAACGCGCAACACCGCGGCGCAAACTCAGGACTCATCTGACGAGTCGCGACATGTGCGCGCGCGAATCCAGAATGGGCTTGAGGAGTCGCAGCACCGTTGCGCGAAAATATAGAACATGTCTGAGAAGTCGCGGTGTTGCGCTGGCGCCTGAACGCGACAAAATCGCTGCCCATGCCCTGCGGGACCTGACGGCGCGGCCTGGACTCCCTGGGTTGGCCGCATTTTCTGCGGCGAACCGGTATCCACGTCGCCGGAAAATGCTCTAGCCTTCGCGGCCATGCTGCCGCACAGCCGCGACTACGCCGAGCTCTGTCGCCAATTCCGCTGGCAAATCCCGGCGGAATTCAACATCGGCGTCGAGGTCTGCGACCGCTGGGCGGAGCGCGATCCGGGCAAGCTGGCGATTGTCGCGGTGCGGCCGGACGGGCGGGCCGAAGACATCAGCTACGGCTGGCTGCGCGAAACGTCCAATCGTCTCGCCAACGCGCTTGCGGCGCACGGTGTTGGCCGCGGCGACCGGGTCGCGATCCTGCTGCCGCAGGCACCGGAGGTCGCGGCCATCCACATCGCGATCTACAAGCTCGGCGCCATCGCGCTGCCGCTCGCCATGCTGTTCGGCAGCGACGCGATCTCCTATCGGCTGGGCGATGCCGGCGCCAAAGCGCTGATCACCAACGCCCAGGGGCTCGCAAAGCTCGCGGGTGCCGAGGCGCCGGAGCTGCAGCTTGTCCTGTCGATCGACGGGCCGGCGGATCGCGCCAAGGGTTTCCACGAGACGGTTGCGCGCGCCTCGGCCGATTTCACGCCGCAGCCCACCTCGGCCGACGCGCCCGCCATGATGATCTACACGTCCGGCACCACCGGCCAGCCCAAGGGCGCGCTGCACGCCCATCGGGTGCTGCTCGGACATATGCCGGGGATCGAGCTGCCGCATGACTTCTTCCCGCAGCCTGGCGACCGGTTTTGGACGCCCGCCGACTGGGCCTGGGCTGGCGGCCTGCTCGACTGCCTGTTGCCGAGCCTCTATTGCGGCGTGCCGGTGGTGGCGAAGCGCTTCGACAAGTTCGACCCCGAGGAGGCGTTCGCCGTGATGGCGCGCTTTGGGGTGCGCAACGCCTTCATTCCGCCGACGGCGCTGCGCATGCTGCGGTCGGTGCCAAGCCCGCAGGGGCGGCACGACATCCGGCTGCGTTCGGTTGGCTCGGGCGGCGAGGCGCTCGGCGCCGAGACCTACGAATGGGGCAAGTCGGCGTTTGGCATCGCCATCAACGAGTTCTACGGCCAGACCGAATGCAATCTGGTGGTGGCGTCCTGCGCGATGATCGGCGTGGCGCGGCCGGGCGCGATCGGCAAGCCGGTGCCGGGCCACACGGTCGCGGTGATCCGGCCGGATGGCACGCAAGCCGCGGTGGGCGAAACCGGCCAGATCGCGGTGCGCCGGCCCGACCCGGTGATGTTCCTCGAATACTGGGGCCGCCCGGACGCCACCCGCGAGAAATTCATCGGCGACTGGATGACCACGGGCGACCAGGGCGTGGTGGACGACGATGGCTATGTCGGCTTCGTCGGCCGCGACGACGACGTCATCACGTCGGCGAGCTACCGCATCGGGCCGGGCGAGATCGAGGATTGCCTGATCAAACACCCGGCGGTGGCGCTCGCGGCCGCGGTCGGCAAGCCCGATCCGATGCGCACCGAGATCGTGAAGGCGTTCATCGTGCTGAAGTCGGGCTTTGTGCCGTCGGACGCGCTGGCAAGCGAGATCCAGGCTTTCGTGCGAACGCGCCTATCGGCGCATGAGTATCCGCGAGAGCTCGCCTTCATTGAGGATATGCCGATGACGACCACCGGTAAGGTGATCCGGCGTCTCCTTCGGGCGCGCGCTTGAGGGTTTTGGGCGCATACGGTCGCGCAGCCCCTTGGCGGCTGCGATGGCGGAGCGGCGTGCGCTCTCGATGCCACGGGCAACGCCGAACGGCAGCAGTGACGGCTTGATGGCGATGAGGCGGTCGCTCACCGCAAGCCGCTCGCGCCAGATATTGTCGATCATCGGATGGTCGGCGGTGGCGCAGGAATCGACCTGGGCGATGTCGGGGTCTGCCAGCAGCGCCTCGGTGAGATCGAATGCGAGCTGCACGCCGGGTGAAAAGCGCGCCACGCCCTCGCTGTAGGCGATCTTCCAGCACCAGGCGGTGTCGCCGCTCGCAAGTGTGATCGAGGCCGCGATGGCGCGGCCGTTGAGGAACAGCCGGTCGACGCGGGCTTGGCCGTTCGCCGCGAGGCCAGTCACTGCCGTCTCGACAAAGCTGCGGATCGCGGCATCGTTCGCCGCCGCGGTCCCGGCGAGGCCCTTCCAGCCGCTCGCCTCCAGCACCATGAAATCCTTCAGCGCGGTGCCGGCATCTTGCGCCGCATCCGCGGTGGTGAAGGTCACCGGCGCGATCTCCTCCAGCCGCCGGCGCAGGCGGCGCAATTCCTTGCGTCGTCCAGCCGACATGGCGCGGTCGAGGTAGCCCTGCCGCACGCTGCCGGGATCGAGCAGGGCGCGCTGATGGCGTCCGAACACGGCGCTGCGGCTGCCGCGGCGCGCCAGCACGGCATCGAGCGCCCGGGCGAATGGGCCATGCTCGGGCACGTAGGGCAGCAGGAGAAGTGCCGGAGTTTTCGGTTCGGCGGCGCAATGATCGAGCCAGGCCGCGATCGCAGCTTCAGCCTGATCGCGATCGACCAGCGGCACGCCAAGTGGCGCGTAGGGATGGCTCCAGCCTGCCAGCACCGGACGAATGCCGCCACGCCAGCGCTCGACCCGCGCGGGGAACAGCCCGATCAGCCGGGCATGCGACCACACCAGCATGGCGCCCGCATCCTTGCCGAACACGGGACCTGCGGCGAGCGCGAAAGCCGGTTCGTAGAACACATTGGGCTCGAGCGCCCGTGCGGCGAGCGCGCGCCATTCATCGGCGATGCCGGCGAGGGTACTGAGGCTTCGCCATTCGGCCCGGTATGTCGAAGTGAGCGGCGCGTGCATGGCTTAGCGTGCGGCCGAAGCGCGAAGGATGAAGACGTGGAAGTGGAGCCGCCTGCGGACCACGTAGAACAGCAGCGCCGATTCAACCGTCAGTGCGATCGCGGTCGAGACCGCAGCCCCCATCAGGCCGAGATACGGGATCAGCACAAAGCAGAGTGTGAGGTTGAGCAGGAACGAGGTGGCATAGACCGCGGCGCAGATGCGCTGCTCGCCCAGCATGGTGAGGAGGCGCTCGGCCGGCCCAACCGATGCGCGCGCCAGGAGCCCAACCGCAAGCACGCAGATCAGCGGATAGCCGGCCGTGAAGTCCGGTCCGAACAGCATCAGGATCGGCTTGCCGAGCACGAGGAGCGCGGCCGTCATCGCCAGCGATGGCCAGAACGTCCAGCGTGTGGCATTGGCGGCGAACTCTGCGAGGCGCGCGCGGTCGCCGGTCAGGTGATATTCGCTGAAGCGGTGTGCGCAGGCGGCTGAGACCGCGTAGTAGATGAAGGCGACGAGCGCCATCGTCTTGACGGCGGCGTAGTAAACGGCGATCCGGTCGGGCGAAACGAAAAGCTGCAACACCAGAATGTCGGTGTGGGTCAGCAGCAGAAAGAAGCTCTCCACCAGAAAGACCGGCACCGCGGTTTTGATCCAGCGGCCGAATTCGTAGCGTCGCGGTCCGGGTGCGACTTGACTGGCAAGCCGGCGCTGCACCAGTCCAAGCTGAAACAGAACCGCCACCCAAAGCATGATCGTCACGGTGAGCACAGCGGCCGTGGCGTTGACCGGCCATCCGGCCAAGTGCATCACAGCGATGGTGATCAGCGTGAGCATCGGCTGCGCGACGAACGCAGGCACCAGCGCCAATCCGATCCAGTTGTAGGAACGTGCGATGCCGTCCTGCGCGCAGCTCATCGAAAAAATCGGCAGGCACGTGAGAGCGATCGCGAATGGGATCACGTAATAGGCGGGGATGCGGTCGCCGAGCGCCCAGAGCAGGGCCGCACCGGCGAGCGCCGCGCCAGTGCCCGCACCAAGGCACAGCAGCCTGCTGCCGATCAGATAGCCGCGCAGCGTGGGGTCGTCGCCCTTGGCGACATATTCCGGAATGAAGCGCTGCGCCAGATAGCCGATGCCGAGTGGCGACAGGCTGCCGAGCAGCACCACCCAGGTCCAGACATAAACATAAATGCCAAACTGGAAGCTGCCCATCCAGCGGGCGAGCGCAATCTGCGACAGATAGATCAGGCCCGCGCTGGCGACGCGGATCAGGAACGCGGTTCCGGCAACACGCTGCGCAACCGAGCTATGATCGTCGTCCGCGAACCAGACCTTCGCGCGCGCGAGCAGCTCGGCCGGCGACAGCCGTCCAGCGCGACCTGGAGTTTCGGATTCGGTTAACGCCACTCGTCGCTCCCGCGCGGCACTTTTGGCCCTGCGCTTGAGCTTTGGCCTAGCAAGGAAGCGTTAACATTCGGTTCGGAAACAGCCCCGCGCATTAACTGCGTGCGGCAACAGGCCGCGAGTTCCGTGCGTTTCGTGAGGATAAATCAATCTCGCCGTGGCACCATTGCTGCGAGCTAACTCACGCGCAATGTTTGTATAACTGGCGGGGCGACGTCGGTGTTGAGTGGTGGCGGGGCCGCAGCGCCTTTGCATAGGATCGAGAGTGCAGGCTCGCACCGCGCGAGTGCGCTCACCTGTGCGGTCGACAGCGTTTCGGACACGACATGGGACAGCATCGTCGGCGACTTCGCCGACGCGCATCACGAGCAGACGTCGTATTTTTCCGCCAAGGCCTGGAACGGGCGTGGCAGCAAACTCTTGCTGCTGGATGGCGACCGTCCGGTCGCCGGCGCGCGCGTTGCGATCTTTGCGCTGCCAGGTTTCAAGTCTGGTCTGGCGCATCTGAAGTTCGGGCCGTTCTGGCGCCGCCGCGACCGCGCACCGGACGCCGAGGTTTATCGTGCCGCCATTGCGGCGCTGGTCGAGGAGTTCTGCGTGCGCCGCGGCCATTGCCTCACGGTGATGCCGCGGCCGCATCCGGAGTTTTATCCGATCGAATGCGAGGTGTTGGCGGAACGGCAATTTGCGGTGCGGCGCGCGGTTTCGGATCCCAATCGCTATCTGGTCGATCTGTCGCTCGGCGAAGACGCGCAGCTCCGCAGCCTCGATCAGAAATGGCGCTACAATCTCCGTCGCGCGATGGCGGAAAATATCGACATCCGGCTTTGCGACAGCGAGACGGACGGCGAGACATTTCGTGCACTGCATCGTTCGATGGTGGCGCGGAAGAATTTTCCAGGCCCCAAGGCCGATCATCTGCTGGCTGCGGGCGGTGCCGATGTGCCGGCGATGGTGCGCCCCCAACTCATCATGGGATTCCGCAACGGCCAACCGATTGTAGGCGCCGTGGTCGGGCTGTTCGGCGACAGCGCCTCCTACATGCTCGGCGCGAGCGCACCCGAAGCGCTGGCGCTCAACGCCGGTTACGCCTTGCAATGGTGGATCGTGCGCTGGCTGTCCGGCCAGGGCGGGGTGCGCTGGTACGATCTCGGCGGCGAGGCCGGCGAGCGGGGCTTGCGTCAGTTCAAGAAGGGCCTCGCCGGCAAGAGTGGCGCGGTTGTCGCGATGCGGGGCGAGCACGATTGCTGGGCGAACCCGTCGGGGCGGATCGCCGCGGACCTGATCTATGCCGTCCGCGCGGCGCAGCGGGCGGTTCGCTGGCGCTAGGTTGAATCAGGCAGACGAAAGCGCGTTCAATTCCGTGAGCGTCGCCTCGACAATCTTGCGCTCATCGGCGCTGAGCGCGGCTTGCGGCGGGACGGGATCGCCGACCGCGTAACCTTGCGATTGCAGCCCGGCTTTGATGCAGGCCGCGAGATTGAATCGCGCGAAGGCCTCGTTGATGCGCCAGAGGCTGCGTTGCAGTTCCATGGCCTCGTTCCAGCGTCCGACGCGGCAGAGATCATAGAGCTTCACGCTCTGGCGCGGGATGACGCAGGCGGGTCCCGCCATCCAGCCAACGCCGCCGATCAGCATCACGGCTGCCGGAATGTGTGCCGAGGCGGAGAACACCCGCATGTCCGGGCAGCGGTTCATGATCGACAACAGCCGCCCGGTGTTGGTCGAGGCATCTTTGATATACTGGATGCGCGGATGCACCGAGAGTCGCGCGATCACGTCGAGCGACAGATCGCTGCGCTGAAACTGCGGGTTGGTGTAGAGCACGACCGGAATATCGACCGCATCGGCGATCGCGCGGAAGTATGCTTCGATCTGCGCGTCCTTGACCGGAAAATAGGCTTCGAGGATCGCGAGGATGCCGTCGGCGCCAAGCCGCTGGCAGGTTTTCGCCTGTGCCACCGCATCGGCCGTCGATGTGGAGGCGACGCCGGCGATGACCGGCACGCGCTTGGCGGCTGCCTCGATGGTGGCCTGCACGACAGCGGCGCGCTGCTCGGTGTTGAGATAGGCGAATTCGCCGGTCGAGCCGAGCGGCGTCAGCCCATGCACCCCGGCCCTGATCAGATCGTCCGACAACCGGCCGAGCACGTCGGTCTTGATGTGGCCCGAGGCGTCGACGGGTGAAACCAGATAGGGGAAAACGCCGCGAAAGCTGCTGTCCATGTCTATCGAAGCTCAACCTTCTCGCAGCTACCTGTCTGTTGAGACGGCGCTAGCACTCTCCCGTCGGGCAACAACAACTGGCGACTATGGACGGCCTTCATAGTCGGTTCGATTGTGGTAAGCGTGACTGGAATTCCATCCATATTTGTCTCTACAAAGATAAGCGCACCGCTTTTGTGCTCCGACACGACCGCCTTGTCGCCGACACCTACTTGTGTCCCCACGCGGGCCGATGTGCCGTCGCTGTAACGAGTAAAATAAATTTGCTGCCCCCCGAAGGCGCATTTGAATGCGAGAATTTCCGCTAAACAATTCGTGCTTACGAACAAGCTCGCCAGGATGATGGTACTGAGGCGGGCTAGTGGAGCGGCATCCATTGGGCGATCAATCCTCGGCCGCCTTGAAGCGGCCGAGCCCGCGCAGCACGAAGGGCGCGATCAGCGCCACTGCCGCGATCGCCAGCAGCGTCGCCGAGATCGGGCTCTGCACCAGCACGAGCGGGTCGCCGAGGCTGATTTGCATCGCCCGCCGCAACTGGCTCTCGGCCACCGGGCCGAGGATCAGGCCCACCACCACGGGCGCGATCGGAAAATCGAACCGCCGCATCAGGAACCCCATGACGCCGAACACGCCCAGCATGGTGAGTTCGATCAGCGACGGCTTCGCCGCGACCGTGCCGACGGTCGCGAATACGAGAATCCCGGCATAGAGCCAGGGCTGCGGGATCGCCAGCAGCCGCACCCAAAGGCCAACCAGCGGCAGGTTGAGCACCAGCAGCATGATGTTGGCGATGAACAGGCTCGCGATCAGGCCCCAAACCAGGTCGGGCCGCTCGGCGAACAGGAGCGGGCCAGGGTTGAGGCCGTATTGCTGGAAGCCCGCGAGCATCATCGCCGCGGTGGCGGAGGTCGGCAGCCCGAGCGTCAGCAGCGGCACCAGCGTGCCGGCTGCCGAGGCGTTGTTGGCGGCCTCCGGTCCGGCGACGCCTTCGATGGCGCCCTTGCCAAACTCTTCCGGGTATTTGGTCAGGCGCTTTTCCGTCGAGTAGGACAGGAAGGTCGGGATTTCGGCGCCGCCTGCCGGCAGCGCGCCGATCGGGAAGCCGAACAGCGTGCCGCGCAACCACGGCTTCCAGGAGCGCTTCCAGTCCTCCTTGGTCATCCAGAGTGAGCCGCGCACCGGCTCGAGCGTTTCTTGCACGATATGGCGGCGTGAGGCGACGTAGAGCGCCTCGCCGACCGCGAACAGGCCGACCGCGAGCGTGGTGATCTCGATGCCGTCGAGCAGCTCCGGCACCCCGAAGGCGAGCCGTGGCTGGCCGGTGAGCTTGTCGATGCCGATGAGGCCCAGCGTCAGCCCGATGAACAGCGAGGTGAGGCCGCGGATCGGTGAATCGCCGAAGGTCGCCGACACCGTGATGAAGGCGACGCACATCAGCGCGAAATAATCCTCCGGCCCGAACTGGACCGCGACCTCAACGAGCCACGGCGCCAGGAACACGATGCCGGCGGTCGCGATGGTGCCGGCGACGAATGAGCCGATGGCGGCGGTGGCGAGCGCGGGCCCGCCGCGGCCGGCCTTCGCCATCTTGTTGCCCTCGAGCGCGGTCGCCATCGAGGCGCTTTCGCCCGGCGTGTTGATCAGGATCGCGGTGGTCGAGCCGCCGTACATGCCGCCGTAGTAGATGCCGGCGAACATGATGAGCGAGCCGCCCGGGTCGAGCTTGTAGGTGACCGGCAGCAGCAGCGCGACGGTGAGCGCGGGCCCGATGCCCGGCAGCACGCCGACCGCGGTGCCGAGCAGCACACCGATCAGCGCGAACATGAGGTTCATCGGCTGGATCGCGACCGCGAGTCCTTGCAACAGCGAATACAACGCGTCCATCGGTGCGCCCTTACAGCAATCGCTCGATCGGACCGGCCGGCAGACTGAGCGTGAGCAGCTTGTCGAACAGCAGGAAGATCACGAGGCCTAGCCCAACGCCGATGGCGAGGTCGGTCAGGATGGCGCGCCGGCCGAACGCCGTCGAGGTCGCCGCGAACAGCACGGCGGTCGCCGGGATGAAGCCGACGCCAAGGCCGATGAACGCGATCAGCACGGCCAGCCCGCCAAGGATGAGCAGGATCGCTTTCGGGTCGCTCGATTCGCGCTCGGGCAATTCGCCGCGCAGCGCCATGATGAGATTGCCGATCGACAGCAGGACAAGGCAGCCCGCGATCACGAACGGCATCGCCTTTGGTCCAAGGCCGTAGGTCGAGGAAATCTGCAGCTGCGAACTGTCGAAGGCGATCACGCCCGCCAGCACGAACAGCAGCGCTGCGATAGCGATACCGGCCGCATCGGCTTTGCGTACTTCCACGTTTGACACGGCGCTCTCCCCCGCTGCCGACCCGGGACCCAGCTCGCTTTGACTAACCGGGATCCCGGATCAGCGGTGCGCTGCTGATGCGCCGCACCCGCGTCCCGGGCACGACCCCGTTACGACTTCGCCAATCCGACCGACTTCAACACGTTCAGCACCCGCGCCTGCTCGTCCTTCAAGAATTTGGCGAAGCCGTCGCCAGAAAGGTACGCGTCATCCCAGCCCTTCTGCTTGAGGATGTCCTTCCAGGCGGCGGACTTGACCATTTTCTCGACCAGATCGTTCAGCACCTGCTTCTGTGCGGCGGTAATACCGGGCGCGCCCATCACCGAGCGCCAGTTGGTGATGACGAGATCGACGTTTTGTTCCTTGAAGGTCGGCACGTCGACGCCGGGGATCCGCTGCGGCGCTGTTATGCCGATGGCGCGGAGCTTGCCCGCTTTGATCTGGCCTTCGTACTCGCCATAGCCGGAGATGCCAGCCGTCACCTTGCCGCCCAGGATCGCGGCGAGCGACTCGCCACCGCCGGAGAACGCGATGTAATTGACCTTCGAGGCCTCGGCGCCGACCGCGCCGACGAACAGCGCCGCCATGATGTGATCGACGCCACCGGCCGAGCCGCCCGCGAATGTCACTTTGGCGACGTCCTGTTTGACCAGCGCGGCGAGGTCTTGCGCAGTCTTAATCGGCGAATTCGCCGGCACCACCATCACCTGGGTTTCCTCGGTGATGCGCGCGATCGGCGTGAGCTGATCGATCGAGACCGGCGACTTGTTCATCAGGATGGCGCCGACCATGACGAAGCCGTTGACCATCAACTGATTGCCATCGCCCTTGGCGCTGTTGACGAACTGGGCGAGGCCGACGGTGCCGCCGGCGCCCGGAATGTTGATCACCTGGGCGTTGCGCACCAGCTTCTCGGCGACGAGCGCCTGCTGGATCGAGCGGGCGGTCTGATCCCAGCCGCCGCCAGGGGCAGCGGGCGCGATCACCTTCAATTCCATCTGCGCGAACGCGGAGGTGGCGAACAATGTGGCGCTGGCCACCAGCAAGCCACGGCAAACGGCTGACAATGACATGAGGTCTTCTCCTGGACGGACGGCTATTTAGGGCCGCTTTTCACACAACGTCCAGGGGCGATGATCGGTTGCGGCTGGGACTTTGGGCTAAAGCGGTTTTATCCGCCGGGCTGCAGCTAGCCGGCGAAACCGCCGCCATCGAGATAGGCTTTCTCCTCCGGCGTGGTGGCGCGGCCGAGCAGCGCGTTGCGATGCGGGAAGCGGCCGAAGCGGCGGATGATGTCGGCATGCAGCTCGGCCCATTTCAGTGCGTCGGCGTCGCCCGCTGCGCGGTTGAGCTGGACGCAAAGATCCTGATCGGCCATCGCTTCCGAATGGGTGAACGGCAGATAGAAGAAGGTGCGCTCCGCGAGCGGGAAGCGCTGATCGAAACCTTGCGCGATCGCGCGGCCGGCGATCGCCCGCGCCAGCGGATCCGTCGCAAAGGCGCGGGCGCTGCCGCGGAACATGTTGCGGGGAAACTGGTCGAGCACGAGGAGAAGCGCAAACACACCCTCGGCGTCATTCTCCCACTCACCGAGCTGGCGGGCAGCGGCAGCCTCGTAGGTTTCAAGAAAACGCCGGCGGATCGCGTCGTCGAATGCCGCGTCCTTCTTGAACCATTTGTCCGGACCGGCCTCGCGCCAGAACGCGGTGACAAGAACGGGTGAAGCGATCATAGCCGTACCTCGCCCCGCTCGATGCTCTGATAGAGCGCCGGATCGAGCCGCACGAATGTCTGCGTTTGCGGATCGTTGAAGTAGATCGGATCGTGGGTGGCGGCCGGATTGAAGCCGTCCTTCACCAGATCGACCTTCTTTTGCTTGAACGTGCCGGTGACGTCGATCTCGGACTGAACCCGCAGGAACAGCGGCCGCGCATAATCCGGCAGGCGCGCCACAAGATGAGCGTGCAGCGCGCTGAGGTCGCAGGTTCCGCTGCATACGATCGCAGCCATGCCGGCGCGGCCCTCGGCGCCCGTGACTGTGACGCCATAGACGTTGGCGTCCGCGATGCCGGGAAAGCTGTTGATCTCGCCCGCGACTTCGGTGGTCGAGACGTTTTCGCCCTTCCAGCGGAAGGTGTCGCCGACACGGTCGACAAAGTAGAAATAGCCGTTCTCGTCCCGGCGCATCAGATCGCCGGTGCGAAACCAGGCGTCGCCGGTCTCGAACACGTTACGAAGCACTTTGCTTTCGTTCTGGCCCTGCGCCGCATAGCCCTCGAACCGGTTGCCCGGCTTGGTGGCGTCATTGACGATCTGCCCGATCACCTCGCCAGGCTCATTCGGCGCGCAGCGTTCGCAGAAGCCGTGAGCGTCGCGCACCGGCTGCTGGTGTTCGACGTCAAAACGAACGACCGCGATCGGAAAGCGGTGCGCCACGAACCAGGGCACGCGGCCGACCGCGCCCCGCTTGCCCTCGAAATTGAAGATGTTCACGTTGCCTTCGGTGGCGCCGTAGAACTCGAGGATCTCCGGAATGTGGAAACGGTCTTTGAAGGCGTCCCACAGATCGGGCCGCAGGCCATTGCCGCAGGCCAGCCGGATGCGGTGCCGCGTCTCGTTGGGATTGGGCGGTGAGTTGACGAGATAACGGCAAAGCTCGCCGATGTACTGAAACAGCGTGCATTCGTATCGCACAACGTCGTCCCAGAACTCGCGCGCGGAAAATTTCTCGCGCACCACCACCGATCCGCCATTGAGCAGCAACGCTCCGGTCGCCACCAGGCCGCCGGCGGTGTGATAGAGCGGCAGGCAATCGTACATGCGGTCGGTCGGCTTGGTGTCCATCACGCCCGCGAAGGCGTGGCTGCCGAGCATGACGCGGTAGTGGTTGATGTTGGCGGCCTTCGGCAGGCCGGTGGTGCCGGACGTGTAGATATACAGCGCCCGGTCCTCGATGGTGAGTGCCGGACGCTCGGCGGCGTTGAGGGTGTGTCCGGACAGCGCCTCGAGCTCGCGGTCGAGACGGGGGAACTCCGGGCTCTCGCCGTGCGACCAGACTTTCGCGTTGGTCTGGAGCAGCGGCCGCGCGGTGGCAAAGCCTGCCGCAAGCTCGGCCGCGACGATGATGTGTTTCGGCGCAACGATGTCGATGCAATGCGCCAGCGAGCGTCCGATCAGGTTGGTATTGATCAGCGCCGTTACGCCGCCCATGCTCGAGACGCCAAGCCAGGCCGCCATGTACTCGGGCCGGTTCGGCATCAGCAGGCAAACGGTTTCTCCCTTCGCAAGTTTCTCGCGCAGCGCCCAGCGGGCATAGCGGTTGGCGCGGTCGAGCAGGCCGCGGTAGCTGAGCTGCTCGCGGTCGGAAATGAGCGCAGGCGCGTCGCCGAATTTCTCGGCGAGCTCTTCCATCACCACCGGGAAGACGCGCGTCGGATTGCGCGCGATCGGTGTCGTCATCTTGAGCGCGCGCCATGCTCCGCGCAGGAACACGACGTCGTCTCGCAGACGGTCGAGGAGGCTCATAACGGTGCCTTGCAGCGGCATTGCCGCCGCGCGGCTAGTGTCCCGATTCCGACGTTCGTAAACATTCGCGGTACATTCTCATGCGACTCGCCGCAAGGGTGCGCGAACTTCGGGTTCGGGGGCTAGCATCGAAGAGTCGCGCAGGCGTGACAAGCGCCGTGATCGAGCGCGCTGCTGCCGTCTGTACGGATTTGCTAGGGCTTGCGAGCCGCGGTCTTCGGCCGCGGCCGCGGCATCGGCACCGCTTGCGGGGCGGATGTCAGCGGCGCCGCATCGTCGGCGCTGGCCGGCGTTGTAAAGCTCAGCCACGACGGCCTGTCGGTGGCGTTGGCCGTGGTCTGGCCCGGTTGCGGGGTGAACTGGCTCGGCGGCGGGCCGACGACTTGGGTCGATGGCGTGAACCCCGAGGGTTGAGCGGGGATCGGCGGTGGCGTTCCGGCCGTTGCCACCTGTGTGCCCGGCGCTGGCGGCGTGACGCCCTTGCGCTTGGCGTTTTTGCCGACCGGCACGGAGGCGACCGCCGCGGTCGGCTCGCTGATGCCAAGCCGGGCGCGTGCCGCGGCAAACTGGGTTTCCGCCGGAACGCGTGCCGGACCGGTATGGACAACGATCGGCCTGAACACGGCAGGACCATTGAGCAGTGCGCCCTTGGCGGCCGGCGCGAGGCTCGAAAGCAGAAAGCTCTGGGGCGAGGTCGGATCGATCCCCGCAACAGGATCTTCGTCGCTGTCCTCCGCCGCCGGCCGCTTACGGTGCGAGCCGCACATCTCGTCGCGCAGGTCGACCGGTGCGGCTTCGGTCGGCGGCAGATCGCTGACACGGCTGCGCGCCCCGGCGAGCCAGGACAGGTTGCTGCCGGCAAAGCCGCGCTCCAGCAGGCTCGCAGCCTTCACGGCGCGCGCCGCCGAGGAGGGCGAGCCCAGCACCACGACGATCAGCCGCTTGCCGTTGCGCGTGGCGGATGCCACCACGTTGAAGCCCGACGCGCAGATGAAACCGGTCTTCATACCGTCGAGGCCATTGTAGCGGCCGACCAGCGAATTGGTGTTGCGCATCACCTTCTTGCCGACCTGGATCGCCGGAATGCTCCAGTAGAAATCGTATTCCGGGAACTCGTTCCACAGCGCCATGGCCAGGAGACCGAGGTCACGCGCCGAACTGATCTGGTTCTCGGCCGGCAAGCCGTTCGGATTGACCCAGCTCGATTGCGTCATGCCGAGGCGGTGGGACGCGGCGTTCATTTCGTCGGCGAATTTCTCAACCGAGCCGCCGACGCCTTCCGCCAGCACCACTGCGATGTCGTTGGCCGACTTCACCATCAGCATTTTGATCGCCGCGTCGATGGTGACCGTGAGGCCGGGCCTAAAGCCCATCTTCGACGGCTGCTGGGCTGCAGCGCGCGCCGACACGGTGAGCAACGTATCGAGCGTCAGGCGCCGGCTCTTCACCGCCTGCAAGGTGACATAGAGCGTCATGAGCTTGGTGACGGAGGCCGGATACCAAGGCAGTGTCGCCTTGTCGGTGTGCAGGACGCGGCCGCTATCAGCCTCGATCAACAGCGTGGCGTCCGCCGACGCGGTCGTGGGTTGCAGGACGGCCAGAACTGAAGCGGCAAACGCCGCGAGAAAAGCCGGAGTAGGAAGCCTCGACACAAAAAGCACTGGGCGCGGTCCGTAGTTTGTTGCGGGCCTCGGAACGACTGAGTTCCACTCCGGAATTTTGGTTATCTAAGCCGAAGGCGGGCATAAACGCAAAGCCGCCAAGGGGTTTGCCTCAATTTATGCGCTGTCTTGCGGCCGCTGTGGTAAATTCCAGACGAAAGCGACGAAAGTTCGGCAGAGGACATCGCCATGACCGGCTGCATCGTGGGCTGGGCCCATACACCCTTCGGCAAGCTTGAAGGCGAAACGGTCGAAAGCCTGATCGTCCGCGTCACGAATGGCGCGCTGGCCGACGCCGGGCTCGAACCCAAGGACGTGGACGAGATCGTGCTCGGCCATTTCAACGCGGGCTTTTCGCCGCAGGACTTTACCGCATCGCTGGTGCTGCAGGCCTCGCCCGATCTTCGCTTCAAACGGGCGCTGCGGGTGGAGAACGCCTGCGCCACCGGTTCGGCTGCGGTCCATCAGGGGCTCAAGGCGATCGCGGCCGGCTCGGCGCGCGTCGTGCTGGTGGTCGGCGTGGAACAGATGACCTCGACGCCCGGCCCGGAGATCGGCAAGAACCTGCTGAAAGCGTCCTACGTGCGCGAGGAGGCTGACATCGAGGGTGGCTTTGCCGGGATTTTCGGCAAGATCGCGGGCCTCTATTTCCAGCGTTGGGGCGACCAGTCCGATGCGCTCGCACTGATCGCGGCGAAGAACCACAAGAACGGTGTCGGCAATCCTTACGCACAATTGCGCAAGGATTTGGGTTTCGAGTTCTGCCGCAACGTCAGCGACAAAAATCCGTTTGTCGCCGGTCCGCTCAAGCGCACCGATTGCTCGCTGGTCTCTGACGGCGCGGCAGCGCTGGTGCTGACCGATGTCGAGACCGCGCTGCAGCTGGGCAAGGCGATCGCGTTCCGCTCGACCGCGCATGTTTCGGACTTCCTGCCGATGAGCAAACGCGACATCCTGAAGTTCGAGGGCTGCACGGAAGCCTGGAAGCGTGCGCTCGCCGCAGCCGGCATCGCGCTCGGCGATCTGTCGCTGGTCGAAACGCACGACTGCTTCACCATTGCGGAGCTGATCGAGTACGAGGCGATGGGGCTTGTGCCGGAGGGGCAGGGCGCGCGCGCCGTGAAGGAAGGCTGGACGCAGAAAGACGGCCGGTTGCCGGTCAATCCATCCGGCGGGCTGAAGGCCAAGGGCCACCCGATCGGAGCCACCGGTGTGTCGATGCACGCGCTCTGCGCCATGCAGCTTGCGGGCACCGCGGGAGACATTCAGGTGAAGGGTGCCAAGCTCGCCGGCCTGTTCAACATGGGCGGCGCCGCAGTGGCGAACTACGTCAGCGTGCTGGAGCGGATCAAATAGCCACGCTACTCGGCCGGCGTGGTGGCGATCTGGCGCGGCTGGCTGTCGCTCGTGAGATATTGCGCCTTGGCGAGAGCCGCGAAGTGGCCGCCGAGCGCCACCAGTTCGTCGAAGCTTCCGCTTTCCACCACGCGGCCGTCATGGAACACCAGGATGCGGGTGGCGTTGCGCACCGTCGAGAGCCGGTGCGCGATCACGAAGGTGGTGCGGTCCTTCATCACCGCGTCGAGCGCGGCCTGCACTTTGGCTTCGGTTGACGCATCGAGCGCGCTGGTTGCCTCGTCAAGAATGAGGATCGGTGGATTTTTCAGGAGCGCACGCGCGATCGACACGCGCTGGCGCTCGCCGCCGGAGAGCATGCGGCCGCGTTCACCCACGCTGGTATCGAGCTGATTGGGCGCGCGGTCGATGAATTCAAGCGCTTGCGCGCGTCCCGCGGCCTCGCGGATTTCCTCATCGGTCGCCTCGGGCTTGCCGACGCGCAGATTGTCGCTGATCGAGCGGTTGAACAGCAGCACCTCCTGGAACACCACGCCGATGTTGCGGCGCAGGCCTGAGAGCTTCAGCCCGCGAATGTCCATGCCGTCGATCTTGATGCTGCCGGACTGCGGATCGAACACGCGATGCAGCAGCGCGAGCGCAGTCGATTTGCCGGCGCCGGTCGGGCCGACCAGCGCAATGATTTCGCCGGGCAGCGCTGTGAAGTTGAGATCGGCCACCGCTGGCCGCTTGCCGTCGTAGGAGAACGACACATCTTGGAACTCGACCATGCCGCGCACGCGGCCGGGATCGATGGCATCGGGCCGGTCGCGCACCGAAGGCACGGTGTCGGCGACATCGAAGAATTCCTTCAGGCGCGGCGCGTCGAGGAACAGGCGGTTGACGAAGCTCACCGCCTGCTCGAGCCGTGTGATCACCAGGCCGGCGAAGGCCGTAAACGTGACGATCTCGCCGATCGAAGTTTGTCCGGCCATGTGCAGCCAGATGCCGACGACGAAGATCGCCAGCATGGTCAGCGTGGTTGAGGCGCGCGTCAGCACCGCGGTGAGCGCCCACCAGGACAGCACGGGAATTTGCGCGCCAAGAAGCTTCGATGCGACGTTCTTGAGCTCAGCCACTTCGGCGTCGACGCGGGAGAAGCTCTGCACCAGCGCGACATTGCCGAGGGCATCGGAGGTGCGTTCCGCCATCTCGGTGTAGTGCCGCTCGACCGTGCTCTGGCCTTTCTCGGTCTTGCGCAGCACCAGAACGATCAGCGCGCTGAACACGAAGCAGAGCAAGATCAGCAGCGAGGCGAGCCGCCAGTTGACGAACAGCGACAGCGGCAACAGCACGAACAGAGCGACGAAGGCTGCCACATGTTCGCGGAAGAAGCCGAGCCACAGCCACCACAGCGAGTCGGTGCCGGTCAGCATGACCTTCATCAGCCGGCCCGAATGGGTGCCGCCGTGAAAGCTGAGCGGCAGTTGCAGGATGTGCTCGAAATAGTCGGTCATGATCGCCAGGCGGCGGCGGTGCGCCAGGCGGTCGGCGTGCAACGCCACCATCGCGCTGCACACGATGGTGAACAGGCCGAACCCGACCCAGCCCCCGAGCAGCGGCAGCAGGTCGGGCCAGGACGGCGGCGTGGCCTTGCCCTGGGCGTTGGCGAGCGAGTCGATGATGCGACCGAACAGCACAGGTTCGGCGAATTGCGCCACCGCCAGCGCCACGTTCGCACCCGCCAGCATCCAGCCCAGCCGGGCCTCAGGGCCGAGCAGGTCGAGAACGCGCAGATACAGGCGGATGAAGCTCATGGTGCCGGGGTCAGGCGGGAATTTCGGAACGTACAATAAAAGACAAGCGCATGGTGCCACCATGGCGGTGCGGGCCGGGGGGCCGGCCGCCGCGCCGTCTATAACCCCTATATCGCGACAATCGTTTCATTTTTTCCTGTGGCCGGGGTTTCTTTTGGCCCGCTTTGGCTGCGCTGAGCAGGCCCTGCCGCCGTGGCAGAACCATGTCCCCCGCCAGTGATAGCCAATCGCAACTCGATTCCGCTATCGCAATTGTGAAATTCCCAGAATGGAATATGATGATAGTTCAAGCGTTTCTGTGATTATCCTGTGTTGTTTTCCGGGGCGGCGAGGTGCTGTTTGTGGGCGTCGTTTCTGAACGCCATGATGTTGTTTCTGCCCCGCCGGTACGGTTAGACGGGACGGATGGTCCATGACCAACATTCCGACTGAACTTCTCAGAACGCTTGTCACCGTGGTCGACCTGCGTAGTTTCACCAAGGCTGCCCAGGCGCTTGGTGTCACGCAGCCGGCGGTCAGCGCGCAGATCAAGCGGCTGCAAACCATGCTGGGCTCCGACCTGCTCGACAAAAGCGCGCCGGGTGTGACCCTGACGTCGGCTGGCGATCTTGTGGTGAATTACGCGCGGCGGCTGCTCTCGATCAACGACCAAATCCTCGACATCGCAGGACCTCGCATCAGTGGACAGGCGTTACGCATTGGCGCGACCGGAGATTTCACGGCGTCCGATATCTCTATGTCGCTGGCCTGCTTTCGAGCCCGGCATCCGGGTGCGCGCTTTGCGTTCCGCAGCGCGCAGATCGACGATCTGCTGCGCGACATGCGCGAAGGCAATCTCGACGTCGCGGTGTGGGTGTCTGGCACCGGCCCGACTATCGAGGCGCGTCATTGCTGGACCGAAGAGGTGGTTTGGGTGCGCGGCGCGACCACACAGATCGATCCGAACCAGCCAGTGCCGCTGGTGACCTATGGCGACGACTGCCTGTTCACCCGCAGTGCTTTGGCGGCGTTCAATACGGCGGGCCGCGATTGCGAGATCGTGTACGCGGGCTCGAACATCGCCGGGATCGGCGCTGCGGTTGCGGCGGGCATCGGCGTCACGGCGCTGCCACGCCAGCGTGCCAATCTGCCGGGCGTGGTGGTCTGGGAGGACGCGCCGCTGCCCAAGTTGCCCGAGACGTTCTGCGGCATCTATGTGCGCGCTGCGGGCGAAGCGGAAGATCGCGACGATTTGGCCGATACGCTCGCGACCGGCTTGCGGTTGCAGCGGTTTGTGACGGGCGACTTCGCCAAGCTGGCTGCGGCGGCTGTGGTTGCTCCAGTGCCAACCCCGGCCGTCTAATCGCGGTTAGTTCTGCGCAAAGCCTGAGCGCTGCGCCCAGCCGGTCATGCGGTTCTCCAGGATCGCCATCAGCCCGTACATGGCGATGCCTTCGACCGCGAGCGCCACCAGGCCGGCGAAGATCAGCGGGACCTCGAAGCGCGCCTGCGCTTGCAGCATCAGATTGCCGATGCCGTAGTTCGAGGCGGTGCTCTCCGAAATGACCGAGCCCACGAAGGCGAGCGTGATCGCCACCTTCAGCGAGCCAAAGAAATAGGGCAGCGTGCGCGGGATGCCGACCTTGCGCATGATGTCGAGCTTGCTGGCGCCGAGCGCCTTCAGCACGTCCTCAAGCTCGGGCTCGATGGTGGCAAGGCCGGTTGCGACATTGACAACGATGGGAAAGAACGAGATCAGAAACGCGGTCAGCACCGCTGGAATGAAGCCGATGCCGAACCACAGCACCAGGATCGGCACCACCGCCACCTTCGGGACGGCGTTAAAGCCGATCATCAGCGGATAGAGTCCGGCATAGATCGCGCGCGACCAGCCGACAACGAGCCCCAGCGCGAGGCCGAAGCCGACCGCCATTCCGAAGCCGATCAGCGTGGTCGAGAGTGTGTAAAGCGAGTTGCGGTAAATCGGCCCCCAGAACTCCACAAAGGCTTCCGCGATCGCGGTCGGCGGCGGCAGGAAGAACGGCGGAATCTGGAACAGGCGGCACGCCGCCTCCCACACCAGCGCCGTGACGATGGTGAAAATCCAGGGCGATGCCCGAATGAGGAGCTGCTGGCTCATCCCTGCCGTGCCCTGACGATGTGTCCGCGCAGCTCCTGCACGATGTCGGAGAACGCCGGTGTGAACGTGACGTCGAGCTCGCGCGGCCGCGGCAACTCGATAGGGCGCTCGGCGATGATGCGGCCGGGCCGCGACGACATCACGAACACGCGGTCGGCGAGAAACACGGCCTCGCGCAGGTCATGGGTGACCAGGATGACGGTGATCTTGCGCGCCGCGTGCAGGTCACGGATCACGCACCACAATTCCTCGCGGGTGAATGCATCGAGTGCTGCGAACGGCTCGTCGAGCATTAACAGCTGCGGCTCGTGGATCAGCGCACGGCAGAGCGACGTGCGTTGCTGCATGCCGCCGGATAACTCCCACGGATATTTGCCGCCGAGGCCGCCGAGCCCAACCGAGGCGAGCAGCTTTCTGGCGCGCTCGATGTATTCGGGCTTGCGCCGGCGCATCTCGCTGCGATGCGGCTCGACGATCTCGAGCGGCAGCAGGAGATTGTCGAGGGTGGTTCGCCACGGCAGCAGGGTTGGCGCCTGGAACGCCATGCCGGCGATCTTGACCGGCGAGCGGATGACGTTGCCCGCGATCCGGACTGCGCCCTTGAATGGAAACTGCAATCCGGTCGCGAGCTTCATCAGGGTGGATTTGCCGCAGCCCGACGGCCCGACAACGGCGACGAACTCACCGGCTTCGACTGAGATCGTCAGTCCATCGACCGCGAGCGTGCCCTCGGCCGACCCGCCGACGGCGCCGTAGGAATGACTTACCCCGTCGAGCGCGACGAAGGCGGACACGAGGCAGCCCCCATTGTTACCGCGTCAGGGCGCCTTGCGGTCGGCGGCCGACGGCAGGAACGATTCGTCGAAAACGTCGGCGCCTTTCGGCCTGGCGTTCTTGAAGTCGTAGGTCAGGGCGATCTGGTCGATCGACTTGTCGAGCCGCGCCATGTCGACGCCGCCAAAGCCATTGGTCTTGACCTCGGGCGTCAGAATGTTGTCGCGCAGCGCCATGTTGAGACGTTCGAGCTCGATCGGCTTCTTGGCGATGTCGTTGCGCTTGAGCACGGAGTCGACGGCGGTCGCCGGGCTGCGCACCGTGTCCTTCAGCCCTTTCAAGAAGGCGCGCAGGAAGCCCTTCACGGCTTCCGGCTTTTCGGCGGCGAACTTCGGGTTCACCATGATGATGTTGCCGTACAGATTGACGCCGTAGTCGGCCATCAGCAGCACGACGATGTCGTCGACTGGAACGCCCTTGTCCTTGAGGTTGATGTAGGACGAGAACGAGAAGCCCGTGATGGCGTCGACCTGGCCCGCAGCCAGCATCGGCTCGCGCACCGGGAAGCCGACCGGCTCGATCGTAACCTTGCTGGCGTCGATCTGGTTTGCCTGCACGAAGATCTTCCACTGCGCGAACGCGCCATCGGCGGGCGGCGCGCCGAGCTTCTTGCCTTCCAGGTCCTTCGGCTTGGCGATGCCGCGGCTCTTGCGGCCGACCACCGAGAACGGCGGCTTGTTATAGACCATGAACACGCCTTTGATCGGCGTGCCCGGATTGGCGTCGCGGAACTTGATCAGCGAGTTGATGTCGCCAAAGCCCATGTCGTAGGTGCCGGAGGCGACGCGCGTGATCGGCTCCAGCGAGCCCGCCGCGGTATCGATGGTGACATCCAGGCCTTCGGCCTTGAAATATCCCTTGTCGATCGCGACCAGGAACGGCGCCGCCGGTCCCTCGAATTTAAAATCGAGGCTGAACTTGATCGAGGTCTGGGCGGCTGCGGGCCCATGGATCAGCAGTGCCCCCAGTGCCGCCGCGAGCGCCAAGCCGATCCGGCTGCGCCCGTGGATGTTCTTGCCACCAGTGTTCATGTCGCCCATATCGCCCATGTGTCGTATCCTTACTTTTCCACCAAACGGCCCAGCGCGGTACCAGGCCATTTCCGGTGCTCTTTCGCTCAGCAAAGAACATGCCGAATGAAAGAGCAAGGCGGGCGCGCTTTGGTCACGGGCACTCTGCACAGGCCGTGGCGTTTCTGCACAACTAGAGTGCCGTTCTGCCGCCGCGCTGGGCAACGCTGCCTAGTCCCGCGGCTGATAGACTAAAGACTCAATTCGAGGCGATCGAAAGGCTGCTCGAATGACGAGCCCACGCGCGGCAGTTGCGGTGCCGCTATTCCGGACGCCCTATGCGGTGCCGGACGAGGAGATCGCCGCCCGTCTTTTGGCGGGGCAGAGCGGCGATGAGGCAGCCGAGGCGCGCATCGACGCCCGGGCCCGGCGTCTGATCGAGACCATCCGCGCCCGCGCGGGCGGACTTGGCGGCATCGAAGACTTCCTCCATGCCTATTCGCTCTCCACCAAGGAGGGCCTGGCCCTCATGGTGCTGGCGGAAGCGCTGCTGCGCGTACCCGATTCCGCCACGGCCGACCGGCTGATCGAGGACAAGCTCGCGGCCGGCGACTGGTCGCAGGCGGGAAACTCCGGCGCGTTGCTGGTCTCTGCCTCGGCCTGGACGCTTGGCCTTACGGCGCGGGTCATTCAGCCGGGCGAGACGCCGGAGAATATCGTCGGCAGCGTGGTGAAGCGCCTCGGCGTGCCGACCGTGCGGGTTGCGACCCGGCAGGCCATGAAGCTCCTCGGCTCGCATTTCGTGCTTGGCCAGACTATCGGCGAGGCGCTATCGCGCGCCGGCTCGCACCGCGAGTTCCGTTATTCGTTCGATATGCTGGGCGAGGGCGCGCGCACCGCCGCGGACGCCGCGCGTTACTTCGAGGCTTACGCCGCGGCCATCGAGGCGATCGGCACGCGCGCCGGGAATGCGGCGCTGCCGGTGCGGCCCGGCATTTCGGTCAAGCTCTCGGCGCTGCATCCGCGCTACGAGGCGGTGTCGCGCGAGCGCGTGCTGGCTGAGCTCAATCCGCGTGTGCTGGAACTCGCGCGCCAAGCCAAGCGCCATGATCTCAATTTCACGGTCGATGCCGAGGAGGCCGACCGGCTCGAACTGTCGCTTGAAGTCATTGCTGATGTGCTGGCCGATCCGTCGCTTGCCGGATGGGATGGCTTCGGGCTCGCGGTGCAGGCCTATCAGAAGCGCGCGCCGGCGGTGATCGGCTGGCTCGCGGACATAGCCTACGCGCTCGACCGCCGCCTGATGGTGCGGCTGGTGAAGGGCGCCTACTGGGACACCGAGGTGAAGCACGCGCAGGAGCGCGGCTTGCCGGACTATCCAGTGTTCACGCGCAAGCCGATGACCGATCTGAGCTACATGGCCTGCATCCGCCAGCTCTTGACGGCCCGGCCGCGCCTTTATCCGCAATTTGCGACCCACAACGCGCTCACGGTCGCGAGCGTGATCGAGCAGGCCGGCGGCGTCGAGGGATTCGAATTCCAGCGGCTGCACGGCATGGGCGAGGTGTTGTACGAGGCCTTGCTGGCCGAGGCGCCGGGCGCTGCCTGCCGGGTCTATGCGCCGGTCGGCAGCCATCGCGAACTGCTGGCCTATCTGGTGCGACGGCTGCTGGAGAACGGAGCGAATTCCTCGTTCGTGGCGGTGGCCGCCGATCCGAATGTGCCGGTCGAGGCGATTCTGAAGCGGCCGCAGGCCTGGATCGGCGATGTCGCGCACGCCCGCCACCGCCAGATTCCGTTGCCGCGCGATCTCTATCGGCCCGAGCGCGCCAACTCGACCGGCGTCGAATTCGGTGACCGCGCCGCGCTCGCGGCGCTGCTCGCGGAGGTCAAACGCGCGACGCCGAAGGATGCCCAGGCCGCGCCCCTGATCGATGGCGCATCGCGTGGTAGCGCGTCTCGCCCCGTTGTTTCGCCTATCGATGGCAGCACGATCGGCTCGGTGATCGAAGCCGACGCCGCGACCGCGCAAGCCGCGATGGCTGCGGCGCAAGCCGGATTTTTGGCCTGGGCCGCGGTGCCGGTCGAGCGCCGCGCCGAAATCCTCGAACGTGCGGCGGAGCTGTTGGAAACGAGCCGCGGCCGGCTGATTGCGCTGGCGCAGATCGAAGGCGGCAAGACGCTCGACGATGCCGTCTCCGAGGTGCGCGAGGCCGTGGACTATTGCCGCTATTATGCGGCGCAAGCGCGCCGGACGCTCGCGCCTCAACCGATGCCGGGCCCAACGGGCGAGTCCAACGCGCTGACTTACCGCGGCCGCGGCGTGTTCGTCTGCGTCAGCCCGTGGAATTTTCCGCTGGCGATTTTCTTGGGACAGGTCAGCGCGGCGCTGGTCGCCGGCAATGCGGTGGTGGCGAAGCCTGCCGAGCAAACGCCTCTGATCGCGGCCGAGGCCATACGCTTATTCCATCAGGCCGGCGTTCCGGCGAGCGCGCTGCATCTGGTGCCGGGTGATGGCAAGACCGGTGCGGCGCTTGTTGCCGATCCGCGTGTTGCCGGCGTCGCTTTCACGGGCTCGACCGAAGTCGGCCGCGCCATCAACCGCGCGCTCGCCGCCAAGGATGGCCCGATCGTGCCGCTCATCGCTGAAACCGGCGGCATCAACGCCATGATCGTGGATGCGACCGCGCTGCCCGAACAGGTGACCGATGACGTGGTGACGTCGGCGTTTCGCTCCGCCGGCCAGCGCTGCTCAGCGTTACGGCTGCTCTGTGTGCAGGAAGACGTGGCTGACCGCATGATCGAGATGATCGCGGGCGCGGCGCAGGAGCTGAAGGTTGGCGACCCGCGCGACCCGGCCACTCACGTCGGGCCGGTGATCGATGCCGATGCCAAGCAGCGGCTCGACCGCTGGATCGCGCAAAAGGCCGGCCGCGTGCAATTCCGCTCCGACGCGCAACGGCCGCTGCCGGCGCGTGGGCTTTACGTGCCACCCACGATCGTCGCGCTCGACAGCGCGCGCGACCTCAACGAAGAGGTGTTCGGGCCGATTCTGCATGTGGTGCGGTGGCAGGCCTCCGAGCTCGACACTGTGTTGGACGAGATCGCCCGCAATGGCACGGGGCTTACGCTCGGCATTCATTCGCGCATCGATGCGACGGTCGAGAAAATCGTCACGCGGCTTGCGAACGGCAACGTCTATGTCAACCGCAGCATGATCGGGGCGGCGGTTGGCACGCAGCCGTTCGGCGGCTCGGGGCTTTCCGGCACCGGACCGAAGGCCGGCGGGCCGAATTATCTCAAGCGCTTCGTCACTGAGCAGACGGTGACCATCAACACCGCGGCAGCCGGCGGCAACGCCACGTTGCTCAGCGCCGGGCAGTGATTGCAAAAATTCTTGAACGACGCAGCGTTTTTACGTTGCAGCGCACCACGTCAATTCTGAACGTTTGTTCCGATACATTGCAAAAACATAATGCGCCGCCGCCTCGCGCCGCCCGAACGACTCCCTATCTTGAACGCAGTGATAGCAGGGAACGTGATCCTTAACGTGATCCCTGATGGAGGGTACACATGCTGACGAACCGAAAGCGCGTTCTGGCTGCCGCGGCTGCGGCGGCGATTGCGCTCACCACTGTGACATTCACTCCGGCGGAAGCCCGCTCTCGCGGCGACGCCGCGATCCTTGGGGCCGTCGCCGGAATCTTCGGCACCATCGCGACCATCGCTGCGATCAACGCCGCTCAGGAGCGTTACCACCAGCCCTATTACGGTGCTCCGGTCTATGCCCCGGCGCCGGCCTACTACGGCCCGGCTGTCCCTGGCCCGGCCTACTATGGGCACCGTCACCACTGGCGCCGCTAACGATAAGAATGAAACGAAGCTCGAGTCACTGCGTTGTTGGCGCCGCCTTCGGGCGGCGCCTTTTCTCCTTGAGCTTTCTTTTGGATCTTTCTCTTGATCTCTTGCGCCGCGACGGCAATTGTTAACCGACACGTAAAGCCGTTCAGTGTATGTGTGTGAACCATGGCTGATTCGCTCGACCGCCTGTACGAGCAAGTGATCGCTGCCAAGACCGGCGATCCGGCGGTGTCGCGCACCGCGCGGCTGTTTCGTTCCGGCCGCGCCAAGATGGCCAAGAAGCTCGCCGAGGAAGCCGTCGAAGTCGTCATCGACGCGATGAACGGCGATCGCGAAGCGGTGGTGCGCGAGAGCGCGGATCTGCTCTACAACCTCGTGGTGCTCTGGGCGGAAGCCGAAGTGCGGCCCAGCGAAGTCTGGGACGAGATGCTGCGCCGTGAGCGCATGATGGGGATTGCCGAGAAGCTTCCGAAGAAGCAACACCCCGAAGTCCCGGCGCGCCGCAAGGTTGTCCTGCTCGAAAGCCGCCGCGCGCCCAAGCGGCGTTAGCCGCCCAGCACCAGGCGACGCTGATCTTCCTCGCATTTATCGCCGGTTGGACAAGCCCAGACGCGTGCTCTAAGCAAGCGCGCCATGCTCCGCAGCCTTTATGACTGGTGCATCAACGCCGCCGAAAAACCCTATGCCGTTTGGCTGATGGGTTTCATCTCGTTCATTGAAAGCTCGTTCTTTCCGATCCCGCCCGACACCATGATGGTGCCGATGGCGATCGCGCGGCCGGATCGCGCCTGGCACTATGCGCATGTCTGCACGCTGACGTCGGTCGCGGGTGGCATCCTCGGCTATGCGATCGGCGCGCTGCTGTACGATTCGATCGGCGGATGGCTGATCAATCTTTATGGCTACGGCGGCAAGGTCGAGGCGTTCCGGGAGGCCTACGCCAAATGGGGCACGTGGATCATCCTGCTCAAGGGCGTCACGCCCATCCCCTACAAGATCGTCACCATAACGTCGGGCTTTGCCGGCTATAGCTTTTTGATGTTCGTGGTGCTGTCGCTCATTGCGCGCGGTACGCGCTTCTATCTGCTGGCTTTTTTGCTCAATCGCTACGGCGTCCAGGCGCGCCGCATTATCGAGGAACGGCTCGGATTTTGGGTCACTGTGACGTTTGTCACACTCGTCATCGGCGTCATTGCCGCGCTATATTTGTTCTAGCGCAGGCCCGCGAACGCCCGGTCAGGGTTCCTCAATTTCGCCATCCCGGCCGGTATAAAGTGCGGGTGTGCGCCAACGCGACGGGACCTAGCGATTCATCGCCATGTTCAGCCGATGCCGACCAGCCCTTGTTTGCAGTCCGCGTCATTTCGGCGCGCGTGTCGCCGTGGCTGCGGCGCTGCTGCTGGTGACGTCGCAGCTCGCGCTCGCGCAACAGGAGCCGGCGCCGGACGCGCTGCCGCAACCGCCTGCGCCACCCGCGCAGCCCGCGCCACCGACCCCGGGCGTGTTCGATTCGATCGGCCGCTTCTTCCAGCAAGGCGCCGCTGACTTTCGCGCTCACGTCGAGGGCGCCAAGCAGCGGATCGATGACCTCAACGGCAAGGCTGCGGCCACCGGCAAGACCTTCGGCGACAAGGCGGCGGAGGCCGGGCAGAATGTCGGCAACGTCACCAAGGGCGCGGTCGATGCCACCCGGACCGCGGTCGAGGCCGTCGCCACGTTGCCGACCCAGCGCGTCGTCAACGGCCGTGAACGCTGCGAGCTCGCGGCCAATGGCGCGCCGGATTGCCAGGCCGCAGCCGAACAGCTGTGCCGCAAGAAGGGCTTTGCCACCGGCAAAAGCATGGATTTCACCTCGGCTGAGCAATGCCCGCCGCGGGTCTATCTCTCCGGCAAGCAGCCCGGCGATTGCACGATGGTGACGTTCATCAGCCGCGCGGTGTGCCAGTAGGCGCGCTGCTGTCTCTGGCGTCATCCCGTTTCATGTCGTCCCCTTCAACTTGATCGCTCTGAACGCGCATGTTGGGGCGCCAGAACAGTCTTGTCCTCGGCGCGCCAGCGCGAGACACTTAGTCTCTATGTTTGAGCATGATCTTTTCCGAAAACCGGTTTCCACCCCGGATCAAGTCCGAGGCAGGCTTTTTCGGGATCATGCTCTAGAGTCTGATCCATCTATTTTGAAGCGTATCCGGCGTTTCTGAAGTAGTTGGAGCACTCCTGAGGCGAGAAGGTGCGGAGCAAGGCACCGATGCGTTTCCATGTGGCTTCGACGGTTCGTTCTGCGGCCTTGCGGAGCAAGGTCTTG
>CAMDDZ010000051.1 GCA_945893145.1 Rhodoplanes serenus | reverse complement strand
CTCGGATCCTGCGTGTACTGCTTGGTCAGGCAGTTGCAGGTGTTGGCAACCGGAGCAGCAGCAGCGACCGGAGCGGAGTAAGCGGCGTAGCCGGTGTAACCGGTGTAGATCGGGCGGTACCACACCCGCGGATGCCAGTGGCGGTGGTGGTGATGGTTCCATGCGAAGTGGTGGCGGAAGTTATGGCCGTGGAAGCGAGCGAAGTTCGCGCGCGAGGGGCCGTGGGCGCCGGGGCCGAAGCCGCGGGCATCAGCAGCGGAGGTCATCAGCAGCGACGCGCCGAAGGTGGCGGCCGCAGCAACGGCGAGGATGAGGGACTTGCGGATCATGGGAAGCTCCTAGGGGTTAGATTTGGGGGGTTAGATTTGTGAGGTCAGATTTGCGTTTTGGTTGAGTGGGTTATTTCGTGGCCTTCGAACAGTTAGTCGCCCGCTCCACCGGAAAGGTTCAGCCTCCGGCAACCTGATTCAGGAAATTGGCATCCGTTTTGCCCAGCGGTCGCTGCGGTGCAGCGCACAACCGTCCCGACCCCTCTTGCTCCAATAAAAAACGAACCCCGGCACAAGGCCGGGGTTCGCGTCTCAGAGTGACTTGTTTCGCCGAGCTTACTGAGCCTGGCTCTGCTGGACCGGCGCCTGCGCCGGAGGATTCATCGCCAGCTCACCGGTGCAGACATCCTTGAACACCACGACGTTGACGCCGGGGTTGCTCGGATCCTGCGTGTACTGCTTGGTCAAGCAGTTGCAGGTGTTGGCAACCGGAGCCGCGAGCGGAGCAGCCGCGTAGCCAGTGTAGATCGGGCGCGGGTAGTACCAGATCCGCGGATAGCGCCAGTGAGCGTGCCAGTGGCGGTGGTGATGGTGGTGGAAGCCGGGATGACGCACGAAGTTCGCGCGCGAGAAGCTCGGGCCATGCGAAGGGCCGCGGGCGCCGGGGCCGAAGCCGCGAGCGTCTGCCGTGGAGGTCATCAGCATCGACGCGCCGAAGGTGGCGGCCGCAGCGACTGCGAGAAGAAGGGACTTGCGGATCATTGGTAGCTCCTGGGTCTCGGTTTGCGTTGAGGCGTGTTTGCCTTCCCCCGTTGGTCGTGCGCCCCACCGGAAAGGTTCAGCCTGCGGCAACGCGATTCCGAAACCTGGCACCGGTTTTGCGTGACCGCGATTTCGGCCCGCGCCGTACAAACCAGCAAAGCCGTGATAAACATCCGCTCCGGCCGGTCCCGGCCTATCAGCAGAACCGGGGCCGGAATGGTTAATGCGGTCTGAACATCGGGAGGTACCCTTGGGAAAGCACTTCACGCTCACTGCGTCCGACAGCCACCAACTCGGCGCCTATCGCGCCGATCCGGCCGGCACGCCGAAGGGCGGCATGGTCGTCATTCAGGAGATTTTCGGCGTCAACCAGCACATCCGCGCGGTCTGTGACCGGCTCGCGAGCGAAGGCTATGTGGCGGTAGCGCCGGCGCTGTTCGACCGCCAGGTGAAGGATTACCAGTGTGGCTACACGCCGGCGGAAATCGAGAAATCGCGCACCTTCGTCGCCAAGCCCGATTGGGACGCGATGATGCGCGACACCGACGCCGCCATCAAAGAGATCAAGGGAGCCGGCCCGGTCGGCATCATCGGCTTCTGCATGGGTGGCACGATTGCATTCCTGGCCGCCACGCGCCTCTCGGGCTTGAGCGCATCGGTTGCCTATTACGGTGGCCGCATCGCCGCCTTCGCAGACGAGAAGCCGAAGTGCGCTGTGCAAATGCATTTCGGCGAGAAGGACGCTAGCATCCCGATGACCGACGTCGAGACGATCAAGCAGAAGCGTTCCGGTGACTGCGAGATCTACGTCTATGCGGACGCCGGCCACGGCTTCCATTGCGACGAGCGCGGCAGCTTCCATAATGCGAGCTGCGATCTGGCCTGGCAGCGCACCAGCGCGTTCCTCGCCAAGCACATGAAGAAGTAGCAGCGCTGCGCGTCAGCAGCGAAAACACATCGGCCGCGCACAAAGCGCGGCCGATTTTTTTGCCGATCGGAGCGATGACGAGCAATGTCACTCGATCGAGAGGTTGGCGGCCTTCACCACCTTGGCCCACTTTTCGGTCTCGTCGGCGAGGAGCTTGCCGAACTCCGCCGGCGTCATCGGCGTCGGCACAGCTCCAAGTTGCGCGATGCGCTGCTTGATCTTCGGATCCGCCAGCGCCGCGTTGAACGCCTTGTTGAGAACCTCGACCACCTCCGGCGGGATGCCCTTGGGACCGGCGACGCCGTAGAACACGCTCGCCTCATAGCCCGGGACGGTCTCGGCAACCGTCTGCACGTCGGGCAACGCGTCGGAGCGCTTCGCCGTGGTGACCGCGAGCGCCCGCAGCTTGCCTTCCTTCACGAACTGGATCGAGCCCGGCAGGTTGTCGAACAGGACATCGACCTTGCCGGTCAGGAGATCGGGATAGATGCCGGCCGAACCGCGATAGGGCACGTGCACGATGTCGAGTTGCGTCATCATCTTGAACAGCTCGCCCGACATGTGGACCGAGGTGCCATTGCCGGATGAGGCGAAGCTGAGCTTGCCCGGATTGGCCTTGGCGTGGGCAATGAACTCGGCGACGGTCTTTGCCGGCAGCGACGGCGGCACCACCATGATGTTGGTGAGGTTCATGGTGCCGGCGATCGGCGTGGTGTCGCGGACGTGGTTGAACGGCAGGTTCTTGTAGAGCGTCTGGCCGATGGCGTTGTTGGGCGCGACGAACATGATGGTGTAGCCGTCGGGCGGCGAGCTGATCACCGATTGCGCCGCGATCATGCCGCCTTGACCAGTGCGGTTCTCGACCACGCAGGGCTGGCCGAGATGCGGCGTCAGCCAATCGCAAAAGATGCGGGCAACGATATCGTTCGGCCCGCCGGCCAGGAAGCCGACCACGAACTTGATCGGACGGCTCGGGAATTTGTCCTGAGCGAATGCGGGCGCTGCGGCACCGCAACTGAAACTCAATGCCAAGATAGCAAACAGGATAGCAAGTCTGATCGCGCGCATGGCCGCTCCCTCTTAGGTTGGAGCGCCGATCTTACGACAGACGGAGTGGAATCAGAACCAGCGTTCGGCGACAGTGACGATGTCGCCGGCGCGGATCGGGGCGGAGAGCGGCAGCCGCAGGCGGAAGGATTCACCGTTCTGCTTGCGGGTGACGGTGACCTCGTAGCGGTAACCGCGCGGCGTGAAGCTGCCCGCAATCGAGATCGCGTTCTCGACCGTCATGTGCGGCACGTAAGGATATTGGCCGGGATACGTCACCTCGCCGAGCACGAAGAACGGCCGGTACACCTCGACCTCCACCGCCACGCTCGGATCGCGGATGAAGCTTTGCTTGAGCCGTCCCGCAATGGCACCCGACAATCGCTGCGTGGTAAGCCCGCGCGCCGTGACGGCGCCGATCAGCGGCATGGTGACTTGGCCCGCGGCATCGACCGCATAGGCGTTGCTCAGATTGTCCTGGCCGAACACCACGATGCGGAGCTTGTCGCCGGAATCGAGCGTGTAGGGCCCGTCCGACACCGGCACGTAGGGCCCGCCGACCGGAACAATTTCCGGCGCCATGCTGGCCACCGGCGCAACTTGCGCCACGCGTTTCACCGCTCGCGGCTGCGTGCCTGGCTGCTGCATCCCGCCGTACATCAGCGTGTCGAGATCGGCAGTGGCGGCGGGCGCGACCGCCTGACGCGACGCTGTGCTCGCACAGGCGGCGAGCGCCAGCGTGGCCAAAAGGAGCACAAGACAACGCGCAAGCCGCATGCGGGAGCGAATCCGGGCAGGCCTCGGGAATGGTTAAGCCGGATTAACCCGCAGTATGGTTAATGAAGGCTTAGGATCGTGCCGCAGGCCGTCGTTTCGCGCCCTAATGTGCCGTATCGCCCCTCAACCAAACGCCCGAAAAACAAAGAGGGCCGCGGCTGCGGTCCTCTCGGGTTTCTTGTCGCGTTTCTTGCGCTGGAACTTCAGTGCGCCGCGGTTGTGGCTCCGGTGCCAATCGAGCATGACACGCCAGTGCCGCCGAGCCCGCAATAGCCAGCTGGATTCTTGGCCAGATATTGCTGGTGATAGTCCTCGGCGAAGTAGAACGGCGGCGCATCGAGGATCTCAGTGGTGATCGCTCCATAGCGCTTGGCTGCCAGCGCCTTGCCGAACATCGCTTTCGACTCCTCGGCTGCCTTCTTCTGCGCCGGCGAGAACGTGTAGATGCCCGAGCGATATTGCGTGCCGGCGTCGTTGCCCTGGCGCATGCCCTGGGTCGGGTCATGGCTTTCCCAGAAGGTCTTGAGCAGTTTCTCGTAGGACATCTTTTTCGGGTCATAGACCGCCAGCACCACCTCGTTGTGGCCGGTGCGGCCGGAGCAAACCTCCTCGTAGGTCGGATTGGGCGTGTGGCCGGCCGCATAGCCGACCGCGGTCGTGTAGATGCCGTCACCGAGTTCCCAGAACTTGCGCTCGGCGCCCCAGAAGCAGCCCATGCCGAAAATCGCCATTTCGAGGCCCTGCGGATAGGGGCCCTGGAGCGGGTTATGATTGACGAAATGCTTCGCTGCGGTGCGGATCGGCGTCGCACGGCCCGGCAGCGCCTCGTCCTTGCCCGGCATGGCCGTCTTTTTGTTGAACATGAACATCGTTGGTTCTCCTGAAATCGAAGGAGCCAATATAAGCCGGATGAGGCGCGGATTCACGTCGCCACACGCGGTTTGCCGGTCACATTCCAGCCACCCCTGCTGACGGCGGCCTCACGGAGCCGCGAGCGGGCTGTTTCCCTGACGGCCCCGGCAACCTATGCTGCGGCGCTTCGATTCCCCCGGGGAGGCCCCCACATGACCACGCTCAAGACCATTGTCAGCGTCGGCGCCTTTGCGCTCCTGGCCTTGCTGCCCGGCATAACTCCAGCGCCTGCGCAAACCGCGCCGCCGCCCTATGGACCGCCGATCGGGATCGAGAATGCACGACGGATCATGGCCGCGGCCGAAGCCGACGCCAGCAAGAACAACTGGGCGGTCGTGATCGCCATCATCGACAGCGGCGGCCATATCGTGATGCTGCACCGCTCCGACAACACCCAGCTGTCGTCGATCGACATTGCGCAGGGCAAAGCCAAGACCGCACTGATGTTCAAACGGCCGACCAAGGTGCTCGACGACGCCATCCAGGCCGGCGGCGGCGGCCTGCGGTTCTTGGCGCTCAAAGACATCGTGCCGCTGGAAGGCGGCCTGCCGATCGTGATGGACGGCAAGATCGTCGGCGCAATCGGCGTGTCCGGCGTGCTGTCGGCACAGGACGCCCAAATCGCACGCTCCGGCATCGATGGCCTGAAGTAGGGTCAGTCGCGCGCGTAGCCGATCAGCGGCTTTTTCTTGCGGCCGAACACGATCAGGATCACGCCGAGGACGCCGAACACCAGCGCGGTCGGCTGCTCCAGCACGGGCTGCACGGCCAACGCCCAGACGCCTGGCGAGATGTGGTTCTCCACCGCGGAACGCAGGCCGTCGAGGCTGTTGGCGTGAACGTCACTCCAGAACTGGCCGACCTTCGTGGGAAAGAACTTGCGGTCTGCGATCAACCGCATGCCGTCATAGATCACGAAGATAAACGCCAGCGCGAGCAGCACCAGCCCGAGCGAACGCAGGAAGAAGCGGATCATATGGTGGTTCCGGGCGCCGTCCCCGGCAACCGCTTAACCCGCCGGCTCCGGCGGTTCAATCCTTCCGGCGTCGCACCTCTGCCCTGCCCTTGAGCAGCCACCACGGGTTCCGCTAACGTCAGCCACCGGCGTTTGGTGCCGCAAGTAGAGAGTTGATATGGCGAAGAAATCCAGCGGCAACCGACCCACCTTCACCGAACAGGAAGCGCTTCTTTTCCACAGCCATCCGCGGCCCGGAAAGCTCGAGGTGGTGGCGACCAAGCCGATGGCGACACAGCGCGACCTGTCGCTGGCCTATTCGCCGGGCGTCGCCATACCGGTGCTCGCGATCGCCGCGGATGAAAACAAGGCTTACGACTACACCACCAAAGGCAACTTCGTTGCCGTCATCACCAACGGCACCGCCATCCTGGGACTTGGCAACCTCGGCGCGCTCGCGGCGAAGCCCGTGATGGAAGGCAAGGCGGTGCTGTTCAAGCGCTTTGCCGACATCGATTCCATCGATCTCGAAGTGTCGTCGGAGGATCCCGACGAAATCATCAACTGCGTGAAGCTGCTCGGCAAAGGCTGGGGTGGCATCAACCTCGAGGACATCAAGGCACCCGAGTGCTTCGTGATCGAGCAGCGGCTGCGCGAATTGCTCGACATCCCGGTGTTTCACGACGACCAGCATGGCACCGCCATCATCTCGACCGCGGGCCTGCTCAATGCGCTCGATCTGACTGGGCGCAAGATGGAAACCACCAAAATCGTCTGCAACGGCGCGGGCTCAGCCGGCATCGCGTGCCTCGAGCTTTTGCGCTCGATCGGCTTTCGGCCGGAAAACCTCATCCTCTGCGACACCAAGGGCGTGATCTACGAAGGCCGCACCGAGGGCATGAACCAGTGGAAGTCGGCCTATGCGGTGAAGACCTCGGCGCGCACGCTCGCCGACGCCATGAAGGGTGCCGACGTGTTCTATGGCCTGTCGGTCAAGGGCGCGGTGAGCAAGGACATGGTCAAGTCAATGGCGCCAAAGCCGATCATCTTCGCGATGGCGAACCCCGACCCGGAGATCACCTGGGAAGACGTCTATGAGGTGCGCGACGACGCCATCATGGCGACCGGCCGCTCCGACTATCCGAACCAGGTCAACAACGTTCTGGGCTTCCCCTACATCTTCCGCGGGGCGCTCGACGTGCGCGCCACCACGATCAATATGGAGATGAAGATCGCGGCCGCGAGGGCGCTCGCCGAGCTGGCGCGCGAAGACGTGCCCGACGAAGTGGCCGCCGCCTACGGCGCACGGCCGCAATACGGACCCGACTACATCATCCCGGTGCCGTTCGATCCGCGGCTGATTTCCTATGTGCCGCCCGCGGTGGCAAAGGCGGCGATGGACACCGGAGTGGCGCGCAAGCCGATCGCCGACATGGACGCCTACCGCCAGAGCCTGCGCACCCGGCGCGATCCGGTCGCCGGTGTATTGCAGCGCGTGTTCCAGCGCCTGCGCCGCGCGCCCAAGCGCGTGGTGTTCGCGGAGGGCGAGGAGGATCAGGTGATCCGCGCCGCCGCGAGCTTCGTCAACGAAGGGCTCGGCACCGCGCTGCTGGTCGGCCGCGAGGAGCCGATCCGCCAGAGTGCGAAAAACCTTGGCATCGAACTCGGCAGCGGCATCCAGATCATCAATGCGGCATTGTCGACGCGGAATTCCAACTACGCGGCTTATCTGTATGAGCGTTTGCAGCGCCAGGGCTACCTGTTCCGCGACTGTCAGCGCATGGTGAACCAGGACCGCAACACGTTCGCGTCCTGCATGGTGGCGCTCGACGACGCCGACGCCATGGTGACCGGCGTGACCCGCAATTATTCGGTGGCGCTGGAAGACGTGCGCCGAGTCATCGACCCCAAACCCGGCCACCGCGTGATCGGCATTTCGCTCGTGCTGTCGCGCGGGCACACCGTGCTGGTCGCCGACACCGCCATCCATGAAATGCCGAAAGCGGACGAGCTGGCCGACATCGCGGTCGAAGCCGCCGGCGTGGCGCGCCGCATGGGCTACGTGCCGCGGCTGGCACTGCTTGCCTTCTCGACCTTTGGTCATCCGCCGGGCGAACGCTCGGCACACGTGATCGAGGCGGTGAAGATTCTCGACAGCCGCCGCGTCGATTTCGAATACGACGGCGAAATGTCGGCCGATGTTGCGCTCAACCCGGAGGTCGCGGCCGCCTATCCGTTCTGCCGGCTCACCGGACCCGCCAACGTGCTCATCATGCCGGCGTTCCATTCCGCCTCGATCTCAACCAAGCTCCTGCAAGAGCTCGGCGGCGCCACCGTGATCGGCCCCATTCTGGTGGGCCTCGATCGGCCGGTGCAGATCGTGCCGCTCGGCGCCAAGGACAGCCAGCTCGTCAACATGGCGGCGCTGGCGGCATTCAATGTGAGCGGCTGAGCCGCTCGCCTCCTCGTCGCCGTACGGATTTATTGTCCAGCCCATCGGAAGGGGGACGGCAAGGTGCGTCGGGACCGCTTCATGTCCGCCGCCAAGTGCCTTATGGTGCCGCCGATTGAGAGGGAGAGCTTATGGCCGCCAACAAACTTCGCGGCGTTATCGCCGCCGTCGCCACCCCGGTCAACGAGGACGGCTCGCCCGACACGGCGCGCGCCACCAAGCTCGCGCGCTTCCTGACCGACAACGGCTGCGACGGGCTCAATGTGCTCGGCACCACCGGCGAGGCGACCTCATTCTCGCTGGAAGAGCGCAAGCGCGTGATGGATAGCTACAAGGCCGCGGGCCTGCCGCTCGACCGCATGATGGTTGGCACCGGAGCCGCCGCCACTGCCGACGCGGTGGCGCTGACCCGTTACGCCTCGGAGCTGGGCTTTGCCGGCGCGCTGGTGCTGCCGCCGTTCTACTACAAGGGCGTGCCGGACGACGGCCTGGTTGCCTACATCGAGACGATCGTGAAGGCGACCGCACAAAAGCCGGTTCCGATCTATCTCTATCACTACCCGCAGCAATCCGGCTTGCACTGGCACGCCGCACTGCTGAAACGCCTCCTTGATGCGTTCGGCAATCGCATCGTCGGCCTGAAGGATTCTTCCGGCGACATGAACTACGCCCGCGAGGCTGCGGCGATTTCAAAGAGCTTCGACGTGTTCCCCTCGACCGAGGCGGTGCTGCTCGACGCGCGAGGCGGCGCGTTCGCGGGCTGCATTTCGGCCACCGCCAACCTCAATGCCGATCTGTGCCAGCTCGCCTGGAGCAAGGGCGACAAGGCAGCGCTCGATCAAGCCGTCACCATCCGCAAACTGTTCGATGGTAAGCCGCTGGTGTCGGGCGTGAAGGCTCTGCTCGCGCACATCCACGGCGACCCGGCGCTTGCGCGGATGAAGCCGCCGCTCGCGCCATTCTCCGCCGCCGACCGGGCCGGCGCTGTCGCCGGCTACGACCAAGTGCGTGGCAAGCGCGTCGCTTAGAGCATGATCCCGAAAAGTGGGAACCGGTTTTCGGAAAAGATCATGCTCAACAAGAATAAGAACTAATGGCGCAATTGTCCGTTGCGGTGATCGGCGGTGGCATCGGCGGCCTCACCGCTGCGCTGCACCTGTTGCGCGCAGGCTTCGACGTTCAGATCTACGAGCAATCGCGGCAGATGACGGAAGCCGGCGCCGGTCTCGTCATGAGCCCGAACGCGACGCGGCTCCTGATCAAGCTCGGGCTGGGTGACGAGCTCGCCAAGGCGGCGGTGCGCCCGGCCGGCTTCCACCAGCGCCGCTGGCAGGACGGCCGCACGCTTGCCTTCTCGCGCACCGCGCACGAAATGGAGACGCGTTACGGCTCGCCGCACTACGTGTTCCACCGCGGCGACATGCACCAGATCCTGGTGCAGGCGATGCCGCCCGAGCGCATCCATCTGGCGCATCGCTGCACCGGCGCCGCCGACCGCGGTAGTCACGTCGAGGCGACGTTCGCCAACGGCACCGCTATCAAGGCCGACGTTCTGATCGGCGCCGATGGCGTGCATTCCATCATTCGCGGATTGTTGCTGGGCGCCGAACGGCCGCGCTTCACCGGCTGCGTCGCGTATCGAGGTCTGATCCCGATCGAACGCGTGGCGCATCTCGGCCTCGACACCGCGTCGAACAACTGGATGGGACCGGGACGGCACTTCGTGCATTACCCGGTGTCGGCGGGACGCATGCTCAACTTCGTCGGCCTCCTAGAACAAGACTCCTGGATCGAGGAATCCTGGAACGAGCCGGGATCGCTATCCGATCTCGCCGAGGCCTACGCCGGCTTCCATGCGCAAGTGCGCGGCATCATCGGGGCCGCCGATCAAACCTTCAAATGGGCGCTGCTCGATCGCGATCCGCTGCCGCGCTGGTCGTTTGGCCGCATCACGCTGCTTGGCGACGCCTGCCATCCGATGCTGCCGTTCCTTGGTCAGGGCGCGGCCCAAGCGATCGAGGATGGCGCGACCCTGACGGCGTGCCTTGAAAAACACCGCGACGATGTTCCGGCGGCGCTGGAGCTTTATCAGTCGCTCCGCATGCCGCGCGCGACCCGCTGCCAGACCATCTCCCGCAACAACCTGACCCGCTTTCACTTGCCCGATGGCCCGGAGCAAGAGGCGCGCGACGCCAAAATGGCCACCGGCACCACCGACTGGTCTTATGAAGCGATCGGCTGGCTCTACAGCCACGATGCCTCGGTGCTGCCGGCGGCCGCTTAACCTTTGCGAGGGGGCGGCGCGCCCCTACGGCTGCCGCCGTTGACGCTCCCGGACCCGGTGATTATAAGCAGCCCGCTGGCGGCGAGAGCCCTCGCCGCCGTTGAATTTTTTGCAACATCCATCACGCTTAAGAGTCAGATCGCAGTACATGGCCAATACCACCTCCGCCCGCAAAGCCGCCCGCAAAGCCGTTCGCCGCGCCGAGATCAACAAGGCACGCCGGACGCGCATGCGCAGCGCCGTGCGGAACGTGGAGGAAGCGATCGCCACCGGCGACCGCAACAAGGCCCTGGAAGCCCTAAAGGCGGCCGAACCGGCGCTGATGCGCGCGGCGCGCCAGGGGCAGGTGCATCGCAACACTGCAAGCCGCAAGGTTTCGCGGCTCACCAAGCAGATCGCCAAGCTCGGCAAATAACCGCCGGTGTCCTGTAGCTCGCGAATTACGTGTCGTTTCGCGGCACAGCCACATTTCCACTACGCGCTTACCGTGTATAAGTGTTGTTGGTAACTATCGTTGCACATATGCAACACATGTGATCAATAGGTCGAAAATACGTAGTTATACGGATGGACCAGTAGGGCTGCTTACCCCGCCAAGAGCCGTCTAACCGCAAGGGTTACCCTACAATTTCGGTCACGGATTTGTCATATAAAATAACGGGTTACGGGCCAAGACGCGGTTAGGACTTGGAATCGCACCGATTTTCGGTGGTTTGAGAAAAAACACCGGCAAGGCGCGGCAGCGGTCGTCAGAGCAAATGTTGATACCTGTGAATATTTGCGACGTATCAACGTGTTGCATGAATGTTATGCCCACATCTCACAGCCCCGACCTTAGCAAAACCCAGGCGCCATCTGCATTCTCGCCGCTATAGTCCATTGCGGAGGCTAGGGAGCGTGATATTTTTGCAGTGCTTCCGGGTTTCCCGCGAGGTCAGTAGAGGATCGTAATCAAGCGCACCGACGGCGGTAACAAGCGTAGCGTGATAGTTGTTACCGCGTCTTTCGATACAGCGTGCAAGAGCTTGATATCACGGGCTTTCGACTGAACTTCGCGAATTGTGGTCTTGTGGTGCGTGGCGACCCCGAAGTAGCGGTTTGTACTTTGAAAAGATGGCCAAGAAACAGCCATTGCGGCTTTTCACGCAGTGGAAGGGGGCATGCTTATCCGGTTGCCACACACAGGCAGAAAATGACCCCACATCTTGTGTCTCCATGGCTAACTACCTGTAGCGTCGAATTGCAGTTCAAGCGGCTCCGCGCGCGCGGGCCGGGCGGCGAAAAGGTTTGGGCGCGCCAGCTCGTCGGTAATGCGGCGCGCGGCGATGTCGAAGTATTTGGGCTCGGACTCGATGCCGACGAACCCGCGCCCCATTTTAACAGCCGCGAGCCCCGTCGTGCCGCTGCCCATGAAAGGGTCAAGGATGACCGCTCCGGGTTTGCACCATTGCTCGACGATATGGACCACCTGGTCGAGCGGGCGCGGGCAAGGGTGCCCTTTTTCGATGTTTTCCGGCGTGGCGATCACAGGGGCCGTGTTTGCGATGTGGAAGTCCCGCGTTGCCGTCCCGGCGCTCCATCCCTTTTCGCCCGGCGTCCACCAAACCAAGATCGGATCGAAGCACCACTGCATCGGCGTAGGGCGCATTTGCACGAAATTCTTGGCAGCACAGAAGACGCGCCAATCGCGCGGAAACCACTCATGGAAGCGCCTAAAATTGGGAGCCGCTTGCCACACAAATACCGGCGCGCCGGGGCCACAGAGCCGTTCCGCGCGCTCCAGCCTATCCATAAGCCATGCGCCATAGCCGCCGTGCGCTTCATAGGCTTCTGGCCTGTCGTCATGGCTCGCGTATTTGAAGCCGACACAAAACGGGGGATCGGTCACGATGGCGTCCGCGCGCGCGAGCGTCGGCAGCACGTCGCGGCAATCCCCCAGATATAGGGTCACGGAGTCGGAAAGATGTTCGGTCTTAATCATCTAGCCCTAGTGGGTGTGTGCGTTAACCGGATAAGCATGGAAGGGGGAACTATGTCCGCAGGGGGGAAAGTCCTGCATCGGCGCTCTGACCGTCCAGCGACAACGGCAGACGCGACGAGGGAACTTCAGGAACGCTACGCACCGCTAGAGTCGATCGTTGCCAAGGTCTTGCCGCCGCCCTGAAGCGGCCGAGCGTACCCGACTGTCTTCGCTCGAGTACGCGAAGGCAGAGTCACCAGTCCCACCGTCAGTATCCGTGCTTCGAGTGATGTAACCGCGCGTAACGGCACCGGCGGGCGTTTTTCCGCCACTCCGTTTCACCGAGTTCCACCTCAACCCGAGTCTCAAGGAATAAAAATGAGCGGCACGGATCAGGAGCGGTGGCTGCGAGTCAAAGAGCGGCTGCGCGCCGAAGTCGGCGACGAAATCTACCAGAGCTGGTTCGCGCGCATGGACCTCGAGCGGATCGAGGGTGACACGGTGCATCTCTCGGTGCCGACGCGCTTCCTCAAGAGCTGGATCCAGTCGCATTATCTCGACCGCGTGCTCCTCTGCTGGCAGGCAGAGCAGCCGGAGATTCAAAAAATCGACGTTGCGGTGCGCAGCGCGGTGATCCGCACTGCGTTGCCAAAGCCGAAGCCGGCCGAAGCGATCGAGCCCGGACAAGGCATGCGGCCGCGGCCCGATATAGGCGACGTGCGTCCCGCCTTTGGTCCGCTCTCCAGCGGACACGACGCGCTCGGTGGCTCGCCGCTCGACCTGCGGCTCACCTTCGATACCTTTGTGGTTGGCCGCTCGAACACGCTGGCGCATGCCGCGGCGAAGCAGGTGGCCGTCGGCCGGCGCGGCGAGCCGGTGATGTTCAATCCGCTCTACGTCCACGCCGGCGTTGGCCTCGGCAAGACCCACCTTTTGCAAGCGACCACCTGGGCCGGCAACGGCGCTGGCGAGCGCCGCGTGCTCTATCTCACGGCCGAGAAATTCATGTACGGCTTCGTTTCGGCGCTGCGCACACAGACCGCGCTTGCCTTCAAGGAAGCGCTGCGCGGTATCGACGTCCTGGTGATCGACGACTTGCAGTTCCTGCAAGGCAAATCGACGCAAGCCGAGTTCTGCCACACGCTGAACGCGCTGATCGACGCCGGCCGCCAGGTGGTGATCGCCGCCGACCGTCCGCCGACCGATTTGGAAAGCCTCGACGACCGCGTGCGCTCGCGGCTCGCCGGCGGGCTCGTGGTCGAGATGGGTGCTCTTGGCGAAGAGCTTCGCCTCGAAATCCTCAAGACCCGCGTCAACGCCGCGCGGCAATATCATCCGGCGTTCGAAGTGCCGGCGCCGGTGCTGGCCTACATCGCCAAATCCGTCACTCACAACGGGCGCGATCTTGAAGGTGCGATCAATCGACTACTCGCTCACAACAAACTCACCGGCCAGCCGGTGACGATGGAGATGGCCGAGCGCGAGGTGCGCGACCTGATCCGTCCGCAGGAGCCCAAGCGCGTCAAGATCGAAGACATCCAGCGCATCGTGGCGCGCCAGTACAACGTCAGCCGCGCCGATCTGTTGTCATCGCGCCGCACCGCCAACGTGGTGCGTCCGCGGCAAGTGGCGATGTATCTCGCCAAGACGCTGACCTTGCGCTCGCTGCCGGAGATCGGCCGCAGGTTTGGCGGACGCGACCACACCACTGTGCTGCATGCGGTGCGCAAGATCGAAGGCCTGGTCGGCAATGACACCATGCTGGCCGACGAGATCGAAGTGCTGAAGCGGCAGTTGCAAGAATAGCTTCGAGAACAAGAATAGGTTGCAGACTTAAGGGAAGGCGGGCCGATGCTTCTCCTCGCTCGGCGGGGAGAGGTCATTGGCATCGAAAATCGCCCTGCTTTTGTGCAGGGTCGGGTCTGGCCTTCCTTCACCCGCTAAAACGGGCTGCGCGAAGGCCGAAAAACACTCCCCGGGTTCGGCGCCATGCGCCGAATCGCTGGGAAAACACGAACCGCCGGAGCCGGCGGCCCTTGCGAAAATGGCGCAACCGCGCCACTTTCGATGCCCCCTGCAACATCCGGGCGTCACCATGAAGGTCACCGTCGAGCGCGCAGAGTTGCTGAAGTCGCTAGGCCACGTGCATCGCGTGGTCGAGCGCCGCAACACCATCCCGATCCTGGCCAACGTGCTGATCCGGGCGGAGAAATCCGCGCTCAATCTCAAGGCCACCGACCTCGACCTCGAGGTGATCGAGAAAATCGCGGCGGAAGTCGCCCCCGGCGGTTCCACCACGGTTCCGGCGCACATGTTCTACGAGATCGTGCGCAAGCTGCCGGAGGGCTCACAGGTGGTACTGGAGGCATCCGGCGATCGCGCGGTGCTGGCGATCCGCGCCGGCAAGTCGCGCTTCACGTTGCAGACGCTGCCGGAAAGCGACTTCCCCGATCTCGCCGCCGGCGACATGACGCACGAGTTCAAACTCGGCGCCGCCGATCTCAAGAAGCTGATCGACAAGACCCAGTTCGCCATCTCGACCGAGGAAACGCGCTACTACCTCAACGGCATCTATCTGCACGTCGCGGGCTCCGGCAAAGGCGCGACGCTGCGGGCAGTAGCGACCGACGGGCATCGCCTGGCGCAATACGAACTGCCGGTGCCGGCGGGCGCATCGGGCATGCCGGGCATCATCGTGCCGCGCAAGACCGTGGCCGAGGTGCAGCGGCTGCTCGAAGACAGCGAAGCCGAGGTTGGCATCGAGGTGTCCTCGGCCAAGATTCGATTCTCGATCGGCGACGTGCTGCTGACCTCCAAGCTGATCGACGGCACCTTCCCAGATTACGGACGTGTGATTCCGGCCGGCAACGACAAGGAACTGGTGGTCGACAAGAAGGAATTCGAGGCGGCGGTCGATCGCGTTTCCACCGTGTCGAGCGAGCGCGGCCGCGCCGTCAAGCTGTCGCTCACCAGCGGCAAGCTGATCCTCTCCGTCACCAATCCGGATTCCGGCAGCGCCACCGAAGAGCTCGAGGTCGAGTACGACGCCGATCCGATCGATATCGGCTTCAACTCGCGCTACTTGCTGGACATCGCGGCCCAGATCGACAGCGAGGCTGCCGTGCTCAAGCTCGCCGATCCAGGCTCGCCGACGCTGATCCAGGACAAAGACACCAAGGGCGCGCTCTACGTCCTGATGCCGATGCGGGTGTGATAGCGTTACCGCTTGCTCAGTAACCTCTGCCTTGTGGCGAGGGCAACGAGCGTGCGGCAACCCCTGGGCCCATGACCGCCGCCGCGATCCGCCGCCTCGCGCTTAGCAACTTCCGCAGCTATCACGCGGCAAGCATCGACTTGCAGGCAAGCCTTGTGGTACTGACCGGCCCCAACGGCGCCGGCAAGACCAACCTGATCGAAGCGATCTCGTATCTCACGCCCGGCCGCGGCCTGCGCCGCGCCACCTTCGAGGAGGTCGCCTTCACCGAAGGCGACGGCGCCTGGGCGGTGTCGGCTGAAATCGAGGGCATGCTGGGGCTTGCCACGCTCGGCACCGGCATCGAGCCGCCGGCCGTCGAGGACGCGGCACGTACACGGCAATGCCGAATCGACCGCGAGCCGGTCACCTCGGCCGCGGCTTTTGCCGACCATCTGCGTGTCATCTGGCTGACGCCGGCGATGGATCAGCTGTTTGCCGGACCCGGCTCGGAGCGAAGGCGCTTCCTCGATCGACTGGTGCTCGCGGTCGACGCCGAGCATTCCAGCCGCGTCAACGCGCTGGAGCGCAGCTTGCGCTCGCGCAACCGGCTGCTGGAGGAACAGCGCCCCGACACCCATTGGCTCGATGCGATCGAGCACGAGACCGCCGAGCTCGCCGTCGCGGTCGCAGCGCTGCGCGCCGAGACCGTGCGGCGGCTGCAGGGCGCGCTGGCGGCGCGCCAGGACGACGCGTTCCCTTCAGCCGAGATAGCCCTCGACGGCTGGATGGAGAAGCTCGTGCTCGACCATCCGGCCGCCGAGATCGAGGATCGCTACCGCTCGGTGTTGCGCGACAATCGCCCTCGCGATGCTGCCGCCGGCCGCACGCTCGACGGGCCGCATCTCACCGATCTCGCGGTGGTCTATCCGCCAAAAGCGATCCCCGCCGCAGACGCTTCGACCGGCGAGCAGAAGGCGCTGCTGATTGGGCTGGTGCTGGCGCATGCCGGCCTGATCGGCGAGATGACCGGCTTCGCGCCGGTGCTGCTGCTCGACGAGGTGGTGGCCCACCTCGATCCCAGTCGCCGCACCGCGCTCTACGAGGCGCTGGCGCGGCTTGGCGCGCAGGTCTGGATGACAGGCGCAGATCCTTCGGCTTTCGCCGAGATCGCGGGCCAGGCGCAAACCTTCGACGTGAGCCAAGGCCGCGTCGAGCGCCGCGCGTGACAACCGGTTTGCGCCGCGCGCGAAAAGTTCCTCACTGCACGCGCCTTAACGTGGTGCAGTCCTTCAAAACGCATCGGCTGAAATTCGGAACCAGCGTCCATGCAGGGGGCTTAACATCGTGCGGAAGCGACGAAGCGCCGAGAGAAAATTCGGCGCAAAGTACAAATTCAATGTCCCATGCCCTCGCAACCAGCAGGAAAAAAGGGACAGAAATAAAGGTACAGGAGGAAACCAATATCCGCCATCGAGCCGGCGGGGGAGAAGGCCATTCAGCGGCTGCATGAAGCCGTAGAGCAGTTGCGCGAAGACATCGCGCGCGTCGAACTATGGGCTGATGCGCTCGACTGTTTCGCGCGGCCGGTTCCGAACTACGATCCGCGCGATAGCAATTTGAACAAATTCGCGCTGCCGTCCGCGGCACGAAAGCCGATCAAGACCGCGCCGCGCGAACCGGATTCCGGCGCGCCAAAAGAAGCTTCGAAAACAGCCCCCAAACCAGGCGATTTTCCGGGCTGATTCCGAGCCCATTTGGAACCCTGGGGGCCTTTAAAAACCGCCCTCGAATCAACATATTAGTGGGGTCACTTTGCGCTGTACGGCGCGGCGCTTTTCGTGCCAAATCGCGCACTGATTCTTGCGCAAATTCTTGCGCATTTTTGCTTGCTGATTCGAGGCAGATCGTATGGCTGAGCCAGCCCGCAAAAACGACATCCCTTCCGATTACGGCGCGGAATCGATCAAGGTCCTCAAAGGCCTTGACGCAGTGCGCAAGCGGCCGGGCATGTACATCGGCGACACCGATGACGGCTCGGGCCTGCACCACATGGTCTATGAGGTCGTCGATAACGCGATCGACGAGGCGCTCGCCGGTCACGCCAAGTCGGTGACCGTCACGCTCAATCCAGACGGCTCCTGCACGGTGGTCGACGACGGCCGCGGCATCCCGACCGACATTCACAAGGGCGAAGGCATCTCGGCGGCCGAGGTCATCATGACTCAGCTGCACGCCGGCGGAAAATTCGACCAGAACTCCTACAAAGTGTCCGGCGGCCTGCATGGCGTCGGCGTGTCCGTCGTCAACGCGCTCTCGACCTGGCTCAAGCTGACGATCTGGCGCGACGGCAAAGAGCATTCGATGGAATTCCGCGACGGCGACGCGGTGGCCCCGCTCGTGGTGGTGGGCGATGCCGTGGACAAACGCGGCACCGAGGTGACGTTCCTGCCGTCGAAGCAGACCTTCACCATGACCGAGTTCGATTTCGCGACGCTGGAGCACCGGCTGCGTGAGCTCGCCTTCCTCAACTCCGGCGTCACCATCGTGCTGTCCGATATGCGGCACGCGGTCGAGAAGCGCGAGGAGCTGCGCTACGAGGGCGGCGTCGAGGAGTTCGTCAAATACCTCGACCGCAACAAGAACTCGCTGATCTCGCCGCCGATCATGATCAAGGCCGAGCGTGACGGCGTTGCGGTCGAATGCGCGATGACGTGGAACGACGGCTTCCACGAGACCGTGCTTTGCTTCACCAACAACATTCCGCAGCGTGACGGCGGCTCGCATCTGGCGGGGTTCCGTGGCGCGCTGACGCGGCAGGTCACCAATTATGCGGAGACGATTGGCGGCGCGCGCAAGGAAAAGGTCGATCTCGCCGGGGACGATTGCCGCGAGGGCCTGACCACGGTGCTGTCGGTCAAGGTCGCCGATCCGAAGTTCTCCTCGCAGACCAAGGACAAGCTGGTGTCCTCCGAGGTGCGGCCGGCGGTCGAAGGCATCATCAACGACCGGCTGGCAGCCTGGTTCGAGCAGCATCCGGCCGAAGGCCGGATCATCGCTGCCAAGGTCGCGCAGGCCGCTGCGGCGCGCGAGGCCGCGCGCAAGGCGCGCGAGCTGACCCGCCGCAAGGGTGCGCTCGATGTCAATTCGCTGCCCGGCAAGCTCGCCGATTGCCAGGAGCGCGATCCGGCAAAATCCGAACTGTTCATCGTCGAGGGCGACAGCGCCGGTGGGTCGGCCAAGCAGGGCCGCAACCGCGAGTTCCAGGCCGTGCTGCCGCTGCGCGGCAAGATCCTCAACGTCGAGCGCGCACGCTTCGACAAGATGCTGTCGAGCCAGGAGATCGGAACGCTGATCACCGCGCTCGGCACCGGCATCGGCCGCGAGGAATTCGCCCCCGACAAGCTGCGCTACCACAAGATCATCATCATGACGGACGCCGACGTGGACGGCGCCCACATTCGCACGCTGCTGCTGACGTTCTTCTATCGGCAGATGCCGGAGCTGATCGACCGCGGCCACCTCTACATCGCGCAGCCGCCGCTCTACAAAGTCGCGCGCGGCAAATCCGAGCAATATCTCAAGGACGAGCGTGCGCTCGAGGATTATCTCGTCACCACCGGTCTCGAAGAGGCGGTGCTCAAAGTGTTCAGCGGCGAAGAGCGCAGCGGCGGCGACCTGCACCAACTCGTCGAGCAGGCCCGCATCATCCGCAATCTGCTGCTCGGGCTGCACAGCCGCTACAATCGTCAGGTGGTCGAGCAGGCCGCGATTGCGGGCGTGCTGTCGCCCAATATCGTCGGCGACCCGGAGAAGGCCTTGGCGGCCGCGGCCTATATTGCACGCCGGCTCGACTCGTTGTCTGACGAAACCGAGCGCGGCTGGCAGGGCCTCTACGTCGAAGGCGATGGCTTCCACTTCGAGCGCACGGTGCGCGGCGTGAAGGAGGTTGCCTTCATCGATCCCGCCCTGCTCGGCTCCGCCGACGCCCGCAAGCTCGATGAATACGCGGCCTCGCTGCAGCCGGTCTATGCCAAGACCGGCGCGCTGCGGCGCAAGGGCGAGGATACGCCGATCCACGGGCCGGTCAGCCTGTTCGATGCGGTGACCGGCACCGGCCGTAAGGGTCTTACGCTGCAGCGCTACAAAGGCCTGGGCGAGATGAACCCGTCGCAGCTCTGGGAAACCACGCTCGACACCGAAGCACGCTCGCTGCTTCAGGTTCGGGTGAAGGAAATCGACGAGGCGAGCGACATCTTCGCCAAGCTGATGGGCGACGAGGTCGAGCCGCGGCGTATCTTCATCCAGGAGAACGCGCTCAACGCAAGCGTGGATGCCTGACCGCCGTCGTCATCGCTCAACGCACTATTGCTCAACGTAACGGCCCGCTCACGCGGGCCGTTTGCATTTCAGGCCTGCTTGGCGCGGCCGCAAGTTCCATCGCGCTCCAGCCGTTCAGGCCAGATCGAAATACTCCTTGTGCTCCCATTCGGTGACCTGGGAGGTCGCCTGGCCTTTGGTATCGGCCGTAAATCGCGCGATCTCGGCCTGTTTGATCGTCAGGAAGTAATCGACAAACACATCGCCGAACCCCGCGCGGAAGCAGCCGCTGGTCTTGAGCGCATCCAGAGCCTCGGCAAGCGACTTCGGCAGCGGCTCGGCCTTGATGTCGTAGGGTGTGTCGGCGGACGGCCCCGGCACGAGCTTGCGGTCCACGCCGTCGAGCCCGGCATAAATCTGCGACGCCATATAGAGATACGGATTGGCGAGCGGCTCGCCGACACGGTTTTCCAGATGTGTCGCGGCGTCGCCCGACTCGCCAAGTACGCGGATCATCACACCGCGATTGTCGCGCGCCCAGATCGCCTGGATCGGCGCCATCGAGTTGACGCCGTGGTAGCGCTTGTAGCCATTGAGCGTCGGCGTCGTGAAGGCAGCCGCCGCCTTGGCGTGCACCAGCAAGCCCGCCAAAAATGCGCGGCCGAGCGGTGACAATGGCTTGTCATCGTTGGAGACGAACAGATTTTTGTTTGTCTTCCGATCAAGCAGCGACTGATGCAGATGCCACCCGCTCGCGAACGCATTGGGCAGGCGCGGCCGGCACATGAAGCTCACCAGATGGCCGTGCCGTCGTGCCACCTGCTTCATGGCGCTGCGGAACAGCACCATCTGGTCGGCCGGCTCGAGGCCAATGCCCGGCGCAAACGTGAACTCGAATTGGCTGGGCCCCAGCTCCACCTCCATCGAGCGGAGCGGCAAGCCGAGCGCCTGCATGGTCTTGCGCACCACCTCCATGATCGGATCGACGGCGTCGAAGCGCGTCTCGGTGAGATATTGGAAGCCGTGGGTGGTGTGGCTGACCGCCGGCGCCTCCGCCGGCCAGGTCAGGCTCTCCGGCGCAAGCCGCGGGTCTTCCAGCTTGAACAGCTGAAACTCGACTTCGAGCCCGGCCATAAAGGCAAAGCCCTGATTGGCGCACCGATCCAGCGCCGCACGCAGCAGTGAGCGCGTGCAATACGGCACCGGATTGCCGTTTGGAAAATACGCGTCGCACAGCACCCAGCCGGTGTGGTTCGCCCAGGGCAGCACGCGAAAGGTCGCCGAGTCCGCCACCATGACGAAATTTCCGGCGCCTTCCATCTCGGGCAGGCCCATACCGCCGCCAGCCGCAAACACCGGAAACACCGTGCGATGCGAGGTGTCCTTGGCGAGCAGCGTCGAGGTCATCGTCACGCCTTCGCGCATGGCGCTGTGGGCTTCTTCGGCCACCAGCGTCTTGCCGCGCAGCACGCCATGCTGATCGGCGAAGGCGAAGCGCACCACTTCGAGCTTGTGACGCTTGATGTCGCGTTCCATTGCCGTGGCGGCGCGGCGCTGATCGGCCGTCCACAGGCCGTGGCGCTCGACAAAACTTGCGGGGGAACGCGGACGCGAGGGCATCGTCTGTCAGCGGCCGTTGGCCCAGCTCGCGGCCTTGCGCTTGCTCGCATCGGTCTGCTGCCAATAGCCCTGCCAGTCGGCGGTCGGGCCGACGCCATCGATGGCGGCAGGGCCCGTGAGCTGTGGCGCTGTCTTGGGATCGAGCACCATCAGTGGTTTGCCGCCGTTCCGCGTGTCGTCGATGGCTTGGCGCAGGATCCGCCGATAGGCGCTGATCGCCTTGTCGGACTGGCCGAGGTGCTCCTGCGTGCGGTCCTGAATGGTGCCCATCGACTCGCAGGCCCATTGGTCGTGCACGTTGATGTCGGCGCCCATGCCCGTAAAGGTGTCGTGCTCCTGCTCGTGCGGATCGAAGCCGTAATCGTTGCTTTTGTTCCTGCGCGGCACGTAGTCGGGCAGCTCGTAAAGCTCGAGCCGCTGTCGGCGCATCTCGTCCTTGTTCACCGGCTGACCAAAGCTGGTGAAAATCGCATACCAATAGTGCCGCGTGTCGTCGATCGGCACGTGCCACTGGGTGATCGTCATCTCCTTGCTCATCGGAATGTGAAAGGCGTTGGGGAACAGGAGATTGGTCACGCGCACATGCGTGTGGTCCTTGCTCATCTCGCGCAGTGTCACGACCCGCAGCCCGAACTCGGTCGACTCGACCTCGATGCGCGGGCGCGGGAACTCGCGCATGATGCGCGTCATCGGCATGTCGGCGCCGATGGTGGTGTCGCGGAACATCTTGCCGTAGCTCTGCGACGGATCCTCGTCGTGGAAGAAGCGGTGCAGGAACGACGTGTGCGCGGGGTCGATGCCGACTTCGAGCGATTGCAGCCAGTTGCAATCGATCATGCCCTTGAACGCGAAGGTGTGGGTGTCGGGCGCGACGAAACAATCGAAGTGTGGCAGCGCCGGCGCTTCACCCGGACCCATGTAGGCAAACAGGATGCCGCTGCGCTCCACCACCGGATAGGCCTTCTGCTTGATGTTGGCGCAGAGGTTCGATCCGTCGGGCTCCGCAGGCGTTTGCAGACACTGGCCATTCACGTCGAACAGCCAGCCGTGAAAGGCGCAACGCAGCCCGCCGTCCTCGAGCCGCCCGTAGGCGAGATCGGTGCCGCGATGCGGGCAGCGCCGCCCGACCAAGCCGTAGCGGCCTTTGTCGTCGCGGAAGATCACGAGGTCTTCGCCGAGCAGCCGCACCGGCTTGACCGGACGGTTGGTGCCGGCGAGTTCGTCCACCAGCGCCACCGGCTGCCAGTAGCGGCGCAGCATGGCTCCGGCCGGCGTGTCCGGCGCGGTGCGGGTGATGAGGTCGTTTTGTTCTTGGCTCAGCATGGCTGCGACCCTCGGATTCTTTCGGAAAGAACTTACCGCAGATCGCAGCGTGGTGTCCCGGGCGCAGCGCAGCGCCAGCGCCGGCTATTTCCTGATCGACCTCGGATCGCGGGCGTTCCACCGCCCGGCCTCGACACGCGAGATGAAGTCGGCGACCACCTCATTGAACAGTGCCGGCTCCTCCTGGTTCACCACGTGGCCGGTCCTCGGGAACACCGAAAGGCCAGACGTGGCGATCCATTTCTTCAGGAAGAAGCTCGGCTCAAGACACGGATCGTCCTCGTCGCCGACCACGATCAGCGACGGCACGGTGATCTTCTTGATGTCCTGCTCGAACTCATAGAGCGACGGCCGTCCGGCCTGGAATCCGCGCAACACATTGGCGGCGCCCTTCGCATCGTGCGAGGCGAACATCTCGTTGAACTCGGCGAAGCCGCGCGGGTCCTTCACCACATAGGCAATGCGCTGCGGGCTGAGCCCGTAGGTCTTGTGCACGACGTGTTCGCTGCCGAGCTTCTCGAACTCGTCGGCGGTCTTGCGGAACGTGGCACGGAACTCGTCGACGCGATCGAGCTCGGAGCCTGAGCCTGCGCCGGCCGCGGTGAACGACAGCAGCCGGTTCGGATGGTGGACGCCCAGCAGCACCGCGGTGTAGCCGCCCTGCGACAAGCCGACGAAATGCACCTTGTCGATCTTGAGATGATCGAGCACCGCGACCGCATCAGTGATCCAGTGCTTGTAGCTATAGGCTGCTGGATCGGCCGGAATGTCGGATGGCTTATAGCCGCGGCACGAATAGGTGATGCAGCGGTGCCGCCGCGCGAAGTATCGCATCTGGGGTTCCCAGTTGCGATGGTCGCCGGCGAACTCGTGGCTGAACAGGATCGGCGTGCCGCTGCCGGCCTCTTCGTAGTAGAGCTTCACATTGTCCTTGGTGGTCGCGTAGGGCATCGCCTTCCTCACTCGCGTTGTGCTGACTCAGCCAAAATACCGGCTCCGGAACGTGTGCTCGTCGACGTTCTGCTTGAGCGCCCAATCACCCAGTTCCTCGTGTCGCGCGAACCAAACGTCGCGCGTCTTCTGCATGTATTTCAGCAACTCGGTAAGCACCGCCGTGATCAGCGGCCGGCCGCCGAACTGGCAATGGATCACCAGCGTCTGCAAGCCGATGGTCTCGTTCTGCCGCAGATAATCGAACGTGCCGCGATGCACGTCAAAGAGATCGCGCGCGGAGGCACGCAGCACGCGGTTGTCGGAAAAGTCCGTGGTGGGCACGCCGGCAATCGGGCCGTGTGGCGTTTGAATTTTGATCGGCAAGTCGGCGTAAGTGACGTCGCAGGTCCAGCGCAGCCCGTTCTGCTTAAGCAGACCGGCGGTTTCCGGCGTGAAGGCGACGACCGGGCTGCCCCAACCAGTGACCTTCTTGCCGGTGCAGCCTTCGAGCAGGTCGATGCTCTTTCGGATCAGCTTGTTCTGCTCGTCGGGCGGGAAATACGACGGCAGATCGTCCTGCGTGTAGGAATGCGCCGCGATATCGAAGCCCGACTTCGCGATTTGCTTGACGGCATCTGGATATTGCTCGGTGCAACGGGCATTGACGAAAAATGTCGCCGGCACACCCAGTCGCTCGAACGTGCGCATCAGCCGCCACACACCGACCCGGCCGCCGTAAGTGGACCAGGCCTTGGCGGCGTGATCGACGGTGCCTTTCTTCAGATGCGTGGTCTGCACCGAATAGTTCGGCGCGCTGTCGTCCGGCCAGGTCTCGAACATCACCGTCAGCGAGACGGCGACCTTCTTGCCGTTCGGCCATTTCAGCGCCGCGGCCGATGATTTCTTCTTGCTTGCCATGTTCTTGGTCACCTTGCTCCGTTCGATCGCCCACGAAAGCGCGATCGCGATTCCAATTGGCTCGATGGACTATTCGATCTGAGAGATGCCCATGCGCGGCAGCAACATCTGCCATTTCAGCGTGTCGCCGAGCATGAACGCCGTGAATTCGGTGGTCGCCTTGTAGTCCACCGCGAGGCCCGCCTTGGCGAGCTTGTCCTGCAGCGCCGGGTCCTTCAGCACCACGTCGAGCTCACGGGCGAGCCGCGCTGTGATCGGCCCCGGCATGCCGGGTGGCCCAACCAGGCCGAACCACGTCTCCATCTGCACATCGGGCAAGCCCGCTTCGGTGGTGGTCGGCACGTCGGACAGCATGGGGTGACGTCTCGGGCCGGTCTGCGCCAGGATGCGCAACTGTCCGTTGGCGGCAACGCGAGACGACGCGAGCCCCATCGACACCATCTCGATCTGGCCGGAGATCGCGTCGGTCGCAGCCTGCGCACCGCCGCGATACGGCACATGCACGAAATTTCCGCCGCTGCGGAGCTTCAGCATCTCGACCGCGATGTGCAACACGCCGCCGATGCCGCCCGAGCCATAACGCACGCCACCCGGATGCGTCTTGGAATAGGCGACCAGCTCAGCCAGTGTGTTGGCCGGCACTTTGGGATTGATCGCAAACACCGTCCATGACGTGACGGCAAGCGCGACGGGCGTAAAATCCTTGATCGGATCGTATTGATAGCCCTTCTTCAGGAACGGCAGCATGGTCGCTTCCGACGTATTGATCATCAGCGTGTAACCGTCGGGCGGCGAGCGGACGAGCGCCTCCACCGCAATTTGGGTCATGGCGCCGGTGCGATTATCGACCACGATGGTCTGGCCAAGACGCTCGCTCAGGCCCTGCGCGATCAGCCGGCCCAGCACGTCGACGAGGCTGCCGGGCGCGGTGTGGACGAGCAGCTTGATCGGCCGCGACGGATAGTCCTCGGCCTGCACCGGGGCCGCGGCGAGCGCGAACAGGGCAGCGGTGAGCAAGGCTCCAAAACGTCGGCGCAGCATGGCTTTCCCCGCGATGGGACGAGTGGACAGGATGCGGAGCCCCGTCCGCGCCGTCAAGGCGCGAGGGTCACTCCTCCTCGAACGGCAGGCCGACGTAATTCTCCGCGATCGTGGTCCGCGCCGCGGGTGAGTTGAGCAGATACTCGAGCTCCGCGAGCTGGATCTGCCGGTCGAACGCGCTCTGCTGCGGGAAGCGGTGCAGCAGCGTGGTCATGTAGGTCGAATAGCGCACCACCTTCCAGATGCGCTTGAGACAGGTCGCGGAATAGCGCTCCAGCCGCGCCGCCGAACCGCTCTTGAAAAACTCGATCAGCGCGCGCGACAGCACCCGGATATCGGTGACCGCGAGGTTCAACCCCTTGGCGCCAGTCGGCGGCACGATGTGCGAGGCGTCGCCGGCGAGATAGAGGCGGCCGTATTGCATCGGCGCCGAAACGAAGGAGCGGCACGGCGTGATGGCCTTTTGCAAGATACGGCCTTCCGCAAGCTCGGTGCGGCCTTCATCGCCGAGCCGGATATGCAGCTCGTCCCAGATCCGCGCGTCCGGCCAGTTGGCGACGTCGTCGTCCGGCGTGCATTGCACGTAGAGCCGCGACAGCCGCGGCGAGCGGCGGCTCGCCAGCGCGAAGCCACGCTCGTGATTAGCGTAGCTCATTTCCGGGAACGGCTTCGACTCGGACAGGATGCCGAGCCAGCCGAACGGAAACTCACGGTCGTAAACTTTCAGCACATCGCCCGGGATGGTGGGCCGGCACACGCCATGAAAGCCGTCGCAACCCGCAACGAAATCGCAGGTGAGCGTTTCGTCCTTGCCGGCGTGCTTGAAGTGGATCGTGGGCTGATTGGTGTCGAGGCCGGACAAGCCGGTCGCCTCCGCCTCGAACACAATCGAACCGCCGCGCTTAAGCCGCGCCGCGATCAGGTCCTTCACGATCTCCTGCTGGCCGTAGACCGTGACCATCCGGCCGGGCGTCAGCACCGGCAGATCGATATGAATGACATTGCCATTGAAACGGATATCGAGCCGCGGATCCGGCATGCCCTCGCGGTGCAACCGCTCGGCAACGCCGAGGTCTTCCATCAGATCGACGGTGCCGTGCTCAAGCACGCCCGCGCGGACGCGGTCTTCGACATATTCGCGGCTGCGCGATTCCAGCACGACACAGTCGATGCCGGCGCGTTGGAGCAGCAGCGACAGGAACAGCCCCGCGGGCCCCGCGCCGATGATACCGACCTGCGTGCGCATCGCGCGCTCAGGCCGCCGCTATTCTTTTTTCTTCAAAATCGCGGTGAGCGCGTTGGTCTCTTCCTGCTTGCCCTCGAAGTCGGCGGCAAACCGCGTGTAGAACGCGCTGATCGCCTCGTACATTTTCTTCGCCGCCGGATCGTCACCAACAAAGTCCGAGATCTCGTCCATCTCGCCAACGAAGCGGTAGGCCTTCGAATACATTGCCGGGATCGCGCGCTGGAACCAGGGCAGCAGCGCGGGCTGGCTGCGATCCAACTCCTTGCGCAGGCCGTCGGCCGCGCCATGGCGCGTCGCTGCCAGCATCATCATGGCGCCGAGCGCGGTGACGCCTTTGGTGATGCCGGCGTAGGACATCTTGAGCGCGGAGGCAGCCCCGATCGGCCCCTCAATCACGTTGACGTTGATCCCAAAGTCGCCGAGCGGTGCAAAGCGTGCCGCATCGGGGCCAGAGGCGTGCAGCCAGGGGCTCGAGCCGTCCTTCTGCGGCGGTAGGCCGATGATGCCGCAATCGACGAATGGCGCGCCAGATTTCAGCACCACGTTGCCGATCTCAACCTTGGTCGGCGGGCTGACCGCATTGCAATCGACGTAGATCGGCTTCTTGTTGCTGCCGGCAATCAGCGCCGCCATTTTCTTCGCCAGCGGCAGCGCCTCGCTGGGCGGCAGGATCGACAGGAAGTAGTCAGCCTGCGCGCATTCCTGGTCGGAGACCGCGACCATGCCGGCCGCCTTGGCGCGTTTGGCGCTGGCCTCGCTCCGCCCCGCGAGCGACGTGATGACATGGAGGCCCTTCTCGGCCAGGCGTCCGCCGACGCCCGCGCCCATGGCGCCCTGTGCGATAACTGCAACCGTCGGGTTCATCGTGCTGATCCTCGAATTGATCCAGCACGTACTATAACGTCGTTCGGTTGGCGATGCAGGCGGGAAAGTTGCTTTGAGCGGGCGGCTGGATTGCGCGGTGTTGGTGATCGGGGCCGGCCCGTGCGGGCTCATTCTGGCCATCGAGCTGGGGCGGCGCGGCATCTCCACCATCGTGCTGGAGGAAAAGACCTCGCCGGCGCGCTTCCCGGCCGCCAATGCCACCCAGGCGCGCACCATGGAGCACTACCGCAGGCTTGGCTTTGCCCACCGCCTGCGCTCCCAGGGCCTGCCACCGGACTACCCGACCGACATTTCCTATTTCACCCGCTTCGCCCAATACGAGCTCGCCCGCTTCAAGCTTCCCTCGGCACGCGCGGCGACCGACATGATCAAGACCATGACGGGCTCCTGGAGCGCGGCCGAACTGCCGCACCGGGTCTCGCAAATGTATGTCGAGAACCTGCTGCGCAGCGAAGCCGCCGCGCAGGCGAGCGTCTCGATCCGCTACGGCTGGCGCATGACCAACCTGCGCGAGGACGCCGATGGCGTGACCGCCGAGGCCGAGCACACCGGCGGCGGCGAACGTCGCAGCTTCCGCGCGCAATACGCGCTCGGTGCCGATGGCTCGCGCAGCCCGGCGCGCAAGGCGATGGGACTGAGCCTCGCCGGCGAAGGCGTGGCGGAGCGCGATTTCCTCGGCGGGCCGATGTCGTCGCTGTATTTCCGCAGCCGCGATCTCTACGACGCGATCCCGCATCCGCGCGCCTGGACCTATTGGACCGTCAACGGCGACCGCCGTTCGTGCCTTTTCGCCATCAACGGCCGCGACGAGTTCCTGTTTCACACCCAGCTTCGCAAGGGCGAGCGTCACGAGGACATTTCCGACGCGCAAGCACCCGGCCTGTTGCACCGCGCTCTCGGCGCCAACATCGACATCGAGGTGGTATCGCGCGCCACCTGGAATGCCGGCTACACGCTGGTGGCAGACAAATTCCGGCGCGGCCGCGTTTTCCTCGGTGGCGATGCCGCGCACCTGTTCACGCCGACCGGCGGGCTTGGCTACAACACTGCGGTCGAGGACGCGGTCAATCTCGGCTGGAAGCTCGCCGCCACGATCCAAGGCTGGGGCGGCCCAGCGCTGCTGGAAAGCTACGAGACCGAACGGCAGAAGCTCGCCAAGCGTAACACCGCGATCGCGCGCGGCTTTGCCGATTCGGTCGGGCTGTTCGTGCCGTCTGCCGAAATCGAAGATGACACGCCCGCGGGCGAAGCGGCCCGCAAGGCCGCCGGCGACCATCTCAATGCCCACGCGCGCGCGGAATTTAACATTCCGGGCGTCACATTTGGCGGACGCTATGATGGCTCGCCCATCATCGTGCCCGATGACACCGCGCCACCGCCCGACCTCGCCAACACCTATGTGCCGACCGCCTGTCCGGGCGGCCGCGCGCCGCACCTGTGGCTCGGCGACGGGCGTTCGCTCTACGACGTGTTCGGCTTCGAATTCACGCTGTTATGTTTGGGATCGAAGCCGGCCGACGCTGCGCGTTTCGTTTCGGCTGCCAAGGCGCTCGGCGTTCCGCTCACGATCGTCGAGGTGCCCGGCGACGAGGCACGCGATCTCTACCAAGCCGATCTCGCGCTGATCCGGCCAGACCAAATCGTGGCATGGCGCGGCAACAGCGCCTCGGATGCAGACAAGGTGCTGCGCCGTGCGGCCGGGCATGCTTGAGCGAAGATTAAGGAAACCAGCGGCCCTTAAGGCCGCAGCGCCGGCGAGAAGCGCCGCCACATCGCCTGCCGGCGGCCGACCAGCTGCTCGGCGGCGCTGCGTGCGTCGGCGAGCGTGCCCGCTGGGCAGGTGCGATATTCGAGATCGCTGATCTGATAACGCGGCCGCGCTTTGCGGAAGAACGGCCAGCCGCGCGGGTTCGCCGGGATCACGTTGGCAAGCGCATGCGCCACATTGGCCGCATAGCCAAACGCGACCTGCTCCCCAGTGGTGTTCAGGCAAACCTCATAGACCCCAGGCCCGATGGGAGCATCGACATGCCCACCTCGCTTGGCGTCAGGAAATGCCTTCCAGGTTGACCAGTGGCCGATCACGGCTCGAAGTCCCCGCGCTAATGACCGCTGACTCGCCCCCCGGCGAATCAAACGTTGCGGCATCGCACAACTGGCATAGGCCAAACGCCAGCCACAGCGCGGCGAAAGCCGTGCTTGTTCCACGCTATTCACAGCTTGGGCTAATGCGTCGGCGGGCCAAATGCGGCTGGGCCTACCGCAGATTCAAGGCCCGAGCGATCTGGCGACGCGGAAACCGACGCTGTCGTTCCGGCCATCGGAGGTGTCCCAGCTCCGGGAAGCCGAGCGGAGAAACTTGGGATCGAGATACCAGGAGCCACCCCGGATGACACGGCGATCGCAATTCTCGATTTCCCATGGGGAACCGTCGGCCGGTGCCCTCTCGTAAGTCGGCGGCGCACAGTCCTGGACCCACTCCAACACGTTCCCGTGCACATCATGGAGACCAAACGCATTGGGACTTTTCTTTCCGACCGGCTGACTCTTGTTGCCGGCATTCGCGGAATACCACGCATACCGGTCGATCCCGGTTTCACCCTCAACAAACGAAAACGGGGTCGATGTTCCAGCTCGCGCCGCGTATTCCCATTCGGCTTCGGACAGCAGCCGATATTTCCTGCCGGTCATTTTGGAGAGCCAACCCACGTAACGCTGGGCCTCATACCACGTGAGATTGATAGCCGGCCGCGACCCCCGCCCCCAACTGCTGTCCGAAACTCGAGGGCAGCCGCCCAGCGTGACGCACGTCTCCCATTCATCGAAGGTCACCTCAAACTTCGACACCGCGAAGGGCAACGCAATCTTGACCAGATGCTGGGGACCTTCCGACCTGCTGCGGCCGGGCTCGTCCATAGGCGAGCCCATCATGAATTCACCCGCGGGGATCACAATCATCTCGGGACAATGCGCGGCACATTCACGAAAACTTGCCAGTGGCTTCAGCGTTCGCTCCGCCGCAGGCCTGAGCACGAAGGGATCGATATTCGCGACCCTGTAGGGTCGCGCGATCAGATACCAATTCATCTGTTCCGCAATGAAGGCCTGATTGATCCACGCTATGAGGCCCGCGATGATGGCGACGAACAGCGAATAAATGAGCCCTTGCACGCGCCGTGCGCGGACCCTCTGCCGGATAGCGGCACGCCGGCTTTCGTGAATGTACGCACGAGTCTGCTCAGTTGGCTCGGGAGCGTGTTTCGGCTTTGCCGCCAGCCAATATTCCGATTGCTCCAGCACGGGCGAGCGCAACAACAGGCCAGCAGGCCGCCCCGTTGCAGCCCAACGCCGAGCCTGCTCGCTGAGATCGGTATGCTGCCTGATCCAATAGATGTCGGTGTTGAGTGCCTCGACAAGCCGATTGACGCTCTCGTCGAACCGCGCGTCATCGTCAAAAAAGAGGAAGTGCAGTTTCGCGAGCGCTTCCGGCACAGCCCCGTCGTTCACAGAATGGCGCACGATGGGCGCGAACCGCTTGTTGGCGGACGCGGCAAAAGAGACCTCTTGCAGCGCAACTTTGGAGGCGGCGGAATCGGGACTGAGGACGAACACGACCGTGTCGGCGCGGAGAATGAGCGTCTGGATGCGCGCCCACCAATCCTCAAAGACGTAGATTTCAGTCCGATCAATGAGGGGTTCGAACCCCCGCGCCTTCAGGGCTTCCTCAAGGCGATCGGCAAACGCCATGTCCTTGCGGGAATAAGAAATGAAAACCTTGGTGCCGTGCTTCTCCTCGCGATCTGTAACGCTGGCACCGGCTACGATGGTCTCAGGTTGTTCCATCGGAGGCTCAATGCTGCATCGATCATTCGGCGGCTAGCGTTCAGCGTTCGCTGCACCGCGCGTCGCAAGCGCCCGTTCTGAGTGCAACCCCGCAAACTTGGACTATGCAAAAAATTCAACTTCCAACTTATACGAGAGCATCACACCTTAAAATGAGCGGCCGGGCAGGACCAGCACCTTCGGCTTCGCCGGCAATGTGGTCTTCGACACCACGGTCGATGGCGTTTCGTTGATCGCCACATCGAAGTCCGAGCCGCCGAGCTTGTCGAGGAAGTGACGCAGCGAATAGGTGCTGAAGTAGTGCATCGGAATCACCAATGGTGACTTCAGCGCTTTGAGCACCTCGACCATGCCGTCGAGGTCGAGCGTCACACCGCCATCGACCGGCGCCATGACCACGTCGATGCGGCCGATCTCGTTGAGCTGCTGCTGCGTGAGCGTGTGGTGCAGGTGCCCGAGATGGGCAACGCACATGTTGGCAATCTCAAAGACGAAGATCGAGTTGCCGTGCCGCTCGGTGCCGCCGCTCCAGCTGCGGATGTTGGTCGGCACGTTGCGCACGCGCACGTCGCCGAATTGGATGTCGTGGCGGGCGGGCTGATCGGGCGTCGGGCCCCAGCCGCGCAGCACGTGCTTGATCTCCGGTTCCGGGTGATCGGTGAAATGGGTCGAGTGCGCGTGGTTCATCGTCGCGATGTCGGGAATGACGCCGCGCGGCTTGACGTAGTCGTTGTAGTCGGTGGCGATCTTCACGCCGCGCGGGCTCTCGACCAGAAAGGTCGAGTGGCCCGAATAGGTGATGCGGACCTGGTCGGACTGCAGCGCGGCGAGATTGAAGGCTGCCGGAATGGCGCGCGGCACCTTACCGGCGACGAGGCCCGGGCAGTTCTCGACCATCTCCGGCTTGCGCGGCGTCGGCTGCGGCTGCGCGGACGCCGGAGCGAACGACAGCGCCACGAGCATCGTCAACGCAGCAAAAATCGTGCGACTCAGGACCATTCCGTCCTCCATGCACCGGCGGACAGAATCTGACACGGATTTTGCGCACAAGCCACAACGCGCACGTCACAAAAACGCGACGGGCGGCGCCGAGATGGCGCCGCCCGTGCCTCAGACCCCGTGTGGGAGGGTCTTCTCAGCGATAAGGCATGTAGGACGATCGCCGGCGAGGAGGTTCGAGCGCCGACGATATGATGCCCTTCGCTGTGACGACGATGACGCGATTGTCCTCGCGCTTGATGCTTTCGACACGGCCGACGCCCGGCAGGTTGGAGCCCGGCCCGACTTCGTAGAGCGCGCCGGTCGCGCGATTTTCGAGCACGACGCGGCCCGCATAGAAATCGTGCAGCACCCAACCTTCGACCACCAGGGGCTTGCCTTGGATATTGATCGAGCCCGTCACGTCAGGTGACGCGGGAGCGAGCGACGGCGGCGGCGCAGCAGCGAGCGTCGGTGCCTGTGGCGGCGGCAACTGTTGCGGCTGCGTCAGCGATGCGTTGGTCATCGGCACAGCGGAACGGCGCTCGAGCCGGTCCAGGGATTCGATGATCTTCGCAAGCCTGGCGGCGGGCTCCGCCTGTGCCTTCTCGGCGCGATCGATGCGCTGGGCGAGCTGCTGAAGCTGCGTCGTCGCGGTGCGGTTGCCAGCGTCGATGTGAGCCTTGAGCGTCGTCAATTCGGTGCTGACCCGCACCACGGTCTCGCGCAGCGCGCGCGTTTCCGAGGCAGCGGTATCGCTGGCAGGAGTCGCAGTGGCCTGCCAGATGCCGGCCGTCGCCGCGGCGCCCACGATGGCGCCGATGGCGGCGGCCATCGCAACCGATGCGGCGAGCATGGCGAAACGATGCGAGCGGCCAGGCGAGGCGTCGGCGGCCTGCGCGGCTGCGGCGATCTCCGGCGCGATCTCGGGCTTGATTTCGGGCTTGATCGCGTCGAACGGCTTCGGCGTAAACGGCGTGCTGACGGTGAATGCGATCGGGTCAGCCGAAGGCTCGGTTTTCAGCGGCTCGATTTTCGACACATCGATCGAAGGCGAGTCGATCTTGGGAAGCTCGATCTTGGCCAGTTCGATCTTCGGCGGCTCGGCGGCGGCCTCGATCTTCGGCGTTTCGACCGCGAGCGGCGCGCTCAGATTGGCGGTCGCGTTTGGCGTCGGCGTTTCCGCGGCCGTCTTGGTTACGGCAGGGGCCTCAATATCCTTACGTTTGGCCATGTCTGGAGGATTCCCGGTCTGGTGAGTTCACCAAACGGTAACCCTTTTTCTATTACCAACCGGTTAATAGTCTCAAACCTGCAGCCCGTTCTGCTGCGCCAGGGCCTTGAGCGAAACCGCCGGCCGAGCCCCGATGTGCTGGATGACCTCGGTCGCAGCCAGCACCCCGAGCCGGGCCGCCGTCTGGTGGTCTCGGCCTCGGGCCAGACCAAACATAAAGCCCGCGGCAAACAGATCGCCCGCGCCGGTCGCATCGACCAGGCGTTCGACCCGCTGGGCCGGCACCGTTTCGACTCCGGCCTTGGTCACGACGGCGCAACCCTTCTCGCTGCGGGTCACCACCGCGAGCTTGGCGTCGTCGCGCAGCGCGCGCACCGCAGTGTCGAAATCCGCGGTCTGATAAAGGCTCAAGAGCTCACGCTCGTTGGCGAACAGCAGATCGACCGTGCCGCTGCGGATCAATTCGACGAACTCGGCGCGATAGCGATCGACGCAGAACGCATCCGACAGCGTCAGCGCCACCTGGCGCTTGGCCTCGTGCGCGATCTTCGCCGCCTTGCGGAAGGCGTCCTTGGCGTGCGGCGGATCCCACAGATAGCCCTCTAGGTAAGTGATGGCTGCGCCCGCCACCGCATCGGGATCGACGTCGCTCGGATGCAGATCCTGCGCGGCGCCCAGGAAGGTGTTCATGGTGCGCTCGCCGTCCGGCGTGACCATCACGTAGCAGCGCGCCGTGGACGGACCATCAGAGGCCGGCGGCGTATTAAATGTGACGCCGGCGGCGCGGATGTCGTGCGCGAAGGCGCGGCCGAGCTCGTCATCCTTCACCTTGCCGATGAAGGCCGAGCGGGCGCCGAAGCTCGCCACGCCGACAATGGTGTTGGCCGCCGAGCCGCCAGAAATCTCCACCGCGGGCCCCATGGCGTCATAGATCGCCTCGGCGCGCGGCTCGTCGATCAGCGCCATGCCGCCTTTGTGCATGCCCTGCTTCACCAGGAAATCTTCCTCGGCGCGCGCCAGCACGTCGACGATGGCGTTGCCGAGACCGAGGACGTCGTACTTGAGATCGGGCATGGAGCGTTTCCGTTGTGGTTGCTAAAGCGTGACAAGATGAAAAGCGCGCGCACTATAGCCAGCAACGGCGGCGCGACAACTGAGGCACGGACAAGACACGTGTCGTTTGCCCACTTTGCCCAGACAATGGGCCGTGTACCACGCAAGTTCTGTCACCGTCGGCTCCGTTGTCATGCAGGCGTGCGAAATCGTCACGGGACTTTTACGGCACCCGGCCGCCGTGTCGTTGATCCCTCGGAAATACCCGAGGGGATGGAGCGCCGGTCGACGCCACATCTCGATCACGCCTTGTCCGCCGATGGATTACTCCACCGGGGACTAACCGGCGTGGCGCCCCAAATTCGGGGGCGCGCGCCGGCCGACGCTCCATCGCGGCGATTTTGGGCGTCTCGGAACCGTAACTGACAAGAACCGGCAGCGAACTCTCGTTCGCCCTGATCCCGGCGGCTTACGCCGCCGTTCATCCGGTCCCCGTGTCACCCAAAACTGGGCGCCCCTCGTAGTAGGGGGGACGGTTACCCGAGGCCTCCCGGGGATTGGGTTACGAGGCCAATCCGCAGGCGCCGCGTCCCACCCCGCCATCACGACGTCTCATGAGGACGCCCTCGGTTGGATAGGACGAGGATGCAAATCGGCTTATTCGTTCGATTTGTAAACCGAGAAATTCGCGCGTCCCCGAAACCCCCAAGCGTCCGCTTCTGCTCCGAAAGCTAACGATGTGCGCACGTCCGGAAAGTGCCAACGGCAGACATCTCTAGTCTCCGCGTTTGAACGGCACAAAGCCGTCTCGGTTCGGCATTCTCACCTGCGGCAATGTCTGCGCGTTCATTGTGTCGTTTTCGCCGACGATGCCATTGAGATGCAACACGTAGGCCGTGAGCGCGTAGAGTTCGTCGTTTGAAAGCGACTTCGTTTCGTTGAAGGGCATTGCGCGCCGCACGTAGTCGAAGAAAGTCGTGGCATAGGGCCAATAGCTCCCGACCGTGCGGACGGGCGCCTGCGGTGCGGGCAGGGTGCCGATGCCACCGACGAGCGCGTCGTAAGGCTTGCCCGTCCCCTTTTCGCCGTGGCAGCCGGCACATTTCGCAGCGTATATCGCTTCGCCTTGTTTCGATGTGCCGCTGCCGGGCGGCAAGCCCACGCCGTCGGGCTCGACGCTGATGTCCCATGCCTCGACGGCTCCTGGTGCGATCGGCGTGCCGAGCTTTGGCGTCTCAGCCGCGATGCCAGCCGATGCGAGCAGCACGCACGTAGTGGTGGCGAGCAGAATGCTATGCGTAGACATGTTTGACCTCCCCCTTGTCAGAGACGCCCCAGCTCGTGATGGCGTTCCAGTGATAAATCGTGCGGCTGCCGCGGCTGGCGATTTGCGCGGCGCGTGTTGGCTGGACCTGTCCGGTTTCGTCAGTGGCGCGGCTTTGTAGCGTTGCGGGCCCGCCATTCCAGCGCCACAGCATGCGAAAGCGCGTCAGCGACTTCGACAGGACCGGCTCCTGCAGCATCGCAGGCGCGTAGCTTCTGCCGCCGTCGGCCGACACCTCGACCTTGGCAATCTTGCCGTAGCCCGACCATGCGATGCCGGAAATTTCGCACAAACCGGGTTCCTTCATCGCCAAGCCGTGCGAGGGCCGCGTGATCAATGATTTGCATTCCTGTGGGTGGACGAATTGCAGCGACTTTCCACTGTTCAGCGTGATCGTGTATTTCGAGGTCTCGTCCTTGGTCATGGCCGGGCCTTCGGTCAGCTTGATGCGGCGCAGCCACTTCACGTGGGTGTTGCCCTCGTAGCCGGGCACCACGAGCCGCATCGGGTAGCCATTCGACGGTCGAAGCCGCTCGCCGTTCTGGTACAGCGCGACCAGAACATCGTCCGTCGCCTTGGCGAGCGGAATGCTCCGGCTGAAACCAGCCGCGTCGGCGCCTTCCGCGACGAGCCACTGCGCCTTCGGATCGACGCCGGCTTCGTCCAACAGGTCCGCAAGCCGCACCCCAGTCCACTCGGCGCATGACAGCAGGCCCTGAAACTGCTGCACGGTCTGCTGCACCGGCGCGTTCTGGAACAGAAGCGCGCCGTTGCCGGCGCATTCGATGAAAGTGGTGCGCGCGTGCATCGGATAGCGCGAAAGTGCGTCCAGCGTGAACACCAACGGCTGACGGACCAGGCCGTGGATCACGAACCGGTGTGCGTCGGGATTGATGTCGGGCACGCCACTGTGGTGACGTTCGAAATGGAGCCCGTTCGGGGTGATTGTGCCTTCAAGCAGATGGAGTGGCGTGCGCGAGGTGCCGATCTGTGTCTGCCCTGGCACGGGCGTCAGGATGCGCGCGACCTTGGCCTCATACTGGGATGGCTGGCCGTAGCCGGATAGCGGCGCGCCAGGGGTTTTCATCCAAGGTTCGATTTGCAACGCCTGTGCGCCAGCCGCGGGAGCAGTCAAAGCGCCACTGGTGATTCCGGCCGCAAACACAGCACCGCTACGCAAAAATATCCGACGATCCAACAATCCATTGCCAGCCACGGACTCCGCCGCGCCAGCCGATCTGCGAGCTGCCGATTGGGACGTCATTTTGGAAGTCATGGAGCTTCCCTCCGGGTTCACGGTCCATCTGACCGTACGGAAGGCTAGGCCGAACGCGACGTCCGGTAACGAAACTGAGGTGAAATCTCGCCGATATCTGGCTGAAAATGCCGCAGACTCGACCAGGCCCTACAGCCCAGCCCGCTTCAGGCTCTCGACCATGCGCATGCGGTGCTGTTCCTGGGCAAACTGCGTACCGAACGAGGCGCTTGCGAAGAACGGATCATTGCGACGCACCATTTTGGCCGCGCGTGCGGCCTCGGCCGACTTTCCCAGCTCGCCGTAGGCCGCCGCGAGGCCCACGTAGGCGAGCCCAAACTCGGGATTGCGGCCGATACTCAATTCGAATACGCGGACCGCTTCGCCATATTGCCCCTCAAGGAAATACGCGACACCGAGGTGCGCCAGGCTACGCGGCCGCGAGTGACTGGGATCGAACTGTGCCGCAGCGTCGAACGCCGCGATCGCCTCCTTGATCCGGCCGCTCCAGACCAGCACCGCGGCACGGGTCGCGTGGCCGTCTGCATCGTTGGGATTAAGCTCTAGACCGCGGTCGGCCTCCGCCAGGGCAAGCGCATACTCGCGGTTTACCACATAGACGTTGGCGAGGAGCAGATGGCCGCCTGGGTCGTTGTTGTCGATGTTCGCGGCGCGGTGGCCGAATTCGTAACCAAGGCGCAGGCTTTCCGACGGCCGCTCGCTCCAGCCGTATAGCGCGTCGTTAAGATGGGAATGGCCGAGGCCTACGAAGGCCGCAGCGTAGCGCGAGTCGAGTTCAGTCGCTATTCGGAACAACCGCCTGGCTTCGAGGTTGTCGGCGCGCGTAATGCGAGCGAGCCGTTCGCGGCCGCGCAACACGTAGTCGTATGCCTCCATGTTGCTGGTCGGCTTGGCAGCTACACGCTCTTGCTCGATTCGGCTGATGCGCACCGCAAGTCGGCCGACGATGCTGCGGGCAAGGCGATCCTGCAACGCGAACACGTCCTTGATTTCTTCGTCGTAGCTGTCCGACCAGAGCAGCATGCGTTGCGCCGCATCGGTCAGCCGGGCGTTGACGCGAAGCCGGTCGCCGGAGCGGCGCACGCCGCCATCCAGGATGTAGCGCACGCCGAGGTCCCGCCAGAGCTGCTGGGGTTCCCACGGCGTGCGCCGATAGACATGGAGCGAACTGCTTGCGAGCACCCGCAGACCTGAGAACCGGCCGAGTGCCGTGACCACTTCGTCGGAGAGGCCGTCGCTGAAATAGTCGTAGGTTCGGTCATTGCCGCCGACGTCGCCGCTAGCTGAAAAGAGCACCGCCACCGAGGGCGGGCCGGCGGATTGTGGCGGCGGTTGACGATGAAAGCCGATCATCCATGCCGTCGCCATGACGCCGGCGACCAGCAGCGCGACCGCGGCGCCAATGGCCCACATCCGCGTCGGCCTCGGCGGTTTGGGCGCAGCGGGAATAGGGAGTGGTGGCGTGCCAGGTGTGGCGGGGGGTGCGGTGTCGTTCGTTGCCGTGATCGGCGTGACCGGCGCGTCGAGCATGTAGCCGCGCCGAGGTATGGTCTTGATCAGCCGCGGCGGGTCGTCCTGGAGAGCCTGTCGAAGCTCCCGGATGCATTGCACGAGCGAGTCGTCGGTGACGGTGACGTTCGGCCACGCCGCTGCAAAAATTTCGTCCTTCGACACGACGCGCCCGGCGTTTTCGACCAGGTAGTGCAGCACGTCGAACGTCTTCGGCCTGAGTTCGACAGCTTCCCCGTCACGCCGGAGCGACGCACGCGAGAGATCGAGCGTGTATTGATCGAAACGGAAAGCCGTAGCGCTCACAATCGGTTGCTTCCCCGGCGTCGCCCGCGCTCCAGGTCGGTCCCGCAATAGCGGATTACAGCGGGGCCATGTTAGAATGGTGTTGCGGCCGTGAACAGCCAACCCACACAGGCGACCAGAGGAATTCCATGCCGATCCTGGGATTTCGGAGGATGGCGGCGATACTCGCGGCGAGCCTGTTCGCGGTGTCCTTAGCGATTGCCGATCCTCGCAAGATCAATACCGACGAAAACCGCGTCGCCATTGGAGGCTACGACACGGTTGCCTATTTCACGTTGGCGAAGCCCGCTAAAGGCGAACCGCGTTTCGAGGTTGTTTGGGCAGAGGCCCGCTGGCGATTTGCGAGCGCTGAGCACCGCGACATGTTCCTTCGCGATCCCGACCGCTATGCGCCAAGGTTCGGAGGGTTTTGCGCGGTCGGGCTCTCGCGCGGTCACCTTGCGACCGTCAATCCCGAAGCGTGGCAGATCGTGGACGGCAAGCTGTTTCTGACCTTCAGCAAGAAGAGCCTGGAGGAACTCCAGCAGGACATTGCCGGCACGGTCGCGAAGGCCGAACAAAACTGGCCACTCTTTGGGCAGCGTTAACAGCAAAATTCGGCGGCGCCATCACTGGCGTCCACCCCGCTCAACTGACGTCTCATAAGAACGCCCTCAGACGGATAGAGCGAGAAGAGGCGTCGCAGCACCCGTCATCTCGTGCCCGCTTTGGACACGCCAGAGCATTTGGCTGCGGAGCTTCCACGTGACAAGGTTGAGGCTTGCCTATCCGGTTAACGCAGACACCTACTACATGTAGGGTGCTGCCACTCTCCCGAGTAAAGTTCGCCGAAGGTCGGTGCCCCGACGTTGCCCGCGATACCAAGGAGCGAGCGGAAGGCGTTGAACGGGTAGAACCGCCTGTTGA
>CAMDDZ010000050.1 GCA_945893145.1 Rhodoplanes serenus | reverse complement strand
ACGCCGAATGTCCTTCAGCACTTGTTCTGCGGGCGCTTTGCCCGGTCCGGGTTTCTGTTTCATCTTCGCTCCTTGCGGCTACGATGAACCAGAAATCCTCCCTTCGTGAAGTCCCTCAAATGGTCTCAGGGGTGCTGACGGCGAACACTCCGCCATATGCCCGGCCGACCACTTCCGATCCCAGAAGGGTCAAACTGTTCAAGCATGCGATAGGCAGCAGTGCCTTGCCTTGCTCGCGCAGCTCATCTTTCAACTTGATGCCGTAGAGGGAATTAAGAATTACGACGTTGGCGTCGTTCGTAATGAGACGCGGCCGGTCATGGTTCATATAGGAAAAAAAGATATCCGGCTTGGCGACTTGGGGGACGCGCCACCACGGTGCACGGTTTGTGCACTTGTACGCGTCCTGAACCTTTAGCCTCTCGCCTTCTTTGATGTACGCGCGAGCAGCAGCCGATAAGCCCGCTGCTTGCGGAGCGAACAAATAAGAGCGACCGCCTTGCTTGGCGTTTTGCTCCCATGCCTTTTCGGTGAACGTGAGGCCTTTCAGGTGCCGCGAACCGGGTGGCGAGATTTTCAGAAGGTCGTTGCCATTCAGCCCGAGCTTGCGAACTTCGTCTGTCGTGAGCGTGAAGTACGAGTTGTTTCCCGTAACGCACCCTAGATACGTTTCACCCCAGTCCAGCAAACGACTGAAGGCAGGCCCCGACGCCAACTTGCGATACACGCCTAGCGCTTCTGTCGGAATGAGAGCGGGGGTCCATTTCTCGCCGCCAGACGGGAGAAAATCTACCGTCCCGGGACGGTTCAATTTCGAGAGCGCCGCCAAGTCGCGGAGCTGGATTACCTCAAAGCTCTTGGCTGTACCGCGGCCTTCCGCAAGTAGCAGAACGATCTCTGCAGTCACGCCAGGAAATACAAGATTGTCGAAGAGTACGAGGCGCACGCTGCCAAATCTATTCAGCAGAAAGCGTCGGACCTCAGACGCGTAGTTTACGGACAACAGCTCCGCCGGAAGGACCATGCCGAGACGGCCTGTGTCATTCAGGAATTCCGATGCGTGGATCGTGAACGCAGCCCACGAACTCGCAAGGCCGGTTAGACGAACACCGTGTGCGAGCGCTGCTCGAAAGCTCTTTGCGCGAGCTTGCCCGGAGAACGATTGGAAACGGATGAACGGGGGATTTCCGACCACAGCGTCGAACACTGGCGTCGGATCGCAATCGAAAAAGTCCGAATGGACGATGGTCGCGGAAAGACCTTCGTCTTCAAGGCGGGCTTCGGCCTTATCGACAGAGGCTCTATGAATTTCGATGCCTTGGAGCTGGTTCGGAAGGCTGCGGGCCGACGTACCAAGTTCCTTCAACCGCTCCGCGACTGGAATGAGGAAGGCCGCGTCCCCGCATGAGGGCTCGAGCGCGCGGTCGGTTTTCTGCCGGATCGCCCAATCAACCAAGAAATGGCTGATCTCAGGCGGCGTGAAGAATGCACCGCGAGCCTTTTGTCTTTGGAGTTCAGTGCCCACCTGCCTGCCCGATTCTCTCAATAGCAAACTGCCATCATAGGCACAGACAGTAAACGTTCTACTTCTGTTCTCCAAGCGAAAAGGGGCCCTTTGGGCTTCGGCTTCCCGGGCAAAGCGGACACTTGGGGGTTTCGGGGACGCGCGAATTTCCCAGTTTACAAACCCAACGAATAAGCCGATTTGCATCCTCGTCCCACCCAACCGAGGGCGTTCTCATGAGACGTCATTTGAGCGGGGTAGGACGCGGCGCCTGCGGATTGGCCTCGTAACCCAATCCCCGGGAGGCCTCGGGTAACTGTCCCCCCTACTACGAGGGGCGCCCAGTTTTGGGTGACACGGGGACCGGATGAACGGCGGCGTAAGCCGCCGGGATCAGGGCGAACGCGAGTTCGCTGCCGGTTCTTGTCAGTCACGGTTCCGAGACGCCAAAAATCGCCGCGATGGAGCGTCGGCCGGCGCGCGCCCCCGCTTTGGGCGCCACGCCGGTCATGTCCCCGATGGAGTAATCCATCGGCGGACGAGGCGTGATCGAGATGTTGCGCCGACCGGCGCTCCATCCCCTCGGATTTTCCGAGGCACCAACGACACGGCGCCCGGGCGCCCAACCAATCCCGGCGATCCCGCACGCCTGCAACACAACGCAACACGAGGAGGGCAGATGAGGCCGTGTAAAACAGCGCGCCTAGTCGATCGACAGATTGGCGTCCTGGGCGAGCCGCTTCCACGTCTCATACTGACGCGCGACCAGCGCCTTCATCTCGTCGGGGCTGGTGGCGCGGGGGTCGCCGCCCATCGCCTCGAGCCTGGTTTTCACCTCGGGCAAAGCGAGCACGCGCCGCATTTGCGCATTGAGCTTGTCGACCACCGGCTTCGGCAGGTTCGCGGGACCGGCGAGACCGGTCCAAGAAATCACCTCGAAGCCCGGGATCGCACTTTCGTCCACGGTGGGCACGTCCGGGAAATCGCGCCAGCGCGTCTTGCCGGTGACGGCGAGCGCGCGGAATTCGCCAGACTTGAGGCGCGGCGTGATCGGCCCGGTGGTGGCGGCGATGAAGTCGATGTCGCCTTGCAGCAATCCGGTGAGCGCAGGCGCCTCGCCGCGATAAGGCACGTGCAGGAATTTCGTTTTGGTCTGATGCCCGATCAGTTCGACGGTCGTGTGCAGAATAGAACCGACGCCCGCCGAGCCGTACTTCAGTTCGCCCGGCTTGGTCTTCGCTTCGTCGATCAATTGCTTGAGGGTCTGGAAGCGCGAGTCTTTGCGCACCGCGATCATGAATGGATAGAAGCTCGCGACCGAGATCCAGGTGAAGTCGTCTACCACCTTGAATTTAACGTTCTTCGACAGCGCGGCGTAGGCCGGATGCGCACTCGGCAGCATCAGCAGCGAATAGCCGTCGGGGTCGGAGCGCGCGATCGTCTCGGCCGCGAGCGCGCCGGCGAGCCCCGGCTTGGCTTCGACCACGATCGATTGGCCGAGGCCCTTCTCCATTTCGTGAGCGACGATGCGGGCGATGATGTCGACGTTGCCGCCGGGTGGGAAACCCTGCATCAGCCGGATCACCCGGTTCGGATAGTCCTGCGCCTGCGCGGATGCGCCGGTAAGCAGCGCCACGAACGCGGCAAGGACGAGCTTTCGCATAAGGACCTCCCGAACAGACCGGCCTACGCGGGCCGGATGGCGCGATTTCGCGCCTGCGCGCGGGCGATTGTCAACGCGCCAAGCGCCGCGGCGCAATTCCGGCTAAACTCGTGCGCCGGTGCAACGCAAACCGGCCATCGCGTGGGGAGGACAACACATGACCCGTCATCTATTCGCCGCGGCGCTCGTCACTGGTCTCTTGGGCCTGATGGGGCCTGCGGCCGCCGTCGAACTCAATCCCAAAGCCGTCACCTTCAAGCTGCCGGCCCAGATTCCGTGGAAAGCCGGTGGCAACCCCGGCGTCGAACAGGCCGTGATGGTGGGCGATCCGTCGAAGCCCGGGCTTTACGTCGTGCTGACCAAGTGGAAAGCCGGCAACAACTTCAGCCGCCCGCATTTCCATCCCAACGACCGCTTCATCTCCGTGATCTCCGGCGTCTGGTGGGTCGGCACCGGCACCAAGTTCGATCCGAACAACACCGTGCCGATGCCGGCGGGCACATTCGTGACGCACTTCGCCAAGGAGATTCATTGGGACGGCGCCAAGGACGTGGACGCCATCCTGATGATCGTTGGCGACGGTCCGGCCACCTCGACGCGGGTCGCAGAGACCAAATAACGAAAAAGGCTGCGCTGTGCGGTTCACACGGCACGGCCTCGTTCGTTTCGAATCCGGTTTTAGATTTTGGCCCAGCCCGGCGGCGGCTTCTTGCCCGGATGGATGGCGCCGCACTTCTCGCACTTGCGCGCCTTCTCATCGGCGTAGAACGCTTCGTAAAGCGGCGGCAGGTCGCGCACCAGATGTTCGACCTTCACCTCGATGCGATGCACGAGGTTGCCGCATTCGAAGCAGTACCACTCGAAGGCGTCGAAGGGGTCGGCATCGTAGCGCTTCGGCTCGACCACGAGCCCGATCGAGCCGGCCGGGCGCTGCGGCGAGTGCCGCACGTGCGGCGGCAACAGAAACACCTCGCCTTCCTTGATCGGCACATCGTAGAAATTGCCGTGGTCGCCGACCTTGAGCAGCATGTCGCCCTTGAGCTGGTAGAAGAACTCCTCCACCGGGTCGTCATGATAGTCGGCGCGCTCGTTCGGGCCGCCGACCACCTGCACGGTCATGTCGCCGTCCTCGAACACCTTCTTGTTTCCGACCGGCGGCTTCAGCAGATGCTGGTTCTCGTCGATCCACTTCTTGAAATTGAACGCCTTCAATCGACCGGTCTGCATGGCCCGCTCTCCTCAAGCCGCCGACGATTTTGCCGCCGCGCCCGGCACTTTGAGCCCGCAGGTTTCGAACGCGCGGCGGATCGTTTCCTTCTCGGCGTCGGTCAATTCCAGCATCGGCGGGCGCACCTTGCCGCCGACCTGGCCCATCAGTTCCTGCCAGAACTTCGAATGCGACGGCGGCTTCTCGGCCGGCCGCGAACGGCGGAACGCCTCGCGCACCGGATTGAGGCTGTCGCGGATCACCTTGGCCTTCGCGACGTCGCCCGCGAAGGCGAGATCGGTGTATTCGCGCATCCGCCGGTCGATCTTGGTCTGGAACAGATAGGGCGGCGACGAGCAGAGATAGAGGCGCCAGCCGAGTTCCACGATGTTGTCGAACCATTCGGCTTCGGAGGCCGTGCTGACCTGGATCTTGTCGCCGACCATCCGGGTCAGCTTGACGTACATCTCGCGCGGCACGCTGTATTTGATCGCGACGATGTTGGGCAGTTCGGCGATCCGCGCGCAGAGCTCCGGGCTCATCAGGTAGCCGGAGTCCTCGTGGCTCCACATCGCGATCCCGATGTCCACCTGCTCGCTGATCGTCTTGTAGTACTGGTAGAGCGTCTCGTCGCGGCTGGGCAGGAAGTGCAGCACCGGCGCATGCACCACGATATAGGGCGCGCCGATCGCCTGCGCGTGCTTGGCAAGCTCGATCACCGTGTCCATGTTCTGGTCGGAGCACGAGGCGATCACACCGGCTTGCTGGCCGATCTCGTCGACCACGATCTCCATGGAACGCTTCCGCTCGGCAAGCGACATCGAGAAGAACTCGCTCTGCTTGCCGGCGATGAAGATGCCGTCGATGCCGAGGTCGTCGACCCAGTGCCGCAGGTTCTTGCGGAAGCCCCTCTCGTCGATCGAAAGATCGTCGGCGAACGGCATCAGCGCGGCCGCCCAGATGCCGCGCATGTTGGCTTTGGCGTAAGCCTTGGCATCGTTCCGGCGGTATTTCATGGGCGATCCTTAAAGCTGTCTTGCTGGCTCATCATGCACGAAAACGGGTGCGCCGGGCACCGCCGAAATCGCATTCGTGGCCGGCGCGCCACATGAATGAAAAAACGCGCAAAGGCTTATTAACAATGACAGTTTTTGGTCCTACCTGAATTCGAATCATGCGCTAGAATGCGCGCGGCTGGTATTTTAGGGCTCGGGTGGCTGAACATGAACGGTTGCGCTAACAAGAAATCTGTATTGCTGGCAGGCATTTCGCTTGCGGTCTTGTCGCTTGCGGTCTCGGCTGGATCCGCCCAGGCGCAGTTCTTTGGACAACAGCAGTACTACCGCCCCTACGGCAACGACCCAGGGTACCTCCGCGACACCCCGACACGGACCAAGCGGGCTCGAAACACCTCTCCGACGCCCCAGACTGTCCGAGCCAACACGTCCGCGAAAACCGACAAGCCCGTCAAGCCGGCCGCGCCCGTCGTCGGCCCTGGCCCCTACATGGTCATCGTGTCGATCGAAAAGCAGCGCGCGACGCTTTTCGCCAATGGCGTTGCGGTGGCCGATACGGGGGTTTCGACCGGCACGCCAGGCCATCCGACCCCGATGGGGCTCTTCACGGTCATCCAGAAGAACCGCCACCACGTTTCGAATCTCTACAACGCGCCAATGCCCTACATGCAGCGGATCACCTGGTCGGGATCGGCGCTGCACGAAGGCGCGCTGCCCGGCTATCCGGCTTCGCACGGCTGCATCCGCCTCTCCCAGAAATTCGCCGACCTGCTCTGGAACACGACGCAACTCGGCGCTCGCGTCATCGTCACGCGGGCTGAGGTGGCGCCGGCCGACATTGTCCATCCCAAGCTGTTTGCACCGAAGCCCGCGGTCGCTGCAGAGACCCCGCGGCTGCTCGAGCAGCGGACCAACAACACCAATATGACGGTGCTGGTGAAGACCGCCGACGCCAGCGACGCGCTGCGCGGCACCGTGCTGTCGGACTCGCCGAAGCCTGAGACGACGGCCCAAGCGACTTCGGCCGAACCGGCTCCGGCTTCCGGAGCGGCCGCGACGCCGCCCGTCACTGAGGCCGCCGCCCAGCCCGCGGCGCCATCTGCCGAGGTCGCGACGACGCCCGCCACGACACCTGCCACGATACCTGCCACCCCTGAGCCGGCCGCCCAGACCGCCGCTCCGGCTCCGGCCGCCGCCCCCGAGGCGCAGCCGATCGTGACAGGTTCCGTCCCGGCCGCTGCTCCGATCGAAGACGAGAACTGGACGCTGACCGAGGGTGCGCCCGGCGCCAAGGACCTCGAGCGCCGCGCCGCGCCGGTGTCCGTGTTCATCAGCCGCAAGGACCAGAAGCTCTACGTGCGGCAGGCCAATGAGCCGGTGTTCGACTTGCCGATCAAGATCCAAGACCCGCAGCAGCCGATCGGCACGCACCTCTATACGGCGATGGAACTGACCAACAGCGGTAGCGCCATGCGCTGGACGTCAGTTTCGATCCCCAGCAACTCGTCGCTGCGGTCTGCAGCGCCGCGGACGCCGATCAGCACCAAGAAGGGTGCGCCGCAGCCTGTCGTCAGCACGCCGGTCGATCCCTCGAAGCTGACCGCAGCCTCGGCGCTCGACCGCCTGGAACTGCCGCAGATCGCAATCGACCGCATCAGCCAGCTCATGACCCCGGGTTCGTCGCTGATTGTTTCGGACAACGGCATCAGCAAAGAGACGGCTTGGTACAAAGGGACGGATTTCATCATCCTGACGGAATAACGCCCGTACCATCGGACTTTCGCGGACGCCGCCAGCTCAAACCGGCGGCGTTCGGCTTTGTTGGCTACCGATGGCTTAGACGCCGCCGACAGCCTGGCGGGGAGCCAGCCGGGTCGGGCGCCGCGTCAGCGGCGTCGCCGGGCAGAGCGGGGTCGGCACCGGGGTCTTCACAAAGCTCGGGCCGTTCCCGGTTTCGGCAACATCGACCCAGACCAGCCATTCCTTGTCGTCGCGCGCCTCGTGGTCTTCGCGGAAGTGCGACAGCCGGGATTCGGTGCGGAACAGCGAGGCACCGAGGATGAAGCGCGCCGCCAGCAGCATCGCCTCGGTCTCCTTGAGCCGCACCAGCTCGTGCGTATGGGGCGCCGAAATGGATTTGAACTCCTGATCGAGCGTCTCGATCTGGTTGAACGCCTCCTGCAGCCGGTCGGCACGTTTGAGGATGCCGACATCCCAGGCGAACATCACGGCCTGCAGGTCGCGCAGGATGCGGTCGGACTCGGCCTGTGCCGAGCCATCGAGCGGCCGCATCGTCTCACCATGCAGCGCATTGACCTCGGCGGTATCGAGCTTGGCGGCCGGCAGCCGGTCCAGATCCTCGATGGCAGAGCGGCCCGCGATCCAACCGTTGCCGACGCAAAGCCCGATGTGGAAGCCCGCGAAATGGTTGGCGCAGCCGGCCTGCGCCAAGCCTGCCGACAGCAAACCCGGCACGTCGGAACGGCAATCCGGCCCGGTGCGGATGCCCATCTTGGTCATCTGGTTGAGCGCGTAATAAGGCGTCTTGCCGAACATGTCGGTCTTCGCCTCATCGCCGAGCTTGCGGAAGAAGTAGTCCATCCACTTGACCTTGCTCTGGATGAAATACTCCCGGAAATCCTCGCGGATGGGCGACATGTCGAGGTAAAGCGGGCCGCGGCCTTCCTTGTTCTCGATCGCCATGGCGCGCGCGATGCGGGGCACGTCGGCCTCGTCGGCCCAGTCGGGCTCGTAGTCGCGCATGAAGGTCTCGCCTTTGGCGTTGGTCCAGCGCGCGCCCTCCTGGATCGCGAAGGTGATGCCCTCGAAATAGAACTTCGGCGTGCCCGGCCGCACGTAGGAAAACTCGGCGTTGCGCAGCGCCGCCCCCGCTCGGTAGGCCAGCAGCGTCCCGGTGCCTGTGATGTCGCGCACAAAGCCCGAGCGGAACGTAATCGCGTTGGTGGCAACGATGGTGGCGCGCGCCTTGATGGCGTGAAAGACGCCGGTGCGGCTGTGAATGCCGGTCGCGCCGCTGATCTGGCCAGTGCCACCGCCCATCAAGCCAGTAATGAAGATGCGGTCGAGAAGCTGCACGCCTTCGCGCTCAAGCGCGAGGCGGAGCTTCCAGGCGAAATCGACCCCGCCGCCCTCCGGATACATGACGCGGGCGAGATCGAGTCCGCGGGTTGGCCGGCGCTTGTATTGGCCGGCTTCGTCGCGGCCGAAGGTCATGCCGATCGCTTCAAAGTCCTTGAGCCGGGCGTAGGAGTTCGCCAGCACCTCGCGAACCAGCAATTGATCGACCATGCCGTCATTGCCGGCCACGATCTCGCGCAGAATGCCGTCGATATCGTCGTCGGGAAACACCACGATCTTCCAGGCATTGGAGAAGGCGGTGTGGCCGGTGCGGCCGATCAGCCAGGAATCCACCAGCGTGACCCGCGTGCCGGGCGGGCCATGACGCTTGGCCGATAGCGCGGCCAGCAGCCCTCCTGCCCCGCCGCCAATCACCAGCACGTCGGTGTCGATCAGCACGCCGTCGAGTTTGGCTGGCGTGCTCACCATGGCCGCGGCCTGTTCTTGACCGACGGATGCACATCGACGATGCGCTCCGGGCAGAAAATCTCGCACGAGAAACAGGTGATGCAGTGCTCGCGGAACTTGATGACCGGCAGCAGCTTGGTCCGCACCAGACCCGCGATTTCCTCGCCGACCGGCACCGGCTCCATGTGGATCACGTCAGCCGGGCAGACGACATCGCAAATGCCGCAGCCAGTGCATTTCTCAAGCTCGATTGTTTCGATCATCGGGTTCGCGTCACCGGCCGGGTGACGGACACTACCAATTTTTCACCGCCCGGCGACCGCTAATTGCGGCCGGCCGGCAACGGAATGGCAGACTTGCTGCAATGACAGACTTGCAGCAACAGCGAGGATGAGCCCGATCAGGCCGCGGAGGAAGCCGCCGCAGCCTGGCCGACGGCCAGTTCTTTGGCGGCGGCGTCCTTGTCCAGAGCGTGCTGGGCGCGTTGCAGGACGAGTTCCAGCGAAGCGACCTCGATCCGGTTGCGGCCGCGCTCCTTGGCGCAATAGAGCGCCTCGTCGGCCTGCGCCAAGAGCGTCGGCACATCGACAGCGCCGTCGTCGCTCACCACCATGCCCATGCTGACGGTGCCACCCACCGGCCGGCCATCGACCTCGGTCGCGGCGTCGGCAAACGACAGACGGATGCGCTCGGCGATGGCGAGGCCTTTGTCGCGACCCGCATCGTGCAGCACGATGGCAAATTCCTCGCCGCCGAGGCGACCGATCAGGTCGCACGGCCCGAGCTTGGCGCTCGCGGTCTCGGCAAAGACTTGCAGCACATGATCGCCCACGGCATGGCCGAAGCGGTCGTTGATCGATTTGAAATGGTCGAGGTCGGCGAGCAGCACCGAGGCCGGGCGAAGTTCATTGCCCTGCCGCTTGGTGAGCGCCATGGCTTGCTCGAGGAACGCACGCCGATTGGCAATGCCGGTCAACGGATCGACCAGGGCGGCGGTCTTGTGGCGCAGCTCGGTGCGCTCCTTCGCCATGGCGAGCAGGATGAACGCGATCGCGATGGTGAACAGCAGCGCCTCGAAGCTCAGCACGGTGAGCCAGACGCTATCGAACACCTGATTGGTGGGCGACCACGGCAGAATTTGCGACAGCGGCGTGCGCAGCAGGAACAGTGCGCCGTGGGCGAACAGCATGAAGATCGCGGGCCAGCGCGACACCAGCGGCTCGCTGCGGCCACGCCAGAATTCGTAAGCGGTGGCCCAGGTGTAGGCCGCGATGATGGCGGAGCTCAGCAGAACGCGCGCCTCCATCGAGTCGGCGAAGAACGGCGCGCGGCAGGCGAGCAGCCAGACCACGGCGCCGCCGACCAGATACATCGGCTGCGGCGAACGGCCGTCGAACACGCGTGCGCCGGTCCAGGTCACCGCGAATGCGGTGAACAGGATGGCGTTGGCCAGATCGATCGAGATCGCGTCGGAAACCTGCCCGAACATGCCGAACAGCACGACCGAGCCGGCGAGCAAAAGATGGGAGCAGCCCCACCAGGCCACCGCATGAATGCCCGCGTTCTGAATCCACGCGAACAGCAGCAGCAGGCCAAGCATGGCCTCGACATAAATGGTGACAAGAAACAGCGTGTTGACGTCGAGACCCATTTTTCTTTCGCCTTCCGCGCTCGCGGCCGGTGCCGAAATGCCCGTCCCTGGGGGCAATTTCCTAACGGGGCTTGGAAAAGAATAAGTGAATGTACCGGGACGGCGATTTTCGCTAACAGCCGTATGGTTTCGCGAATGTTGCCAGCCGTGTCAGCATTTGAAGGAATTGCGCCGAAACCGGACATTTGAGCGTTGCGGCTGAGCGTTGCGGCGGCCCGGACGTTAACCTTTGTGTTCAATCAGGCCGCACAGCCCGGTTTGGGCGCTGTCGCGGCGCTTCAACGCAGCCATTCCACGCCTTGCCCACCCGGCCGCCCGCCTTGTCGGCGAAACGGCGGTCCTCTAGGGTCCGCCTCTCCTGCCTGGGTGTCCCACAATGCAAATCCGCGACGGCATCGTCGAAGCAATCGGCAACACGCCGCTGATCAAGCTCGAACGCGCTTCTGCCGAGACCGGTTGCACGATTCTGGGCAAGGCCGAATTCATGAATCCGGGCGGCTCGGTCAAAGACCGGCCGGCGCGGCAAATGATCCTCGAGGCGGAGGAACGCGGCGAACTCGGCCCTGGCGGTCTCGTGGTCGAAGCAACCGCCGGCAACACCGGCATCGGGCTTGCGCTCGTTGCCGATGCGCGCGGCTATCGCACCATTATCGTCATCCCGGAAACGCAGAGCCAGGAAAAGAAAGACATGCTGCGGCTCTGCGGCGCCCAATTGATCGAGGTGCCGGCGGTCGCTTACGCCAATCCGAACAATTATCAGCACATCGGCCGCAGGCTCGCGGATCAACTGCGCCATACCGAGAAGAATGGTGTGTTGTTCGCCGACCAATGGAACAACCGCGACAATCGCAAAGCGCATTATCTCTCGACCGGCCCGGAGATCTGGGAGCAGACCGGCGGCCAAGTCGATGGCTTCATCTGTGCGGTCGGCACCGGCGGCACGCTCGCCGGCACGTCGGCTTTTCTGCGGGAGAAGAACAAGCGCATCGCGATCGGCTGCGCCGATCCGCGCGGCGCCGCGATGTACAACCTGTTCACGACCGGACAGGCGAAGCCGACCGAGGGTGGCTCGATCACCGAAGGCATCGGGCTTGGTCGCGTGACGCCAATCATCGAGGACTTCAAGGCGGACAAGGCCTATCTGATCCCCGACGAAGAAGCGGTGCCAATCATCTTCGATCTGTTGGAGCACGAAGGACTGTGCCTTGGCGGCTCCTCCGGCATCAACATCGCGGGTGCGATCCGGCTCGGCAAGGAATTGGGGCCGGGCCACACTATCGTGACGGTGCTCGCTGACTACGGTACGCGCTACCAGTCGAAATTGTTCAACCCGGAATTCCTGCGCTCGAAGAAACTGCCGGTGCCGGCCTGGCTCGAACGCAAGTCGAACGTCACAATTCCGTTCGAGAAGGTCTGACGAGACCGCGATGGCAACCGACTGCCTGTTTCGTGAAGACTCCTACATCAAGGAGTGCGACGCCAAGGTGTCCGCCATCCGGCCGGACGGCAGCATCGTGCTCGACCGCACCGTGTTCTATGCAGCGTCCGGCGGCCAGCCGGCCGACCGCGGCGCACTGACGGCGAAATCCGGTGAAACCATCGCGCTCGCCAATGTCATCTTCATCGACCAGAGCAAGACCGAGATCGCGCATGTGCCCGCTCCCGGCGCTGCCCTGCCGGTTGTGGTGGGCGACACGCTACAGGCCGCGATCGACTGGAACGTGCGGCATGCGCGCATGCGGATGCACACCGCGCTGCACCTGCTGTCCGCAATCTTGCCCTACCCGGTGACCGGGGGATCGGTCGGTGAGGCCGAGAGCCGGCTCGACTTCGACATCCCGGAGGCCGGTCTCGACAAGGACGCCATCACGGCGAAACTCGCCGAGATGATCGCCGCCAACTCCGCGGTGACGAGCCGCTGGATCACCGACGCCGAGCTCGAAGCCAATCCGGCGCTGATTAAAACCATGTCGGTGAAGCCACCGATGGGCACCGGCCAGGTGCGGCTGATCGAGATCGCGGGCCTGGACTTGCAGCCCTGCGGCGGCACACATGTGCGCTCGACCGGCGAGATTGGTGCGGTACGGGTCACGCAGGTCGAGAAAAAAGGCAAGTTGAACCGGCGCGTGCGTATCGCGTTGGTATAAGAGTAGAAAGAGCACGACCATGGCCGAAACCCGTCCGCCTGCGAGCCAATGGCTCGTCACCACCGATTGGCTCGCCGCAAGACTCGGCGAGCCCGAGGTCACGATTGTCGATGGCTCGTTCTATCTTCCAGCGCTCAAGCGCGACGCCAAAGCCGAATTTCTCGCGGGCCACATTCCGGGCGCTGCGTTCTTCGATATCGACGCCGTCGCCGACCACTCAACCGATCTGCCGCACATGCTGCCCGGCGCCACGATGTTTTCCGCGGAAGCGGGCAAGCTCGGCATCGGCAAGGACGACACCATCGTGATCTACGATGGCGCGGGCCTCGGCGGCGCGCCGCGGGTGTGGTGGACGTTCCGCATCTTCGGAGCGAAGAAGGTCTATATCCTCGACGGCGGGCTGCCGAAATGGAGGAGCGAAGGCCGTCCGGTCGAGCCCGGTCCCGGCAAGCGCACGCCACGCAAGTTCGACGCTGCACTCGACACCAGCGTGGTCGCGAACGCGACCGATGTGCAGATGGCGCTGCTCGACCAAACCGCACAGGTGGTCGATGCGCGGCCGGCCGATCGCTTCCGCGGCGTGGCGCCGGAGCCGCGGCCGGGTCTGCGCGGCGGCCACATGCCGGGCGCGTTCAATGTGCCGGTCACCGGATTGATCGAGAACGGCCGGCTGATTGCTGCTGAGAAAATCGCCGAGAAATTCAAGGCCGGCGGCGTCGATCTCGACAAGCCGACGATCACGAGTTGCGGCTCCGGCGTGACCGCGGCAACCCTCTGGTTCGCGCTCGATGCCATCGGCAAATCGCCGAAGGCGCTTTACGACGGCTCCTGGACCGAATGGGGCGGAAGGCCGGATTTGCCGGTCACCAAAGAGTAGCTCATGGCTCAATCCAAACGGCCTGCCGCGCTGGTGACCGGTGCTGCCCATGGCATCGGCCGCGCGGTCGCACAACACCTGCTCGCGACCGGCTGGGACGTCGGCGCGCTCGACCTGCCACGGACGGGGCTCGCTCGCACCTATGGCCGCGCGCGCCGGGCGCTCGCGATCGAAGGCGACGTGGCGGACGAAAAGATCGCGCCGGCGGCTGTCGAGGCCATGCTCGACTCTTTCGGCCGGCTCGACGGCATCGTATCCAATGCCGGCATCATGATCCGCAAGCCGGTCGGACGCCGCGAGCTCACCGACTGGTATCGCGTGATCGACACCAATCTGACCGCTGCATTTCTGTTCGCGCGCGCCGGCGAGCGCGCGTTGCGCCGCAGCAAGGGCTCGATCGTTACCATCGCGTCGACCCGCGCACAGATGTCGGAGAAGGACACCGAAGCCTATGCGGCATCGAAGGGCGGCCTTGTCGCGCTGACGCACGCGCTGTCGATCAGCTTTGGGCCGGACGTGCGGGTGAACTGCGTGAGTCCTGGCTGGATCGCAACGAAAGATTACGGAAAGCTCCGCCGCAAAGACCACGCCCAGCATCCGGCCGGCCGGGTCGGCAAGCCGCAGGACATCGCCGAGATCGTGGCTTTCCTGCTCGATCGCGAGCGGTCGGGTTTCGTCACGGGCGCGAATTTCGTGGTCGATGGCGGCATGACGCGGAAGATGATCTACGAGGAGTGACGGCCATCCGGGCTGTCATGCCTGCGAAAGCGGGCATCCAGTAACCTCCGCGCAACCAAAAATGGGGCTGTCTGAGGATACTGGATCATCCGCTTTCGCGGATGATGACGGCTCGTGATATCGTCGTGCCCACAGAATCTTCGCGGAGACCCACCATGATCTTCCGCCAACTGTTCGATCAGGTGTCCGGCACCTATTCGTATCTGCTCGCGAGCCGCCGCGGCGGCGAAGCGATGATCATCGATCCGGTGATCGAGAAGGTCGATCGCTATCTGGCGCTGGTGAAGGAGCTCGACCTCAAGCTCGTCAAAGCGGTCGATACCCACATGCACGCCGACCACATCACCGGCCTCGGCGCGCTGCGCGACAAAACCCATTGCGTCACCGTAATGGGCGAGCAGACCAAGGCCGACGTGGTCTCGATGCGGCTTGCCGACGGCGACAAGCTCACCATCGAGGGCTTGGCCCTCGACGTCATCTACACGCCCGGCCATACCGACGATTCCTACAGCTTCATCATGCCGGACCGCGTGTTCACCGGCGACACGCTGTTGATCCGCGGCACCGGCCGCACTGATTTCCAGAACGGCGACCCGCGCGCGCAGTACGAGTCGATTTTCAGCCGGCTGCTGAAACTGCCCGAGGCGACGCTGGTTTATCCGGCGCACGACTACAAGGGCGATACCGTTTCCACCATCGGCGAGGAAAAGGCGTTCAACCCGCGCCTGCAGGTCAAATCGGTGGACGAATACATTGCGCTGATGAACGGCCTCAACCTGCCCAATCCGAAGATGATGGATGTCGCGATCCCGGCCAACATGAAGGTCGGCTATTTCCAGGAGGAGATTGCCAACCGCGGCTGGGCGCTGAGCGCGCAGAAGGCGCTTGGGCTGATCGGGCAGCCCAGTGTGGCGCTGATCGACCTGCGCGAACGCACCGAGCGCGAGCGGCACGGCACGATCCCAGGCTCCTTGCACGTCCCGTATCCGACGCTGCAGGAAAACATCTGCGCCGGCGGCATGCTGCAGGAGCTTGCCAAAGCGACCAGCAAGCGCCTGGTGTTCTACTGCGCGTTCGGTGAGCGCTCCGCGATGGCAGTACAGGCCGCGCAGGACGCTGGCTTTACTTCGGCCTGTCACATCCAGGGCGGCATCGACGCATGGAAGAAGGCCGAAGGCCCACTGGTGCATTGAGTGAGCAGGCCGTCGGCCACTAGTGCATTGGCCGGCTCGCGCAGTAGCCTATTGGCCCAATGGCTTGCTAGGCCATTGGCTTAGCAAGCACTCAAGCCGCGTAGGCCTCTGCAAATTGCGCCGTGTCGGTGTGCTCGCGGAAGCGCGTTACCTTGCCGTCGCGGACCGTGAAGACGTGGACCCACTCTGACGCGAATGGCCGGCCGCTCTTCTTGACCTTGCCGGCGTAATTGCCGAGCGCGAACACCCTGTCGTCAACGCCGAAGAACTCGCGCGGCGTGAATTCGGCAAACTCCTCGTTCTCGGCGACCAGCCGGAAGAAGTCCTGCACCGCCTCCCTGCCCTTGCGCGGGCCGAACGGCGGAAAGTCCTTGCTGCGGCCCACAGTCTGCCAGTCGACGTTGGGCGCGAGCGCGGCGACGATCGTATCGACCTCGCCCTTCAGAAAAGCGGCGTAGAGGCTCTGAACCAGGGTGACGTTAGAATTGCTCATGGCGGGCTCCATTGTGTTGCCACCACGAGTACGGGGCCGCTCACGGAATCGGTTTCAACCTCACAGAAATGTGAGCCGCCACCTTTAGCGGTTGCCGAGCCCTGCCCGCTTGATCGCATCTGCGCTCGCGACCGAATCCTGCTCAAACATCGCGCGGAACGCGGCGCCCGGCAAATAGCGCGGCTCGGCGCCAAGGCGCTCAGTGATCGTTCTGTATTCGGGCGCGGCAGCCGCCGTGGCGCAGGCCTTCTCCAGGACCGCGACCGCGCCATCCGGCGTTTTGGCCGGAACGATCAGCCCGCCCGCGCTAAAGCCGACCGCCGGATAGCCCAACTCCTTCATGGTCGGCACGTCGGGCAGGCCCGCGATGCGTTCGTCAGACAGCGCCGCCAGGATCGGCAGGTTGCTGGCCTTGGCCACCGCCGGGCTCTCGGTAATCGCCATGATGGTGCCGCCCAGCAGCGCATGCGACATCGGTCCTGCGCCCTGAAACGGCACGCCCAGGCCATCGGCACCGATCGCCTTGAGCACCGCGAGCATCACGAGATGAGGCTGGCCCGCCACGCCCGGGTGGCCATAGACAACATTCTCCGGCTTCGCTTTGGCGAAGGCGACAAACTCACCAAACGTCTTGAACGGCGCCTGCGGGCCCGCAATCAGCACATAGGGCGTGTAATACGTGAGGCAGATGTAGCGGAACGTATCCATGCCGTAGCGCAGCTGCTGCTGCATGTGCGGCTGTGCGGTGATCGGATTGTTCGGCGTCAGTGCCATCGTGTAGCCGTCCGGTTCGGCCCGCGCGAGATCGAGAATGCCGATGGTTCCGGCAGCGCCGCCCTTGTTGCTGATGATGACCGACTGGCCGAGCGCCTTGGACAGTTCGGTTTGCAGCGCCCGCGCCATCAAGTCGGTGTTACCGCCCGGCGGAAACGGCACCACCATCGTGACCGGCCGGGACGGATAGGTTTGCGCCGCGGCACCGGACACCATGCCGGCAAGAACCGCAGCGGCGAGCAGCATCGGCCGGCAGCACTTCATCGCATTCCCCTCAATGCAAAATCTGGCTGAGAAACAGCTTGGTCCGCTCGTGCTGCGGATTGGCAAAGAACGGCTCGGGCGCATTCACTTCGACGATCTGGCCCGCATCCATGAACACGATACGGTTCGCCACCTGCCGGGCAAAGCCCATCTCATGGGTGACGCACAGCATCGTCATGCCGTCATCGGCGAGATGGACCATGGTGTCGAGCACCTCCTTGACCATCTCCGGATCGAGCGCCGAGGTCGGCTCGTCGAACAGCATGATCTTGGGGCTCATGCAGAGAGCACGCGCGATCGCGACGCGCTGCTGCTGGCCACCGGAGAGTTGACCGGGATATTTGCCGGCCTGCTCAGGAATCTTGACGCGCTTGAGGTAATGCAGCGCGACCTCCTCGGCCTGCCGCTTCGACATCTTGCGGACCCAGATCGGCGCCAGCGTCAGGTTTTCCAGCACGGTCAGGTGCGGGAACAGGTTGAAATGCTGGAACACCATACCGACCTCGCGGCGCACCTCGTCGATGCGCTTGAGGTCGTTGGTCAACTCCACCCCATCGACCACGATCTTGCCCTGCTGATGCTCCTCCAGCCGGTTGATGCAGCGGATCATGGTCGACTTGCCGGAGCCAGACGGCCCGCAGATCACGATGCGCTCGCCGCGGGTGACGCGCAGGTTGATGTCGCGCAAGACGTGGAATTCGCCGAACCACTTGTGCACGCCGACCATATCGACGGCGACGCCGGTCCGGAGCGGCGCAGGCTTCAACTCAGGTTTGGGCGCTTGCTGATCCATGTCGTCCCTCAACGCCGGTCGCCCGCCGCAACGCGAAACTCGACATAACGCGCATAGCGCGACATCGAATAACAGAAGATGAAATAGAACACCGCCGCGAACGCATAGCCGGTCGTGCTGGTTACCGGCGTTGCCCAGTTCGGATCGATGCGGCCAACCTCGATGGATTTCAGGAAGTCGAAGATGCCAACGATGAAAACCAGCGTGGTGTCCTTGAACAGGCCGATCGTATTGTTGACGATGTTCGGGATGGTGATCTTTAGCGCCTGCGGCAGCACGATCAGGATCATCATGCGCCAATAGCCAAGCCCGAGGGCCATCGCGGCCTCGTACTGGCCCTTGGGGATCGCCTGCAGCCCTGCACGCACCACCTCCGCCATATAGGCCGCGGAGAATAGCGCGACGCCGATGAGAGCGCGCAGCAGCTTGTCCGGCGACCAGGCGTCCGGCACGAACAGCGGCAGCATCACGCTTGCCATGAACAGCACCGTGATCAGCGGCACGCCGCGCACAAATTCGATGAAAATGATCGAGAACATCCGCACCGCCGGCATTTCCGAGCGGCGGCCGAGCGCGAGCAATATGCCGAGTGGCAGCGACGCCACGATGCCGACTGTCGCGACCACGATGGTCACGAGCACGCCGCCCCATTGCTCGGTGCTGACGCTGGGCAGCCTGATCGCAGGGAGGCCCAGCAACAGGATGACCGACAGCACCGGCATGACGATGAAGAAATAGATCACGCCGAGATCGCGGCGCGGCGCATCGAGCCACGCCATCCAGCCGACGCCAAACGCCAGCAACGCGAAGAACACATCGACACGCCAGCGCTGGTCGATCGGGTAGAAGCCGTAGGTGAAGAACCCGATGCGGTCGATCACAAACGCCCAGCAGGCGCCGACCTGCGGCCGGTCCGGCTGCACCACGCAATCTGCGCGGCTCGCGCCGTCCCACACGGCATCGATCAGCATGAATTTGATGATCGGTGGCACGACCCATGCGATCAGCAAGGCGCAAACGAGCGTCAGCGCGATGTTGAGCGGGCTGGAAAACAGGTTTTGCCGCACCCAGCCGATCGCACCGGAATCCTTCATCGGCGGCGGCAATGGATCGAGCGGCCGGGTTTGAACGAAGCTCGGAGGGCCTGCCATCAGCCGGGTGTCAGTGGTGGTCGCCATATCGCTCATGCGCGCGCTCCGGGCGTGAGCGGGTCCGCGAGCCGCTCGATGCGGTTGGCGAACATGCTCAACGCTCCACCAGCGCTGTGCGACTGTTGTAGAGGTTCATCAGCCCCGAGGTGATGAGACTGATGGTGAGATAAACCGCCATGGTGACGGCGATCACCTCGACGGCCTGGCCGGTCTGGTTCAGCACGGTGCCAGCAAAGATTTGCACCAGATCGGGATAACCGACCGCGACTGCGAGCGTGGAGTTCTTGGTGAGGTTGAGATATTGGCTGGTGAGCGGGGGTAGGATCACGCGCATCGCCTGCGGAATGACCACGAGCCGCAAGGTCGGCCCCGACCGCAGGCCGAGCGAATAGGCTGCCTCGGTCTGTCCTTTGGCGACGGCGAGAATGCCGGCCCGCACCACCTCGGCGATAAAGGCCGCCGTGTAGATCACCAGCCCGAACAGCAGCGCGACGAACTCGGGCAGAATCTCCATCCCGCCGCCGATGTTGAAGCGGCCCTTTTGCGGATAGTCGAATTCGACCGGAAAGCCCGATAGCGCAAACACCGCAAGCGGCAACAGGACAACGAAAAACAGCGCGACCCATAGCACCGGCGCCGGCTGGCCGGTGCGCATCTGCCGCTGCCTGGCCCAGAACCGGAATGCGAACGCCGCGACAAGGCCAAGCACAAGCGCAATCAGCGCGGCGCTGGCGCCGGCCTTGAACACCGGATGCGGCAGGAACAGGCCGCGATTGTTGAGAAAGACGCCCCCCCATAGCACGAGGCTGTCGCGCAGTTCCGGCAGCGCTTTGAGCACCGCGTTGTACCAAAACAGCAGTTGCAGCAGGAGCGGTATGTTGCGGATCGTCTCGACGTAGCCGGCAGCCATGTGCGCCACCAGCCAGTTCTTCGACAGCCGCGCGATGCCGATGGTGAAGCCCAGAATGGTGGCGAACACGATGCCGAGACTGGCCACCAGCAGCGTGTTGAGCAGGCCCACCCAGAAGGCGCGGCCGTAGCTCGACGTGTTGGTATAGGCGATCAGCGTCTGGCTGATGTCGAAGCCCGCGGTGGTGTCCCAGAAATCGAAGCCGGAGGCGACCTTGGCGCGCGAGAGATTGTCGATCGCGTTGCTGATCGCGCCCCAAGCCAGGAACGCAATCAGCCCGCACAGCAGCACCTGGTAGGCGATGCCGCGGACCTTGGGATTGTAGATCAGCGGGACCTGGGGCTTGGCCGTGGTCTCGGTCGCACTCATGAGGCCGGCCCTCGCCGAAGTCGAAACATTCCGACTTCGGCAGAGTTCATGGCCAGCTCCGGGCCGTCAGCGGATCGGCGGGGCGAATTGCAAGCCGCCCTTGTTCCAGAGCGCGTTGAGACCGCGGCTGATTTTCAACGGCGAGCCCTGACCCACGTTGCGCTCGAATATTTCGCCGTAGTTTCCGACATGCTTGATGACGCGAAAGGCCCAGTCGTTGGTGAGCCCGAGCGCCTCGCCGTGCTTGCCCTCGGTGCCAAGCAGACGCCGGACGTCCGGATCGGCGGACTTGAGCTGGTCATCGACGTTGCCCTTGTTAACGCCGAGCTCCTCGGCATTGATCATGGCGAAGTGCACCCACTTCACGACGTCGAGCCATTGGTCGTCACCGTGGCGGACCACAGGCCCGAGGGGCTCTTTGGAAATGATCTCCGGCAGGATGATGTGGTCGTTGGCGTTGGCGAGCCGCAACCGCTCGCCGGCAAGACCAGACGCGTCAGTGGTGTAGGCGTCGCAACGGCCGGAGTCGTAGGCCTTCACGGCCTCGTCGGAGGTCGCGAAGTTCACGGTCTTGAGCTTCATCTTGTTGGCGCGGAAATAGTCCGCAAGGTTGAGCTCGGTGGTGGTGCCCTGCTGCACGCAGACCGAAGCTTCATTGAGCTCGAGCGCCGAGTTGATCTTCAGCGACTTGCGCACCATGAAGCCTTGGCCGTCGTAGTAATTGACGCCGACGAAGTTGAGGCCGAGCGAGGTGTCGCGCGACGACGTCCAGGTGGTGTTGCGCGCCAGCACATCGACGTCGCCGGATTGCAGCGCGGTGAAGCGTTGCTGCGCGGTGAGCGGAATGAATTTGACCTTGTTCGGATCGTTGAAGATCGCGGCCGCGAGCGCGCGGCAGAAATCGACGTCGAGGCCGGTCCAGCGGCCTTGCGCATCCGGCAAACCGAAGCCGGCCAGCGAGCCGTTCGATCCACAGTTGAGTACGCCGCGCTGCTTGATGGTGTTGAGCGTTTGGGCCGATGCCGCCGACACGGCAGCAATGCCCAGAACCGCCGCCAGAGCGATGCGGATGACAACGCGTTTCATGCGTGAAATCTCCCAGAAAATAACCGCGGCCGCCGGCGTCGAACGCAGGTGTCCGTGGTCCCAGATCCCCTCTGTGGGCCATCTCAGAACGGCCACCGTAGCAGGTCAAGGGGTTGCGGCAACACCGGTTGACGCCGTAAATGCTTGCGGCCGCGAGGATATTGCGATGAGCAAGGCAGAAACCGACGCCAACAAGCTGGGCAAACAGGCGGAATTACAGCCAGACACCAAACTGACCATCGGCGGCCGCAATCCGCACGCCCATCACGGCTACGTCAACACGCCGGTCTATCACGCCTCCACCCTGCTCTATCGCACCGCGGAGGACTTCGTCGGCCGCCGCGGGCAGTATTTCTATGGCCGCCGCGGCACACCCACCTCTGAGGCTTTGTCGAAGGCCATCGCCGAAATCGAAGGCCCGGCCTGTGCCGGCGTGGCTTTGCTGCCTTCGGGCCTGTCCGCCATCTCGACCGGACTGCTTGCTGTGCTGCGCGCTGGCGACCACGTGCTGGTCACCGACAATTGCTATGGCCCGACCCGGAAGCTCTGCGATTCCGTCCTGGCACGCTACGGCGTCACCACCACCTATTTCGATCCGCAGATCGGCGGCGGTATCGCGAGCCTGTTCCAGCCGAACACGCGGGCGGTGTTCACCGAAGCGCCGGGCTCGCTGTCGTTCGAGATGCAGGATATTCCGGCGATCGCGGAAGCGGCTCACAAACGCGATGCGCTCGTGCTGATGGACAACACCTGGGCGACCCCGCTTTACTTCCGCGCGCTCGAAAAGGGCGTCGATCTGTCGATCCAGTCCGGCACCAAATACATCGGTGGCCATTCTGACCTGATGCTGGGCACGATTTCATGCAGCGCGGCGGCTTGGCCGCGCGTCCGCGATACTGGGTTCTCGCTCGGGCTGTGCGTCGGGCCTGACGATATGAATCTCGGCTTGCGAGGCTTGCGCACCATGGGAGTGCGGCTCGCCCGGCACCACCAGTCGGGATTGACCGTTGCGCGCTGGCTGGAAGAGCGGCCCGAAGTGCTGCGCGTGCTGCATCCGGCGCTGCCGAGCCATCCCGGCCACGCGATCTGGAAGCGCGATTTCACCGGCGCCTGCGGCCTGTTTGCGATGGTGCTCAAGCCGGTGCCGGAGAAGGCGGTGTTCGCGTTCCTTAACGCGCTGACGCTTTACGGCATGGGCGCCTCTTGGGGCGGCTACGAGAGCCTCGCGATCCCGTTCGACCTCAAGGACTATCGCAGCGCGACTAAATGGGCGCCCGGCGGGCCGTCCATCCGGCTGCATATCGGACTTGAGGATGTACGCGACCTGATCGCCGATCTGGAACGCGGCTTCGCGGCGCTTGCCGCCACTCAATAACGTCAAAGCCAATGGCCCATTCCAGCATCGTGGCGATGGACGCAAACGCGCTGTCGCGTGCCATCAAGTCGAAGCAGGTTTCCTGCGTCGAGGTGATGACGGCCTATCTCGATCACATCGGCCGCCTCAATCCGCGCGTCAACGCCATCGTGTCGTTGCGCGAGCGCGACGACCTGCTTCGCGACGCAAAAGCGCGCGACGAGGAGCTCGCACGCGGCCAATACCACGGCTGGATGCACGGCTTTCCGCACGCCGTGAAGGACCTCACGGCCACCAAGGGCATCCGCACCACCCAAGGCTCGCGCATCTTCAAGGACTTTGTGCCCACGGCCGACGCCATCATGGTGGACCGGCTCAGGCGCGCGGGCGCCATCATCATCGGCAAGACCAACACGCCCGAGTTCGGCCTCGGCTCCAACACCTACAACGATGTGTTCGGCCGCACGCTGAATGCCTACGACCAGAGCAAGACATCGGGCGGCAGCAGCGGCGGCGCCGGCGTCGCATTGGCGCTGCAGATGCTGCCGGTCGCCGACGGCAGCGACCACGGCGGTTCACTGCGCAATCCGGCGGCGTGGAACAACGTGTTCGGCTTCCGCACGTCCTACGGGCGCGTGCCGGCGCAAGGGCTCGACGTATTCTACGCCTGGATGGGCGTGCAGGGCCCGATGGCGCGCAACGTAACCGATCTCGCCATGCTGCTTTCGGTGCAGGCCGGTTATGACGCCCGCCTGCCGTTGTCGAACCGGCAAGACCCGGCGCAGTTCGCCGGCCAACTCAAGCGCGACCTTAAAGGCGCGCGTATCGCGTGGTCGGGCGACTTCGGCGGTCTGATCCCGTTCGAGCCGGGCGTGCTCGATCTGTGCCGCAGCGCGCTCAAGAGCTTCGAGGCGCTGGGCTGCACGGTGGAGGAAACCTGGCCCGACTATCCGATCGAGCGCATCTTTCCGACCTGGCGAAAGCTGCGCGCCTGGCAAGCCGGCACGCAGCTCAAGGACTACTACAACGATCCGGCCAAGCGCGCCCTGCTGAAGCCCGAAGCGCAATTCGAGGTCGAAAGCGGGAAGACACTTTCGGCCTTCGAGGTGTTCGATGCTTCGGCGGCACGCTCGGCCTGGTATCAGGCGGTGCGGACGTTCTTCGAGAAATACGATTATTTCATCCTGCCGGCCGGCCAGGTGTTCCCGTTCGATGCCGCGCTCGATTGGCCCAAGGAAATCGCCGGCAAAACCATGGACACCTACCATCGCTGGATGGAGGTGATGATCCCGGCCACCATGGCGATGTGCCCGGCGCTCGCGGTGCCGGCGGGCTTCAACGACCGCGGCCTGCCGATGGGACTGCAAATCGTCGGACCCAACCACAGTGAATTGGCCTTGCTCCAACTCGCCCAAGCCTACGACGAGGCAACCCGATGGGTCGCAAAGCGGCCGCCCGCCCTGCTCGGCGCAACCTGACCTTGCCGATGCGTGCCGATACGGTAGGCTAGTGGCATAATAAGCCTATTTTCTTGGCATTTTGCCGAGCGACTTGCCCCCTGCATTTGAACAGGGGCGACCGACACCGCTTCGACAGTCACAGGCGTCGTCAGACACGCCAGATTCCTTAGGAAGGACGCTCCCATGAATCGGAAAAGCTTTCTCGTCGCCATCTTAACCGCCGGCTGCTTCGTCGCGCTCTCGACCCTCGCGCCGAGCACAGGCCATGCTCAGGCCGATCCCAAGGTGCAGAAGGCGATGGCCGCCCTGAAGGCCGCCACCGCCAAGCTCGGACCGGCCAAGATCGAGGGCATGGATCCCGTCAGCGGCAAAGCCGCCGCCGGGCTTTATTTCGGAACCACCAAGATCAACAACAACTACGAGATCGTCGATGCGGTCGTGAAGGACAACGGCGGCACCGCAACGCTGTTCGTCAAGACGGGCGACGAATACATCCGCGTTTCGACGAACGTGCCGAAGGACAACGGCCGCGCCACCGGCACCATCCTCGACCCGAAGGGCAAGGCGATCGTTGCCATCAACAAGGGCGAAGCGTTCTATGGCGAAGTCGATATTCTCGGCAAGCCGTACATCACCGGCTACGATCCCATCAAAGATGCGTCGGGCAAGGTGATCGGCATCTACTACGTCGGCTACGCGAAATAACCGGCGTCAGACAAAGCACGGCAACACCGGCCGCCAAGCTCATCGAGGCTTGGCGGCTTTTTCATGCCGCGGCAGCGCCGGCCTTCCGCTCGCGCAGAACGAAATAAAGATTGCGTAGATAGACAAACACGCCGAACAGCTGGCCCGCGATGAACACCGGGTCGCGGCGGTAGAGCGCATAGACCAGCAGCAGAATTCCGCCGCCGATCGAGCACCACCAGAACGCCACCGGGATCACGCTTTTGCCGACGCGTTCGGAGGCGATCCACTGCACCGCAAACCGCGCGGTGAAGAACGCTTGGGCGGCGAAACCCAGTATCACCCACCAATCCAGCCGCACCACGAACACGTCGTGGAGATAGTTCCCCACGGCGTTCGACAGATCGATCAGCATTTACACCTCCGAAATTTCAGGGCGGGACTTCTTGCGCCGGATCAGCCACCACACGCCGAACAGGTCGAGGATGCCGATCCAGAGCCGGTCCCAGAAGCCGTAATTGGAAACACCATGGCCGCGCGGCCGGTCGACCACGTCCACATAGCCGACCTCGCAGCCCTCGCGCTTGACCAGCGCCGGCAGGAAGCGATGCAAACCATCGAAATAGGGCAGCCGCAGGAACAGCTCGCGCGGGAACGCTTTCAGCCCGCAGCCGGTGTCACGCGTGCCGTCACGCAGGATCGCGCCGCGCACGCCGTTGGCGATGCGCGATTGCAGCTTCTTGAAACCGGTGGCTTTGCGGCCGACGCGCTGGCCGGCAATCAGCCCGACGCGCGGTGCACCGCGCTCGAGCGCCTCGATCATCCGCGGCAGAAAGGCCGGATCGTTCTGGCCGTCGCCATCGAGGGTCACGACGAACGGCCCGCGCGCCGCCGCCACGCCAGTACGCAGCGCCGCCGATTGGCCGCACGAGCGCGCATGCTTGATCTGCCGCAGCCAGGGACGCTTCTGCATGAGTTCACGCAGCTCAGCCTCGGTGCCGTCGCCAGAACCGTCGTTGACATAGACGATTTCGAACGGGCGGCCGGCCAGCGCCCGCTCGATCTCGGCAACCAGCGGCGCGACGTTGCCGGCCTCGTTGCGGACCGGAACCACAACAGAAACAGCCGGGGAACTGGCGTTGATCTCGCTCATACGGGGCTTTTTACTCAGGCCGTCTTGGGGTTACGGCCGAGCTTCTAGGCAGACAGGAGCCTGCGGGCAACTGCTTTGATGCGCCGGAAAGACGGCCCCGGCAACCGCCGCACGCCGCCCTCGGGTGTCACCACAAAGCCCAGGCGGCGGGCCGCAAACCAATTGCGCACCAGCACGGCGCCCAGCGTGCCGACAATCGCGCTCACCACCACGTCGCTCGGATGGTGCGCTGTCACAATCACCCGGCTGAGCGCGATCACGGCCGCATAGGCCCACATGACAATCCGCAATCTGGGCCAGAACGCGCCGATCGCAATGGCGGCGGCGAAGGCCGTGGTGGCGTGGCCCGACGGCAGGCTGGCGTATTCGGGCCGCCACACGAACAATTGGTAATTCCAGGGACTTTCGTTGTCGACCGGCGGCCGCGCGCGTCCGATCAGCCGCTTGACGATGGCAACCAACAGGCCTGGCACCGCAATGGCCGCAAACACAAAACCAAGCCGCACTGCAAGCGCCGCCATGACGCCGTGGACGAAACGCGGCAGAATTGCAGTGTCGGCGATCGCAAGCGCGATCAGCAGCAACCCAACGGGCCACAGAAACCATCCGGCAAGGCCAAAGTCGGTGATCCGCTCGAACGCCGCGACCACGTTCGGCGGCAACTGACGCACGCTTGTGAGCGACCGGGCATCCAGCAACCACATGGTCGCGAACACGACAACGACCGCGATGACGGCTCCGAGCACAAGCCGGCGCTGTGGCGGCCATGCGATGCGGCGTCCGGATGGCCGCGGCGTACGCAGCAGCGTCGCAAACGATGCGATCATGTTGGCGCGCAGGCGGCGCAGCCGCGACACCGGCAAGGCGCCCGAGCCGCCGAGGCCGCTCGCCGCGCTCATGGCGACGCCTCGGAGCGATAGACCGCGATCGATACGGTGCGGCCAGCCGAAATGTTGATGCCGTCGACGCGGGACCCCAGCGAATAGCGCAGCCCGATCGCCTCAGCGCGCCGCAGGAAGCCGCGCTCCTGGCGTTCGTCGATCAGAGCAAAGCGGCAACTGCCCTGGCGCAGGAAATCCGCCGCCGCCGCGCCTTCGGTCAGACGCGTCGGCGTGCCGACCAGAAATACCAGGCTCGGTTCGTGGTAGCCCGCCGCGGCCACCGCCGGATTGGCGCAGCCGCTGTCGCGCACGGCACGCGCCAGCGCCACGCTCGGAAACAGCGCCGGTATCGACGGGATCGCCACGCCGAAGATCGCGAACATGATGAGGATCGAGGCGGCCATCGCCCGCAGCAGCGAGCGCTCGGCGCCGTCGGCATCGTAGAGCCACCACGCCAGCAGGCCGCAAATGATGGCGCCCGCCGCAAACGGCCAGGCCAGCAGGCCGAGCTGCTTGCCGACCACGATCAGGGCTGCGACGCCGCCGATCGCGAACACCACCGGCAGCACAAACCACCAGCCGGTGCCGCGCACCAGCCAACGCTGGCGCGCCAGCACGTGCGGGTCGATGACGCCAGCGATTAGGATCGCGATGGCCGGATAGAGCGGCATCACGTAATGCGGCAGCTTGGTTGCCACGATTTCGAACACGATCCACGACGGCACGATCCAGGCGAGCAGGAAGCGTGCGCCCTTTTCGCGCCGCGATGCCCACACCGCCGGCACCGCCATGGCGGCGAGCGCCGCGCCCGGCCAGAACGTCGCCCAGAACAGCACGAAGTAATAACCGGGCGGCGCACCATGGGCCTCCTGCCCACTTGCCACCTTGCTCATCAGGTCGTTGCCGATCGATTCCGTGAAGAAGCTGCTGCCGGTGCGGCTGACGATGGCGACGAACCACGGCAGCACCAGAAGCAGCATCCAGATGACGCCGGGCAACGGCCGCAGCGCCGCGAGCCAACGCACGGTGCGATCCTGCACGGCAAGCGCCGCGACAGTGAGGACGACGAACATCAGGATCAGCGGACCCTTCAGCATCAAGCCGCCGGCGACCGCAGTCCAGAAGATCGCCGGCAGGGTCCAGCCGGCGAAGCCGGGCCTGCCTATCCGGCGATCGCCCAGATAGGCGCGCGCCAACGCGCCCATCGCGGCCACCACGGTTGCGAGCAACGCCGCGTCGGTCTTGGCCATCCGCGCCTCGACGCAGAGTATGATCGAGGTCGCCATCATCAGGGCCGCCATGACGGCGGCGCGGCGCGACACAAAGCCGAGCGCGGTCCAGTAGGTCAGCAGCACCGCGCCGATGGCGCCGAGCAACGACGGAATGCGGTAGAGCCAGATCGTGTCGAGCGCATTCGGCACGCCGAGCGCCTGGGCGCTCTTCACCACAACGGCTTGCAGCCAATAGATGCCGACCGGTTTCTTGTAGCGAACCTCGTCCTGAAACCGAATGTCGATGTAATCGCCGCTCTCCACCATTTGCTTGGTGGCTTGCGCAAACCGCGCCTCGTCGCGGTCGAGTGGCGGGACCTGGAAGAAACCCGGCAGGAAGGCAAGCAGCGAAGCGATCACCAGCACCGCAACGGCACGACCGTGCGACGCCACCGCGTAGTCAACGATCGAAGCGAGGCCGTTCGACGGCCACGCGATCCGCTCCCCGCCGGTTGTGCTCGACGCCATGGCTTCCCCGAAGTCGGCCGGACAATAGAGCAAACCAACCGCACCGCAAGGACGCCGGGCGCGGCCGCTAAGTCATTGGAATAGTGCGATAATGAGCTTTGTAACGCAACCCGCGGTCTCAGTCCCGATACGATGGATCGCGCCGGTCCAGCATGCGTTTGAGCGCCGGCCATTCGAGCGAGCCGTGGGTGCGCCGTTTGCCCTTGGCGTCGGGCGACGGCATCACGGTGAGCTGCTGGTTCGAGCGTGCGATGACGGCCTCCGGCGGCATGTTGATCTCGGAGTTGCAGGCCATCGCCATCAGCTGCGTCTCGCAGGCGCGCTCGAGCCGATAAATGTTGTTGAAGGCCTCGCCCACGGTGCGGCCGCAGGCCAGCAGGCCGTGGTTGCGCAAAATCATCACGTCGCAATCGCCGAGGTTGGCAACCAGGCGCTTCTGTTCGTCGAGATCGACCACGACGCCTTCGAAGTCGTGATAGGCGATCGTGCCCCAGCGCATCGCGGTCTGCGTGAGCGGCAACAAACCGCATTTGAGCACCGATACCGCCATGCCGGCATTGGTGTGGGTGTGCAGCACGCAACCGACGTCGTGGCGCGCGGCGTGGATCGCGCTGTGGATCACATAGCCCGCGAGATTGATGCCATATTCGGTGGTGTTGGCGATGATCTTGCCGGCGTGATCGACCTTGATCAACGACGACGCGGTGATCTCCTCGTACATCATGCCGAACGGGTTGATCAGGAAATGCTCATGGCTGCCCGGCACCCGCGCCGAGATGTGATTGAGGTGCAGATCGGTCATGCCGTAGAGATCGACCAGCCGGTAGCAGGCCGCGAGATCGACGCGGGTTTGCCATTCTGCGGAATCGATGCCGTTCGCGGGCTGCGCCGTTGCGGTGTCGATTTTCGGGATTGTATTCATGGTTCGCCCCCTGTCGATGCGCTAGTGGTCCGATTCTAACATTCGCATCCCTTCTCGGCGGGCTCTCTTGCGAATGTTAGAATCAAAGGTCCACTAGCAAGTATAAGTTTCTAGTGGAGCTTTGGATTTGACATTCGCTTCGCAAGCCCGCGGCTGGGTGGGTAGCGAATGTCAAATCCGCTCCACTAGGGCCATCATAGCAGCCGCGATTGCGGCCGGACAGGCGCGAAGGCGGCCGCCCGCTACTGCAACCGCACCATGACGCTGTCGGCTTTGCCGCGGGCGTCCATGACGGTGAGGCGCATGAAGCCCGGCCCTTCGGGCTCGAACAGCAGCGAGCGCCGGTTGCCTTGTGTCGCCAGCGGCACGCCGTTGATCAGCACGGTCAACGGCTCGACGCCGCCCGAAACCTTGAGCGCGATGGGATCGGGCTTGCCGTCGGCCATGGTCAATTCCAGACGCGCGCCATTGGGCGGAAACGTAATCTGCAGCGGCGGCTCGGCGCTGTCGCCCGGCAGGCCGTTGGGCCGGAACCGCTGCAACGGCGGCGGCAATTTCTTGTTGGTCGCGAACAACACGCCGCGGGGCGGCGGCGGCAATGCCGCAGGCGCCTGGCCAATTCGCGCAAAGGCGTCGAACAGAATCGGCGCCGCGGCGGTTCGTCCAATCAGGCCGGTCACCGGCGCGCCATCCGGCCGCCCGACCCAGACGCCGATGGTGCGATGACCGTCGAAGCCGAGCGACCAGGCGTCGCGGTAGCCGTAGGATGTGCCGGTCTTGTAGGCGATGCGGCCGCCCGGCGCGTTGTCGGGCGGCGGCGTGCCGATCAGCACGCTGCCGACGTACCAGGCGGCGACCGGCTCCATCAGCCGCAGCGGCACGCGCGGCGCAATGTCATCGCGGCGCTCGGTCAACGCAATGGTGGTGCCGCCGCGGGCGATACCGGCGTAGAGCATGGTGAGATCGGCGAGCTTCACGCCAACGCCGCCGAGCGCCATGGCGAGACCCGGCGCCTCACCCTTCGGCAGCACCAGCGGCCCGCCCGCTTGCGTCAGGCGCGCCAGAAACCGGCTCGCGCCCACCTTGTCGAGCAGCGTCACGGCCGGCACGTTCAATGACATCTGCAGCGCGCGGCGCACGCTGACGACGCCCTGGAAGGTGAGATCGAAATTCTCCGGCGCATAAATGCCGTAGCGCACCGGCCGGTCCTCGATCAGCGTCTCGGGATGAACGGCGCCATCCTCGAAGGCGAGCCCGTAGATCAGGGGCTTGAGCGCGGAACCGGGCGAGCGCAACGCTTGTGTCATATCGACCTGCCCGGCGCGCCGCAGATCGAAATAATCCGCCGAGGCGACACGGGCGAGGATTTCGCCCGACGCGTTATCGGCGACGACGATGGCGACCGAAATGTCCGAACCGAGCGCGCGCGCCCGCTCGCGCGCGAGCTCTTCCAAATGCTTCTGCACAACGGCATCGATGGTCAGGCGATGAATCTTGCGCGTTGGTGCCGCGAGCAGCGCTTGATCGGCGGCGTGCGCCGCGAGCGCGGGCATCGGCTTGCGCGCATTGGGGACTGGCTCGAGCTTGGCGAGTGCAACTTCATCGGCTGGCAGCCCACCCGCGGCCGCGATGCGGTCGAGCACACGATCGCGGGCCCGGCGCGCCGCTTCGGCCGAGTGATCGGGCCGCCGCAGCTCCGGCGATTGCGGTAGCGCGACCAGGAGCGCCGCCTCGCCGAGCGAGAGCCGCCGCGGCTCCTTGCCGAAATAGGCGAGCGACGCCGCGCGCACGCCCTCGAGATTGCCGCCGTAGGGCGCCAGGCTGAGGTAGAGCGCCAGCACCTCGTCTTTGCTGAGCGTGCGCTCGATCTCGATGGCGCGTACGGCCTGGCGCAGCTTGGCGACCAGCGAACGCTCGGTGCGCGGCTCCAGCAGGCGCGCCACCTGCATGGTGAGCGTCGAGCCGCCCGAGACGATGCGCTGACTCGTCACCCACTGATAGGCGGCGCGCGCCAGCGCCAGCGGATCGACACCGCGATGGCTGCGGAAGCGCCGGTCCTCGTAGGCCAGCAGCATCTGGAGATAGCGCTGATCGACGTCCGTGAGCGTGGCTGGCAGACGCCAGCGGCCGTCGGGCGTCGCGTAGGGGCGCAGCAGACGGTCCTGCCGATCGACCACCAGCGTCGAATAGTCCAGCGCCTCGCCGCGCGGCGCGGGGCCGAGCGACACCACCCACCACACGCCACCGAGCACCGCGGTCACAACCGCGGCGCCGGTGCAGGCGGCGATAAGGCGCCAGATCCTCATCGCAGGCTCACTTCTGCCCAACCTCGATCGTGCCGGCGCTGGTCCGGCCGTAACGGTCAGGCCGGTACATGTCCTCGACGTAGGCCTGCGGCAGCACGTATCGGCCGATCGAGACCGCACGCACCACATAGGCCACCGCAAACACTGGCTTGTCGCGATCGCTGCGGTCGAACGCAGCGCTGAAGCGGTCGTCGCGGAACTCCGAGTTCACCGGCGGAGCCGCGTCGGCGATCCACGCCAGCGTGCCGGTGTCGCCGGAGGAGACGAGACGAGGGTTGTCGATCTCGAAGCCAGCCGGCAGATAGTCGGCGACGATGACCCGGCCGAACTGCGGCTTGCCCTCGGTGATCCGCAGCACCACGACAAAGCGCTGGTTCTGCTTGGCCTTGGTGATGTCGACCGGCTCGCCATCGAGCGTGAAGAAATTGCGCTCGATCTTGAAGCCCTTGTCGGCCGCGGGCTCGGGTGTCACCGGCGCGCCGGTGACCGAGACCACGGCTTGCAACGTCCCCTCGCCGGTGTTGGTCACCTTCAACGGCTGACCCAGATCGCGGGGCCGGACGTTGCGGAACAGCGGGCCTTTGGTTGCTGCGCCAGCAACGTCGAGCGATACACCGCTGGCGTCCTTGGCGAGAGCACGGGCGGCGAGCACCATCCAGGCATTCTCCTGGGTGGAGGTGTAGGGCAGTTGCGCCCTCGCCTGCTCGATCCGCTGCACGGCTGCCGAGATTACGGGCCGTGAGCCGCCCGCTTCGCTTGCGAGCGTCAGCAACGCCGCGGCATCGCGCAACGTCGAGCCATAGTCGATCCGGCTGAACAATTCAGGCTCGGCCGGCACCTTGATCGAGGCCAGCGCCGTCGCATAGACGCGTTCGGCGCGGGTGCGATCGCCCAGCATTCCCAACGCTGCCGCAATCTGCGCCTGCGCGATGGGCGTTGCGAGATCGGACAGCTTGGCGTCGGCGAGATAGCGCAGATCGCCAAGCGGTGCCACGCCGTTGCGCGCCAGAACATAGAGCGCATAGGCCAGATTGCGGCCACCGTCCTTGGTCACGTCAGGCGCGGTCGCAACGACATTGCGCAGACGATCGAGCGCGAGCTTGTACGCCGTATCGGGCACGGCAAATCCGCGCTCGCGAGCGCGCGTCAGGAAGTCGGTGACGTAGGCATCGAGCCAGGCATCCTCACCGCCGACGCCCCACAGGCCGAACGAACCGTTCGACGACTGGCGCGCCAGCACACGATCGATGGAATCGCGGATGCGCTGGTCGACCGCGCCGTCGAGGGCAAGATGCGCCTCGGCGGCAAGTTCGTTGACATAGAGAAGCGGCAACGCCCGGCTGGTGATCTGCTCGGAGCAGCCGAACGGATAGCGGTCGAGCGCCGCAAGCAGGCTTGCGGCGTCAAGCGCGGTCGAGATGCCGACCGACAGGCCGACCGAGCCGGTGCCCGGCACCAGATCGGCAAACAGGTCGTTCGACACCGTCAGGCTCTCGCCCTTGGCGATAGGCTTCACGGTCCGGCGCACGATGACCTGTGTCGCCGGTTTGACCATCATCGGATAGTTGCGCTCGACGGTGAACCCGTTGGGGCCAGCGACACGCACACTGACGGTCGCGGGGCCCGCACCGGAGGCGGTGAGCGGCACCACGACGTTGTCGCGCTGCTTGGGACGCAGCCGCAGCGCCTGCACCATGCGGTCGCCGACCGAGAGTGCGCCTTCGGTGCGGATGGTCAACGAATAGTCGCCCGCCGCGCCTTCGACGTTATCGAGATCGAGGTGCATGGTGCTCTGGTCGCCGGTCAGCAGGAAGCGTGGCAAGGTTGCGGTCAGCACGACCGGATCCCGCACCGTGACATCGCCCGTGGCGCGGCCGACCTTGTCCTTGTTCCAGGCCACCGCCATGACTCGCACGGTGCCCGAGAACGCCGGGATATCGAACGGAATATCCGCGGTGCCGTCCGGCTTCACCGTGACGATGCCGGAATAAAGCGCGAGCGGCGGTCCGGTCGGCGGGCTTCCTTGCAGGTCGGCGGCGGTGTCGCCACCGACCTTGATCTGGCCGCGGGTCGCCTGCATGCCGTCGATCAATTGGCCGTACAGGTCGCGGAGCTCGGCAGTGAGCTGGCGCTGGCCGAGATAATAGTCGTCAGGCGCCGGCGGCTTGTAGTTGGTGAGATTGAGAATGCCGAGATCGACAGCGGCCACCACAATGCGCGCCTCGTCGCCGGGGCTGAACCCATCGACTTTGATCGGTACGCGCAGCGTCGAGTTGGGACGCTGAATCTGCGGCAATTTCATATCGACCGTCAGGGTTCTGGCCTTGCGGTCGATGCCGAACCATTGCACGCCGATGGAACGCCCCGGCATGCGCTGCGCCTTGGCGTCGAGCGGACGCCGCAGCGTCGCCACCACATAGGCGCCGCTGCCCCAATCGCGGCCGACGCCGACGCGGATGCGCGAGACACCCACCGGCACCTCCTGCGTCACCGACGTGATCAGCCGGTCGCCGATCACATTGAGCGTGACGCGGCCCGGCGTGCGCGCCGTAACCACAACCGTCATACTGTCGCCCGGCTTGTACTCGGGCTTGTCGAGCGCGATCTCCAGCATGTCGGGCGTGTCGGCGGTCGCCTCGGTGTACCAGCCGGCGTCGAACGAGATGGAGGTCACCGGCCCATTGGGCTCGCCGGTCGAGACTTCGAGCCGGTAGCGGCCGCCCTGCACCGGCAGCGCGATGCGGCCCGGCGTGCCGGTCGCAACGTCGATCCGGCCGTCGGCCACGCGCCGCGTGGCCTTGATCGGCTCGTAGCCCCAATTGCCGTCGCGGCGGTACCACTGGTAGCGCGACTCGATCTTGAGCAGTTCGTAACGCACGCCGCTGCGCGCGAGCTGGGTGCCGTCGGGCGCCGCCAGCACGACGTCGAAGTTCGCCATGTCGCCTTCACCGAGCGAACGGCCGGTGAACATCGGCTTCACACCAATCATGTTGGCGGTCGGCGTGATCGGCAGCGTGATCTTGCGTTCGACCGCGCGGCCGCCCGGCTCAGACATCCGCACCGTGATGCGCGCCTCAAGCGGCCGACTCGACGCCGGCATCTTGTCGAGCGAGACCTTGAACTTCGCCTTGCCGGTCTCGTCGGTCTGCGGCATGTCCTCGATCGGCTGCCGCTCGGCGGAGAATTCTTCGTTGGCGGTGCCGAACTGATAGCCGGCGAAATTCGGCCGCTCCGGCGCCGGCGCGATCTGCAACTCAGCCTCAAGGTCGAGCGCGGACGCCGGCGCGCCGTAGAGATAGCGGCCGCTGACGGACACTTCGGCAGGCTTGGCTTTGGAAATGCTGCCGGCCGGCGCCTCGACGTCGAACTCGATGCGGTCGGGGACATAGTCCTCGACCAGGAACGAGGCTTCGCCAATCGAGGGACGCTTAGGATCCGTGTAGGCGCGCACGCGCCAGGTGCCGGTCGAAGCCGAGGCATTGATCAGCACGCTCAGCGTGCGGCCACCGGCGCCCTGATCGGCGACCACGATGCGGCGGTATTCCAGGCCGTCCGGCCGCTCGACCACGAGCGTGATCGGCACATTTGGCGCCGCGATCCCTTGCGCGTCGCGCAGCAGCGCCGTGACCTGGACGGTTTCGCCGGAGCGATAGACGCCGCGTTCGGTGAACACGAAGGCATCGAGCCCCACCGGCACCTGCCGGCCGGTGACGCCGCGATCTGACAGATCGAACGCCGGGGTCTTCAGGCTGAGGAAGGCGTAGTCCTTATTCCCGTCCGACGCGATCAGCATGGCGGGCGCCGCGCCGCCCTCACCGCGCGTCAATCCGGCTTCGAACTGCACGCGGCCGGTGCCATCGGTGCGCTTGGTGGCCAGAATTTCGTTGGCGCGGGAAATCAGCCGCACCTCGACCAGGCCCTTGGGCTCAGCGCTCGCCAACGAATGCACGAACACGTTGACGCCGTCGCTGCCCGAGAAGGCCGCAAGGCCAAGATCGGAAACGATGAACCACTGCGTCGCCAGTGAATCGCTGTCGTCCTTGGTGGCGCCCGCAGCCTCGGCGGTCATCAGATAGACGCCGGGCACGAGATCGCCGACCGCCTGATCGACCGGGAATGCGGTCGTGACCTCGGCGTTGAGTGTCTGTTCAACCGCGAGCTCGCCCTTCCAGACCTTGACGGCCTGATTGTCGGACAGCCGCTCGATGTCGTAGCGGTCGAGGTTGCGCTGGAAGTCGCGGCCGAGCACGGTGTCGATCAGGTTGCGATCGCCAACGCGCAGAATTTCAACTGTCACCGCCTTGGTGTTGACGGTGACGACCGGAATGCCGCGCTGGCCGGTGCGCGGCAGCACGTAGGACTTCGCAACAAACCGCACGAACGGCTTGCGGTCGCGCACGTAAACCGTGATGTCGGCCGACTTCGGCAGGGTTTCCTTGACGGTCGAAGGCAGGCCCGCGCGCAACGTCACGCTATAGCGTTCGCCATGCTTGAGGCCTTCGAGGCAGAGCTGCTTTTCGTCGGCGGAGAGCGCGGGCTTGTCCATCCCGGCAACTGCGATGAATGGCGAAAAGTCCGTTCGCTTGCCGGGCAGCGCCTCGGAGAACTGGAAGCAGGCACGCGGCGAAGCGCTGTCCGCATCGACCGTATAGTCGAACAGACGGAAGCCATGGTCGTCGCGCATGCGCTCGTAGAGCGCGCGCACCTCCGCGACTTCGCGAATCTCAAGCGCAATCCGCAGCGAATCGAGCGCCGGGCGCCACAGCTTGCGGTCGCCGAAGGTGCGCCCGACGATGACAAGGGCATCGGCTTCCTCCGGCCGGTTCTTGGTCCGCTGATAGGCCGCATAGGCCGCCGTTCCGGCACGGTCGAGCAGGAGCGCGCGCTCGCGATCGTCGGCCGCACGGATGAGCTGGATGGTGCGGGCCAGCCGCAGCCAGGATGCGCTGTCGTCCGGCGCAATCGCGATGATCTGGCCCAGCAGCACCATCCCGTTGCGCATGTCGTTGCGCTGGAAGGCGGCGTCGGCCTCGCGGCGAAGCTGCGCGAGCGGCTTGCTGACCTGGCCGGCGTCGCTCTTGATCTGTGCTTCGAGCTTGATCAGCGCTTCGGCGAGATCATCACGCTGGAACGCCTTGTCGGCGGCAAAGGCGGAAAAAGATACAAAAATTGCGAGCGCGGCAACGAAGCCGGCGCGGGCGAGCCAGACCATGGGCGATTTCCTCCTGCCCTCGGGTGGGAGAATCCGAGGCGCGACAATGCAAGCAGAATCCCAAATCATGTCGGGGTCGTGACCGGCTTGCGGCGAGATTTGTAGGGCCGATGTTACGGTGGATTGGGCCGAAATGGCAGGGGATGGCGCGCCGCAGCAGCGCCAAGTCGGTCCGGCCGCCCTGTTCTCCGGCGGCCGGTCGCGCTAAGAACCTGAGCAGATTTTCAAGTACGACCCCGTAGCTCAGTTGGATAGAGCATCAGCCTTCTAAGACGATTCCGACCCAAATTTATTTTCGCGATCACTTCCTCCCCGTTCCTCATAGCAACCGCAAACGATTGACTTCACCGAGGCTTGCGCGAAAGTCGACGCGTCAGTCGGGTGTACACTTACTCATGGATATCCGTTCCTACGCACGCGAAAAAAGTACCTAAAAAGTACCTAGCGCGGAGCATCAGCTCTGGAGGAAGAAATGCCTCGCATTCAGCTCACCGACATCGCCGTCCGTGCGCTGAAGGCGGACGGACAAACTGACTACTGGGACACCAAGACACCGGGCTTTGGCGTACGAGTTGGCAAAAACTCGAAAACGTTCGTCGCCAAAGTTGGCAACCACCGCTTCACGATCGGCTCCTACCCGGAGCTGTCACTGGCCGACGCGCGCAAGAAGGCTCTCGGGATCAAGGCTGACAACGACCCGAACGCGGAGAGCATCAAGTTCGAGCGTGCGCTTGCCCTGTATCTTGAACACTCGAAGGCTAACAAACGGCCGCGCGTCGCCAGCGAGCGCGAACGTATTCTGACGAAGCACTTCCTGCCCGTGTTCAAAGGCCGGAACGTCGACATGATTACTGACCGCGAGATCGGCAAAGTGATTGACGGACTGAAGCCTGTACGGTCGGCCGCCAACCACGCCTTCAAAGAGGCTCGCACGTTCTTTCGGTGGTGCGCCAAGCCACCGCGGAGATTTGTTCGCTTCGCTCCGACGACCGGCATGGAAATGCCGTTCAAGGAAAAGCGGCGCGAGCGCGTTCTCTCCGATGGAGAAATTGAGAGCGTGTGGGGAGCAACAGAACGGGTTGGCTATCCCTTCGGCACGATCGTTCGAATGCTTCTTTTAACCGGACAACGCCGAAGCGAGATCGCAAACTTGCAGCGACCTTGGATCAATGAACGAGAACGGCTGATCACCCTGCCTTCGTGGCTAACCAAGAACTCGGTCGAGCACGTCTTCCCCTACGGAGACATGTTTGCCGAACTCTTGGAAACTTGCCCTCGTTTTAACGACACTTTGCTGCTGTTTCCGGCCGACGGCCGACACGAACGGCCGTTCAGCGGGTGGAGCAAGTCAAAGAAGCGGTTCGAGCTTCAACCGCCGATCCGACCGTGGACGTTGCACGATTTGCGAAGGACGTTCTCGACCAAGCTAGGCGAGCTCGATGTACCGCAGCGCGTCAATGACCGGCTGCTCAACCACATCTCCCAGGGCGAGATCACGCCACTGGGAAAGGTCTACAACTTGGCGAACTATCTGCCGCAGGCGCGGCAGGCCGTATCAAAGTACGAAGCCCACCTGACACACGTTCTGGCCCGCGCTGCATAGCGCGGGCTTTTCTATTGGAAAAACTATGCCCTTTTTCGGCAGAACTTTTCCGTTCTCCTTTCACGGAACGTTCTAGGGCGTGAATGCATAAACGCACAGGTCGGAGGTCCGCTTTGGGGGTAAGTGCAGACGTCATCTGCTCAAACTGAGCATTTCCGCTTGTGACCCATCTCTGCCAACCGGCAGTAAACTGCATCGCAATGCAGCACGGTTCCGCTATCCCATTGGTTGGCGTTGAACGTTACTGAAAGGACATGGCGGGCGGGCTTCGGAGCTCCAACAACGGCGGTCCGTTGGCAACGGTCTGGGGCTGTTCGACGCGGCTTTCCCAAGTGTTCGACTTTGCATAGGCTCCCGCCGGGGGTCTGCGAACATGCGGCGGCCCCGGCCTGTAGGGGGCATACGGTGTCCAATGGCGCGGCGGCGGTTGGCGCGGCGGAAGCCGGCGCGACCAAGCAGGAACGGGTTGATTTCCTCAAGCAGGTGATCGCCTTCAACGAGGCGAACGTGCGCGCCTACGATCTCAAGGCGCAAATATCGCTCGCTGCCTTTGTGCTGTCTGGCAACCCGCTGATGGCGATCGTCAACGGCGCCTGCGGGGCGGGCGCGCGCAACGTGCTGGTCATTTCCATCGTGGTGTTCGTCGCGACCATCATCACCTTCCTTTGGGTGCTGTGGCCGGTCGCGTCGTCGAATCCCAAACTGACCGAAGGTCTTGACGCCAAGAACCTGTTCTACCTGCCGAACCCGCTCACCTCCGGCGGCGCGCAATACGCCGAGCGGCTCAAGGGCCTTGCGGTCGAGCCCGAATTGACCGCCGAGGCGCTGAAACTGTCCTACATCCGCAGCATCAAGGCGCGCCGCTTCAAACACGCGTTGATTGCCATGCTGGCCGCCTATCTGGTGATCGTCGCGGCGTTCTTCGCTGTTGGCCGCTGCGCGTTCTGATGCCCAGCGTGCACGTGCCCGACCAGAACAGCGAAATAGCGCGGCTGCAACAAGAGCGGCAAGACGCGCTTGATCAGTTTGCTGCCTCCGCCGAGGTGCTGCGCGTTATTTCGAGTTCGCCGGGCGAGTTGGAGCCGGTGTTCAAGTCCTTGCTGGAGAATGCGACTCGCATCTGCAGTGCCGACTTTGGCGTGCTGCATCGGTATGACGGCAATGCCTTTCATCCCGCGGCCAGGGTAAATGCGCCGGCCGAGTATGTTGAGTATCAGCAACGCCGAGGCCCGTTTGTGCCGACAGCGGGCAACGACGGGCTCAGCCGCGTATTTCGAGAGAAGGCAATCATCCACATCCTCGACGATCAGCAAAGTCCTATGCCGAGCCCACCCAGCAAGTTCGGCGGCGCGCGGTCCTTGATCGTGGTACCGATGCTCAAAAACAATGAATTGATCGGTGCCTTCGTCATTTTTCGCCAGGAAGTGAGCGCGTTCACCGACAAGCAAATCTCACTGCTACAAAACTTCGCCGCGCAGGCGGTGATTGCCATCGAGAACACGCGGCTGCTCAACGAACTTCGCCAGCGCACCGACGATCTCACCGAGTCACTGGAGCAGCAGACCGCGACCAGCGAAGTGCTCACGGTCATTAGTTCCTCGCCGGGTGTCCGTCGTCAGGCAATTTGAGACTGATCAGGCGTTTCGAGAAGAGAGGCTCTGGCTCATCAGGGTTAGAGTTTAGGCGGCCTGCAGTCGGTGCTGCAAGCGGCGGTTTGCGATAGTTGCATGTTTGATGCGTTTGCGTTCTGCGA
>CAMDDZ010000049.1 GCA_945893145.1 Rhodoplanes serenus | reverse complement strand
CTCGGGAAACCCGAGGGGATGGAGCGCCGGTCGACGCCACATCTCGATCACGCCTTGTCCGCAGGCGGATTGCTCCGCCTGAGACACAACCGGCGTGGCGCCCAAATTCGTGGGCGCGTCGCCGGCCGACGCTCCATCGCGGCGATTTTTGGCGCTCGGAACCGTGACTGACAAAAACCGGCAGCGAACTCGCGCTCGCCCTGATCCCGGCGGCTTACGACGCCGTTCATCCGGTCCCCGTGTCACCCAAAACTGGGCGCCCCTCGTAGTAGGGGGGACAGTTACCCGAGGCCTCCCGGAGACTGGTTTACGAAGCCAATCCGCAGGCGCCGCGTCCCACCCCGCTCAAATGACGTCTCATGAGAACGCCCTCGGTTGGGTAGGATAGTAAACCTAGTGGGCTTATTCGTTGGGTTTGTAAACTGGGAAATTCGCGCGTCCCCGAAACCCCCAAGCGTCCGCTTCTGCCCCAACAGCGGACAATGTGCGCAAGGTGTCGCCCTGCTCTCGTTTCGCAACGCCGCGGCCGTAGAGCGAGCCCGTGATCTTGGAGTTGATCTTAAGCGCAGCCCGGGATTGCGCTAGACTCTGCCACCCGATGTGAAGCCTCGGGCGGGAGAATCCCATGGTCCGGTCGCAACGAATAACTCTAGCGCTCTTCCTCCTGGTCGCGGCTGGCATTGCGGCGATCCTGTTCCTCACGCCATCGAAAGACGCGCAGAACTGCTCGATATTGGGGGACGATGCGATCGCCGCCTGCTCCCGCGCCATCGCCTCGGGCAGCACCAAGGATCATGATCTCGGCAAGCTCTACTGGACCCGCGGCCTGCTGTACTGGGACCGCAAGGACTACGACCGCGCCATCGCGGACGAAACCGAAGCCATCAAGCTCGATCCGAAGTATGTCGCAGCCTACATCGGCCGCGGCGTCGCGTATCGTTCGAAGGGCGACACCGACCACGCCATGACGGACTTCAGCGCGGCCATCAAACTGAATCCGAAAGAACCCGTGGCCTACGACAACCGCTGCTGGACACGCGCCACCGCCGGCCGCGAATTGCAGGAGGCGCTGGCTGATTGCAGTGAAGCGCTGCGCCTGGACCCCAACCTGACACGCCCGCTCGACACTCGCGGCCTCATCTATCTGCGGCTCGAGCGTTTCGACAACGCGATCGCCGACTACGATGCCACGCTCAAGATCAACCCCCGGATGGCCAGTTCGCTCTACGGTCGTGGCTTGGCCAAGTTGAAGAAGGGCGATACCGCTGGCGGCAATGATGATATCGCGGCGGCGAAGGTGATCCAGGCCGACGTTGCAGAAGAGTTCGCTCGCTACGGCGTGCGACCGTAGCACCCGGTGCATTCGCTGCGCGCCCTGGCTTCGGGCGAAACCTCAGGGGACGACAATGCTCGCACGACTGGGAATCGCGATTTACTGGCTGTGCTGTCTGTTGGCCGCGATCATCGCAGGCTTGGGGGTTGCGGCCTGGTACGATCGCTTCTCCACGGTGTCCAACGGACCGATCGTCATCTTCTTCTTCGCCGCAGCGGCGGCAATCGTGTGGGGCATCGGACGGGCGGTCCGCTACGTTCTGGCCGGGACGTAGCGCGGAGGGACGAGTTCCGCGTCACGCACGTCGGCGATGATTTGCGAGGACAGCGACGCCGAACAGCCCGGGAAGAAGATGCGCCCAGGCAGACGTCCGGCAATCGGGGTTGGGAATCATCCCTTTCACATAGGTTCGCGCTACCGCGAGTAAGTCTATGACAGGGCAGCGAGAATTTAAGTCTCGTCTAAAATATTTGATATCACAGCGGGTTAGGGGCTTTGGCGTATGCTCGAAAGACCCGTCCGGCCCCCAGAATTCCGTGCAGACAGGACGAACGCAAACGCAAGAAAGGCCGATCAACACATAAAACGAGCGCGTTCACGTTCGATTGCACGATAGGCCCCGGCGACCGGACCATTGTAATTTCCTCGGCAGGAATCACAGTGGCCAAAAAGTCCCGCTGATGGCGAAAGAAATCCGATTTGCGGTAGGAAGCCGCGAAGATGTCCGTTCCTCAGTGTGGCGGCTGTGGGCGGACCGCAACGAATTATATCTCGCAGCCCGAACAACTGCCGGACTTTCCAAGATCAGTTTTCACAGTTCCGGCAAATGTCGATACGCCCTCGTATCCAGCGCTCCACGACCGGCTGTTCTGCAATGGCGTCGTCCGCAAAAGGGCGACCGAGGCGTCAGCGATGACATTACCACCATGTTCACAATCGCAGTACCGGCGGTGAACCCGAAGAACAGGTTTCGCGATCAGCTACCACCGCCCAATAAACCCATAGAGTTTTTGGCGCCGCCTGATGAGGGCACCAAGATCGTCATCAGAATTTTGCTTGCGAAGAGAACGCTAACTGAGGACGACGTGCGCAAGCGTGGAACGAAGCTAACGTTTTTCCACGAGAGCATCCCGATGCCCCGTGAAACGGTGTGGCTGATCTCGTTCTACGAGGAGTACGGTTGGGACGAAATGCAATATATAGCAAAGATGATCCGCACTACTAAAATCAATCTGACCCCAGGCAGTTCTAAAGAGGACGTTACGCTGAGTTACATGCACATACTGGATGGTGGCACAGAGCCGAGAATTATTGATGTCCCGCTCGGTGCCGACAACGTAAGTGTTGAAACAAAATGAGGCCTGTCGTGAACGTGGGCGCGCGAAATCTGCTCAGCTATGTTGTCGGCCCGTGTTTCTTTGCAAAGGCCCCCATAAGATCCCAAGCGCGCTGTTCGATCGTATCTAACTGACCATGGAAATAAATTAATTCCGCTGACGTGTAGCAATACTCTGGAGTGCCTTTTACATCGCGCCATTTGAATGTTGCAGCTGAAGGATAGAGGGCGTGACCTGCCTCGACCGTTCCGAGAGGGCGTGCATCTTTCGAGGATTGATAGGCCCCAATCGCGCCGTGAGCCATTTCATTGCGTCTAGCCGCGTAGCACGTTGCGTCTCTGAGAACCTGCTTAAATGCCGTCAGGAGCGTTTCGTCGGGATTCTCGGCAAAATATGCTTCTGATGCAGCCCTCAACATCTCAGCGCGCGCTTCAAAGGCTCTAACAGCGTGATAGGGACGCCGCCCTCCTGGCCAATCTCTTTTGGCTACAAAATAGGAGAAGATCGACGAGAGAAAATTTTCGTATTCCTCCCACCGTGAGAGACATTGACCAAGCGTCCGCCACAACAAGTTGATGTCGGCATCTCCCTTCGATGGCCACTCGCGGCGTTCCCACGGTTGCTTTGGTGTCGCCGGCTGTTTCATGATAAGATCTCCAAATGCCTGACAACCAAGCCGACCAAATAAGCGATGTGTCAAAGGGATAATTCCGCGGGACATAGCGCGCGGAGAAAAAATAGCCCCCGAAGAACTCATCCGCACTCGAACATCATCTTCGCCGCCGCCCAGTTCTGCTGCGCGAGATCGGCGGGCGATATCCAGAATTGATAGCAACCGTTGTCGCCGAAGCCCCAGTGCATCATGTCGTCGTAGGTCAGCTGCAGCAGCATGATGTAGCCTTCTTCGCGCATGGCGACGGAATCGCCCTGGATTTCGATGCCTCGGCCGAACATCTGATGCCATCCGCCGCTGGGCAGCAGGCAGTCGCGATTGATCAGCGTTCGGACCGGCTCGGGCAGCGCCGCGTAACCCCGCTCGTCGGCGGTCGCCATGGCCAGGAGCGTTGAGGTTTCCAACTCCTCCGGTCGCGGCACGTAAGCGTCGAAATCCTTAAATTCGTCCTGCATCCGTTTCATCTGCACATCGAGTTGTGCGATGTCGGCCGGCAGCATCCGCATCCACGGGTCGCGCCCCTTGGTCCACTCGTTCACCTCCCGGACGAACGTTTTGAACGCCGGCTCCAGCCGGTGAAGTTCTGCAAGCCTGGCCGCAGACTTCACGATGTCCGCCTCGAGCTTCGTCACCTTTTCGCTTTTGGGGCCGAGCATCCGGCGGAAGATCGCCAGCGCGTCGTTGGGCTGCCATTCGTGATGCAGCTTGCGGAGGCTGACGATCTGCTCCTCTCGCCACTTCAGGGCGCCTGGCACGCCGAGTTGTGCGGCATCCTGCAGGCGCTTGGCGTAGTGGATCGCCTTGAACCACCACTGCGGCCGCGGCGCGCGCTTTTCGTCGATCAGGTTGCGAACCGCGGTGGGGAAAGCGGAAAATTCAGGCGTACCGGCTGCCGGCAGCGCCTTGAACATCTGATCCTTGAGATAGTCGAGCGGAAACGTCCCTTGATTGAAGTGAAATGCGCCGAATTCCGCATTGCGGGCCCACAGTGACGCGAGCTGCGCCGTTTCGTCGGGATTCATGAGAGCCCAGGGATCGCGCCGCTTGCTGAAGTCCGAAACCGCGGCGGCGAATTCCAGGAAGGCCGGCTGCAACTCGTGAAGCTTGGCAATCTTGCGCTCACAGCGCGCAACGGAGTCTTGCGCGGTCTTCAACTCGTTGGGGCTTTTCGACTGCGCTTCCTCCGCTGTCTTGCGCAAACGAGCCAGAAATTCCTGCTCGCTCACGATCAGCTTCGGAATCTCCCGAACCGCTTTGTCGAGATACCCCGCATAATGGATGGCGGTGCGCCACCAATCGGGGATCGGCGGGCCCGCGAATGCCTCGCGGGCAGACAAAAAGTATTTGCGGCGCGGAAAGAGCTGTTCGACGGCTGCCACCTGGGCGCCCAGGAACGCCTGGTAAGCATCCTCGTCTTCGTCAGGTGGCGGTGGCGGCACATCCAGCACCGTGAAATTCACCGGCCAGTAGGGAAACAGCGGCCGCCCCGCAAGGTCGGTGCGCCAATCGGGCGAGCCGCCGTATTCGATCAAATCCGGCGCGCCAGAGAGCGGCATGACCGACATATTGGATTGGCCTTGCGGAACAAAAACAACTGCGCCCTCGCGGCCGGTAAAGAAAGCGAGCGACCCCTTATCCGGCAAAGGCGTCTTGCCCGAGATCGCGGCCACTTCGGCCAGGTCGATCTGAGCCACGAACGGCAGCGGCTGCAATTTGTCGTCCCGCGGCCAGGATGCGGCATCCATCCGCGGCGCGCCGCCAAGCCAACTGCGCGCGCGCGTCCAGTCGATCCCGGCCTGACGGGGGCGGCGAGAAATGAGAAGTGTCGGAAACAATGCGCTCATGCCCTCAACCTTATTGATCAACGCGGTTGATCGCACTGTTGATCAGCACTGTAGATCGCACCGTTCATCGCACTATTGATTGCATGGGCTTGTTAACAAGCGCTCAACCTGTTCTCGCAATCTTGAGCGCAGGTCTTATGCCACTGCCTTGCCCGTTACAGTCGAGCGGAAATTAAGGGGCTCCCATCGCTCTCCGACTGCGCGGCTTCGAAATAATTAAGTTGGCACGGCGAACACCCGAAACAATTCACAGCACCTTGGTCAGACCCAATCACGCTCACGAGCTTCATCGCCTCGCAACAATTCGAGCATACGGGCTGAGGGCTTTCCATAACCACGAACGATGCTCTGATTCTGAACAAGCCCGCTGTCCAAAACTGAACATGCGTGAGAACATCACTGGTGCCGGCGTGCGTGCTCGGCATTGCGATCGCACAACGGACGCAGCAAATGTCAGCCGATGGCAACTGGCTGATGACTGCCGCCATCAATGGAGGCGGTCTGAGGCTGTATCGCATCCACCCGTGATCGCGCGCGCCGCACGCCAAGCGGATATCCGCCAACGTCACCCGATTTTAGAGTACCCTCAATGCCACGAGAGCCGTTCTGGTTCTTTCACCGCTTACAGGCGAGCCTATGACGCACCGTTCGACGAACAAGACATGACGAACAAGACATGACCAACAAGACATGGGGCCGCGACCTCGGTTTTGGCGTTCTGGCGATCGGCGTTGTGGTCGCCGCTTCAGTCATTGGGCAACTTGCCACCTTTCCGAATCTTGTCCCTTGGTATGCGGGCCTCGCCAAGCCGTCATTCAATCCGCCCAATTGGATCTTCGGGCCGGTTTGGACTGCGCTCTACGCGCTGATGGCGTTTTCCGTGTGGCGGATCTTGCGGCTGCCAGTTGCCACACCGGCGCGTCCGTTGGCACTGAGCCTGTTCTTCCTCCAGATCGCGCTCAATGCGGCATGGTCGTGGATGTTCTTTGCCGCCCACAATCCGCTGCTCGGCGTGAGCAACATCGTTCCGCAATTTCTGATCATCGTCGCCGCTGTTTTTGTATTCAGCCGGCTCGACCGGATCGCAGCCTGGTGTCTCATCCCCCTCGCCGCCTGGGTTGGCTTCGCAAGCGTTCTGAATGTCGCGATTTGGCGGCTGAACGGCTGACGATCAATGAGCGCGCGGCCTACCTCTTCTTCGGCGACCAACGATAGGCTTTGGCGGTAGCGCCGCCCATCAGCATCGCCCGCTCGCTTTCGGTCAGGCGATCCGTCTTGAGGAAGGGCTCGACGGCCTGCTCGTAATTGACGACTGCGTAGGCCCGCGTCCAATCGGTGCCCCACAGGCAGCGGTCGAAGCCCCAGGCATCGAACAAGCGGGCGAGCGGATCCCAGATGTCGGGGAACGGGTACGGCTTCTGCGACAGCGTGCAGGCGCCGCTCACCTTGATCACCGCGTTCTTGCGCTTGGCCAGTTCCAGCACCTTCGGCAGGTCGGCCCACGGCTGTGGCGGGGCCGGCGGCGTGCGCGGCTGCAGGATTCCCAGATGGTCGATGATGAAGCGCGTGTTGGGGTGACGGTCGATCAACACCGTCCCGGCGTCCAGATTGCCCCAGCACAGGATATTGACCGGAAGGTCGTGCTGCGCGGCGGCGCGCGCGATGCGGTCGAGGCCCGGGTCCTTCGGGTCGCGGTCGCGCCCCGGCTCCTTGGTCAGCATGATGCGGACGCCGACCGCGCCCGGTGTGCGCTTCCAGTCGGCGACCACATCGGCCACCGCCGGATCGTCCGGGTCGACCGGCTTGACGATGGCGAAGCGATCCGGATGGGCGCGCTGCACCTCCACGGCGTAGCTCGCGTCGTAGCGGTACATCGAAAAGGCCGAGATGAAGATCGCGCCGTCGACGCCGAACTTGTCCATCGCCGCCGCCATTTCGTCGCCGGTCACGTGAGGAGGCCAGTTCGGCACATTGTGCCAGGGCCGCTTGGGGGTATTCGCCTCGTAGGCGTGGACCTGGGAATCGATGATCGTCACCGGGAAAGCTCCTCAATTGCCAAGAGGGTTTGTGCCAAGCGAGTTCGGTATCGCAACAGGTCGTGCCACGGAGTCCTCGACGTGAGCCTCCGTCGCGGCGTGCCTACAGCGTCTTCTGCTTTGCCCCGCACTCCTTGCAGGTGAATTCCACGCGGCTCTCGCCGGGCTTGGCGTTGACGCGGTTGGGCGCGCCACACTTGCCGCATTTGGTTTCGATGCGGGTGTCGCCCTGCTTGACCGTGATCTTGCGGGCCATGGCCTCTTTCATCAGCCGCTCGGCTTCGGCGCGCATGGCTTCTTTCGACATGTCAGGTCCGTTCGTTGGAGGCGCGGGGAAGGATTGAGCATAGCAGAGCGCGTTGCGCAATTGTACTCGAGCCACACACGATCTTCACCCTCCCTGGGGGGACGGTGAAGCGCGTTTGCAGCACTGCCCTGCAAATAACAGCTAAGCCGCCGCACCCTTGCGTTTGGCCTGCTGGATCGTCTCCCAGACCTTGAGCGGCGTCGCCGGCATGTCGATCCGGTCGACGCCAAGCGGACTCAACGCGTCGATCAACGCGTTGATGATGGTCGGCGGCGCGCCGATGGTGCCGCTCTCGCCGATACCCTTCACGCCGAGCGGATTGGTCTTGCAGGCGATCTCTTCCATTTTGGCGTCGACGTTCGGCAGCACCGAGGCGCGCGGCATCGCGTAATCGAGGAAGCTGCCGGTGAGCAGCTGGCCGCTCGAGCGGTCGTACACCTGGTGCTCCATCAGCGCCTGGCCGATGCCCTGCACCGCGCCGCCCTGGATCTGGCCGAGCACGATCATCGGATTGAGGATGCGGCCGAGATCGTCGACCACGTAATAGCGATCGAGCTTGACCTCGCCGGTTTCCGGATCGACCTCGACCTCGCAGACGTGGCTGCCGTTCGGGTGGCTCGGCGGCTCCGGGCTGAAGCTCCCTTCGGCTTCGAGGCCAATACCGAATTTCTGGGTGAGCGGTCCCATCGGCGCGAACGACGCCTTGGCGACGTCCACCAGCGCAATCGCCTTGTCGGTGCCGGTGACGACATACTTGCCGTCCTTGAACTCGATGTCGCCCTTGTCCGCCTCCATCATGGAGGCGGCGCGCTCCTTGCCCTTCTCGATCATCTGGTCGGCGGCGCGTTTGAGCGCATTGCCGCCGACCACGGCACTGCGCGCCCCATAGGTGCCGCGGCCGATCGCGACCTGCGCGGTGTCGCCCTGCACGTAGCGGATGTTCTCGAACGGCACACCGAGAATGTCGTGCGCGATCTGCGCGAACACGGTGGCGTGGCCCTGGCCGTGCGAGTGCGTGCCGCCATAGACGGTGAGCGCGCCAGAGGGGTCGAAGCGCATCTCCATGCGGTCGTTGAAGATGCCGCCAAACTCGATGTAGTAGCTGACCGCACGGCCGCGCAGCTTGCCGTTCTGTTTTGATTCACGCAGGCGCGCAGGGTAACCCTTGGGATCCGACGACGCGATGCAGGTGTCCATCAGCTTGACGAACTCGCCGGTGTCGTAAACCCAATGGGTCGGCGTGGTGTAGGGCAATTTCGACGGCGGGATCAGGTTGCGGCGGCGGATTTCCGCAGGGTCCATGCCGATCTGCCGCGCCGCATGTTCAATGAGCCGCTCCATGAAATAGGCGGCCTCGGGCCGGCCGGCGCCACGGTACGGGCCTGAGAACGAGGTGTTGGTGAACACGCCCTGCGACATCAGGTGCATGGTCTGGATGTCGTAAGCCGCGGGCACGAAACGGATCGAGAACGCGCCGGCGGCGAGCGCCGCGTTGACGAAATAGGCGCCCATCTGGAACAGCGACTTGGACTTCAGCGCCAGGATCTTGCCGTTCTCGTCGAGCGCCAGTTCGCCGTAATAGATCATCTCGCGGCCGTGGGCGTCGTTCAGCATGGCTTCTGAGCGCGAGGCAACCCACTTCACCGGCCGGCGCAGCTTCTTCGACGCCCACATGACGAGCAGGTCGTCTGGGTAGGTCCCGCCCTTCAACCCGAAGCCGCCGCCGACGTCCGGCGAGATCACACGGATCTGGTTCTCCGGCACATGGAAGATGTGAGAAATCTCCATGCGCACGCCGTGCGGGTTCTGCGACGCTGAATAGAGCGTGTAGAAACCGGTCGCCGCCTCGTAGTCGCCGATCGCGACCCGCGTTTCCATGGAGACCGGCGACAGCCGGTTGTTCTCGACGCGCAGCTTCACCACGTGCTTGGCCTTGGCGAAGACGGCCTCCGTCGCTTCGGCGTTGCCGAACATCAGCCGGAAGGCGGTGTTGCCCATTGGGTTGTCGTCGTGGACCTTGGGCGCGCCGTCCTTGGCGGCGTCTTCCATGTTCACCACGGCCTTGATCGGCTCGTACTCGACCTGGACCAGCTCGGCCGCATCGCGCGCCTGATCCAGCGTCTCGGCGACCACGAAGGCCACGCGATCGCCGACGTGGCGCACCTTGTCGGCGAGGAGCAGCGGCAGGAACGTGCGATGGCCCTTCGGCGCGCCGAAATCCTCCGGCATCAGATGCGACGTCATGGCGCCGAGCTTCTCGGCCGCCACGTCGGCCCCGGTCAGCACCGCCAGCACGCCGGGCACTGCCTTGGCCTTGGAGACATCGACGTTCTTGATCTTGGCGTGGGCGTGCGGCGACAGCACGGTGACGCCGTGGGTCATGCCGGGCAGCACGATGTCATCGACGTAGCGCCCCTGCCCTTGCAGGAATCGCACGTCCTCGACCCTGCGCACCGCTTGTCCGATCCCGAATTTGGCCATGGCTCGCCTCGCAACTGGATGGTGTTGCGCGATGTTAGCCGATCCTGAGGGTTGGAACAGCCGCGACGTTGGGCTTCAGCGGTTGAGCCAGCGCCGCGCGAAGCCGAGCAATCCCTGCGGCAGGAAGATGATCATCACGATGAAAATGAAGCCGAGCGGGATCAGATAGGGGAACTGCTCGCCGAACAGCCGGCCGAGGAATTCGCGCAGCAGCAGGAAGAAGCCGGCGCCCACGATCGGCCCGACCAGCGTGCCGATGCCGCCCATGACGTTGAAGATCACGGCCTCGCCGGACAGCAAAAAATGCACGAAATCCGGCGCCGCGAAACGGTTCTGGATGGCGTAGAGCACGCCCGCGAGCCCCGCGAACATGCCGGACAGCATCACGGCTACGATCTTGTAGCGCTCGACCGGATAGCCGATGGCGCGCGTGCGCGGCTCGTTCTCGCGGATCGATTGCAGCACCATGCCGAACGGCGACTGGGTGATGCGCCGCAGGATCAGGTAGGACCCGGCCACCACTGCCAGCACGAACCAATGCATGGTCTCGCCGGTGAACGGCGTGGTCCAGACGCCCGGGATACCGAGCTGCGGCCGGCTGAACGACAACCCGTTCTCGCCGCCCGTCACATCGGTCCAGGTGAAGATGATGACGTAGAAGATCTGGGAAAAAATAAGCGTCGTAATGGCGAAATAGATGTCGCGCAGCCGGGTTGAGAAATAGGCGACGAACATCGCGACGAGCGCCGCGCCGGTCAGCCCGAACACGAACGCCAGCCACATGTTGGCGGGCTTGAACATCAGAAGCGCCGCCGCCGCCCCATACATGCCAAGTCCGAAGAAGGCCGAGTGGCCGAACGACACCATGCCGGTGTAGCCGATCAGGATGTCCGACGACATCGCGAGCAGGCCCCAGATCAGAATCTCGGTCAGGAAGCGCTGCCAGTACGGCGGCAGCACCAGTGGCGCAATGGCGAGCGCCGCGATGATGACCGCGAACCCGATCCAGTAATATTTGTGATCGCGTGGCGTCATTTGGGCGTCGGGACAAACAAGCCGGTGGGACGGAACAGCAGCGTCAGCACCAGCACCACGAAGGACACGATGACGGCCTGGGCCGGGCTGATGCAGCCGAGCATGGATGCGTAGGCTTCAAGCAGACTGATCAAGATCGCGGCCGCGATCGAGCCGCCGAGGTTGCCCATGCCGCCGACCACGACGACGATGAAGGCCTTCAAGACCCAATCGAGCCCCATGATATGATTGACGCCGACCAGCGGGCCGAACAGCACGCCGCTCGCCGCCGCCATGCCGGCGCCGATGGCAAATGCCGCGGTGTGCACCCACGGCACCGGAATGCCCATGGCCTGCGCCATGACGCGATCCTGCGTGGTGGCTCTGATCCAGATGCCGTACTTGCCGTATTTGAGAAACATCCAGAAGCCGCCGATGATGGCAGCCGACAGGCCCGCGATCACCAGGCGGTACCACGGGTATTCCAGATAGAAGAGATTGAAGTGGCCGGTGTAAGGCTCCTGGATCTTGCGCGCCACCGGGCCGAACTGCCACAGCGCGTAGTTCTGCAAGATCAGCGATATGCCGAAGGTCGCAAGGATCGTGGTGAGCGGATCGCGGCCGATCAGCGGGCGCAGTGTGGTGATCTGCAGTGCCGCCCCGATCAGCCCGACGATCAGCGTCGCCAAGATCAGCGCCAGCCAGAAGCTGCCGGTGGTGGCCAGCACCAGCACGCCCATGTAGGCGCCCAACATAAAGAGCTCGCCGTGCGCGAAGTTCACCACGTCCATGATGCCGAAGATCAGCGTCAGGCCGGAGGCGACCAGCGCCAGGATCATGCCGGTCACGATGCCGTTCAGTGTCTGAATCACGAACAGATCGAACGACATGCCGTGGAAGCATTGCTGGAGCAAATCCATCCTAGATCCCCAAGTACTGCTGGATGACCGGGTCGCCGACCTTGAGCTCGGACGCCAAGGCGTGGTGGCGCACCTCACCCTTCTCCATGATGTAGACGCGCTGGCTCGCCGCCAGCGTCAGCGGCACGTTCTGCTCCACCAGCAGGATGGCGACGCCCTCGCGGTGCAGCGCGCCGATGATCTCACTGATCTGCGACACCATGCGTGGCATCAGACCTTCGGTCGGCTCGTCGAGCAGGATGATCTTCGGCTCGAGCATCATGGCGCGGGCGATCGCAAGCATCTGCTGCTCGCCGCCCGACAGCGTGCCGCCAGCCTGGTCGCGGCGCTCGGCCAGCACCGGGAAATAGGTGAACACCTTGTCGAGCAGTTCGCGCTTGCGCGCGTCGGTAACGTTGCCGCGGTCGAGCCCGGTGCGCAGATTTTCCATCACGGTGAGCAGGCGGAAGATGCGCCGGTCTTCCGGCACATAGGCGATGCCCATGCGCGCGAGCTTGTGCGGCGCCATGCTGGTGATCGGGTAGCCCTGGTACACCACCCTGCCCTGGCTCGGGCGAACCAGACCCATGATGGTCTTCAGCGTGGTGCTCTTGCCGACGCCGTTGCGGCCCAACAGCCCCACCACCTCGCCGGCGCCGACCTTGAGCGAGATGCCATGCAAGATGTGGCTCTTGCCGTAAAACGTGTGCAGGTCCTCGACGCCGATCAGCGGCGTGTTCTGGATCTCGGTTGCGGCGGCGGTCGCGCTCATGTCTTGAGATAGACCTCTTGCACGCGCGCATTCTGCTGGATCTCGGCCGGCGTGCCTTGCGCAAGGATTTCGCCGTAGTGCAGCACGGTGATCTGGTTGCAGAGCTCCATCACCACCTGCATGTCGTGCTCGACGATCAGGATGGTGAGGTTCTTCGCGATGCTGCGCACGAGCTGCATGGTCTCGTGCGTCTCCGCGCCGCTCATGCCTGCCGTCGGCTCGTCGAGGCATAAAAGCTGCGGCTCGGTCGCAAGTGCGATGCCGATCTCGAGGTTGCGTTGCTCGCCGTGGGACAGATTGGCGGCAAGCTCATCCGCCTTCGGTCGCAGACCGACCGAGTCCAGCACCGCCTCGGCCTTGTCGATCAAATCGCGATAGCCATCGCGGTGCTTGAGCATGCTCCAGCCGTGCCGGCGCGATTGTGCGGCGATCCGCACGTTCTCCAGCGTGGTGGCATTCGGAAGGATGTTGGTGATCTGGTACGAGCGGGCCATGCCCCGCTGCGAAATCTTGTTGGAGGGCATACCGGCGACGTTCTCGCCGTTGAGCAGGATGCGGCCTGAGGTCGGCCGCAGCACGCCTGTGAGGCAATTGAAAAACGTGCTCTTGCCGGCGCCGTTGGCGCCGATGATGGCGCGCACCTCGCCGCGATTGATCTGGAAGTTGACATTGTTGAGCGCGGTGAGGCCGCCAAAGCGCATCGTCAGGCCCTCGGTGCGAAGCACAGGGACCGTCTCGCCTCCCCGGCCGGTTTCGGACGGGGAGGCCGTTAGCGTGGCCGCATCGGCTGACACTTAGGTGAACTTGCAGGCCGACGGGAAGACCGTCGCGTCCTTGTCGATCACCTTGAGGACCTTGTACTTGCCGCCCCTCACCTCAGCGATGACCTGGCGCAAGAACGCCTGGTGATCTTCCTTGCGGAGCGTCTTGTCGCCCTGCGGGAAGTCATCGCCTTCCTTCATCTCCAGGCCTTCGAGCGCGCCGATCAACTTGTCGGTGTCCTCGCGGCCACGGAACTTCGACTTCTCCATGCCGATCTTGAGCGCATTCATCGCCTCGTAGTTCGCCTGCACGTAGCGGTCGGGCAGCGGGCCGGAGGGATCGATCTGCTTGAGCCGGACCACCGCCTCATCGAAGAACTTCTTGTGAGCCGGCGTATTGAACGGCGCTTCGAGCACCGGGATATAACGGTTGATGCCGATGAAGCCGTCGATCTTGCTGCCGAGCGCCGGCAGGTTGGTGGATTCCGCAATGGCGCCGTCGCCAGCCCACTTGTACTTCTTGGTGAGGCCCAAGTCGAACGCCTGGTTGCCGATCGTCACGCCATCCTTGCCGAAGAAGATGCCGAACAGCCCGTCGAAGTTGCCGGTGATCTTGGAAAGGAACGACGTCATGTCGGCGGTGCCGAGCGGGATACCGGTGGTGCCGACCACTTCGCCGCCGGCCTTCTTGATCTGATCCGCATAGGCATCGCGAGTCGACTGGCCCCACGAATAGTCGGCAAATGCGATGTGCCACTTCTTGCCCATCTTGACGAGCTCGGGCGCGAACGCCACCGCCTGCGACGGCGCGTAGTCGTGAACCCGGAAGCTGAAGCGGTTGCACTTCGTCGTGGTCAGCGTGGTGTCGAGACACACGCTGATCATGTTGACGACCTTGTTCTCCTCGAACACCGGCATGCAGGCGAGGCAGATGTTGGAGAGGAAGCCGCCGACATGCGCATCGACCTTGTCCTCGACCAGAAGCTTCTCGGTCTTGCGGCGGCCGACGTCGGGCTTGGACTCGTCGTCCGCAATCACGATCTCGACCGGCCGGCCGTTGATGCCGCCCGCCTTGTTGATGCGATCGACCGCCATCTGCAGGCCGACCAGCGCGGTCTTGCCGCCGGCGGCGCCGGCACCCGAGAGCGGCTGCAACGAGCCGATCTTGTAGGGCTTGGCTTGGCCGAATGCCGCTTGCCACGGCGCCGGCACCAGCATGGTGGCGCCGATGGCGCCGGCGGTCGCGCCGTAACCGATCAGCGTGCGGCGCGTGACCTTGCCGCGATACCAGAACCCATCGATTTCATTCGGTGTCTTGTCGTTATTGGCCATAGCTGTCCCTCCCTGCTCGGACGTCGCCGATGTCACAAATTCCCCAGAACCCTAAGCAAACGCGATCCAGTGCGCGGATTCAACCGGTATCAGCGCAATAAGCGGGTGATAAGATAGGCAGACCAGGATCGAATTGGCCAATCCGAACAAGGACAAGTGAGCCCATGTCAGCGCCCGCCTCCCAGCCTGCCGCAGTCGCGACGATTGAGCGCAAGGCGTCCACGATCCCGCCGACCGGCCAGGCCGCACGTTTGGCGATCCGCCGGGGCGAGTGGACCGGACCGACATCCGGTCTGGCGCCGGGCTACGTGCAGGGCAATCTCGCCATTCTGCCCGCCGCGCTGGCCTCCGACTTCATGCGCTTCTGCCAGCTCAATCCGAAGCCCTGCCCGCTGCTGGCGGCCGGCAGCCCCGGCGATCCGCGGCTTCCCTCGCTCGGCGCAGACCTCGACATCCGCACCGATCTCTGCCGCTACAAAGTGTTCCGCAACGGTGAGCTGATCGACGAGCCAACCGACATCACCAAGCACTGGCGCGACGATCTCGTGATCTTCGCGCTCGGCTGCTCGTTCTCATTTGAAGACGCGCTGATGCAGGATGGCATGGAGCTGCGTCACATCAGCCAAGGCTCGACCGTGCCGATGTATCGCACCTCGATCGAGACGACGCCGGCCGGTCCGTTCCATGGCCCGCTCGTTGTGTCGATGCGGCCGCTGAAACCCGCCGACGCGATCCGCGCCGTCCAGATCACCACACGCTTTCCCGCCGTGCACGGCGCGCCGGTGCATCTCGGCATGCCGGAGCTGATCGGCATCAAGGACATCGCCAAGCCCGACTGGGGCGATGCGGCGCAGATCAACAAGGACGAAATGCCGGTGTTCTGGGCCTGCGGAGTGACGCCGCAGTCGGTGGTGGCGACGGTGAAGCCGGAATTCTGCATCACGCATTATCCCGGCTGCATGCTGGTGACGGACCGGAAGAACTCCGAATTCGCGATTATGTAATTTTGCCCCGTTCATGATTGGACAGCCCACGCTCGCCACTCTATGCATTCGGCCAACTGATCGAGCGATACAAGAGAGCCCAACATGACTGACACACCTGGATACACGCCGCCGGACGTCTGGGTCTGGGAGAAAGACGACCGGCCCGAGTGGCGCTATGCCAACACCAATCGCCCGATCGCGGGCCCGACCCATGACAAGGCGTTGCCGCGCGGCAAGCATCCGCTGCAGCTCTATTCGCTGGCGACGCCGAACGGCGTCAAGGTCACGATCATGCTGGAGGAGTTGCTGGCCGCCGGTCATCGCGGCGCAGAATATGACGCCTGGCTGATCCGGATCGGTGAAGGCGACCAGTTCGGCAGTGGATTTGTCGGGGTGAACCCGAATTCCAAAATCCCGGCGCTGATGGACTATAGCGGGCCGACGCCGCAACGCGTTTTCGAATCCGGCGCGATCCTGCTCTACCTCGCGGAAAAATTCGGCGCCTTCCTGCCGAAGGATCCCGCCAAGCGCACCGAAGCGCTGAACTGGCTGTTCTGGCAGATGGGTTCAACGCCCTATGTGGGCGGCGGCTTCGGGCATTTCTATGCCTATGCGCCGGTGAAGATCAAATACGCCATCAACCGTTTTACGATGGAGGTGAAACGCCTGCTCGATGTGCTCGACCGCCACCTTGCGGATAATCATTTCATGGCCGGCGACGAATATTCGATCGCCGATATGGCGATCTGGCCGTGGTACGGCAACGGCATGTTAAACGGCGCCTCCTACAACGACCCGCGCAAATTCCTGCAGACCCACGAATATAAAAACCTGACGCGCTGGAAGAACGAGATCGAGCAACGGGCGGCCGTCAAGCGAGGCCGAATGGTCAACCGCGCCAGTGGGAAGCCTGAAGAACAATTGCACGAGCGCCATGACGCCGGCGATTTCCAAACCAAAACGCAGGACAAGATCGGCGCGCGCGGGTAACCCTATCGTAATCGCTCATAGGCGAGCGAAGCCACGCTGTCTTCGGACGGCGATGCCCGTGCATGAGGGCGGAGTTTCTTCAAGCGAACTGAAAACCGCTTAACCCTGCGTCTGCCGCTGGGTCTGCTGCACCTGCACCGACACCTCCATCGCCTCGGTGCCGCCGCCGTGCCGGCTGCCGCGCACTGGCGAAGCACCCAGATAATCGAGGCCAACCGCAACCCGCACATGCGCGTCGGTGGCGCACATGCCATTCGCCGGATCGAACGCAACCCAGCCCAGATCAGGCACGAACGCCTCCGCCCAGGCGTGGCCGGCGCCCTGGTCGGTGGCGCCATCGGCGCGATGGAAGTGCCCGCCGATGTAACGCGCCGGAATACCGAGGCTGCGCGCCGCCACAAGGAAAATATGCGTCAGGTCCTGACACACGCCGCGCTTGAGCGCGAACGCTTCGGCGGCTGTGGTCGTGGTTTGGGTCCGCTCGGTGTCGAACACGACCTCGCCATGAATGCGATCGAGCAAACCATGCAGGATCTTCAGCGCGTCATCGCCCGAGACGAGCCGCGACGCCTTGGCAAACTCGACGATCGCCGGATCGTGCCGCGTCAGCGCGGTCTCGCGCAGGAACAGGCTCGGCGGAAAGCGCTCAAGGGCGCCGCGCACCACGCCATGGGTGTCCTGGGTCTCGACCTCGCCGTCCACCGCCACACGCAACTCCGAGAGTGGGCCGTCGAGGCTGAACACGTGGGTGATATTGCCGAATGCGTCGTCGAGCTGATTGAGCTCGCAATTCTCCGACACGTCGATCCGCCAATCCACCACGTATTGGCCGTCGTGGTTGCGCGGCGTGAGCCGCAGCGTCTGGATCACGCCAGTCGCCGGCTGCTCGTAACGGTAAAGCGTCTCGTGGGAAATGCGGATTCGCATGGCGGTCAGGTTCGCGAGCTGGGGTCCATCGGGACCAGGCCCTAGCTTACTTGTTTGAGCATGATCTTGTCCGAAAACCGGTTCCCACTTTTCGGGATCATGCTCATGATCACGGTTGCGCGCAGCTTCCGCAACAGGCTGCTTACGCCAGATATTGCTGCGTGATGGCGCTGCCAAGCCGGTTGTTGTCGGAGATGAACGAACTGATGAATTCGTGCAACCCCTCCTGGAAAATCTCGTTCATCCGGCTGTTCTGCAACCGGGTGCGGACGGCGCGCGCCTGCCGCTGGGCCGGGCCCTGGCGGCCATAAGCGTTGGCGATGCGGTCGAGGTTTTGCACAAGGTTTTCGTAGCAGCTCGCCAGCGAACGCGGCATCTGTTCGTTGAGAATCAGCAAATCCGCGACCAGCCAGGGCTTCACGCTCTCGCGATAGACCCAGTGATACGCCGTCAGCGCCGACACCGAGCGCAAGATCGCCGACCACTGGAAATAGTCGAGCGGGCCGCCGACCTGCTCAAGCGCGGGCAGCAGCAGATGATATTTCACGTCCAGGATGCGGGCAGTGTTATCGGCCCGCTCGGTGTGCACGCCAAGCCGTGAAAACCAGTAAGCGTCGTTGCGCAGCATGGTGCGGTAGGCGGACCCGTCGAAGCGCAGCGACGAGCCCTGCACCCAGCGCAGAAAGCGCGCGAACTCATCGCGCGAGGTCGGCTGGTTGCTGAAGCGCTTGAGCTCCAGCCACGCGGTGTTGATCGCGTCCCACATCTCGACCGTGAGTGCGGTGCGCACGCTGCGGGCGTTGTGGCGCGCAACCTCGAAACAGTTGCGGATCGACGATGGATTGTCGGTCGAAAATGCCAGGAAGTCGGTAACGGTTTCCTCGTTTGCCTCCGAATGCACGGCAAAGAAGGCGCTGGAGCAGCCGGCCGTCGCCACCGCCGTCACCCATTCGTTGGTTTCGCCCACATAGGCGAGCGGCAGCGCGGTCAGCCGCTGCGTGGCTTCCAGGATGCGCGCCAGATATTCGGCACGCTCGACGTAGCGGGCCAGCCAATAGAGGTTATCGGCGGTTCGCGACAGCATGGGTCAGTGGTCCAAAACCCAAATCATGTGTCCAAGACCCAGGTGTCTTTGGTGCCGCCGCCCTGGCTTGAATTGACCACCAGCGAGCCCGCCTTCAGGGCGACGCGGGTGAGTCCGCCCGGCACGATGCGGATCTTGTCGCGGCCGGTGAGCACGAACGGCCGCAGATCGACATGGCGCGGCGCGATCCCCGCCTCGACGCAGGTCGGGCAGGTCGAGAGCGCGAGCGTCGGCTGCGCGATGAAACCCTTCGGATCGAGCTTGAGCTTGGTGCGGAACGCCGCGATCTGCGCTTTGTCGGCCATCGGTCCGATCAGCATGCCGTACCCGCCGGAGCCGTGCACCTCCTTCACCACCAGCTCCTCGAGGTGTTCGAGCACGTACTTAAGATGGTCGGGTTCACGGCAGCGCCAGGTCGGCACGTTCTTCAGGATCGGCTCTTCGCCGAGATAGAACTTCACGATCTCGGGCATGTAGCTGTAGATCGCCTTGTCGTCGGCAATGCCGGTGCCGACCGCATTGGCCAAGGTGACGTTGCCGGCTTGATAGGCCGACATCAGCCCCGCCACGCCAAGCCCGGTGTCGGGCCGGAACGCCAGCGGATCGAGGAAGTCGTCATCGACGCGGCGGTAGATCACATCGACACGCTTTGGCCCCTGCGTGGTCCGCATATAGACGATGCCGCTTTTGACGAAGAGATCGCGGCCCTCGACCAGCTCGACGCCGAGCTTGTCGGCCAGGAACGAATGCTCGTAATAGGCCGAGTTGTAGACGCCGGGGGTCAACAGCACGACATTCGGCTCACCCGGCGCGGTGTCCGGCGCGACCGATCTCAGCGAAGCGAGCAATTCGTCGGGATAATTCTCCACCGGCGCGACCCGATGGCGCGAGAACAGGTCCGGAAACAGCCGCAGCATGATCTCGCGGTTTTCAAGCATGTAGGAAACGCCGGAGGGCGTGCGCGCGTTATCTTCCAGCACGTAGAACGTGTCGGCATCGACCCGCACGATGTCGATGCCCGCGATGTGCACGTAGATGTCGTGCGGCACCTTTTGGCCGTTCATCTCCGGCCGGAACACCGGATTCTGAAACACCATGTCGTCCGGCACGATGCCGGCGCGCAGCACTTCGCGGCGGCTGTAGATGTCTTTCAGATAAAGGTTGAGCGCCTTGACGCGCTGCTCGAGACCGCGCCGCAGCGTGTCCCATTCGGCCGCCGCGAGAATGCGGGGGATGACATCGAACGGGATCAGCCGTTCGGTCGCCTCCGCCTCGCCGTAGACCGCGAACGTGATGCCGATGCGGCGGAACACGACCTCGGCTTCCTGCCGGCGGTGGTCCAGCACATCGGGACGCACTTCTTCGAGCCACGACGCCAGCGCCGCATAGGCAGGACGCACCTGCCCGTCGGCACCTTTCATCTCGTCGAACGCAGTCGTCACCCGTACGGCTCCCCCAGCCACCCGGCCCTAACGGCTTTGCCGGCCGAACGTTCCAGTTGGCATTGCAAGCCTCGCGCCAACCGGAGCCAATGGGAAGGGCCTCCGGAAACGCCATAATGGCGGCTCGCTGCCGCAAATTTGGGCGCTAGCTGAACAGAAGCCCAGCGGTTGTCCAGCAGAACCTATTGAGGCAGCACGGCAATTGTCGCAAAAAGAGCGGATTGGGGCGGAGCCACCTGTGACCGACACCGTTGCCGCGATCCTGAAGGCGCACCGATCCGGCGCGCTGACCCCCGCCGACACGGTGGCGCGCAGCTTTGCCCGCATCCGCGCCCACAACGATCCGGCGGCGTTTATCAGCCTGCGGCCGGAGGCCGAAGCAGTTGCCGAAGCGCGCGCGCTGGCGGGAAAGCGCAACAAGAAGAACCTTCCGCTCTACGGCGTGCCGGTCGCCATCAAGGACAACATTGACGTCGCCGGTTTGCCGACCACCGCGGCCTGCCCGGCCTTCGCGTATCAGCCGGCGCGCGACGCCACCTGCGTCGCGCGCTTGCGCGCCGCCGGCGCCATCGTGATCGGCAAGACCAACCTCGATCAGTTCGCGACCGGACTGAACGGCACCCGCTCGCCGTACGGCACGCCGCGCAATGCCTTCAAGCCTGGTCTGGTGCCGGGCGGCTCAAGCTCAGGCTCGGCGGTTGCAGTTGCGGCGGGCCTCGTGCCGATTGCGCTTGGCACTGACACCGCCGGCTCCGGTCGCGTGCCCGCCATGCTCAACAACATCGTCGGGTTGAAGCCGTCGCTTGGCTCGGTCTCGAACTACGGCGTGGTGCCGGCCTGCCGCACACTCGATTGCGTGTCGGTCTTCGCGCTCACGGTCGACGACGCCTGGGCGGCGTTCGGCGCGATGGCGGGAGCCGACGCCAACGATGCGTTTTCGCGCGAGCTGCCGATCGGCAAACTCAACGCCGCGGCGGCGCGCCTGCGGCTTGGCGTGCCGGCGCCGGGCGCGCGGGTTTTCTTCAACGACAAGCTCGCGGCCGCCGGTTATGAGGCGGCGATCGAACGGATCGAACGCCTCGGCGCAACGGTCGCAGAGATCGACATCGAGCCGTTCTACGAGACCGCGCGTCTGCTCTACGACGGGCCGTGGGTGGCGGAGCGCCTGGTCGCGACGCGTTCGCTGCTCGCCTCGCAGCCTGAGGCGATGCACCCGATCACGCGCGAGATCATTGTTGGCGCCAACCGCATGACGGCCGCGGATACCTTTGCGGCGTTCTACAAACTCGAAGCGCTGCGCCGCGTCGCCGACCATGTGTTCAAGCAGGTGGACGCGCTGCTGCTGCCGACGGCGCCGACCGTCTACACGGTCGACCAGATGCTGGCCGATCCGATCCAGCTCAACAGCCGGCTCGGCACCTACACCAACTTCGTCAACCTGCTGGACCTCTGCGCGCTGGCGCTGCCCGCCTCGGTGCGACAGGACGGCTCGCCGTTCGGCATCACGCTGATTGCGCCGCGCGGCGCCGATGCGCGGCTCGCGTCGCTCGGCCGCGTCTTTCACGCCGATGCGGGCCTGCCGCTCGGCGCGCTGACCATCAAGTTGCCTGCACCGAAGATCAAGCGGGCTTCCAAACCGAAGCCTCGTCGATCACGCTGACGTGGGCCGCGACCACGTGCCAGCCGTCCGGGAACCGGACCCAGGTCTGCGATTGCCGCCCGACCTTGCCGGGCATGGTGGCGCGGTGGAACAGCGTATTGGCCACCGCGAAATCGCGCCCGAACGTGGTGATGACGGTCTTTGAAGTGCTGCGCACCAGGCCCACCGGCGAGCGCGCCGCGCGAAACGCCGCGATCTCGTGGTGGCCGTAGAGGATTTCGGTCACGCCATAGCGGATGGTGCGCGGATCGACGCGGAACGTGTCGTCGAGCACCGCAACGTCGTTTGTTATCAGCGCCTTTTCGTAGCGATCGAACGCCGCGCGCACCTCGGCGACCACCTCGGGCAGATCGATGTCCATGTCGGTCCTATGACTTCAGCGCCTTGCGCCAATCCGTCCCGCTGTCACGCTTGAGGATGTCGGCGATGTCGATGGTTTCCTCGCCCGGCACGCGGATGCGCTTGAATGTCATCGCCTCGGCCTTGAGCGGCTTGGTGGCGTCGATGCCCATCTTGGCGCCGACGCCGTCGCGGTTCGACGGATCGAGCCGCGAACCCTGGCTCTCCGGCACGATCAGGAGATCGCGGTCAGCCTGGAAGCGCGTCGCCACCGCCCATTCGACCTCGGTCGGATTGTGAATATCGACGTCGTCGTCCACCACGGTGACGTGCTTGAGGTCGAAGGAGCCCGCGAACGCGCCCATCATCACGTTCTTGGCCTCGCCCTCCTGGCGCTTCTTGATCTTGACGTAAAGGTGGAAGCGCATGACGCCGCCGGGCGACAGGTGAACGTCGAGGACGTTCGGAAAATTGCGCTTGAGATGCGCCAGCAGTGTCGCCTCTTTCGGGATCGCGCCGAGCAATTGGTGCTCCAACCCGCCGCCCACGATGGTGTGGAGGATCGCGTCCTTGCGGTGCGTGACGGCCGTCACTTCCATGACGTGCCGGTCGGCCCGCGGGCCATAGTACTGCGGAAATTCGCCGAACGGTCCTTCCGGCTCACGCACCCCCGGCAGGAAGCGGCCCTCGACCACGATCTCGGCCTCGGCCGGCACGCGAATCTTGCTGGTCAGGCATTTCGTCACCGGCAGCGAACGGCCTTGCAGCGCACCCGCGATCTCAAGCTCGTCCTGGTCGAGCGGCACGATCGCCTGCGAGGCGAGCAGCGTCAGCGGATCAACTCCAATGACGATCGCGGCGTCGAGCGGCTGGCCGGCCTCCTCGGCCATCTGGAAGAACGTCAGCGTGTGCCGCGGCAGCAGCAGCACGCCGAGCCGGTTGGGGCCGTTCACCTGGCAGCGATGGATCGTGACGTTCTGCTTCCCGGTTTTCGGATTGCGCGTGATCATCAGGCCGGCGCTGATGTAAGGCCCGCCGTCGTGCTCATTGTGGGTCGGCAGCGGCAGAAGTTTTTCCAGGTTCACCTGCCGATGAACCACCTCCTGCACCGGTGCGGATTTCGTCTCCGACCACGGCAGCGGATGGAGCGCCGCGTCCTGAAAACGGTCGAGCACGTCCGCCGGCTCGACCCCCATGGCGTCGGCCATCCAGCCGCGATCGGACACCAGCCCCGACACCACCGGGATGGCGTGCCCGCTGGGTTGCGGGAACAGCGTTGCGCGCACCCCATCGAGGCGCTTGGCATAGGCCGCGACCTCGAACTTCAAATCGGTGTTGGGCTTGATGATTGCGAGCCGGCCGCGGGCTTGCAGATGATCGAGCCAATCGCGCAGCGTGCGCACCGGCTGGGGCGCGTTATCCCCCTGGCCGCGTTTGGCTTTTGGCGGCATCTCGTGCTTGGTCATCGGTCCCAGATGTAGCATTGTTGGGCGCGAAGGAACACCGCGGACATGACGGCGGAAACCGGGCCTTGGCTCGGCCAATCGATCGAACGGGTCGAGGACGTGGCGCTCTTGAGCGGCCGCGGCCGCTATTTCGACGATCTCGGCGTGCGGCCGGGCACGTTGCAGGCTGCGATCCTGCGCTCGCCCCATGCCCATGCCGTCATCAAATCGATCGACGTGACAGCGGCGCGCGCCGCGCCCGGTGTCGTGGCCGTGTTGACCGGCGGTGAGGTCACGGCGCTGTCGGTCAGTCTCGTGGTCGGCGTGCGGGCGCCGATCCAATGCTGGCCGATTGCGGTCGATCGCGTGCGCTACGTCGGCGAGCCGGTCGCGGTCGTCGTGGCGGCCGACCGCTATCTGGCCGAAGACGCACTTGAACTGATCGAAGTCGAGTACGACGCATTGCCTGCGGTGATCGACCCGACAGCGGCGCTCGATTCCAAGGTTCTGCTGCACGACGGGTTGAAATCGAACGTCGCCAGCGACCGCTCGTTCCGTTACGGCGATCCGGAAGCCGCGTTCGCCAGCGCCGCGCACCGGATCGCGGTCGATATCCACTACCCGCGCAATTCATGCACGCCGATCGAGACCTACGGCGTGGTCGCCGAGTATGAGCCGGGCGACGATTCTTATGATGTGCTGGCGAACTTCATGGGTCCGTTCAGCCTGCATCCCGTGATGGCGCGCTCGCTGAAGGTGCCGGTCAATCGCTTCCGGTTGCGCACGCCGCCGGATTCCGGCGGCAGCTTCGGCGTCAAGCAGGGCGTGTTTCCCTATGTGGTGCTGATCGCGCTCGCGGCGCGCATCGCCGGCCGGCCGGTGAAATGGGTCGAGGATCGTCTCGAGCATCTGGCGGCGTCGGTTTCCGCCACCAACCGCGTCACCCGGCTCGAAGCCGCGGTCGAGCGTGACGGCCGCATCACGGCGCTGGCCTACGACCAGATCGATGACGTCGGCGCGCACATCCGTGCGCCCGAGCCCGCGACGCTCTACCGGATGCTCGGCAACCTCACCGGCGCCTATGACATCCGCCACATGTCGGTGCGCAACCGCGTGGTGCTGACCAACAAGACGCCGAGCGGATTAAACCGCGGCTTCGGCGGCCCGCAGGTCTATTACGCACTGGAGCGGCTGATGCAGCGCATCGCGGTCGAGCTCAAACACGATCCGCTCGACGTGATCCGCCGCAATCTCGTGCCCGCCAACGCGTTCCCCTATCGCACCGCGAGCGGCGGTCTGCTCGATTCCGGCGACTATCCGGCGGCGGTCGAGATGGCGGTCAACGACGGCGGGCTCAGCGAACTGCGAGCGCGGCGCGATCGTGCGCACCTCGAAGGCCGGCTCTACGGCATCGGCTTCACCGCCGTGGTCGAGCCCAGCGTGTCCAACATGGGCTACGTCACCGCCGTGCTGACCGCCGACGAGCGCCGCAAGGCCGGCCCGAAGAACGGCGCGCAGGCCACCGCCACGGTCGCGATCGACCCGGGCGGCGGCGTCTCGGTGCACATCGCCTCGGTGCCGCAGGGCCAAGGCCACCGCACCGTGGCGGCGCAGATCGCGGCCGATGCGCTGGGGCTCAAGCCCCAGGACATCCGCGTGATCAGCGATTTCGACAGCGCGCGCGACGCCTGGTCGATTGCATCCGGCAATTATTCGAGCCGCTTCGCTGCCGCGGTCGGCGGCGCGATTCATATCGCAGCCATGCGGATCAAGGACAAACTGGCGCGTGGCGCCGCGGCGCAACTCAACGTGCCGGCGGACCAGGTCGAATTCACCGGCGGTCGCGCCCGCGCGCGCGGCAATCCGGACAACGCGGTGCCGTTCGCGCGGCTCGCGGCGGCGAGCCATTGGGCCCCAGGCACGCTGCCCGAGGATGCGCATGCGCTGCGCGAGACCGTGTTCTGGACACCGCCGCAGCTCACGCCGCCGACCGACACGGACGAGATCAACGCCTCGCTGTGCCACGGCTTCATCTTCGACTTCTGCGGTGTCGAGGTCGATCGCACGACCGGCGCGGTGCGCATCGACAAATACGTCACCATGCACGACTGCGGCCGCGTACTGCATCCCGGCATGGTGGCGGGCCAGATCACCGGCGGCTTCGCCCACGCGCTCGGCGCCGCCGTGTACGAGGAGTTCGCCTATTCGCCCGAGGGCGCATTCCTCTCCGGCACCTTCGCGGATTATCTGGTGCCAACGCCGACCGAAGTCCCTGCCCCCGTCATCCTGCACATGGAGACGCCCTCGCCGTTCACGCCGCTCGGCGCCAAAGGCGTGGCGGAAGGCAATTGCATGTCGACGCCGGCGTGCATCGCCAATGCGGTGGCCGACGCACTCGGCATTGCCGAGATCGACCTGCCGTTGTCGCCCAAACGGCTCGCGCCGTTCCTGCACAAGCCGGAACCAAAGCCGTGAAGCCCGCGCGATTCGACTATGTGCGCGCGGACTCGCTGGCGGAAGTCCATGACGTGCTGGCGGCAGAATGCGGCGAAGCCGCTGTGATCGCCGGCGGGCAATCGCTGGTGCCGCTGCTCTCGATGCGGATGGCACGGCCGAAGGTCGTGCTCGACATCATGCGGATTCCCGAGCTTGCTGGAATTTCGCTCGATGGCGACACCATCCGGGTCGGCGCCGCGGTGCGCCAAGCCGAATTACTCGCCTGGTCGCAATTGAAAGCGCGCCAGCCGCTGCTCGCGCTCACGCTGCCGTGGGTCGGACATGCGCAGACGCGGGCGCGCGGCACGGTCTGCGGCTCGGTGGCGTTGGCCGATCCGAGCGCCGAAATTCCGCTCACGCTGCTCGCTCTGCGTGGCGAGGTCGAGCTTTCGACCAAGGCCGGCCGGCGGCGCGTGGCAGCGGAGGATTTCTTTCAGGGGCTGATGTCTACCGCGCGCGCCGACGATGAGCTGATCGAGGCGATCCGCTTTCCCTGCGGGCGGCCCGGCGAGGGTCATGCGTTCCGCGAGTTCGCCCGGCGGCATGGCGACTTTGCCATCGTGGCTTGCGCTGCGGTCGCCGACGGCAAAGGTGTGCGGCTCGCGGTTGGCGGTGTCGCCGACCGGCCGGTGGCGCGCACCTTCGCGGGGCTCGGCGGATCGATGCTCGGCCAGGCTCTCGATGCGTTCGCGCACGAGCTTGAGGCGCGCGAGGACTTGCATGCCACCGCGGCCTACCGCCGCGAGCTGGTGCGCCAGCTCGGCCGCCAGGTAATCGAGGAGGCGCGCCGATGCCGCGCCTGAGCGCCGATCAGCGCCATTGCGTTCGCCTGACGCTCAACGGCCGCGCCGTCGAGGGCGAGGCCGAGCCGCGCATGCTGCTGACCGATTTCCTGCGCCACGTGATCGGCGCGACCGGCACCCACGTGGGCTGCGAGCATGGCGTCTGCGGCGCCTGCACCATTGAGATCGACGGCGCGCTGGCCCGTGCCTGTCTGACGCTCGCCGTGCAGGCCGATGGCACAAGCGTGCGGACCGTCGAAGGACTGGCGCCCGAGCCCGGCCGGCTGTCGGTTCTGCAAGCAGCGTTCCGCCGCCATCACGCGCTGCAATGCGGCTTCTGCACGCCCGGCATCCTGATGTCGCTCGATCATTACCTGCGTTCGCATCCGCTGCCGACCGAAACAGACGTGCGCGAGTTCCTCGGCGGGCACCTTTGCCGCTGTACCGGCTACGTGCCGATCATCGCGGCAGCCCTCGACGCCGCCGAACGGCTGCGAAACGGTGAAACCGATGCTTGATCTCGGCACCAGTTTCATCGCCAGCGTGGCGCGCGATCCGGATGCGATCGCGATCGTGGATCGCGACGTCCGCCTCACCTACCGGCAATGGTACATGTCAGTCTCGGCGCTGGTGGCGGGCTTCGACGTCATGGGGTTGAAGCCCGGCGATCATCTGGCCACCGCGCTGCAGAACAATTGGCAGGCCGCGACCATCCATTGGGCCTGCCAGTTCTCAGGCATCATCATCACGCCGCTGAACTGGCGCTCGACCGCCGACGATCTCGACTTCTGTCTCGACAACGCGGACGCCAAGGCCATCGTTTACGAAGAGGTCTCGGCCGCGGCCGTGCGCGCCTCGAAGGAAGCGCAGAAGCGCCCACGCATCGCCGTGGGGCTAGCGGAGAGCGTGACGTTCGAAGCTCTCCTCAACACAGCGACGCCCGGCGCCGAGCCGCGCGCCGACGCCGACGCCTGGTCCGTGATGCTGTACACCTCCGGCACCACAGCGTGGCCCAAGGGCGTGCCGCGCCGCCAGCGCGCCGAACGCGCCGCGGCGCTGGCTCACGTGGCGCAGAACCTTTACCGCAACGGCGAGCGCACACTCGGCGTCATGCCGCTCTATCACACCATGGGGGTGCGCTCGCTGCTCGCCATGTCGCTGATCGGCGGCGCCTTCGTGTGCCTGCCGCGTTTCGAAGTGGCGCGTGCGCTAGAGCTGATCGCTACCGAACGGATTACCAATCTCTATCTGGTGCCGACGCTCTACCACGATCTCGTGCACCATCCGCGTTTCCGGGAGACCGACGTTTCATCGGTACGCAAGCTGGGCTTCGCCGGCGCGCCGATGACCGACGGGTTGCTCAAGGAATTGCAAGCCGCGTTCAAGCCCGACCTGTTCGTTAATCACTACGGGTCGTCGGAGATTTACACCTTCACGATCGATCAGAACGCGCCGGAGAAACCCGGCTCGGCCGGGCGCGCCGGCATCAACGAGATGATCCGCGTGGTGAAACTCGGCGCCGCCTCGCCCGATGACATCGCGAAGCCTGGCGAAGAGGGTGAGATCATCGCGCACCTTTCCAGCGACGAAGCCTTCGAGGGCTATTGGTTGCGGCCCGATGCAGACGCCAAGGCGTTGCGGGAGGGCTGGTACTTCACCGGCGACACCGGCTTCGTCGACCAGGATGGCGATCTGTTCGTCACCGGCCGCGTCGATGACATGATCATCACCGGCGGCGAGAACGTCTCACCGGTCGAGATCGAAAGCTGCCTGTCGCTCCACGAGGCCGTATCGGAGGTGGCCGTGGTCGGCCTGCCCGATGAGCGCTGGGGCAAGGTGGTGACCGCCTTCGTCAAGCGCCGCGCCGCAATCCAGCCCGACGCGCTCGATCAGTTCTGCCGCAGCTCCGGGCTTGCGGCCTACAAGCGCCCGCGGCGCTACGTGTTTGTTGAAGCGATCCCGAAATCGCCGGTCGGCAAACTGTTGCGCCGCCTGCTGGTCGCGGGCGAATACGAGCGGGAAGGAGCCGCAACATCTCGGCTGTCATCATCCGCGAAAGCGGATGATCCAGTAATCACTGGAGCCGATAGAGGACCACGGAATTGACGGTGATTACTGGATGCCCGCTTTCGCGGGCATGACACCGGAGTAAAAGGATACGCCCAAGGATGCAGCCATGACATCACCCGCAACATTCACCGATCCTCGCCTCGCCGCGCTCGATGGCTTCCGCGTCGAGATCGAGCCTGCCCGCGAGCGCGCCGACATCGTTCTCGACCGGCCGCCGCTCAACGTGGTGTCGATGCCGCAGCGCGACCAGCTTCGCCTGGTGTTCGAGAACCTCGACGAGGATGCGCGCGTGCGGATCATCGTAATACGCGCCGTGGGCGAGCACTTCTCCAGCGGCGGCAACATCAAGGGCTTCATGGAGGCGACGCCTGAGACCGTTTCCAAGCTCGCCTGGAACATCGCTGCGCCGGCGCGCTGTTCAAAGCCGGTAATCGCGGCCAACCGGGGCTTCTGTTTCGGCGTTGGCTTCGAGCTGTCGCTCGCCTGCGATTTCCGTCTGGTGTCGGAAACCGGCTTCTACGCGCTGCCCGAGCAGCGGCTCGGCCAGATCCCGGGTTCCGGCGGCTCGGCGCGCCTGCAGAAGATCATCGGCATCACGCGCACCAAGGACATCGTGATGCGTTCACGCCGCATTCCGGCCAAACAAGCCTACGAATGGGGCATCGCGACCGAATGCGTGGCAGACAGCAAGCTCGAAACCGCAACGGACGCGCTTGTCGATGAGCTCCGCGCATTCTCGCCCCTCGCCCAGCGCACGGCTAAGAAACTCCTCAACGACACCGAGGATGCTATGTTGAGCACGGCGATTGAGCTCGAAGGCCATTGCTACAGCCGGCTGCGGCAATCCGACGACTTCCGCGAAGGCGTCGAAGCGTTTCATGCTAAACGGCCGGCCAAGTTCACAGGGCGATGATTCCGCAAATGAAGGGTAACGACATGACGATGACCAAAGTAACGCGGCTCGTGAAAGGCGCGGGCCTTGCGCTTGCAGCCTTGGGGTTCGCGGCCCTCGCCAGCTCCGGCGCGAACGCGGAGACCTATCCGTCGCGGCCCATCACGGTGATCATCCCGTTCGCGGGCGGCAGCGCGAGCGACGTGGTCAGCCGCATCATGTTCGACAAGATGTCGAAGAACATGGGCCAGCCGATCGTGGTCGAGAATCGTCCCGGCGCTGGCGGCAATTCCGGCACGCTGCAGGGCGCGCGCTCGACACCCGATGGCTACACGCTGATCGGCGGCGGCTCCGGCCCGGTCGCCGCCAACATGACGCTCTACAAGGTGCTCGGCTACGACCCCGAGAAGGACCTGGAGATGATCTCTCCGTTCGCGGGCTTCACCATCGTGGTCGTGGTCAGCAAGAATCTGCCTCCGCGAACGCTGAAGGACCTGATTGCCTATGCGAAGCAGAATCCCGGCCTGAACTTCGGCTCGGTCGGCATCGGCAGTTCCCAACATCTCGCCGGTGAGTATTTCGCCCAGGTCACCGGCGTGAAGATGACGCACGTGCCCTATCGCAACATCGCGCAATATGGCCCCGACCTGATCGCAGGCGCCGTGCCGCTCGGCTTCCAGTGGTTCCCTAATATCGCGGGCCCGCTGCAAGCCCAGGGCGCCTTTTCGCTCGCCGTTGCGGGCGACACGCGGCTGGCTGCTATTCCCGAAACGCCGACAACGACCGAGGCTGGCGTCCCGGAATACAAGGTCAACGGCTGGTTCGCCCTGCTCGCGCCGGCCGGCACGCCGAAGCCGATCCTGGAGCGACTCAACAAGGAAATGGCCGACGCCTTGAAGGATCCGGTGGTGAAGAATGCGTTCGAAAAGGCCGGCGCTGAGCCGATGGCAATTCCGCTCGATAAGGCCAAGACATTCCACCATGCCGAAATCATCAAGTACCGCGACATCATTACCAAGGCCGGCATCGCGAAGATCGAATAGGCGCGCCGACGCTTGAGTAACGAACGAGTTCTCATCGCCGGCGCGGGGCCGGTCGGCCTCGCGGCTGCCGCGAATCTGGTGCGCCGTGGCGTGCCGGTCACGGTGCTGGAGGCTGGCGCCGGCCTCAGCGAAGAATCGCGCGCGTCGACGTTTCATCCGCCGACTCTCGACATGCTGCATACGCTTGGCGCCGCGCAACCGCTGATCGCGCAGGGCCTGAAGGCGCCGCAGTTCCAGTACCGCAATAAGGCACACGGGCTATTGGCGCAGTTCGACTTCGGCGCGATCGCGGACGCGACGCAGCATCCCTATCGCGTGCAATGCGAACAATCGAAACTCACCCGCATCCTGCTCGACGGGCTGCACCACGAGCCGAACTTCGAGATCGCGTTCGGCAGCGAGGTCGCGGGTGTGACGCAGGATGGCGCCGGCGTCGAGGTTGCGATCGAACGCAACGGCAAGACTGAGCGCCGCGCCGGGCGGTTCCTGATCGGCGCCGATGGCGCCAGCAGCGCGGTGCGTCATGCGCTCGGTATCGAGTTCGAAGGCTTCACCTGGCCGGACCGGCTTCTCGTGGTGTCAACGCCGTTCGATTTCCACAGTGTCATTCCAGGACTGACGGCGGTGAACTACGTCGCGGATCCGGTGCGCTGGCACTTCCTGCTGCAAATTCCCGAGCTGTGGCGGATCATGTTCCTGGTCAACGAGGACGGCTCGGACGAGCGCGTGCAGACCCGCGGGTTTGCCCAATCGCTGATGAGCACGGTAGTGCCCGGCATTTCGAATTACGACATCGACCACATCACGCTCTACAAGGTGCACCAGCGTGTGGCGAAGACGTTCCAGCGCGGCCGCGCGTTCCTGGTCGGCGACGCCGCCCACATCAACAACCCGCTCGGCGGCATGGGCATGAACGGCGGCATCCATGACGCCATCAATCTGACGGATCGCTTGGCCGAGGTTTGGCACGGCGAGAAGCCCGCCGCCGAGCTCGACCGCTTCGACAAACAGCGGCGCGGCGTGACCCTAGAGTACATCCAGAAATATACGATCCAGAACAAACAGAACCTCGAGTCGCCGGGCGATGAGTTCCGGCAAAACCTGCAGGCCATCGCGGCGGATGCGGCGCGCACGCGCGACTACCTGATGCGGGTGTCGATGATCGCGAGCCTCGCGCGGGCGGCGGAACTGGGCTGAGGCTCAGTCCGCTCGCTTGTTCCGAATCCGCCGCTGCGGTACTTTTCCCGCATGAGCCAGGAGCCAACGACCGGCGACTTCGCCCGCTTCTTCAAGCCCGGCCGCGTGCATCGGCAGCTTTACACCGATCCGGCGATCTTCGAGCTGGAGATGGAGCGCATCTTCAGCGCCGCCTGGATCTATGTCGGGCACGAAAGCCAGGTCAAAAAGCCCGGCGACTATTTCTCGTCTCTGATCGGCCGCCGGCCCGTGGTGATGACGCGCGACACCGACGGCACGGTGCGCGTGATCCACAACCAGTGCGCCCATCGCGGCGCGCTCGTTGTCGCGACCGAGCATGGCAACGCGCCTGAGTTCACCTGCTGCTACCACGGCTGGACCTATCACCTCGACGGCCGCCTCAAGGCCGTGCCGCTCAACCATGGCTATCCGCGCGATTTCGATCTGAGCAATCCCAAGATGGCGATGCAGCCGATCGCTCGGGTTACGAACTATCGCGGCTTTGTCTTCGCGAGCCTCGCCAGTGACGGCCCGAGCCTGGAGGAATCGCTCGGTCACATGACGACGTCGCTCGATGACATGATCGATCGCGCGCCGGACGGCGAGATCGAGGCGGCCGGCGGCGTGTTCAAACACGCCTACGACGGCAACTGGAAAGTCTATTTCGAAAACCTGTGCGACGCGGCCCATCCGCTGTTCGCGCACCGCTCCTCCATCGAAGCCTCACAGGCGCAGTCCGACGATGTCCATTCCGACGGCTCAGGCGAGATCGCGATCCGCCAGATGCGCCAGAACGGCGCGCCCTACAGTTTTTGGGAGTCGCAGGTCGGCATCTGGACCTATCCGAATGGCCACAGCTATCTCGGCGACTACCACGACGATTCCAAGTTGGTCGCCGCGCTGAAGGACCCGGTGTTCCGCGACTACATCGCGGCGCTGGAGAAGAAAAAGGGCAAGGCCGAGACCAAGCGCATTCTCGAAGTGCGGCGCTGGAATTCGAACATTTATCCAAACGTCTCGCTGATGAGCCAATTCCAGCAGCTGCGCGTCGTGCATCCGATCGCGGTGAACCGCACCGTGGTGCACACCTACAACTTCCGCCTCAAGGGCGCTCCGGAGCAGATGTTCCGCAACACCATCAGCTTCGCCAACATCGTCAACGGCACCGGCTCGCTGGTGCTGACCGACGATCTGGAAATCTACAACCGCATCGACATGGGGCTTTCCAGCGAAGGCGCCGAATGGCTGCAGATCGGCCGCGGCTATCAGAGCGACCTGCCCGACCAGCACGGCGGCCGCAAAGGCGTCAATTCGACCAGCGAGGTCTATATCCGCAACATGCTCGACGCCTGGCAGGGCTACATGAGCAACGGTCACGCCGCGCCCGTGCGCGCCGCGTCGTGACGGGCTGAAACGTCGTCATGGCGAAGAAGCGCAAGCCCAAGACGAGCCTGCCAAGCCCGCGCCGGTCGGCGCCGCCGCGCAGCCGCGCCACCCGCGCGACGCCCCTCTCGCTCGATCTGCACCGCTGCGAGCAATTCCTGCAGCAAGAGGCGCGGCTGCTCGACGAAGGCAAGTTCGGCGACTGGCTCGCGCTGTTCACCGCCGACGCCTGGTATTGGGTGCCGAGCGAGCCCGGCCAGGACAATCCGCACGACACCGTGTCGCTGATCTATGACGACCGCAGGCTGCTGGAGACGCGCGTGCGGCGGCTCGCGAGCCCGCGCATGTACTCGCAGGAGCCACGCTCGCGCACCAGCCGCATGGTCGGCAGCGTCACCATCGAGGACACCGACCGCACGGGCGTCACCTTGCGGTCGAAATTCCTGATGATCGAATACCGCCGCAACAGCCAGCGCCTGTTCGGCGGCACCGCGCTGCATCGCCTGGTGATGGCGGGCGGGGCGATCCGCATCGCCTGGAAGCGCGTCGATCTGGTCAATTGCGACGCACCGCTGGATGGGATCACGCAGCCGTTTTGACGTCGCCGCGAGTTGCGCCCTCTCACGGCCTCATGCTGAGGAGCATTGCGAAGCAATGCGTCTCGAAGCACGAGGCCGCCCCTATCCTTCGAGACGCGGGCCATAGCGCGTCGAAGACGCGCGTAAACTCGCTAATGGCCCGCTCCTCAGGATGAGGGCGGAGTGAGATGGTCGCTCGCCGCTCACGTCCCGGTCGGCCGATGCAGCGCAGTTTTGGTCCGCTGCCGCACCACCCATTTCGATTTGCCGGCGAGCGACAGCGTGAACGCGCGCAGCGCCGGCGGCCAGGTGGTCGGCCAGCCGAGCGCGACCGAAACACGCTGGGTGTGATCGGTGATCGGGCGCTCGTTGCGCTCCCAGGCGTCGAGCGCCGCCGCAAGGTCGCGCTCGCGGTCGAGATGCACCGCGAGCGACAGCGCATTCATCATGGAGCAGCCGCCGCCCTGCCCGATGTTCGGCGGCAGCGCATGCGCGGCGTCGCCGATCACCGCGACCTTGCCGGCAGACCAGCGTTTGAGCTTGATCAGCTCGAACGGATCGTAGCGCGCCTCGCCGCCGCAGCGGTCGATCAGCGCCTCGAGATGCGGGAACCAGCGCTTCCAGGCATCGAGGCGCACTGGCGTCGCGGTCGCGACGTCATCGTTATTGAGCATGGTCAGCGCGATATAGACCTCGGTCTCGCTGCACGGGGTGTAGAGCACGCGCCGGCTGCCGGACCAATATTCGACGGTGGTGGCGCCGTCCTGCCCACGCTCCTCGGGCAACTTGTCGATCAGTAGGCGGGTGGCGCCATCCGGCAGCACCTTGCGCTTGGTCAGCAGGCCCAACGCGTCGCGCACCTTCGAATTGGTGCCGTCCGCGGCGACGATGAGATCAGCTTTGAGTCTGCGGCCATCGGCCAGGATTAGTTCGCCATCGGCCGTCGCGCCCGCCACCGTCGAATTGACCTCGATCTCGACGCCGGCACGCCGCGCCGATGCGCCGAGCGCATTGATCACGGTCTGCCGCACGATCGAATAGACGCGGCTGCCGCCCCAGCGGTGCACCGAGACGGTACGGTTCTGGTCGTCGCGCACCTCACGGGTGTGCGCGAACGGCGCGCCCTTCACCGCCTCGTCATAGGCGCCGAGCGCCTCCAACACGCGCAAGCCGTTCTCGTAGATGTAGATGCCGGCGCCCGTGGTGCGGAGCCGATCGGCGCGCTCGTGCACGCGCACGCTCCAGCCGCGTTGCGCCAGCGCACAGGCAGCCGCAAGCCCCGCAAATCCAGCGCCGGCGATTTCCGCGTGTCGTTTGCTCATCGCCCTTTTATAGCACCACCAATGCGGCCGCTTGTCTCCGAAACGAAACGGCGCCCGGATTGGCCGGGCGCCGTCGCGCATTTTGTAGAGGCTACTTGATGAAGTCGTTGCTGTAGAGCTCCGCCACCGGCGTCGCCTTCTGGATGAAACCCTTGGCCAGGTAGAAGTCCTGCAACTTGGTCAGCCGGTCGACGTTCACTTCGCCGAGCTGCTTCTGCCCCGGATAGACCAGCTTGGCGTAGTAGTTGAGCGCGACCTTGACCTCGCCCTCCTTGCCCTTCCACTGCGGCACGAAGCTGACGAACTCGTCGGCCGCCTTGTCCGGGTTGTCCATGATGTCCTTCATGCCGCGCAGCGCCGCCTTCACAAAGGCGCGCACCAGCTCGGGCTTGTCCTTGATCACCTGATCGGACACGCCGATCGCCTGCGCCATGTGCGGGAAAAAGTCGTCGGTCGGGATCACGTTGACCTTGGTGCCTGTCGCCTGGACGTTGGCGATCCAGTCCGGCACGCCGGCCATGCCGACCGACTTGCCGGTCGCAACCGACTGCCAGACGCCGACCGGACCGGCCTGCTGGATATCGACGTCGCTCTGCGTCAGCCCTACGCTCGCGAGCAAGCCGAGCAGCGCATAGAAGGTGGTGTCCTGATAGGACATCACCGTAATGGTTTTGCCCTTGAGGTCCGCAGGCTTGGTGATGCCGGAGTCCTCGCGCACTACAAGCTGCATGAAGCCTTTGCCGCCGAACACGCAGACGATCTTGATCGGCACGCCGTTGCCGCGGACCATGATCGGCCCGTCCGCCACGATGCCGCCCAGCAGCGCATTGCCGGCGCCGACCTGCTTCGCCACATCGACGCCGCCGCGCCCGACCGCAAAGTCCACGTCGAGGCCAGCTTCGGTGAAATAGCCCTTGCCCTTGGCGAGCTGGATCGGCCCGAACGCCGGCAACAGCGGTGGAGCCGGAAACAGATAGGTGATCTTTTCGGCGCCGAAAGCGGTCCTGGACGCGGTCAGGACACCAAGGCCGAGCAGCGCGCCAGCGCCCACCACTTGGCGGCGTGATTTTTTCGTTTCGTGTGCAGACATCCTGTTCTCTCCCAATCGTCAAATCGCCGCAGCAGGCCGCTCCGAAACACTATCGGCGGTGCCGTTCTGTGCCATTATACTCGACAAAAGCGTGCGGCAACATGCACGCGGACAGCCCAATACAACCTCCCCGCGGTCAAGCGCACCAATGTCCCAAGCGTACCAATGTCCGATGTGATCCGCCTCGAATACCGCGACATCACGATGCGGTTCGCGCAAGGGACGGGAAAGATGCTGACCGCGATCAGCGGCGTCAGCTTCGCGGTGCGCGACGGCGAGGTGGTGTCGCTGATCGGCCCGAGCGGCTGCGGCAAGTCCACGCTGCTCAACATTGGCTCCGGCCTCTCCGCGCCGAGCGAGGGCCAGGCCTTCGTCGATGGCGAGCGGGTGGAGGGCCCGAACGCCCATGTCGCCTTCATGCTGCAAAAGGACCTGCTGCTGCCGTGGCGCACCATCGCCGAGAACGTGATGTTCGGCGTCGAAATCCAGCGCCTGCCGCTGGCCGAGCGGAAGCGTCGCGCCCAGACGCTGCTGGAGAGCTTGGGACTCGCCGAATTTTCCGGACACTATCCGCATCAATTGTCGGGCGGCATGCGCCAGCGCGTGGCGCTGGCGCGCACGCTGGCGGTTGATCCTTCTGTGCTGTTGCTGGACGAGCCATTTTCGGCGGTCGACGCGCAGACCCGCATGGTGCTGCAGCGGGAGCTCGCGCAGACGCTCAAACGTGCCGGGAAGACGGCCCTTCTCATCACGCACGATCTGCTCGAAGCCGTGACGCTGTCCGACCGCGTGCTGGTGATGAGCAAGCGGCCCGGCCACATCATCGACGAGATCAAGATCGAACTGCCAGGACGTGACAATCCGATTGCGCGGCGCCGCGAGCCGAAGGTCGCCGAATACGTTGCGCGCCTGATGGACCGGCTCGACATCGGCGGCACACCGCTCGAAGCGGGAGCAACCGCGTGAGCAACGCAAGCCGCAACGCGCTGGTGCGCAGGGGAACAGCCGCCAGCGTCGCGGTGCTGGTCGTGTTCCTCGCCGCCTGGCAATGGGGACCGGGTCTGCTCGGCATTCCGTCTTTCATCGTGCCGCCGCTCTCCATGGTGGCCGAGGAAGCGGTGCGCATGATGCATGTCAACAATGTGCTGCTGCACACCGGCGTAACCGCGGGCGAGGTGATCGTCGGTTTCGTGATCGGCAGCCTGCTCGGCGCCGGCATCGGCTACGCGCTGGGCATGTCGCCGACCGCCGAGTTCGCGCTGTCGCCCTATATCCTGGCGCTGCAGATCGCGCCCAAGGTGGCGTTCGCGCCGCTGTTCATTCTGTGGATGGGATTTACAGTCTATCCGAAAATCCTGGTCGCCATCCTGATCGTGTTCTTTCCAGTCATGGTCAACGTGCTGACCGCGCTGCGCACGGTCGATCCCGACCTCATCAACCTGGCGCGCGCCTTCAAGGCGAGCCGCGCGCAGATTTTCTGGAAGATCGAATTTCCAGCCTCCATGCCACCGCTGTTTGCGGGGCTGCGCATCGGCTCGACGCTCGCCGTGGTCGGCGTCGTGGTCGGCGAGCTGGTCGGCGGCAATATGGGGCTCGGCTACCTGCTGTCGTTCGGCGAAGGCCAGGCCAACACGCCGATGGTGTTCGTCACCATCCTGCTGCTGACGCTGGTCGGCGGCATCGCCTATCTGCTGGTGATCCTGCTCGAAATGCGCGTGCTGCACTATCTGCCGAAGCGCGCGCTGGGCGGGCTTTAGCCAGACGCTCGTGGCCCTACCCCAACTGCCTTCTGAACATCGCGAAGATGTTCTCCCAGTCGCGGTTGGCGGCCGGTTTGTCGAACACGTCGCGGTCGGGCAGCGCGTAGCCGTGATCGGCGCCGGAATGAACATTGGCGCGATAGCGGATGTTGGGATTGTCCTTCATCAGGCGCGCCAATGTCTCGACCACGGGCGGGGGCGTGAAACGGTCGCGCTCGCCGAAGCCGCAATAGACCTCGCCGCGCAATTTACCGATTGAGCGGTGCGGAGAATCCGGCGCGTCCGACACCATGGCGGTGCCGTGCATGCTGGCCGAGGCGCGGAAATGATCCGGATATTCAATGGCGGCGGAGAGCGACAGCCGCCCGCCGAGACAATAGCCGATCGAGCCCTTCGGCCCCTTGCGCACCGGCTCGCCGTCGAGGAATTTCAATATCGCGCCGATGTCCGCCATCGCCATTTTGTCGGTGACGTGCACCATGTTGGCGTGCATCTCGTCCTGGATTGCCTTCGGGATGGTGTTGAGCGAGCGCATGCGGCCCTGCTCGTCGCGTAACTCGTAGCGAACCTTGCCGCGCCGGTACCAAAAATTCGGCACCGTGCAATGATAACCGGCGACCGCAATTTTCCGCGCGACGTCGAACAGCTCCTCGCGCAGGCCCCAGATGTCCATCAGGATGATCACCGCCGGGAACGGCCCGCCCTCCTCCGGGTGGACCATGAACGCGTCCATGCGGCCGTCGGCGGTTGGGATTTCGGCGAGACGTTCGATCATGCATCAGCCTCCGAGCAGCTTCGGCAGCCAGGTCGCGACAGGCGGGAAGACGAACACCAGCGCCAGCACCAGAAGGCCAAACCAAACATAGGGCATCGCGGCGCGGAACACGTCGTTCATGGTGATGCCGGGTGGCGCGACACCTTTCATGGTGAAGAGCAGCAAGCCGAACGGCGGCGTCAGCAATCCGAGCTGCATGCAGATCAGGAACAGCACACCGAACCAAATCGGGTCGACACCAAGCTGGCTCACCAGCGGCATAAAGAACGGCAGCGTGATCAGCATCATCGACACCTGATCGACGAAGCAACCCAGGAAGAGCAGGATCAGCATCATGCCGAGCAGAATGACGGTGGCGGAAAGACCCTGCGCCGAAACCAGACCGACGATGCCGTTGGTCGCGCCGGAGAAGCTCAGAACTTGCGAGAACGTGGTGGCGCCCATGATGATGAACAGGATCGTTCCGGACACCGCGACCGTGCCGGTGAGCGCCTTCATCAACGCGGCCCAGGTCAGGCTGCGATAGAGCATCGCGGCGACGATGGTGCCGGCGGCGCCGAGCGCGGCGGCTTCGGTGGGCGTCGCCCAGCCCGCCGTCATGGCGCCGACCACGACGCCGAAGATGAGCAGCAGCGGCAGCACGTGGACCAGGAACGGCAGCCAGCGCGAAACGCCCGGTGGAGCGATCTCGACGGCGCTTTCGGGCGCCAGCGATGGATCGAGCCAGGCGCGCAGCACGATATAGCCGACGAACACCACGCTCAGGATCAGGCCCGGCACGATGCCGCCGATCAAAAGCCCCGAGATCGAGATGCCGGCAAGGCTGCCGAGCAGCACCGCGAGGGCCGACGGCGGGATCAGCATATCGACGCCGCCGATGCCGATGATCGGGCCCATGGCGAAGCGCTTGTCGTAGCCGCGCTCCAGCATGGTCGGCAACATCAGGCTGCCGAGCAGCGCCGTGGTGGCGATGGTCGAACCCGAAATGGCCGAGAACACCGTGCCGGCCACGATCGCGATCACCGACAATCGCCCCGGCACCCGGCGGATCAGCAGCGAGAACGCGTCGATCGCTTTCAGCGCCACACCGGAGTGAAACAGCACCTCGCCCATCAGCACGAAAAATGGGATCGGGGTGAGCGAGAAGCTCGCCACCGATTGCACGGCGTTGCGTGCGATCTGCGTCAGGCCCTGCTCGCCACCGAGGAAAAGCAGCGCGCCAACGATGTTGATGGCGAGGAACGCCAGCGCCACCGAAAGGCCGAGCCCCATCACGGCGACGAGACCGCCAAACATGATCAAGCTTGCCTCGACCCAGCCCATCAGCTCACCGACGTGGCTTCGACGCGGCGGCCGCGCGCGCCGTGGATCAACCGCTCGAAACGGAACGCGAACTCAACCGCGATCAGCGCGAAGCAGAGCGGCAACGGCACCAGCAGCCACCATTCCGGAAACACCAGGTTCTTGATCGTGATCGAGCCGAGCGTCGCGCTCTCGACCACCATCTTGACGCCGTAGCGCAGCATGACGAGGCAAACCACGAAGCCCACGATGTCGCTTGCGGCCTCCATCAGCCACGCGACGCGCGGAGGCACCAAGGTCAGCGCGAGATCGATCCGCACGTGCTGGCCGCGTCGCAGCAGCCATGGCGCGGTCATCAGCGTGATGGCGTAAAGCGCGTATTCGGAAACTTCGTTGGCCCAGGGGAAGCCGCCGCTGGTCAGATTGCGCAGCAGGATGTCGGCAGTCACCATGATGACCATGGCCAGCAGCGTCAGCGCTGCCAGCATCGCCAGCGCGTCGAACAGGCGGCCGAAGAAATTTGAGACGCGGGTCATTCGCTTTCTTTCACCTCTCCCCGCTTGCGGGGAGAGGTCGGATTGCGAAGCAATCCGGGTGAGGGGGCGTATCCGCGAGTCTGAGCATGTGGAAGCGCCCCCTCACCCCAACCCTCTCCCCGCACGCGGGGAGAGGGAGAAGAGCGCGCGCGGCTACAATCAATTCCCCGACAATTGCCGCAGGCGCGGGCCGGTCTCCGGCGCGCGCTTGATCACCGACTGCCACGCGACCTCGTTCGCCTTG
>CAMDDZ010000048.1 GCA_945893145.1 Rhodoplanes serenus | reverse complement strand
CCATGACCGACTCCCTCGGATTCCGCAAAAAGTTCGCCGTGATCGCGCCGTCGACCAACACTGCGGTGCAGCCGGAGTTCGACGCCATGCGGCCGCGCGGCGTGACCAACCACTTCGGCCGCATCCTCATTCCCAACGATCCGGTCCGCAACGACGACGACTTCAACAAGCTGATGGGCAACATCCGCAAGGAGATGATGAACACCGTCGATCAGGTTATGACCTGCGAGCCCGATTACCTGATCATGGGCATGTCGTCGGAGACGTTCTGGGACGGGCTTGAAGGCAGCAAAGTGTTGCACGAGCGCGTGGAGAAGCGCGCGGGCGTCAAAGTCTGCATGGGCTCGGAGGCCTCGCAGGCGGCGCTGAAGCTTTATGGCGCCAAGCGCATCTCGATCATCACGCCCTATATGCCGTCTGGCGACACGCAGGTGCGGCGCTTCTTCAACGACTGCGGCTTCGAGATCGTGAAGCTCAAAGGCCTGCGCGGCTCGAGCCCGGTGCAATACGCCCATGTGTCGGAGCGTGAGCTGCGCGACGCGATCAACGAGGTGAACGGACCGGACGTCGATGCCATCGTCCAGGTCGGCACCAATCTGGCGATGGCGCGGCTCGCCGGCATCGCCGAGTTCTGGCTCGACAAGCCCGTCCTCGCTATCAACACCTGTATCTATTGGTGGGCGTTGCGCGAGAACGGCATCACCGACAAGATCGACGGCTTCGGCTCGCTGCTGCTGGAGCATTAGTGGGCGAGCCCGGCTTGTGCATGCAATTCTGCCTGTGTCATCCGCCCTCCTTGTGTTGCAGACGTGCGCGATCGCCGGGATTTGTTGGGCGCCCGGGCGCCGTCTCGTTGATCCCTCGGAAAATCCGAGGGGATGGAGCGCCGGTCGACGCCACATCTCGATCACGCCTCGTCCGCAGGCGGATTGCTCCGCCGGGACACAACCGGCGTGGCGCCCAAATTCGTGGGCGCGTCGCCGGCCGACGCTCCATCGCGGCGATTTTTGGCGTCTCGGAACCGTAACTGACAAGAACCGGCAGCGAACTCGCGTTCGCCCTGATCCCGGCGGCTTACGCCGCCGTTCATCCGGTCCCCGTGTCACCCAAAGCTGGGCGCCCCTCGTAGTAGGGGGGACGGTTACCCGAGGCCTCCCGGGAATTGGGTTACGAGGCCAATCCGCAGGCGCCGCATCCCACCCCGCTCAAATGACGTCTCATGAGAACGCCCTCGGTTGGATAGGACGAGGACGTAAATCGGCTTATTCGTTCGATCCGTAAAGCCATAAATTCGTGGCGCCGACGGTTATGCCCGAAACACCCGACAAAAGCGCGCGAGTCCAAGAAATGCCAAAAGCGGAAAAGCTCAAACTGAGCAGATGTCGTCCGCCTTGCCCTCGTCGGCGCGCGTGAGCACGGGCGCCGGAGCGGTGTTGATCGCGGGGATTAGCCAATGAGCGGCCGCAGTTATTGCATCTGCCGCATCTTGGCGACGAGCCAGTCGTGATAATAGTCCGTCCGCACCGCGTAGATCGACCGGTTATCGGTTCCCAGTGCGCAATTGGGAGCCGCCCTGAGGTTGTTGGTTGACGTAGCGGTCATGATCGCGATCAGCACCGGTCGTCCATCCTTGAGTTGGATGCCCTTCGGCACCTCCCGGTCGCTGTCGCTGCTATAGGACAGACGATCCGGGTTGTTGACCAGGAAGACGCCGGATCCGGAATCGCCGGCGCAAATCGAAATCTTGGCCTCGGGGCCATCGTCCGAAAATATGATGAAGAAGGACTGGCTGTTGTATTGGAACGGCAGGATGCTCGACTCCTTGCCGGGAAAGACCCTCCACAGCGGCCGGTATTGCCCAGCGAGCGCCCGCTGGAGCTGGACGCGCCCGTTCGCGCTGTAGCCATAAAGGTAATACCAGAGATTGTCGCCCTCCGGAGTGTCGCCCGTGCCCTTGGTGCTGGTGTACCCGTTGTCGATCTCCGGAAGGTGCGCACTGACGACGCCGGCCGGATGCGTGCCGTTGATCCGCATCAGCGCGATGTCGTCCCAGAGGCGCGGGATCCAGTATCCCATCGCGTTCTCCTTCTGCGCGGCGCGCACCTGTCCGGCATAATTCTCATGCACGGCGATCTTCACTCCGCGCGCGGGCGTGCCTTTGCCCACCGCCGTTCCGTAATAGACCCGCCAGTCCTGCGGATTGGACCGGCCCTGGGGTCCGGCGAAGCAGTGGGCCGCCGTCACGATGAAGCTGTCGGCGACCGCGGTGCCGCCGCAGTAAAACCGGTTGTTCCTGTCGTACAGTACGACGGAGGCTTTCGCGCCGATGTCATCGGCGGATACGGTGTCCGCGCCGGTCAGCGGCAGCGCCACGCGATGCGAAGACAGAACCAACGAGACAGTGAGCACGGCCGTGACGACGCACGCTGTGTGCGCATAAGACTTCCAGCGAAACATGAATCCCCCAGCGAGAGCCACAATTGTGCTGCGGCGGATATTATTGAGCAGCCGGTCGTGCCGAAAGCCCTGCCACCCGTTCGCGCACCGATTCGGTAGCGGGCGGCAGCATCGCGCCCGAATTTCTCAACGGCTGAAACGAGGTCGCCCAAGCGCGGCCGTTGCGGAGCCATCGCATCCGAACAGCGACAACTCACAAAAATCGCGGCGAGCCTGTCCAGCGGTCACGCCGCATTTGCGGAGCGCTTCGGCTTGCCGCGACATTTCACGACGCAAAAATAATGGCGCCCGTCGGAATCGCGAGCGCGGCTGCGTGCCACCTAAACGCAGACCATCCCTTTGCTGCCGCGATCGGCGCAGGTTCCGGAGCAGCATTGATTTGAGGTGGTGCAGGTCCGGCCGTTCCGAATGCACTGTGGCGCACTCTGCTGCGGCGTCACGCTATGCGGTCCGGTCAACGGTGCTGCGGATGGCGCAGAAACCGGCAGGGCCAACAACGCCCCCACCAAAAACACACCCGACACGAACAAAAAGAACCGAACGCGCATATCGATCTCCTCGCAAATGGTTGAGAGCTGCATTCCAATGTGTGGCGCAGGTCGGCCGGCGAGACTGCCTATCAACAATCCTTGTCCCAGCTGGTAGGCGACGCGCTGTCGACACTAAAACCCTTGGCCCTGGCCATGCAGTCGTTGTACTTCGGACCCTTGCCTTGGACGCGCGGGCCGACGCCTGCGGCCTGACAGGCGGCCTCATTCAGAGCGCGCGCCTTCTCGCACGAATCGCGCTGTGCGCCGTGCAGATTGCCGCAATCGGGCATGGTCTTCCTGCAAGTCGCGCCGTTCGCGGTCGTAATCCCAGAGCCCGCTCCGACCACGAGATGCAATCCGGCAAGTGCCGATAATCCGATCAAGCCAAAACAAAAATTCTTCAACGCCATCGCGATCCCCTTCGCCAACAGCGCCCCCGCTAAACTATGTCATATGACAAAGCGCCGCCACAAGCCCACCATGTGCGCCGACCACAAGCACTTGCAGCAAGAAGATTGCCCAGATGTAAAATGTCGTCGCTTCCCACCGAGCTACGCACGCGCCGCTTGCTGGCGTGCTGACGTGACCGGAGCTGGATCGCAATGACCGTCAGCGATCGCTAAACAGACGCACCAAGTGGCTGAGGATATCTTACGCGTTAATTCGACAACAGCGCCGCTTCCCACGCGCTGGCGATCGCAGGCCGGCTCTTGCCCGCCTGCACGGCGTCGCCGATCACCATCACCTTCTGGGCGGGCTTGGCGAGACGCTTGAAGTCCGCGCCGGTGGCGCGGCGCGCCCGGTGATAGAACCAGTCGCGCACGTCCGGACGGGAAAACAGCTGGGCGATGCCCGGCCAGCGGCCGGCGCCGAAATCGAGCAGCCACATCGGCAATTGGCCGAGGCCATAGCGATAGCGCGCACCGGTCGCGATCACGATGCGGTCGAACGGCGCCAGCAGCTCGGGCGAGCGCCGCACGTCGGCGCCGTAGCGGAACGTGACGCCCTTGTGGGTGCAGGCCGCCACCATGTTGATGACGTAACGGTCGAACGACGTCTGGTTCGCATTGACGTCCTGGAACTTCGGCGCCTTGCCGGCGTAGCGGAACGAACCACCGGCCTTGCGGCCGCGCTCGAACACCGTGACCTTGTTCTTCTCGGCGACCAGCGACGCGTAGGTGAGGCCCGCCGGCCCCGCACCGATCACGGCGATGCGCTCGCCCTGAGGAGTCTTGCCGGCAGCGAAGCGCACCTCCTGCCCGGCGCGGCCGTTGACCACGCAGCGCATCTGCGCGCCGCCGCGCATCTCGTCGACGCAGGTGTTGCAGGCCAGGCAGCGCCGCTGCGGCTCACCGCGGCGAAGTTTCTCGACCCATTCGGGCTCGGCGACCGAGGTGCGGCCGAGCGCGATGAAATCCGCCTTACCGCTGTTGATCGCGTCGGCGGCTTGCGCCGGATCGTTGAGGCGGCCGACCGCGATCACCGGGATCTTGACCTCGCGTTTGATACTCGCCGCGTAGGGCAAGAACGTCATGTCGGGGTATTCCATCGGCGGGATCATGCGCGCGCCGGACGGCAGCGAACGGTAATGCCCGGCCGCGATGTGCAGCGCGTCGGCGCCGGCTTCCGCCGCCCACAACGCCGCCTGTTTGCCCTCGCCGAACCCAATGCCCTCGGGGAAAAAGTCATCGACCGAGATGCGGAAGATCACCGGGATCGTCACCGCGGCCTTCACGGCGCGAAGCACTTCGAGGCCCATGCGGGCGCGATTTTCCAGCGAGCCGCCGTATTCGTCGGTGCGGCGGTTTTCGAACGGCGTGAGGAATTGCGAAATCAGATAGCCGTGGGCGGCGTGGATCTCGACACAATCGAAACCGGCCTTCTGCGCCCGCAGGCCCGCTGCCGCGAACGCGCGCGCCGTGTTGTGGATATCCAGCACCGACATCGCGCGCGGTACGATGGTCTCGAAGGTGGTCTCGAACACCGGATGCGGAATGGCCGAGGGCGCCACCGGCGTCTCGCCGCAAATGTCGAAGCGCGTGTGGCCGCCGCCGTGGCCGAGTTGGATCGACGCCTTCGCGCCGTTCTTGTGAATTTCGCCGACCAGCCGCGTCAGGCCGGGCAAGAAGCGGTCGTCGTAGATGCCGAGCTCGCGCCGCCGGTGGCGGCCGGCGCGCTCGGGCGACGCCATCTCGACCGTGATGAGGCCGACACCGCCCAGTGCCCGCGCCACGTAGTAAGCAATGGTGTCCTCTGTGGCGTGACCCTCGGCGTCTGAGAGCCGCGTCGTCATCGGCGGCATCACGATGCGGTTGCGGATCTCGACCGATCCGATCCGCGCAGGGGTCAGCAGGATGTTCATCGGAAACTAGAGCGTAGTTGTTTTGAATCCAGTCGCCCGTTCGTCCCCGCGGAAGCGGGGACCCAGCGTTTTGGCCAAAGAACTAGGCCCCCGCTTCCGCGGGGGCGAACGGAGGATGGCTCAACAGATGAGATCATGCCCTAAGTCCCGCGGACTTCGCCGCCATCCATGTCGATGGTGGTGCCGTGCAGCCAGCGGCCGTGCGACGACACGATGAAGGCGATCAGGCTCGCGATGTCGCCGGTGGTGCCGAAGCGGGTGATGCCGAACTCGGCTTGGAATTCGGCACGCACTTTCCCTTCGTCCAAGCCGGAGTTCTTCACGCGATCGCGGATGCGCCGCCACAGCCGCTCGGTCTCGACGCGGCCCGGATTGATGGCATTGACCTGCACGCCCTCCGCCTTGCCGACGTCCGCCAGCGCCTTGGTCCAGGCCACGCAGGCGGCATTCACCGAACTGCCGATGCCGAATTCGGCCTCGGGCTCCTTGCCGCCGATGCCCGCGATGGTGATGACCGAGCCCTTGTTGGCGACCAGCAGCGGCCAGGCTTCGCGCGCAAGCCGCACATGGGAGAAGAACTTGAGCTCAAAGCCGTCCTTCCAGTCCGCGTCGGTGAGCTGGCGGAAGTCGCCACGCTTGGTGGCGCCGGCGTTGTTCACCAGGATGTCGAGACGGCCGAAATTCTTTTTGGCCGCGGCGACGAGCGCCTGGTGCGACCCGTCCTTGCTGAGATCGTTGACTTCGACATGCGCCTTGCGGCCGCGCTTCTTGATCTCGGCGGCGACTTCAGCGAGCGCCGCCTGATCGCGGCCGTGCAGAACGAGATCGCAGCCTTCCGCGGCAAGCGACTCGGCGATGCCGCGGCCGATGCCGCGGCTCGATCCGGTGACCAGCGCCACCTTGCCGTTCAGCCCCATATCCATGAACTTAACCCCCATACGCTGCAAGCCGTTGAAACGTATAGAATTCGGTTGTTTGCTAAGCAATGGGCGGAACGGGAGACGGCATCATGATCACGCGGCGCGACATGCTGGCAGGCTCGGCGGCGGCGCTGCTCGCCGGCTCCTTCGATGCCCGGGCGCAGACCCGCTTCCAGGAGCCCAAGGGCCCGCCGCCGGTCGCGCGCGTGAAGGTGATCGACGTCCACGCCCATTGGTATCCGCCGGAATGGCTTGAACTGGTGGAGAAGGAAGCCGTCGGCAAAGGCGCGACCAAAACCGAGCGCAACGCGCGCGGCTTCCTTGCGGTCACGATCCCCGGCCTCACGGTGACGTTCCAGCCGCGCTACACCGACATCCCGTCGCGGCTCAACGCGATGGACGCCATGGGTGTGGCGATGCACGCCCTGTCGCTGACCCAGCCCATGGTCTATTGGGCCGAGCCCGCCTTCGGGCTGAAGCTGTCGCAGGCGTACAATGACGCCTGCGCGGCGCTGCACCAGAAATATCCCGAGCGGTTCGTCGGCCTCGCCATGCTGCCGATGCAGGCGCCTGAGCTGGCGGCGCAGGAGGTCGAGCGCGCCGCCAAGCTCCCGGGCATCCGCGGCGTCTATATGTCGACGCATGTGCTCGGCAAAAATCTCGACGAGAAGGAATTTTGGCCGGTCTATGCCAAGTGCGAGGCGTTGGGATTGCCGATCTTCCTGCATCCGACCAACACGCTCGGCGAGACGCGCCTGCGCAGCTATTACCTGCGCAACTTCATCGGCAATCCGACCGAGAGCGCGATTGCGGCCGGCAGCCTGATGTTCGGCGGCGTGCTCGACGCCTATCCGAAGCTCGACGTGGTGCTACCACACTCCGGCGGTACGTTCCCGAGCCTGATCGGCCGCTTCGACCACGGCGCAACCGTGCGGCCCGAGGTCAAGGATTTAAAAAATCCGCCGTCGCACTATCTACGCCGCTTCCACTACGACACGATTGCGCACAGCCACGACATCCTGCTCAACCTCGTTCGTCAGGTCGGCGTCGACCGCATCCTCTGCGGCACCGACTATCCGGCCGACATGGCGCTCGGCGATCCGGTGCGCACCGTCGAGGCGCTCACCGAATTGCCGGCGGCCGAACGCGACATGATCCTGCGCGGCAACGCGGCGAAGCTGCTGAAGCTGCCGGCGTAAGCCTTTTGACTTTGACCAAAGCGTTTGCGGCGAGCGCAGGCGCGCTCCCTCTCCCCGCTTGCGGGGAGAGGGTTGGGGTGAGGGGGCATGTCCAAGCGCTCAGACTCGACGACATGCCCCCTCACCCGCCCGCCTTCGCCCTGCGGGCTTTGGCGGGCGACCTCTCCCCGCACGCGGGGAGAGGTGAAGAGTGCGTTCCGCAAGGTCCCAATACAATTCGCTGCCGCCGAGCCGCAACGGGAACGGCGAACCGCCTGATCGTTTTCCGGTATCGTCAGAACGTGCGCGTCAGCTTGCAGCTCGCGACGCGCACGCGGCGCGTCGTGCCCGGCGTATTGCGGCTGCGGCCGACGAAGCGCGGCTCGCCCCCGCTGATCACGGCACCGACCGCCGCGATATCGCCGTTGCGGATCGCCGCCAGCGCATTGTCCTGCGTGCCACCATCCGGCGCGTCGATCAGCGCGATGTCGGCAGCATTGCCGGCCGCGAGAATGCCGGTGTCGAGCCGATAAACCCGGGCATTGCTGCCGGTCGCCGCCGCGATGCAAAGCTCCGGCGCGATGTCAGCAAGGCTTGCCAGATGCGCGATGGTGTACAGCATGCCGAGCGGCATCACGCCCGAGCCGGTCGGCGTGTCAGTTGCGATGATCAGCCGGTCGAAGGCATCGAGCCGCTGCGCCAGCCGCGCGCACAGCAGCGTGGTGCGCAGGTTGCCGGCGGTGCAGATCTGCAGCGCCATGTCGCTTTCGCGGATGATGCGCTCGAAGTCCTTGTCGGGCATCGCGGTCGGGCCACCGTTGACGTGGAACGACACGTGCGGCCGCATCGCCAGCAGATGATCGCCGGTGATGGCGCCGGAGCCCGGGATCGACGAGCCGCCGGTGTGCACCGTCGTCACCATGCCGTGGGCACGCGCGGCGTGAACGAGCGGTGCATATTCGAACGCGCTCGCAAACGCGCCGAAGCCCGCCTTGGCGAGCCATACGCCCTTGCTCTTGAGCTCTGCAAAATCACTTTGGTTCAGCCCCGGCTCCAGGATGACAGAACCGGCGTGCACCCGCATACCGCCCGGCCGGTAGTTCTCGAAGCATTTGTGGGCGGCCACGGCCAATGCCTTGACGCCCTCCGGGTCGCGCGGCCGGCCCGGAACATGGACCTCCGAAGCGCTGATCGCGGTGGTGACGCCGCCGTGCACGTAGCTTTCCAGATAGCCGACGGTGTTCTGCCGCGGCGTGAAATCGCCGAACGTGATGTGGACGTGGGAGTCGATTAGCCCCGGGATCGCAGTGGTGCGGTCCGCGTCGATCACCACGTCGCAGCTTTCGGTGTCGCTGACCGATGCGGTGCCGACCGCAACGATGCGGCCGTCGTCGCAGATGATGCTGTCGCCGGCAACGAAAGGCGCACGCCAGTCGCCGCTGACGATCGTGCCGATGTTGACGATGGCGACGCGCATGGGATCAGTCTTCCGTCTGCAGCGGCAGGCGGACCGAAAGCCCGGTCCGCGCCGCCTTTTCGATGGCGAGCGTGGTTTCGAGATTGATACGCGCCTGCTCGGGCGTGGTGTGGATCGTCGGCGCGCCGGTGACCAGATGATCGAGCCAGGCGCGGGTCTCGTTGCCGAGCGGCCCCCAGAAATCGCCAACCGCCCAATCGCCCGCCGTGTTGCTGCCGAGGAACGCCATCTCGACAGAGTGACCGGGCACGTAAGGGTGCGGAATGCCCTTCTCGGAATACAGCAGATGCTCCTTGTGGTCGTCGTCGATCAGCATGGTGCCTTCGGTGCCGAGCAACTCGACACGGTCGGACTGGCCGAGCGTCGGATATTTCGCCGGCAGCGCATAGGCGATGCCGAGATTGACCACCGCGCCGTCTTCGAACGTGACGATCGCCCAGGTGACATCCTGCGCGCTGTAGCCGGCGTCCTTGAAGATGCCGGTCTGGCCGCGCGCCACCACCTCGACCGGCCGGTTGCCTTCGAGGAACCAGCACATCAGATCGACATAATAGGTCAGCACGTCGAGCACCGGCGTCGCGTGCGGATCGCGCTTGAGGATCGCAAACGTCTGGGCGCGCGAATTGTAAACGCGCGCGGTGCCGCCCAGCACCTTGCCGAGGCGACCGTGGTTCATCTGCTCCTTGGCGCGCAGGAAGCACTCCTTGTAGCGGCGGCTGTAACCGACGCGCAGCTCGCCTTTGGTCTCGCGCAGCGTTTCGAGGATGAGGTCGGCCTCGCGCAGCGAAAAGCCGATCGGCTTCTCCACCAGCACCGGCTTGCCGGCCCGGAGCGCCGCGATGATCGGCTTGGTGTGCTCCTGCTCCGGCGTCGAGACGAAGATCGCGGTGACCTTCGGATCGTTGATAATGTCCTCGTTGCTGCCGGAATAGCGATCAGCGCCGGTCTGCTCGGCCAGCGCCTGGGCGCGCTTGGGGTCCTGGTCGGAGATCGCCAGATAGCGCACCGCCGGATGCTTTGCCGCCAGCCGCGAGCGCAGCGTGCCGATCCGGCCGGAGCCGATCACGCCAATGCCGAGCTCGGAATGCTTCTTGTTCTTCATTGACTCCTCATTGCCTCATTGGCCGGATGCTCTTCCAGCTCGACCAGCGCGCCGAGAAAATCCGCCGGATGGATGAAGGCGATGCGCTCGCCCGCCACATTATACTGTGCTTTGCCACTGCCCAGGATGCGCACGTCCTTGCCGCCCAGCACCTGCGTGCTTTGCTCGATGCTCTCGACGCTAAGAGAGAAGTGGTGAATGCCGCCCCGGGGGTTGCGCTCCAGGAATTTCGCCACCGGCGAATCCGGCCGCGACGGCTCCATCAGTTCGATCTTGGCGTTGCCGAGATCGACATAGGCGAGCCGCACGCCCTGCTCGGCGTTGAGCATCCGCTCGCCGACTCGCAGCCCGTATTTCTCGCCAAGCGTCCGCGCCGCCGCTTCGATGTCCGGCACCACGATAGACACATGCGAAAAACGGAACCTCATCGCTGCCTCAGATCACCTTGCTGTTGCGTAATTGCGCAATGGCGGCGGCATTCATGCCGAGTTCTTGCGCCAGGACCTCGTCGGTGTGCTGGCCGAGCGTCGGCGGCGCGCGCCGCACCGAACATTCCGTGTCGGAGAACTTGAACGGAATGCCGAGCATCTTCAGCGCCCCGATGGTCGGATGCTCGACGGTCTCGACCATGCGCCGCGCCGCGGTGTGCGGATCGTCGAGCGCGCCCGCGACCGAATTGATCTTGCCGCAGGGCACGCCGACCGCCTTGAGTTTGGCAACCCAGGCATCGGCCTTGTCGGCCTTGAGCGCCTGCTCGATCAGCCCGTCGATGGCGACGCGATTTTCCACCCGCGCGCGGTTGGCTTTGAAGCGCGGGTCGTTCGCCCATTCGGGATGGCCCAACACTTCGGCGGTGCGGGCGAACTGCCCGTCGTTGCCGACCGCGAGCGCCATCATGGCGTCCTGCGCCTGATAGGTCGTGTAAGGCACGATGCTCGGATGGCCGTTGCCGAACCGGCCGCCGCCCTTGCCCGACACCAGCACGTTCGACGCCACGTTCACCAGCATGGCGAGCGAAGACTCATAGAGCGAGACCTCGACCTTCTGCCCCTTGCCGGTGCGGGTGCGCGCGTTGAGCGCCGCCAGGATCGAGTTGCAGGCCAACATCCCGGTGCAGACATCGACGATGGCGACGCCGTATTTGGTCGGCGTGCCGTTTTGCTCGCCGCAAATGCTCATCAGTCCGGACTCAGCCTGCAGGATGAAATCGTAGCCCGGCAGCGCGGACTTCGGCCCGCTGGAGCCATATCCGGTGATCGAGCAGCGAACGAGCCGCGGCGCGTTCTGCTCGAACCAGGCGTCGGTGAAGCCCCATTTGTCGAGCGTGCCGATCTTGAAATTGTCGATCAGCACATCGCCCTTGGCGATCAGGCCGGCGAGAATCTTCTGCCCCTCCGGCACCGCCATGTTGAGTGTGATCGAACGCTTGTTGCGGTTGACGCCGAGGAAATAGGCCGCCTCGCCTTCGGCGAACGGTGGACCCCAGCCGCGCGTGTCGTCGCCGGTGCCGGGCGGCTCGACCTTGATGACATCGGCGCCCATGTCGCCGAGCATCATGGCGCAGAGCGGACCGGCCAGGATGCGCGTGAGATCGATTACGCGCGTCCCGGCCAGCGGGCCTTCGTTCGCAGACTGTTGGCTCACGAAGCCGCGACCTTCTTCCGCATCGACGGCGGCTCGTTGAGGTTGCGGGCACAGCCGTCGAGGTATTGATCGACCTCACGCTTGTTGCGCATGCGGAACTTCTGGAAGTTCGGCTTACGGCCCTTCAAGAACGCGTTCATGCCCTCAAGGCTTTCCTCCGAGCCCCAGACGTGGGCGAGCAGCTCCATGCCGTGCTGCCAGGAGCCATAGAGCGCGTCGGATTCCGCGTTCAGGCTTTTCTTGGTCATGCGCAGCGTCTGCGGGCTGTGCCCCTTGATGGTCTCGCACCATTTCAGCGTCTCGCTCAGCAGGTCCTTCTTCTTCACCGCCTTGTTGATGAGACCGACCTCCACCGCCTCTTTTCCGGAAAACCGCCGGGCGCAGAAGATCATCTCGCGCGCCAGCCGTTCGCCGATGATGCGCGGCAGATATTGCGTCGCGCCCACGGTCGGACAGGCGCCGACCTTGGCGCCGGTCTGGCCCAGCATGGCGTCTTCGGTCGCGATCACCAGATCGCACCACAGCGCAAGCTCATGGCCGCCGCCCATGCACCAGCCATTGACCATGGCGATCACCGGAATCGGCACGCCGCGGATCGCCATGGCGAGCCCCTGCATGCGGTCGTTCCACATCGCGCCATTGATCCAGTTCAACCGCTTCATGGCGAAGAAATCGCCGCCCGCGGAGAACGCTTTATCTCCCGCGCCCGTGAATACGATGCAGGCGATCGATGGGTCTTCGCGGGTGCGCTTGACCGCGTCGATCATCTCGTCGAGCGACTGCTCGCGGAACGCGTTCATGACGCGCGGCCGGTTGATGATGATCCAGGCCACCTGGTCCTTCACCTCGTAGAGAATGTCCTGGTAATTGCGTTGCTCTGGCTGCTTCGCCAGTTGCTTGGTCGTTTTCGTGGTTGCCTTCTTGGCAGCTTTTTTCGCCATGGCTCTCCTCGCTTGCGCGCGACGGCGCGGTTATTCGCTGATCTTCATATCGACGTCTTTGGTCAATTGCCGGTGCAGATCAAGCTGCTCCTGGATGAAAGCCGCAAACTCCTTTGGCCGGTTGTTCGCCGGACTGATGCCCTGCGCATTCAGCGCCGCCATGACGTCGGGGCTTTTCGAAGCATCGCCAACCGTATTGCTCAGCTTTTCAATGATCGCGGACGGCGTAGCGGCCGGCGCCATCAGGCCGAACCAGCCGACCGCCTTGTATTGCGGCATGCCGGCTTCGGCCATGGTCGGAACGTCCGGCAGCGCCTGCGAGCGCCGGTCGCCGCTCACCGCGAGCGCCCGCACCGATCCGGCCTGGGCGAACGGCACCATGCCGGCGATCGGGCTGAAGAAGAATTGTGTGTCGCCTGCGACGGTTGCGGTCATGGCCGGCCCGCCGCCGCGGAACGGCACATGCACCGTGATCTTGTCGATGCCGGCGAGCGCCACAAACATCGCGACCGCGAAATGGCTGGTCGAGCCCGGCCCGCCCGAGGCGTAGTTCAGCTTGCCGGGATTAGCTTTGGCATAGGCGATCAGCTCGGCGACGCTGCGCACCGGCAGCTTCGGATTGACCACCAGCAGGTTCTGCACCATCGCGAACAGCGAGATCGGCTCAAAATCCTTGATCGGGTCGTAGCCGAGCTGCTTGCTGACCGCGGGCGCGAACGCATGGGTGCCCACCGAGCCCGCGAGCAGCGTGTAGCCGTCGGGCACCGCCCGCGCCACCGCTTCGGCGCCGATCCGGCCGCCCGCGCCACCGCGGTTGTCCACCACGATCGAGACGCCGAGGATCGAGGACATTTTCGCCGCGATAATGCGAACGATGGTGTCGTTGGCACCGCCCGCCGGATTGGGCGAAATGAGGCGGATTGCGTGGTCCGGATAGGTCTCCGCGGCCGCAGGCTGCGCAAACAGAGCGCAGCCCCAGAGCAGAGCGATACCCAGCCGGACCATTGGACGTTCACACCCGCGCGTGTTTTCCGGCACTATAGGCGGGCCGCATTTGGAGGAGCAAGCAATGCAGGACCTGATCCCACGAGCCGAGAAAGCGGCCGCGCTGCTGAAAAGCCGGCACGAGACCATCTGTGTCGCCGAATCCTCGACCGGCGGCCTGATATCGGCGGCGCTGCTCGCCTTGCCGGGCGCGTCGGCCTACTTCCTCGGCGGCGCCGTGGTCTACACGCACACGGCCCGCCGCGCACTGATGGACATGCAGGAAATGCCGAGCGGCATGCGCGCCTCGACCGAGGCCTATGCGTTGCACGCGGCGCGCCTCGCGCGGCAGCGCTTTTCGGCGAACTGGGCCATTGCGGAAACCGGCGCGACCGGACCCACCGGCAATCGCTACGGCGACGCCGCGGGCCATAGCTGCATCGCCGTCATAGGTTTGAGCGAACGCGCCATCACGATTGAAACCGGATCGAGCGACCGCGTCGCCAATATGCGGGCGTTCTCGGCAGCGGCGCTGGACTTGCTGGAGAAAATGCTCGCCGCGGCCTGACTTTTCAGCCACGGCGTCATGCTTTAGGGTGCGGCGAAACGCGTGATAAGGAGATCGAAATGCCGGGCGAAGCCACACAGGTGCTGGCCGAATTCGCAGCCAAGCTGAAGTACGAGGACATTCCTGAGCGCGTCCGCGAGCATTGCAAGAACGTGCTGCTCGACACTGTCGCCTGCGCGGTCGCGGGCCATCAGGGCGAGGAAACCGATCAGGTCGGCGCTCTGGCTTCAGCGCTGGCGCAATCACATGAGGCAACCGTGATCGGCGGCGATCGGCTGTCGCTCGCCGGCGCGACGCTGCTCAACGGCTATCTGATCACCGCCGTGACCATGTGCGACATCCATCGCTCGACGCTCACCCACGTCACGCCCGAAGTGGTGCCGCCGGCGCTCGCCATCGCCGAGCGCGACAATCTCCCCGGCCGCGATCTCCTGGTGGCGCTGGCCGCCGGCTTCGAAGTGACGACGCGGATCGGCGTCGGCTCCGACTGGCCGGTGATGCGCGCCAAGGGCTGGCACGGCCCGGGCGTGCTCGGACCGTTCGGCGGTGCTGCCGCGGTCGGCCGCCTGCGCGGTTTCGATGCCGAGACCATGGCGAAGGCGTTCGGGCTTGCGGGCAGCCAGGCCGCCGGCACCTTCGCGGCCTGGGGCACGCCGACGGTGAAATTCCACCAATGCCGCGGCGCGCTGTCGGGCCTGATGGCGGCGCTCTTGGCCGAGCAGAAATTCCTCGCCACCAAGGAGTTCCTCACCCACAAGGACGGCGGCCTCTACAACACCTATGCGAACGGCGGAAAGCCCGATGTCGTCACCGCCGATCTCGGCAAGCGCTGGGAGGCCGAACAGATCGCGCTGCGGCTGTGGCCGTCGGCGTCATCGACGCAGGGCATGAACACCGCGCTGTTCGACCTGATCGAGAAACACAAGATCGATCCCGACAAGGTCAAGGTGCTGCGCGTCGGCCTCTCCAAGCCGGTGTTCGACCTGCACGGCGGGCTGGCGCACTACAAGGCGAAGTTCGATGCGCTGATTTCGGCGCACTACACCGCGGCGGTGATCCTGCACGATCAGAAGCTGACGCTCGCCGAATACGAGCCGAAGCGCTACGACGATCCGAAGCTCCGCAAGGCGTCGGTCGAGCAGGTCGAGATCAAGCCCGATCCGGCGCTGACCGGCGTGCAGGCGACCGTCGAGATCGAGATGATGGATGGCTCGAAGCTTGCGGCGCGCAGCGACCATCCGCGCGGCTCCTACGAGAACCGCCTGTCGCGCGCGCAGATCGAAGGCAAGTTCCGCACCTATGCCAAGGGTGTGCTTTCGGACGCGCATGTCGAGGACGCCATCGGCGCGATCAACCGGCTCGAAGATTTGGGCTCGGTGCGCAAGCTGATGGACTTGCTGCGCACGTCGCGGCGGGCTGAACGGGCGGCGTAACGACCGCTCTCACCCGTTTGTCCCCGCATGGTCAGGTCAGGGACAAACTCCAGCGGGGACGCAGGGCTAAATTCAGCCGAGATGTGAGTGATTGGATTTGCGCTGGAATTTGCCCTTTGACGAACCGAAGGTTCGAAGATTGCCACGTTGCGTCAATTTACCGAACGCGCCCCTTCAGTTGTCGTCGTTCAATGCCCTTATCTGTATCCGTGCACCAACACGTTCAAATGCGGCTTTGATCTTAACAACATCGCTTTTCCGTAGCCCTTGCTTGAGGATTTTCGGAGTCGATTCAACTAAGTCTTTTGCTTCTTTCAAACCAAGGCCTGTCCACATACGAACTTCCTTAATAACTTCGATTTTCTTTTCACCAAAAGCCTCCAACACGACCGCAAATTCAGTTTCATATAATTCTACCTTGGCACCTACCGCTTCCAGTACGCCCTTTATTTTTTGCGCTTCGTCCCTTCGAACATGTCTTTTGAGAACCTTCGGTGCGGCTTCCACCAAGTCTTTCGCTTCCTTCAAACCAAGGCCTGTAAGCGCCCGCACCTCTTTAATGACCTCAATTTTATGCTCGCGAAAGGCGACAAGGACTGCAGTATAATTCGTTTCATACAGTTCAATTTTTGCTCCCAACATTTCGAGCAGAGCTCTGACTCTCAGCGCCTCGACCTTGCCCAAACCCTCTTTGATCACTGTTGGGGCTTGCCCAACTAGCTCCGTTGCTTCCCGCAAACTAAGATTAGTTAAGCTGGTAACACTTTTGATGACTTCTAACTTTCTTTCACCTGGCGCGATGAGCACCACAGTCAAGTCATAAACGTCGTTTGGCATGGAGGGCGGCGCCAGATCGTCGTCCGCATCAAATTGAATTTTAATTGCACCGTCGAGATCAAGTAAGGAGTTCGCAGCAATAAGTTTTTCGGCGTATCTCAGATCTACGTGAGTCAGCGGCTCCATAAAATGCGCAAGGGCAACCACATCATAGTTGTTCAGCAATCCCCGGAACGGATGCCAGAGCTGCGGCAGATTCACCCACCATTCTGGAGTACGGACCAACAACTGATAGAATTCTGAATAGTATCGCCGCAACATCATTAATTTCAATATGTTTTCGTTGTCGATCGCCGCAGGTAACTTTGCGGCATTTAGCAATTGTAAGGTTAGGCTCAACCAATTGATAAATTTTTTCAGTCTGCGCGGATTCAATGTCTCCGCTTCTGGAGCCCATGCGAGAATCTGCGCTATTTCAGGCGCTATCGATAAGCTTTCCAAAAATGGATTTAGGTTTGATTTAGAAAGACGCGGAACGGCTACACGTAGTTGCACTAGCTTTTCTAAATACTTGATTCCGAAGTCTGGATCGGGCCGGCCGTCACCAATTCGTGCGGCGTTTTTCAAATAATGATCTTCAATAGCGCGAGCGACTAAGCTCATATCCATGGCTAGCAAAAATATACATTTCTCTGATTCAAGAACCAATTTGAGATTCTTTAGAATAATTGCAACTTGGTCAGGCAACGCTCGGTCTACATCGTCAATAAACACCAATAAACGAGGAGATGAGGTGTTTTGTGTGGACAGCAGGAGCTCAACTAAATCCTTGAACGCCTGATGACTACTGACGACCGACGCTACCTCCTTAATTCCGCTTTCAATAGCCTCCTGTTTCAAGCTCAAAGCTTTTGAAAGCGCGCCTGCTTTATCGCTTATTGGCGCTAGATATGTGAGCGCACTAGTAATGAAATTCAAAATCTTTTTCCCGGCCTTAGTATCGACTTCTTGCCGCTTGTTTAATTCCTCTTGGACCTCTCTAGCGATTGCAGCGATCAGATTCTCTGCGCTTTCAAGATTCCAAGCATTCAGCCAAATGCAGCTAAAGCCGACCATGCGGGCCTGCAGCTCAATCATTCGCAGAATGCTGGTCTTACCTGATCCCCAAGGACCATCGATAGCAATGGTTATCGGCGTTTCGGTACTTCGCGAAAGCACAATATTGCACAACGTCCGAACCAAGGGCGCAAAGCCTAGCGCGTCTTCTCGAGCAGGTAGGTCGCTTAGGATGTTCACCCTTCCTTGAGGGAGTCCGCCTTGGGCTAAAGCTTTTGCTGCAACGGGATCAAAGCCATACTCTTGCAGCGTCTGGTCGCTAGCTGGCGACCGACTTAGGACCTCTGCAGGAACGAGAACCGACCTTAGTTGTCGCTGCGCCATGTTTGTAAATCCACCTTCCAGTCAGCGATTGTAGGCTCTTCAAGAAATTTCCAGATTTCTATTGTTTGTGGGAACTGCAGCCAGCCGTCCACTATTCTATGCTTTTCTGGCTGCCAATACGAGCCGGCAACAGCTAGCTTCCAGTACCCCTTGAAGGCCTCCTTCATAGCTATGTCAAATTCGGTCGTGCCCCAAAAATTGTTCCGTGCGGCCGTTAGGCTTGCTTTGAATATCTCGAAGGCCGGATGCTTACCAACCTTGTTTTCTGTTGCATACACGTAGACGCGAAATGCAGTTTCATGGATTCGAATTTCGTTCGCGAGGATCGGGGCAAACAGATCGTCCCATTTTTCGTCCAACGCTCGCCATGCAAAGTGTGAGCACACGCTACACAATGCTGGGGTGGGATTTATTTCAAGGGGCATCGCCACTGCTTAAGGCCTTTAACGAACGCGGGTGAATTCCGCCACCGCGATGATATGAGCTTTGATGTCTGGTTCACCCGGCTGAAATGGGGCTTGCAAATCGAACAGCTGGCGCATACCCGCGATGCGCTCCCTACTGATTCCAAGAGAAATTCCGTGCTTTGCTTCGAACGCAGGAAATGTCGATGCACCATCGGCAAGAGCAAGAAGCTCCTCCTTCGCACCGGAAGCGTTGGCCCAAAAGACTTGAAATACAGCAGGAAAATATTCAGCCATGATGAGAAGTCGGACGATATTTTTCGTATTCCAGACATAACTCGGAGAAGAGTGGCGCAGCACGAATGCTAGATAACGATTTAATATGCGTGTGATCTTCCGAGGATTGCTAAATCCGCAAGCGCCGAGGATTTGGCCAAAGTTTTGCAAGTGGGGCTGTAGCGTTGAACGATCTTTCTCGTCAGGCAGCAACTCGTTGAGCCGCCCCAATGCAAAGCTGCTAACGGCGTCAGGCAGGGGTTCGGGTACATGGAACGAGTAGTTCACGATTTTTTCCAGGTATTCACGACCGTCGAGTTCAACGGACGCAAACTTGTTGCGAATCCCTTGCTGTACGACGTGCTGATTGACCGCTAAAAAATATACGCAACGGTTTACGCTAAGGAAATTCTTTATCCGTTCTAAAACATCGATCACTGTGTCTGGTAAACATCGATCAAGATCATCGATTAAAAATACGAGGCGAATACATGAGGGCTCAACCTGAAATTTTCTGGCGAGCTGGTGCGCATACGTATCTACGAACTCTTCGTACAACTGAGGCAATTGTGTTACTTGCGTTGCCCAGGCTTCGAGCCGCTGCTCCAACTCACCAACGGCGGGGGCGACCAAATCGTAATGATACACAATATCTTTCACTTTTATCGCTTCTCCAACCGCCTGCTTCGTGACGGCGCGCAAACCTAAGTCAGCTAGCGCAAATAATGATGCCCCTGCGACTCGGACAAAGTCTTTCATAAGTGAGGTAGTTGCTTCACTGATCGGTAGTCGCTTTTCAAAGTCTCGCTTAAGTTCAAAGAGGATTGGATACACCATATCTAGTTCGTTTTCGTACTTCCAAATATTGATCCAAATGGGAATATTGTATGCAACACCAGCGGTCACGTCTTGCTCAAGCTTACGCTCAAGTAGTCTCATCGCGGATGTTTTCCCAACGCCCCAATCCCCGAAAATTCCGAAGACAAATGGCGCCGCTGCGTCTGATAGCGCCCCGTGAATTGAGGAGACAAATTTCTTGAGGTCGAGCTTGTCTGCGGCATCCTCAACGATCGGCACGTCAGGCAGATATAGTGTGCGCATCGTCCCTCCAGAGGACGTCTCAGGTCGCGGTAAAGGGCGAGATTAGCCTTTTACCCGTACGGGTTGTAGTAAAAAGATGCCCGTTTTCGAGCCATGGGCAGGCATTTCGAGCTAACATGCCCGACAGTCCTCCTCGATTAGCACGACCAATCTGTCTTAGTTCGCCGCCTTCCGCAGATCGCGCACCCGAACGGCCTTGCCCTGCGAGCGCGGCACCTCGCCGGGCAGCTTCACCACCGCCTTGCAGGTGACGCCGAGCCGGGACCTGATGTGGTTGGTCACCTCGCGCGCCTTGGCGCTGCGATCGGCGTCGGACGACAGTGCGCCGGGCTCTAGCTCGACCTCGACCGCCATCGCGTCGAGCGCGCCGTCGCGGGTCAACACGATTTGATAATGCGGCGCGATTCCGGGAAGGCCGACCAGCACCGCCTCGATCTGCGACGGATAGATGTTGATGCCGCGGATGATCAGCATGTCGTCGCTGCGCGCGGTGACACGCATGATGCGCACGTGAGTGCGGCCGCAGACACACGGCTCGTCGGAGAGCCGCGTGATGTCGCGCGTGCGATAGCGGATCATCGGCAGCGCTTCCTTGGTGAGCGTGCTGATGACGAGTTCGCCGCTCTGGCCCATCGGCACCGGCTGCTGCGTCTCCGGATCGATCACTTCGAACAGGAAATGATCCTCCCAGCCGTGCAACCCGTTGCGCGCCGCGTGACACTCGCAGGCGACGCCCGGCCCAATGATTTCGGACAGGCCATAAAGATCGACCGCCGCGAGCCCGATCCGGCTCTCGATGTCGCGACGCAAGGCGTCGCTCCACGGCTCGGCGCCGAAGATGCCGACCTTGAGCGACGATTTCCGCAAGTCCACGCCCATGCCGGCCGCGACCTCGGCAATGTTGAGCGCATACGAGGGCGTGGCGCAGAGCACGTGGGCTGCGAAATCCTGCAGCAGCACCACCTGCCGCTCGGTCATGCCGCCCGACACCGGCACCACGGTGCAGCCGAGTCGCTCGGCGCCGTAGTGCATGCCGAGGCCGCCGGTGAACAGGCCATAGCCATAGGCGTTATGCACGATGTCGCCGGGCAACGCGCCTGCGCAGGCGATCGAGCGCGCCATCAGGTCGCTCCAGCGGTCGATGTCGCCTTGCGTGTAGCCCACCACGGTCGCCTTGCCGGTCGTGCCCGAGGATGCATGCAGGCGCACCAGTTGCTCGCGCGGCACCGCGAAAAGCCCGAACGGATAGGTGTCGCGGAGGTCGGTCTTCACCGTGAACGGAAAGCGTGCGATGTCCGAAAGCGTCTTGAAATCGGCAGGCTTCACCTTGGCGGCGTCGAATTTCTTGCGAACGTGCTCAACGCCATAGGCGCGATCCAGCGTCTCCCTCATACGCTTGGTCTGCAGCGCCGTGAGGGCATCGCGTGACATCCGCTCCGCCTCGGGAGCGAACATAAAGGTGTCGCGATTGGCCGTCGTGGTGGCCATGGATTCCCCCGGATTGTCACCGCCTATAGGCGCGTGACCTTTGCGGTCGTGATGGTATAAGAATTCAAAATCAGCAACAGGCCCATCCTATGGATATGTCGGAATTTCTGTCGCCCACCAAATTTATCGATAGCGACGCGCCTGCAGTCGCCGAATTCGCCAGCAAGGCGGCCGGCGGCCCCGGCAGCGACACCGACCGGGTGTTGCGGCTCTATCGCGCCGTGCGCGACGGCATCGTTTACGACCCTTACGTCGATATGTCCGACCCGGCCAATTATCGGGCGAGCGACGTGCTGCGCACCGGCCGCACGTTCTGCATCGGCAAGGCCGCGCTGCTCGCGGCCTGCGCTCGCGCCATTGGGGTGCCGGCCCGCGTCGGCTACGCGGATGTGAAAAATCACCTGACCTCGAAGAAGCTCTACGACCGCATCAAGACCGACGTGTTCATCTGGCACTCGTATTCAGATCTGCATCTCGACGGCCGATGGGTGAAGGCCACGCCGGCGTTCGATCTGGCGCTGTGCGAGCGGGTCGGGCTCAAGCCGCTCGACTTCGACGGCAAGAACGACTCGCTGTTCCATCCTTACGACCGCGACGGCCGCCGTCACATGGAATACCTGCGCGACCGCGGACCGTTTGCCGACGTGCCGTTCGAGACGATCCAGGCGGACTTCCAGGTGAACTACCCGAGCCTGATGAGCGCGAAGGGCCTGAAAGGCGATTTCCGCAACGAGGCGGTGGCGGAGCCGACGCCGAACTGACGCCGCGCGCTTTGCCGCTGGATTACGATTTCAGAATCGACCGCACCGCATTGGCGTCGCCGAACGCCAGAAAGCCCGGAACACGAAAATCGGCCGTTCGCCCGTAGACCGGCCGCGCGGCATCGGGCATCACGACGGCGCCGCCAGCGGCCACCAGGATGGCGTGGCCTGCGGCCACATCCCATTCCGATGTCGGAGCGAGCCGTGGATAGATGTCAGCGCTGCCTTCCGCGAGCTTGCAGAACTTCAGCGATGAGCCGCATGCGACCTGCTTGGTTCCCGGAATACCGGCGAGGAATCGTTCGGTCTGCGGATCGAGGTGCGAACGGCTGACCAGCGCGATCGCGTCGCGCCCGAGCCATGGTCGCGTGCGTATCGGAGTCTTGCTGCTGCATTGGCTCGCGTCGGCGCCCGCCGCCAGCGCAAGCCGTTCCGCGCCCTGCCCCACCGTGCCGCGCCAGACCAACCCGAGCCCCGGCGCCGCGATGCAGCCAAACGCGGGAGAGCCGCTCACCATCAACGCAATGTTGATGGTGAACTCATCGCGACCCGCCAGATATTCCTTGGTGCCGTCGAGCGGATCGACCAGCACGAAATGCGACGTCAGCGTTTTTGGCCGCTCTGCCGCGCTCATCTCCTCGGACACGACCGGCACGCCCGGAAGAATTCGTGACAGGCCAGCCAAGATCACGGCTTGCGCCGCTTCGTCCGCGGCGGTGACCGGCGTGCCGTCGGACTTGGCGCGCTCGGCGCGCGACGCCGCGTCGATCCGGCGAATGGCGGCCGCAGCCCGCGACGCGAGCGTCGTGATCTCGTCGATCAGACGACTTGGTGGATTCAAGGTCAGGTCGAAATCGGATGCCATCCGGAGAACTTGGCCTTCGTTACGGCTCCGTCGCAAGCCGAAAAACAACACTGGAGGCTATCGGGCGGCCGATTTCAGCCGATTGCTAGGTGCATTTCCGGCGGGAACCGGAAGCCGCTGAAATCATTGTCTTTTGCGTGTCACATGCCCCGCCAGAAACAACCCACCCAGAAAGCTGCCCCGGCCTCCGACATCGCGGCATTTCGCGAGAGTCTGTGGCAGACGCTCGATCGCAATGCCGCGGGATTGTCCGGGCCTGAGGTGGTGCGGGCGCTGAAGGTGATCTCCGACGAAATCTACCACGCCGGTATCGACGAGGCCTATGTGCGAGCCAGGGTGGAAAAAGGCCAAAGCATTGCCGACGCCTGGGACCTGACGTGGGTCACGGCGCTTTCGATTCACCTGTGGCGATTGCAAGGCACGACGCAAAAAGGCGTGCTGCAACCCTATCTCACATCGGTGAATTCGACACCGAGCTCGCAGCCCAGCCGCCAGACCACCTGACATTCATGCCGAATCGTCGCTGCGTCGTCGGACAACGACAAAACGAATTTCTCCGGCATTTCGTAGTCCGAACACAACCTCGCGCCACGCTCCGAAATATCGGTGATCATGCAGTCGCGCGGCAGCGCGCCGACGCCGCTTTGAAATTGAGCCATACGGTTGATCGTGCGGCGGGCTTGCTCGCGTCGCTCTTTGAGCACGGTCTGTAAGTTCCTCTGCGATGGCCGCTCGTGTTAAGGGCCGCCGATTGACGATCCTTTAATCGGTTCAGGAAATGTTTAGCGGATCGAGAAACGCCGCAAGAAATACCGCAACAAACACCAATGGACGCAGCAGGCATGACCGCCTGCGACAGCGATCAGATCAGCGTCCGATATGACGGATCGCATCCTCGATCAGACGGTACTTCGCAACCTTGCCGCTCGCGAGCCTGGGCAATTGCTCCTCGGTGTAGAAAAACACATGCCGTGGCACTTTGAACGATGCGGAGCGTTCACGAATGAAGTCTTGCGCCCGCCAAGACGCCGCAGCCCATCGTTGCCGCGGTCCACCAGGTGGTCAATGCGGCTCTCGCTGATCCGCGTCTCAACGTCAAGCTGCTCGACTCAGGTTCGATTCCGTCTCCTGAAGCGCCCGGCGCGCTGAAAAAATGATGGCCTCCGCGTTCAACCGCTGGGATAAGGTCATCCGCGACAAGGGGCTGAAGGAGCCCTGAACCGGGAATTCATCACGTACCCATGAACACCTGTAAATGAGCACTTGGCTCGATGAGCTGAAATTTCCTGCCGGGTTCGACGGGCCCGACGAGCTGAATGCTTTTTTGTCCCAGCCAAGCCGGGCGCTTGCGGCCGATCTCGCCGCGATCGACGGCGACATTATTGTCCTTGGGGTCGGCGGCAAAATGGGGCCGACGCTGGCACGTCTCGCGCGTGCGGCCGCGCCGGACAAGCGCGTCATCGGCGTGGCACGCTTCAGCGAAGCGGGCCTGCGCGAGCAGCTCGAAGCCTTTGGCATCGAAACCATTGCTTGCGATCTGTTGGATCGGGCTGCCGTGGCCACGCTGCCGCAAATCCGCAACGTGATCTTTATGGCAGGCCGAAAATTTGGCTCGCAGGCCGATCCGGCTTTGACCTGGGCGATGAACGTGCACCTGCCGGCCATCGTGGCGGAGCATTTTCGCGAGTCGCGCATGGTCGCTTTCTCGACAGGCAACGTCTATTCGTTCGTCCCAACCGACAGTCCGGGAGCGGCCGAGGACAACCCGCTGCGGCCGCTCGGCGAATATGCGAATTCCTGCGTCGGCCGAGAGCGCATCTTCGAGTATTTCTCGGGACTCTACGGAACGCCGGGCCGCTTGTTGCGCCTGAACTATGCCATCGATATGCGATACGGCGTATTGCTCGACGTCGCGACCAAAGTGCGTAACGCCGATCCGATCGACGTGGGGATGGGCTATGTCAACGTGATCTGGCAAGGCGACGCCAATTCTCAAGCACTGCGTTCGCTGCGTCACACGACCCAGCCGACCACACCGCTCAATGTGACGGGCCCCGAGACCATTTCAGTCCGCTGGCTTGCGGAACAATTCGGCGATCGGCTCGGCAAGAAGCCGCAACTCACCGGCACGGAAGCACCGACAGCCTTGCTGAGCAACACAGCACAAGCGACGCGCCTTTTTGGCCGGCCGCGCGTGCCGATTGCGCAAATGATCGACTGGGTGGCTGGCTGGATTGCCAACGATCGCCCGAAATTGGACAAGCCGACCCATTTCGAGGTCCGCGATGGGGCCTACTGACCTTCAGTCGTTTCGTTCGCTTACACCGGACGACATGACCGACTGTTTGGCGCTGTCAACCGAGGCGAGCTGGAATCAGACGCCGGATGACTGGGCTCTGTTTCTGCGCCACGGCAGGGTGCTCGGACATTTGGACGACCGCGGACGCGCAGTCGCTTCCGGCGCCGTCCTTCCCTATCCGAACGGCTTTGCCTGGATCAGCATGGTGCTGGTGACTGCCTCGCGGCGCCGCGAAAAAATTGGCACCCGCATTCTGGAGGCGTGCCGCGCCGAAGTCATCAGGCAGGGGCTGCTGCCGGTGCTGGATGCAACGCCCGCCGGCGAGCAGGTCTATCGTCCGCTCGGCTTCGAGACGATGTTCAGGATTTCCCGCTGGCAAGGAAACGCCAGCGGTCGCGGCAGTCTGCCCGGGGGCATTCGCGCCATGACCGTCTCCGACATTCCAGCCGTTACGGCAATCGATGCTTGCGCCTTCGGCGCCAGCCGAAGGTTTCTGATCGCAAGTTTTTTCGACCGGGCGCCCCCGCTTGCTTTTGTGACGGAAGACCTCAGCGGCTTCGTGGTGGCGCGACCTGGCCGCACCGCTACGCAGATCGGACCGCTCGTCGCAACCGACGAAGCCACCGCGCTGGCTCTGCTGGGTGCCGCGCTTGGCGCTGCCAGCGGCCCCGTGTTTCTCGACCTCGTCGACCGATGGGAAAATATGACGCGCACGCTTCGGCAGCGTGGTTTCACGGTGCAACGCCCGTTCACCAGGATGGCGCTCAATCGCGCGACCCCTCTCGGGGACCCCACGCGGCTGTTCGTCGTCGCAGGCCCCGAGTTTGGCTGATGATCTCGGGCAAAATGTTCGGGTGTCAGCGGGCGATTTCGGCGCACGCGTAAGCCTGGTCGATCAGGCGGACGGCCCGTAAGCAGTCGTGCACGCCGATCGGCGGCAGTGCGCCTCGCTGCCAATGATCGATCGCATCGCGCAGGGCTGTGAAATAGAGCGGGGCGACGCTGTCATGTGAAAACGTCTCGTCTCCCGCCGCCGTGGCAAGCTTCATGACGCCATCCTTCAATGTGAGGATGGCGTCGCGACCGGCGATCTTCCACTCGCCGTCGGTGCCGTCGCGGGGAAAGCCATTGCCGACTTCGACCGTGCCGAGAACGCCACTCGCCGAACGGAGCACGACCGATGCGTAATCCTCAACCGCCCGCTCATGGGCCCGCCGGCTCAATTGAGCGCCAGTGACTCGTGCCTCCTCGCCAGTGAGATGGAGGAACATGTCAAAGCCGTGCGAGCCCAGGTTGCGGAGACAACCGCCGCCAGCCTCCGCGGGATCGAGCATCCACGCACAATCCCAGGCAGCGTAGCGGGCCGGCCCCGGACGATTGATCCGGACATAGATGTGCGACAGCGGGCCGAAACGCCCAGCAGCAAGCAACGCGCGGGCGCGCGCAGCGAACGGCCCGTAACGCTGCGCCAACGGGACGGCAATGAAAGCACCGAGCCGAGCCGCTTTGGCCGCCACTGCCTCGAGCTCCACGGCATTGATCCCCATGGGCTTCTCCATCAGGAATGGATAGCCCTGATCAAGAAGATCGTGGGCGATGGCCGCCATCTGGCGGTGCCGCCCAAGCGCCACGACAAAATCGGGGCGAGTGGCCGCCAGCATGGCTCGATAGTCGGTAAATGTCGCCGGGCTCCCCACCTCAGCCGCCCGCTTGGCGACCAGCGCGGGATCGGAATCTTGCAGGGCCACCAGCTTGACGTCCGGCATGGCGACGAGGTGGCGGAGGTAGGCAGCGTCGTTCAGCGCGTGCCAATGGCTGACCTTGACGGCGGCAATACGAATGGTCACGGGCGCCTTCTCCATGGTCGCATACCTGCTCCGGACGAGCGCTCCATATTGACATCGATGAGCGTAAAAAGAGAAGCGCAAGCAGCAACAAAGCGCTGGCTTGCGGCGGTCATTCGCAGTATTCGCGCGCGGTCGGTTCGGAATGCTGATGCTGCCTGCGACTGGTGTGATATCGTCGCGGTGATGCAAGGGGAAACGCCATGAACACAAAATCCATCGTGCGGCTACTGCCGGTCTGCGGCGCGCTGGCCATCCTGCTGTCGCACCACGCGCGCGGAGAAACCCTCGACGAGCTGTACCAGAAGGCCAAGGCGGAGAAGCAAGTCGTGTTCTACTCCGGCGGCCCAGCGGCGCCGCACGAGAACCGCGCCAAGCTGTTCATGCAGCAATTCCCCGGCATCGACGTGAAGGTGACCGGCGGCTTCAGCAACGTGCTCAATGAGCAGATCGAAAAGCAGATGGCGGACCGGAAGCTCACGGTCGACATGGCTTTCTTCCAGACCGTGCAGGACTTCGTGACCTGGAAGAAGCAGGGCAAGCTTCTCGCCTTCAAGCCGGACGGCTTCGAGCAAATCTATCCGAACTTCCGCGATGCAGACGGCGCCTACATGTCGTTTTCCGCAAACGCGCTGACCTATGCCTACAACAAGGCCGCGGTGAAGCCCGAGGACGTGCCGAGGTCGGCGCTCGATTTCCTGAAACCGATGTTCGCCGGCAAGATGATCAGCGTCTACCCGGCCGACGACGACGCCGCGCTCTATCTGTTCCATCTCATCGTGCAGAAATACGGCTGGAGCTGGATGGAAAAGTACACAGCGAACAAGGCGAACTACGTCCAGGGCCATCTGCCGGTGGCGCGCAGCGTCGCGTCCGGCGAGAATATCGTGACGCTCGACGCCTCGTCGTCGGTGTGGCCGTTCCGGCGCGAGGGCAAGCTCGAGGTGGTGTGGTCGGCGGTGGACGAGACGCCGGTGTTCACCTTGACCGGCGGCATCTTCAAGGATGCGCCCCATCCGAATGCCGCCAAGCTTTACGTCACCTGGTTCCTGGCCAAAGAGCAGCAGGCCAAGGTCGGTTCGTTCTCGTCGCGCTCCGACGTGCCGCCACCGGAGGATTTCAAGCCGCTGACGTCGTACAAGATCGCCAATAACTATCGCGAGTTCATGGTCGACAACAAACTGATCGCGGAATTGCGCAAACGCATGGAGGGCTTCACCGGCCCGCCGGTGAACAAGGGCGGCGTGAGGTAGCGCTCGCCTGGTTATCTTTTTGCCCGATAGCGTGGTTTCCGATCAGGCCTGACGATTCAGCCAATCCCGAACGGCCACCAGATCGAATTGCGAGAAGCCTGCGGCCGCGGCGCCCCGATAGTCGGACAGCGCAGACGCCAGAGCCGGGAGCGACAGGTCGAGCTCTCGCCAGATGCCTTCGGCTATCGATAGATCCTTCGCCGCCGACCCAACCTCGAACATCGGGTCGAGATTGCCGGTGCGAAGCTTCTCATAGCGCGTCGCGATGGTCGGATGATGCGCAGATGAGGCCGCGATGATGCGCAGCATGGTGTCGATGCCGATGCCGCTTTTCTCGCCCATCGAAACGGCTTCGAGAAAGACCGCCATCTGCGAGAGAAAGATCGACTGAATCACGAGCTTCATCACGTTGCCGGATCCGGCCGGACCAAGGTGGAAAATCTCCTTGGTAAAGCAGGACAGCACCGGACGGGCCCGTTCCAGAATTTCGGCTGGCCCGCCGACCATCGCCGCCAGCGTTCCGTCGCGGGCGCCTTGCACCCCGCCGCTGATCGGGGCGTCGAGATAGAATACGCCGCGCGATGCAAGATCGCTGGAAAGCGACTGGCTCTGCTGCGGCGAAATCGTGCTGGTCTCGACCAGAATTGTTTGAGACGTCATTGCGTGCAAGAGACCGTCCGGACCACGGATCACGTCGTCGACCTGCGCAGGACCCGGCAGGCTGGTGACGATCAACTCGGCCTCGGCCGCCACAACAGCGAGACTGTCCGCAACCGCAATGCCGGGCACTGCGTGGCGCCGGTCCGCGGCGATATCGTAGCCGATCACCCGGTGACCGCCGGCGGCGATGCGCGCGGCTACCGGCGCGCCCATCCTGCCAAGCCCAATGAAGCCAACGATCATGCTGATTTGGCCCCGGTCCCGCGCTATTGCGGAGGCGCGTTCGAGATCGTCCCCATGCAGACGCGCCATTGCCGCCAGAAATCGCGGATGCGGTTGTCGTCGCCGCGCAGGCCCTCCGTGGCGGGCTCGCCGCGCGCGAGCAAGCTGTAGCGCACACCGACGCTCTGCACGCCACGTTGCTGCGCGAGCCACGCGTCCCAATCCTCCGGCAAATTGCCGGAGTTCTCCGCCCAATAAAGCGTCCAGTGCTGGTCGCGCAGCTCCTTGAGCTCGGGCGTGTCGTTCTTCATGAAGACGTGCCGCGTTTCGAACACCGTCTCCTCGGGACTGACGGGAATCTGCCGCTCGATCACCAGCGTGCTGTAGCGGGTCGCGACGAGCGTATCCGGGAACAGCGTGATGATGCTCGAAGGATCGTCGCGGGATTGTCCCGGCAGCGGATGCGCCATGAATTTCTCGGCGAGTTCGGGGCGCTCCAGCAAGATGCCGTCGAGGGTGCCGAGCTTCTTGCCCTCGTCGTAGTCAAGGCTGAGCTGCTGCAATGCGTGGCCGCCGGGAAACAGCTTGAACGGCCGCGGCTTGCTCACGCCCCGCAGCCGTGAGTGCAGCAACGCCGCGTGATAGCCGTCGCGGGAGTTCTCGGGCTGCATCTTCCAGTTGGCATTCAGCGTCTTGGTCCATTTGACCTCGACCTGAAGATCCGGAGAGCTGAACGGATGCTCAAGCCGCGCCGCGATGTCCCCCAGATAGTCCGCGAGGCTCGGGGTCTCATCGTCGAGGCAAACAAAGACCAGCCGGTGCATCGATTCGGCGCGCACCGGCACAAGTCCGGTGTTGTTGCGGTCGAGCCCGGCCGGGCAGTAGCTGGTCTTGTAAGCGTCGATCTCAGGCGCCCCGACCAGGTTGCCGTCGAGGTCGTAGACCCACAGATGATAGAGGCAGGTGAAGTTCCGCTTGTTGCCCGAGCGCTCCAGAACCACCTGCGCGGCGCGATGACGGCACGTGTTGTAGAACGCGTGAATCCGTCCGCTCCTGTTGCGTGCAACGATGATCGGCTGACCCGCGACACTCGTGGTGATGAAATCGCCCGGCTCCGGCAATTCGCTCTCGTGACAGACAAAATTCCAGACCTTGAAGAAAATTCGCTCCCGCTCGCGCTCGAACGTCAGGCGGTCGGTGTAGACCCGGTTGTCCACGAGATATTCATCCGGCACCGCCGGTTTCGGAATAATCAGCGCCATAACATACACCTCCTAGTCCGGCTGGACGGGTAGTTCCGATTTGAAATGGTTCCAGAGCTTGGCGTAGAACTCGTCGAAATGCGGCTCCAGAAAAATCTGGAACACGTTGCGAGGGCGCTGCAGCGGCACCTGGTATTGCGCGCTGATGCGCCCCGGCCGCTTGGTCATCACGACGATGTGGTCGGACAGCGTGATTGCCTCGACCAGGTCGTGGGTGATGAAAAGAATTGTGTTGTGCTGCCGGCTCCAGATCTGGAGCAGCTCGTGGTGCAGCATCATCCGGGTCTGGGCATCGAGCGCGCCGAACGGCTCGTCCATCAGCACGACGTCAGGCTCGTAGATCAGCGTGCGCGCGATCGAGACGCGCTTCTGCATGCCGCCCGATAGCTCGTTCGGATAATTGCTCTCGAAGCCGCTCAAGCCCACGAGCTGCAGCCACTCCATGGCTCGTTCGCGGCGCTCGGGCTTGGATATCCCGCGCAGTGCCAGAGGAAACTCGACGTTCTCGACCGTCGTGAGCCACGGGAACAGGTTACTGTCCTGGGTGATGTAGCCGACCTCGGTGTTGAGTGCGGCGACCGCTTCACCCTTGTAGAGCACCCGCCCGGCTGATGCCCTGGTCAGGCCCGCCACAAGCCGCAGCAACGTGGTCTTGCCGCAACCGGAGGGGCCGATCACGGTCGTGATTTGGCCGAGCGGCACGTCGAACGTCACGCCGTCGAGCGCAACCACGTCGGCTGCGGCGGCCTCGAACACCAAACGCACATCCGCAAAGCGAACGAGGGGCTGCGGATCAGTCGCGCGGCTACCGGCCTCGACGTCAGGCACCAATCTCTCCAGCATCAGGCCTCGCCAACCGCCGCCATTCCGCTCAGCCCAGAAACTTGTCAGCCCAAGAACTTGTTGGTCCAGAAGCCGCCCTCTTCGAGCGGCGGCGTCGCCTTGATCGACTTCATCGCAGCGGCGCACTTGTATCCATTGGCCCACATGGCCTCGGTCATGCGTGCGCCGGCCGGGATGGCATTGCGGTCGCGCATCATCGCGCGACGGATCGCCTCCCCATTGATGCTCGGGAACTGCTGGTGCATCACGGCAACGGCGTCATCGAAGCTGTTGCGGATGAAGTCGTTGGCCTTGGCGATCGTCCGCGCGATGGCGCGCACGCGATCCGGTTTTTGCTCGGCGAGTTCCTCCTTCACGGCCACAACGGTGAACGGGAATTCCTTGAACAGCGGGATTTCCGGGAAATTGATGTACAGGTCGCCATAACCGTCGAGGGAAATCTGGTCCGCCTCCGGAGCGCCACCAACCACCATGTCGACACGGCCCTCGCGCAGCGCCGCGATGCGCGCGGGTCCCTGGCCGACCGTGGTAATGCGGATGTCCTTTTCGGGGTCGAGGCCGTAAAGGCTGCCAAGGAATCTCGTGTACTGCGGCGGCCCGCCGCCGAGCGAGGAAGATCCGATGCGTGCGCCCTTGAGCGCACGGACTTTGTCCTCGATGCTGCTGCTCGGGCTGACGCCCGCCTTCTCCATCCATTCCTTGCGCGCAGTGAGCTGGATGGTCAGCGAACTGTAGAAGTCGGCGACGACACGAATCTTGACGCCGCGCTCCCAGGCGATCATGGCGTCGGTGGAGGCAACGCAGACGAACTCGGCTTCGCCGCTGTTGAGAGCTACCATCGCCAGCGATCCGCCCTCGACATACTTCAGCGCCGGATCGAGCCCGAAATCGGCCCAGAACTTTTTGCGATTGGCGAGAAACATGGCCGCGTAGGCAAGGCCGGGCGCCGAATACGCGCCCGGAATGGCGGCCAGCGATTGCGCTGAAGCTTGCGGCACGCCCGGAATTCCAAGCGCCATGCCCAGCGTACCGGCGCCAGCTTGCACGAATGAACGACGATTGATCATGATTGCACTCCGATTATTTTCCGGCGCTCATCCTAAAGCTGCAGCGTTGCCCCGCTAGCGTTTCGCCAGCCGAGAACCCGCGTCTCAATGACGCTGAGAACGAAATTCAACGTGAACACCAGGAACACCAGTACGACGATACCGGCGAACAGCGCTGGCGCGTCGAAGGTCTGGGACGAATAGAGGACGAAATGGCCGAGCCCCTCGTCCGATCCGATGTATTCGCCGATCACCGCGCCGATCACCGCGTAAGGCACCGCCGTCTTCAAGCCGATGAAAATCTGGCCCGCGGACGCCGGGAGAATGACCCGCCAGATGGTCTGCGCCCACGTCGCTTTCATCAGGCGAGCGAGCTGAACCAGTTCCTCATTAACGTTGAGCAGGCCTGAATAAGTATTGAAGAAGACCAGGAAGAATGTCGCCAAAACCACGACCGCGATCTTGGATTCCATGCCAAGGCCGAACCAGACGATGAACAATGGCGCGAGCGCGATCTTCGGAATGCTGTAAAGCCCGATGATGAAAGGCTGGAAAATCTTCGACAGCAGCCGGCTGCGGCCCAGCACGAAACCAAGGCCAAGGCCAAGGGCCGCGCCGAGCGCGTAGCCGATCAGAACCTCGGTCATCGTGACGACGACGTGGCGATAGATTTCGCCACCGACGAAAAGCTCATAGAGCTTCTCGGCCACCAGGGTCGGACGGCTGAAGAACATCAGGTTTTTCGCGGAAACCGATAGCTGCCAAGCCACGAGCAACACCACCAGAATTCCGACCTGGAGCGGCACCAGCCAAAGATCGCCGCGACGCCTCGAGCGCGGCAATGACTGCGATTTCTGTTTCAATGTGCTCATCGTGTTTCGGACTACGTTCGGCTCATGTCTCTTTCAGATACGGGAAAGCTCCGAGGTCGGTGCCAATCCGGCGCTCCTTCGCCCGCTGATAGATGACGGCGGCGAGCGCGATGTCCTGGATGCCGGTGCCGACCGATTTGAACAGCGTAATCTGCTTGTCGCTGGTGCGCCCGGGCGCCTTACCGACCACAACCGCGGACAATTCGCTGACGCCCTCCTGTTTGACGGCGTCGCGCGCCGCATAGGCGTCCCCCGCTTCGCCGAACACACCTTCTTTGGTGTCGACCACAATGACGTCGCTGCGGGTAAAGGTCTCGACGTCGATCTCGCGCTGATCGCGGCGTGCGGTGCCGACCGAATTGACGTGCATGCCGGGCCGCAGCCATTGGCCGAGCAGCGCCGTGGTGTTGGACTTGACCGCCGCGAGCACAATCTCCGATCCATCGACGGCCGCCTCGGCGCTGGGCACGTCGACGATGTCCATTCCGTGCTGCTTGCGGAACGTCTCCGCGAGCTTCTTGCGGTTGGCCTCGGTCGGGCTATAGACGCGCGCCGATTTGACATAGCCTGCGGCGCGCATGGCCTCGAGCTGCGCATAGGCCTCGGCGCCAGAGCCGAGCAGCGACACGACGCAAGGTTTGCAAGCCTTGAGGCGGCGCGTGGCGACCGCGCTGGTGGCTCCTGTGCGCAGCGTGGTGAGATGCTGCGCGTCCATGATGCTCAAGAGCTCGCCGCTCTCGATCCGGTAGAGATGCACCTGGTAGCGGAGCCCATGGCCGGGCGCGAGGTTCATCGCCTTGAAACCAACCCAGCCGGAGTTCTCCAGCACCACAGGGCCGACGCGGAACCATCCTTTGCCGGCCTTGACGTTGATCCGCTGCGGGAGGAGCGCCCCGCCCTCGCCCTCCTCCTTGAAGCCGCTTTCCATGGCGACGATCGCGTCGTCCATCGAAACCGTCTGCATCACCTCGTCGTGCGTCAGAAGCAGAGCCATCGTCGCTGCATACTCACTGTGGTTCGGCGCGGCCTATTCGGCCGCATTGCGGGCGAGCGCAGCGTCGTCCTCGACGACGATGCGGCCCTCGTAGAAGCCCTCGTCGTTCTCCGGCAGCTTGAAGCCGGAGCTGGTCAGGCCCATGCGAAGCTGGCGCATCTGGTTCGGGTTGAGCCGCATCTGCGGCATGCGCAGCAGACCGCCGCTGTAGCCATGCAGCCAGGACAGATACTTCCAGCCGACGCGGTGGATCAGATTTGCACCGTTGAATGAGGCATGGAACGCGCCCTTGGCCTCACGGCCAGGCTGATAGCTCCAGTAGAGCTCCATCGCCTCTTTCCACTTGCCGTCGTGGAGCATGCGGAACCAGGCCGGCACCCGGTCGCCGAACGAGTCGTAGGCGCTCGTGCCCATCCACTGCATGCCGTACCACTCGACGAGGCCGGGCGCGTATTGCTCGAGGGGGCATTGGACGATGACGTGATCGCGGCAGCGGCGCAGGACATCCGCAAGTCCGCTGATCATGCCGGGAGCGTTCGCCTCGTATTTGATCGTGGCTGCGGTCGGGAAGCGCGCCATCTGTTCGAGCGCATCCGGCGGAAACTGGCTCGGGTGCAGCGCGCGGAAGCCCCATGTCGCGACGCCGAAGATGATCAAAGCGAGATCCGTCGCGTCCGCGATTTGCTTGGTGAAGGTGACGATATCGGCCGCGCTTTTCGCCGGGAACGACGGCGGATAGGACACCAGCGCGCCTTCGAAGCCGAGCTTCTCGGCAAGCTTCGCCGCTTCGATCATCTCCGGAACAGTGTCGAAGCTCAGATGCGTCACCAGCGCGAAGCCTTTTGGCGCTGCGCCCGCGGCGATCTCCATGAACTGGAGGTACTCCTTGAATGTCGTGCCGCATTCGGACGCGACAAGCGTGCCCCAGTAGCCCATCTTGGCACCGAGGCGGATGTCGTGCTCGATCGCTTTCGCGTTCAGCGCATCGAACCGCGTCGTAAACGACGGCAGCGTGACATTGCATGCGCCCTTCCACGTCGAACGAACGCGGTCTTTCACCTCTGCACGCGTGTAGGCAAGCGCCATGTGACAGACTCCTCTATGAGGCCGGATTTTGATTCTCGGACGATCGCAATTGTTCGATGGCCGAGAGAATCGCGGTTCGGGTGTGATCGATGTGAGTGCTGAGAAGCTTGCGCGCGCGGATCACATCCCGATCCGCCACTGCGGCAACGATGGCCTTGTGTTCGGCGCCGGCAGTTTCCTGCCGGTCGCGTCCGGCGCGCCTGGTGCGCAGATATCGCTCCGGCTGCGAGGAGAGCTGTTCGATCATGTCGATGATCATCGGCGCCCCCGCGGGCTCGAGAAGTGCGCGATGAAAGCCGCGGTTCGCCACAAGCCACTCGTCATGATCGCGAATGCGCCCCATCACCGTGCAGCGCTTCCTCATATCCGCCAGCCGAACCGCGTCGAAGTTCGGGATGGCTTTCTCGATCAGATGCAATTCGAGCGCCATCCGCGCTTCGAATATCTGTTTGACACTGTCTTCGCTCAGACCCTGGACAAAGGCGCGATAGTGCGTCGGAGCGGTGATCCAACCTTCGGTTTCCAGCGCGCGGAGCGCTTCCCGGACAGGAACCCGAGAAACCCCGAAGTGTGCCGACAGCGCGACTTGATTGAGTTCTGTGCCGTCGGTGAGCGTTCCGTTTCGAATGGCATCGCGCAGGAAATCCGTAATCCGGTCAGCAACGCTATGGCGCTCTCTGACCGAATTGCCGCCGGATAATGCCTTGAAAGCCGGATGTTGCATCTAACTCTGCTGCGCCCAGGCGCCAATCTGCATACTGGATACACTTTAGCCCGGATGTCAAATTTCGATAGGAGGCATCATCACGATTTCTCGGGATGAAACGCCGTCATTTTCGGCGCTGGCTCGGCAAAGCCCAATTCGGTCCAGCGCTCCCGCACCCGGTCGTGAACGGATTTCCGCAACAGCGTGGATGGCGGAAAGCTCTTCAGGTGCTGGTGCGGTTTGCAGGCATTGATCAGCACCTTCGAGCCGTAGGGCCGCATCTCGGCGGGAAACCGGCTGGGATCGAGCCCAGTCGACCAGGTGTTACGCAGGATGTCGATGTCTTCCGACGGGTGACACCGTGTGCTCAGCGCCCAAAGCACATCGTTGAAGTCGGTTGGGTCGACGTCCTCGTCCACCACGATCACCCATTTGGTGTAGTAGGCAGCCGCCGGACATTGGGCCGTGAGCGCCAGGACCTGCGCCGAATGCCCAGCGTATTTTTGCTGCATCGACACCACGACCAAACCCCAGCCCGAGGCCGCGGCGGGATGCGAATAGGCCGCGACCACGCCCGGAACACCGATGCGCTCAAGATCGTCGAGGATTCGCGCCGACCGCATGATGGCGTAGTAGGCGCCGATCTCGCAGGACGGATAGCGCGCCATCAGCGCATGGGTGAAGATCGGCGACTTCCGATGATGGATGGCCAGCACCTCCATCACCGGCTGCGGCGAACGCTCGCGCCCATAATATCCCGTGAACTCGCCGAGCGGCCCTTCCGGCATCACGTCGCCTGGGTGCAGCAGGCCTTCAATCACAAATTCCGCATTCGCCGGGATCGGCAGACTGACAAACTCGGCCTTGGTCAGCTCGATCGGCCGGCCCATGATGCCGCCCGCGACATCGAGCTCGGATTCGTCCGCGCCGAAGCTCTGGGCCGCCAACATGAACAGCACAGGATCGATGCCGTAGGCCGCGACTACCTCGCACGGCTCGCCGCGCGCCCACCAGGCTTCGCGGTCGAGCAGGCCGTGCTTGCCGGGCGAGCAATAAAGCCCGACCCGGTTGGGGCCCTGCAGCATCTGCCGATAGCAGCCGACATTAATGCGACCGGTCTCGGGCGATGCCGTGAAGGTGATGTCGCCCGTCCCGATGAACTGGCCGCCGTCGCCAGGCCAGAATGTCGGCACCGGGAACTTAGTGAGATCGACGTCCTTGCCGGTCAGCACCACTTCGTTCACCGGCGCGCGATCCTTCGCAATCATCACCGGCGGGATCGGCACGTTCATGATCGAGCGGGTCGCCTGGATCATCTCCGGCGTGCTTGCCGACGGATCGAGCCCGACCGCGAGCGCGTAACGCTCCCTGCTGGCGCCGAGCATGTTGGTCAGAATGCGCGAACCGGTGGTGTCGCCCTGCATCTTCTCGAACATCAGCGCCGGCGATTTATCCCGCCGGCTCGCCAGCAGCGTCACTGCGCCGAGCTCTTCGTGAGGATCGACATCGGCCGCGATCCGCGCCAGCTCACCGTGCTGCTCGATCTGCGCAACCCACCCGCGCAGATCGCGCCAAGGCAGCGCGGACTCGCGCTGCTGTTCTGTCACTGGCTTGGATCGGCCCGGAGCTTCGGCTTCCATCGATCATTCTCCCGTCGCCGCGCGCTTGCAGCGCGCCTTTGCGGCGAGCCCAGTCTAGTCCAGTGATTGCAGGAATGCGCGGATCGCGGCATTGAACTCCTGCGGCTTTTCCCAGTTCACGAAGCGCGCCGCGCCCGGAATCCTCGGCGCCTCGCGGAAATTCGCCATTCCGCGCAGCACCTCCGGCTGATCCGGATAGGGATCGCGGTCACCGCACACGCCGAGCACCGGAATTTCGAGCTTGCTAAATTCGGGGATGAGGTTGGGCACCGACAATCCGAACTCGAGCATGCCGCGCTGATACTCGCCGAGCGGATGGCTGGCGAACATCTGGATGACCTTCTCGCGCACCGGAGAATCGACCGGAATCACCTTGTAGATCGACTTGCCGCCTTCCTGGCGCAGCAGATCGACGAAGGCCTCGCGTCCCTCGCGCTCGAGCACGTGCGCGGCGCGCAGCGTGTATTGCTCCCATCGCTCGAAATACTGGAACGCGTCGTGCATCTCGCTCCAGGCCCCGAGCACGATGCCCCGTACCTTGCCCGGATTCCGGATGGCGTAATTCGCCGCGATCGTGGTGCCGAAGGCGAGCGCGATGATCACCGGCCGCTCAATGCCGAGGCGCTCGATCACCTGCTCCAGATCGCGCGTCTGGTTGTGCAGCGAGAAGCCGTAGTCGGTCCATTGGGTCTTGGCATGACCGCGGCGGTTGTAGACCAGGCATCGATGATCCCGCGACAAGTCAGCGAGCTGCTGATCCCAGTATTCCATCCCGTGGATTTCCCCGTGGATGAACACCAGATCACGGCCCACACCATGGAGCTCGTAATAGAAATCGCAACCATTGGCGGTGATATGCGGCATGTGCGATGCCGGTCAGGCTTCAATGCCGATGACCCGCGCCGGCGCGCCGTCCATGCCTTGCAGGTTCAGCGGCAGCGCGATCAGCGTGAACTTCGGCCCGATGCGATCGAGCGCGGTGAGCATCTGGATCATCGGAATGCCGGCCTTGAGCCAGCGCTTGTGATTGGCGCCGCGCTCCGCCGGGGCGAGCGTCATCAGCCAGAACGGCTTTTCCGGAAAACAATCCATCGCTACGGCAGACACGCCCTGCCGCTCGACCCATTCGCCGACGCTTGGCTCCAGATGGATCGTCTCGTTCCAGAATTCCGGCTTGCCGAAGGCGCGATCGGTCCACAGCGTCTTGATCACCGCGATCTGGCCGGGCTGCGGTTTGACGCCGGTGCGGTCGAGGTCCGCCGCAGTCACCCCCTCGCCTGCGGCCTTATGGCTGACGTCGAGAACCACAGCCTCGCGCATCACGATACGGTCGAGCGGAATATCGCTGATCGACGCTCCATCGGCATAGAAATGCCGCGGCGCGTCGATGTGCGTGCCGATGTGGGTGTTGAGCGTGAACACTGTGTTCATGCTGTTGATGGCCGGCGCGCCGGCCAACAGATCGACGCCTTCGGAGGCAAGTTTTGCGCGCTGTTCCTCGTTGACGACCGTGACGGCCTGAACCCGCGTCGGATATTGGTCGTAGAACGCGATTTTCGGAATGCCGGCCATGCCGGACGTAACGGGCAGCGTCAGATCGACGATACGAGACATAACAGGCCTCAGCTCCGCTGTTGGGTGTAGCCGTAATGCCAGGCCAACACGCGATTTTCGATCAAGAGGAACAGCCGGTTGAGGATGTAGCCCAGCATGGCCAGAGTGAGAACGCCGGCGAACATGTCGCGGATCTTGAACCCGCGTTGCGCGCTCAGGATAAAATAGCCGATGCCGTTCGATGCCGCGACCATTTCGCTGATGACCATGACAATGAGGGCAACTGCAAGACTCACTCGCATACCCGTGAAGATATAGGGCGACGAGGCCGGCAGCACGATCTGCGTCAGCAGCTTGCGCCCAGAGACGCCGAATGTGCGCGCCGTCTGCAATTGGATCGGATCGACGCTACGCACCCCGCTATAGGTGTTGAGCAACACCGGAAACACCGTGGCAAAGGCGATCATGAAAATCTTCATCTCATCGTCGATGCCCAGGAACAGGATCATGATCGGCAGATAGGCCGGGCTCGGGATCGGCCGGAGCACCTCGGTGATCGGCTCCAGCAGATTGTAGAAAAAGCGGACGTAACCCATCAGCAGCCCGAGGCCCACGCCCAGCGCAACGCCGATAAAATATCCAGCGAACATACGCCACAGGCTCGACAGCAACTCGCCCAGCAATTCGCCCGAAACGACGAGCTGCCACCATATCGACAGAATTGAGCTAATGCGCGGAAAGCTCATCGGCGGGAAGATCGCGTAGGCGGCGGCGATCTCCCACAGGATGAGCAGCGCACCGATGAACAAGACGCCAAGCAGGCGCGTGTTCCACAGCCAACCGAACCTTGCCGGACGTTTTGCGGGCGGCATGACGGCGGCCGGCGGCTGTTCGGTGCGCACGATATCGGTCACGCGACCTCCACGCTCTTGAGTCCCTCGTCGGCAAAGAGTTGGGCCAACAGGTGCGCGCGGTGCTTGAGATAAGCGGGCAGCGCGCGGGTCGCAATCTGATCGCGCGGCTCCGGTAGTTCGATCAGCACATCGATGGCGATGGTCGCGGGCGCACGGCTAAGCGCCACCACGCGGTTCGAGAGATAAACGCCCTCGTCGACGTCATGGGTCACGAAAATCACGGTCAGGTTCAGTTCACGCCACAGCGCGCGAAGCAGTTCCTGCAGACCGGCACGGGTCAGGGCATCGACCGCGCTGAAGGGCTCGTCCATCAGCAGCACCGCCGGGCGGCAGGCTAGCGCACGCGCGATGGCGACGCGCTGTTGCATTCCCCCCGACAATTGCCACGGATAGTGGCGCTCGAAACCGGTGAGTTTCACCAGGCCGATTAGCTCGCGCGTACGCGATGCAATCTCGGCGCGCGACATTGTTCCCTTATTCTCCAGCCCGAACGCGACGTTGCGCTCCACCGTCTTCCATGGGAACAGCGAGCGCGTGTATTGCTGGAACACATACACCACGTCCGGTGGCGGGTCCTGCACGCGGCTTTGTTCGTAATAGACCTCGCCCGACGTCGGGGTCGCGAGCCCCGCCATGATCTGCAGCAAGGTGGACTTGCCGCAGCCAGATGGTCCGATGATCGAAACGAAACTTCCTGCTTCGATCTCGAGATCAACACCGTTGAGCGCGACGGTGGTGCCGCCCGCCGCGGCGAAGCTCTTGTGCAGCCCGCTAACGCGCAGGACCGCCCTGCCCGACTGGCTCATGGACGCGATCAGGGTGTAAAGACGCGCTTGGAAAGATCGACAGGCGTCTTCAGCAGACCGTATTTCTGCATCATCCCCATCGTGTGATTCATTTCCATCAGATTGATCGCGGTGCCGAGCCGCGGCAGCAGCACGACGGACTTGAGCGCGGGATTGAGATTGGTGAATTGCTGATTGATGTCGCGCGTCGCGGCTTCGTTCGATGCGGCGAATTGCGCACCCTTGGTCACCGCCCGCACGAACTTGGCCGCAGTGGCGCGGTTCTTCCCGACCCATGAGGTCAGCGCGATGTATTGCGTGATATCGGTGTTCGGCGCCGTCTCCACATAGGGCCAACCCACGATTACCGCGTTGCCGGTCGACATCAGCGCGGAGCGGAACGGTTCGACCTGAACGACCGCGTCAAGTTGTCCGTTCAGCAGCGGATCGTTCATCTGGGGGAACGGCACTTCCGAGAAGCGGACCTTGGTGCGATCCACACCGTGCTTGTCGAGCAGGGCCACGGCATGCAGCCAAGCCGTGCTGTTGATGACGTTGACCGCAACCCGCTTGCCTTCGAGCTCCTTGAGCGACGTGATGGAGCCTTTCTTCACGATCACGGCCGTGGTCGTATCCGGCGGCGATGTCCGCACGACAGCGCCCGGCGCCAGCACCATGGCGTCAAGTCCCTGCTCGATGGCCTGGAACGTCGAGACCGTGCTGCTCAGCACGATGTCCAACCGGCCGGACTGCAGCACCGGCACGGCGATCGCCGCGCTGTCGAACTTCGAAATTTCAATCTCAAGGCCCTCGTCTTTGAAGAAGCCCTGCTTGTCGGCAATAACCGCCGCGAGCGATTCGGAGAAAGGCAGCAGGCCCAACTTGATCTTCTCCTGAGCGACCGCCGTCCATGGCGTCAGCAGCACGCCAACGGCCAACGCGATAGCGCAAGGCAGTCGCCGAATATCAGTCACAGCACCCTCCATATCCCCGAATTGCCTGCGTCAGGCGTATTGCCAAGTTAGCATAGCTTCGGACAACCCGTCCCAGGCGAGCGGTATCCGGAAACACCCTATGCCGAGCGGTGGATCGCGCGCCTCTCTGCGCCAGATTGGATGCGCGCCTGCACCCGGCTCAACGTTTTGCGACAAGCCGCGCAAGCTCGGCCGAGGCCGCATCCAGCACGCTGCTCCAGCCATCCCAGCTGCGCGCGCGGAACAACCGCACCGAGGGATACCAGGGGCTGTCGGCCCTATCCTTGAACCACAGCCAGAATGGGACCGGGTTCAGCACACCGATGATGGCATGTTCGGCTGGATACTCGGCGCATCCCTGGCCGCGGGTTGGAGTGCGCCCTTGGGGCCGGACAGTTTGAGGCTCGTGAGTTGACAGGGTGAGCTGGGCTTTCGAAGGATGAAAGCCATGGCCAAACAACGTTCGCACAGCATCGAGTTCAAGCGGCAGGTCGCACAGGAGTTCGTTGCCGGAGAGAC
>CAMDDZ010000047.1 GCA_945893145.1 Rhodoplanes serenus | reverse complement strand
CTCTGGCGCTGTTGGCGGCGCGATGCTGGAACGGCCGGACGCAAGTGTCTAGCCTGCGTCGGGCATGAATGAGTGTGACACCGACGTATTGATCGCGGGCGCAGGCCCGGCCGGTCTTGTGCTGGCCTGCGATCTGGCGCGGCGCGACGTGCGGTTTCGCCTGGTTGAGATGCAGGGCGCGCCGCCGGATCATCGCGCCGGCTCGCGCGGCAAGGGCATCCAGCCGCGCACGCTTGAGGTCTATGACGACCTCGGCGTAATCGAGGCTGTGCATACCGCGGGAGGACCGTATCTGCCCGCAATGGCGTGGGATGGCCCAAGGCAACTGGGGCCTGCGAAATTTCACCGCATCGAACGCCGCGAAGCCACACCCGACGTTCCCTATCCGAGCATGTGGATGCTGCCGCAGTCGCGCGCGCTGGAAATTTTGCGCGCGCGGTTGGCGGTGTTCGGCGGACGTGTCGAGTTCGGCACCCAACTCGTCAGTCTTGTTCAGGATCGCGATGGTGTCACGGCAACGCTGGAACATGCCAATGGCCAGATCGTAACCCTGCGTGCCGCCTACGCGGCCGGTGCGGACGGTTCGCGTGGCTTTGTGCGCGGCGCGATCGGTGTGAACTTTGTCAGCGAAGCGATCGATCCGCACCCGATGATCACCGCCGACGTGGTGATCCCGGAGCTCGAACCGAGCCATTGGCACATGTGGGACCAGGCCGAGGGCGGGGCGCTGTGGCTTGGCCCGCTCGCCCGGATGGATCATGCGTTCCAACTTTACGCCAAGTTCGAGCGCGATCTGCCCGACGTGTCGATCGAGTCGCTGCGCGCACTGGTCAAGCAGCGCACCGGCCGTCCTGAGCTCAATGTCACGGAGGTTTATTTCGTCTCGCCGTTCGGCTCGCGCAGCGGCATGGCGCAGCACTTTCAAGCCGGCCGGGTTTTTCTCGTGGGCGATGCTGCACACGTGCATCCGCCGGCGGGCGGGCAGGGCATGAACACCGCCGTGCAGGACGCCTACAATCTCGGCTGGAAGCTCGGCCAGGTGCTGCGGCATGGCGCACCCGCCGCGCTGCTCAACACCTACGAGCAGGAACGCCTGGCTGTGGCAGCCCATCTCCTCGAGTTTGTCGGCCAGATGCACAAGGACTGGCTCGGCAAGACCAAGGACAAGGAGGAGCCGCGCAAGGGCGAGCACATGCAGCTCAGCTTGAATTATCGTGGCGGGCCGCTGTCCGTCGACGAGCGGCCGCCTACAGGTGAAGGCGTTGCCCGCGCGGGCGACCGAGCGCCGGATGCGCCTTTGCGCGATTCATCGGGCGCTGGTTGCCGGCTGTTCGATCTCTATCGCGGCCCGCACTTCACGCTATTGGCGCTCGGCGGGACACCGCTGCCGGATATTGAGGCGCGTTATCGCGATGCCGTGCGGGCGTATCGGATTGCGCCGCCAGACGCTGATCAATCTTTCATCGGCCGGTCTTTCGTCGACGTCGGCGGCCACGTTCACCGCGACTACGGCAATGGCATCGTGCTGGTGCGTCCCGATGGCTATGTGGGTTACACCGGACCGGCCGGCGCCGGCCGTGGCCTCAACGCTTATCTCGCCCGCTGCTTCGGCTAATGCACCATCACGTCGCGCCGTCTGACGCCGCCTCATGCGAAAACGTGTCGCGACGCATTCGCGGCGTGACGCTGGCAACCGCTGCCGCAAGCGTCTAGCCTGCCGAAAGCAAAAATGGAGACTCACGTCATGGCGCCGACGATGCGCAAGAGCCTGATCCTCGCCGCGATGGCCGCAGCCGTCTTCGTGTTGCCGGCCGTGTGCCAGGCCCAGGACTATCCCAACCGCACCGTGAAGATCATCGTGCCGTTCCCGCCCGGCGGCACTGCCGACGCCATGCCCCGCGTGGTCGGCGAATATCTGGCCCGCAAATGGGGGCAGGCGGTCATCATCGAGAACCGCGCCGGCGCCGGCGGCAACACCGGAGCGGATGCCGCCTTCCACTCCGATCCGGACGGCTACACGATTTTCGCCTCGCCGCCGCCGCCGCTCGTCATCAACCAGAATCTCTATGCCAAGCTGCCGTTCGATCCGTCCCAGTTCATCCCGCTCGCCGTGATGGGCAAGGTGCCGAATGCGCTGCTGACCAATTCGCCTCGGCTGAAGGATGTCAAAACCGTCGCCGAATTCGTCGCCTACGCCAAGGCGCATCCGGGGCAACTCAACTCCGGCACCCAGGGCATCGGCACCACCGCGCACCTGACGTCCGAACTGTTCGCCCAGATGGCCGGCGTCAAATTCCAGCACATCCATTATCGCGGGGCAGCACCGGCCATGCAGGACCTGGTCGCTGGCACGATCGACGTCGCCTTCGACAACGTCGGCGCGGCGGGCAGGCTGATCCAGGGCGGCACCATTCGCGCGCTCGGGCTCGCCACCGAGCAGCCGATGGCTGCATTTCCGGGCGTGCCGACCATCAAGGCGACGGTGCCTGGCTTCGTCGTGGTAACCTGGTTTGCGCTGGTCGCCCCGCCGAAGACGCCGCAGGCGATCGTCAACAAGCTCCATGCCGACATCAACGAGGCGCTGCGCGATCCCGAAGTGATGAAACGCCTGGGCAGTCTGTCGGCCGAGGTGACGACCGGTTCGCTCGCCGATACCGCGGCCTTCTTCAAGGCCGAAGTCGAGACCTGGCGAAAAGTTATCCAGACTGCAAACGTCAAGCTCGAGCCATAAACGTCGGGTCTGACCTGACGCTGCGGCAGTTGGTTCGGGGCAGGCAACGCGCTATGACAGCGCGCCTGCCATGTCAGCCCCATCCGACAGTCTAGCGAGCCCGCCACTTGCGCTGCGCGACCATCCGTCGTTCGTGCGCTATTGGTGCGCCAGGACCTCCACCAACGCCGCCTACATGATGCAAGCGGTGGCCGTCGGCTGGCAGATTTACGATCTGACCGGCAGCGCGCTCGACCTTGGCCTGGTCGGCCTGGTGCAATTCCTTCCCTATGTGCCGCTCGCCATCCTGGTCGGGCAGATCGCGGATCGCTACGACCGCCGCGCCGTGGTGCGCGCCTGTCAGATCGTCAAGGCGCTGGCGGCCGCCGCGCTCGCGGCCGGCACGCTCGGCGGCTGGCTCACGCGCGATGCCTTTCTCCTTATTCTTTTGATCACCGCGACGGCGCGCGCCTTTGAGGTGCCAACCATGCACACGCTGGTGCCGGGTTTGGTGCCGCAGGCGTTGCTGCCGCGCGCTATCGCTGCGTCCTCCACGGCGACGCAGACCGCCACTATCGCAGGCCCCGCGATCGGCGGGCTGATCTACGCGTTCGGCCCGGCCACCGTCTATCTGACCTGCACGGTGATCTACTTGATGGCTGCCGTGTTGATCAGCCTCGTACGCCTGCAGGCGCCACCGCTGCACAAGAAACCGGTGACGATGGAGACATTGTTTGCGGGCTTCTCGTACGTCCGGCGGCAGCCGGTTCTGCTCGGCGCCATGTCGATCGATCTGTTCGCCATGATGCTCGGCAGCGTCACCGCGCTGCTGCCGATTTTTGCCCGCGATATTCTGCACACCGGCCCGTGGGGACTTGGGCTATTGCGTTCGGCGCCGGCGCTGGGTGCGCTATCGATTTCGATTGTGCTTGCGCATATCTCATTCAATCGCCGGCTCGGCACGATTCTGATTGCGGCAATCGTGACGCTCGGGCTTTCGATCATGGTGTTCGCGCTCTCGACGTCACTCATCCTTTCGATGGCGGCATTGGCGATTTTCGGCGCGAGTGACGCCACGAGCGTCGTGATCCGCCATTCACTGGTGCAGACGCGGACACCGAACGACATGCTGGGCCGCGTCATGGCGATCAATTCGATGTTCACCGGAACGTCCGGCACGCTCGGCGAATTTCGCGCCGGTGTGATGGCGGCGATGTTCGGCGCCTTCACGGCGGTGTGGGTCGGCGGCGTCGGCGCGATCGTGGTCGGGCTGCTCTGGATACGGTTCTTTCCGCAGCTCGCCCGTATCGACACGCTCGAGTCCAAAAACTCGTAGCGCGTCCTATTCCTTATTTTGGTTTTCCGTGTTGGCGGCGCGGTCGTCGTAGCCGTGCCGGCTGGAATAGAACACCAGCCCCATCAGCCCGACGCCGACCAGCAGCGAAAACAGGATGCGGCACCCATCGCCACGTAAAGGCCGGTCGGTAGCGCCGCATCTTCGAGCGATGTCCACAGGCCATGGGCGTACCAAAGCGAAACTCCGAGCAGAGCCAGCAGCGCGATAGCGACGGCGGTCTTGGCCATGAGGCAGATATGGGCCGGCAGCGCCGGATTAGCCAGCCCGAGCCGGCCTGTGCATGGCTCCGCATTCGCCCGCGCAGCCTTGTGGATAACAGGGACAGCAAGGTCCTGTGCCAGCCCGGCTGTCATGAGGGTTCGGCTATGCTCACGCCAGTACCAAGAGTCGTGATGTTAGGTGTCTTCGCGCCTGCGTATCGGCGCGAAGGACACGATTAGTTTTGCCGTCGGGTGATTGATGGCCGTCGACTACACATACGCGCCTGATCGCCGTTACCAAGACTATCTCGATTCCCACAACGTGAGGGAGAACATCGAGGTGGTGTTGTCGAAGCCGATCCGTCAGTCGATCGGTTCGCTGGAAGATATTTTCAAGCACAACACCGACGCACTGGCCGGCGCGCTGAAGGACCTGGCTTGGTTTCCGTCGGGCCCCAACGAAAACGTCGAAGTCGCGCGGATCAATCTTTTGGACATTTGCGGCACGCTCGATGGCGGCCATGCGGATTCCGTCACCGCGTTTCAGTCGCTGTTTGTGAAGAGCGATGAGCGCAGCGATTGGAACCCGGCGCTCGCCGGTCCCGTCAAGCGCATCGACGCGCCGGCACCATCCGGCGACGCTTACACGGCCGCAACCGAACTGGCGCGTCAACAGCTTTACGGTGAAGCGCTCGGCGTTCTGGCGCAGGTCGACCAGAGTGCGGTGACCGATTGGCGCTATGACCAGCTCCGTGGCGCGCTGCTGTTTGGCATCGCGGGACGCGGCAAGAGTGCCGCAACCGTCGATCTGCGTGCGGCCGAGGAGGCGTTCCTGACCGCCTCGGCGCGCGCCCGCGCGCAAGACCCTGGCGTTTCGGCGCGCTCGCTCGCGGATGCCGGCCGGGCCGCCTACGCGTCGGGCCGGACCGAGGACGCCGCCGTTCATTTTCACGCCGCGATCGATCTCGACCCGCGCTGCGGCGAGGCGCACTACCAATTGGCCCGCATTTGCATGCAGGCCCGCGACATGAACGGGGTGCGCAGGCATTTGCCCAATGCGTTCGATTGCCATTGGAGCTACGGGATGCGGGCGGCGAGCGATCCGGGGCTGGCCGCCAAACCCGCGATGGTGGTTCGCTGCCTGCAAGCGGCGACTCATGACGTGGCGCGCGATGCGAGGATGACCTTCGCGGAGGCGGTCGCCCGCTTCAAGCTCCTGGCGTCGCAGCAAGACGATGTCGTGTTACTGTCCGAATGCCCCGGCTTCGTGCCGCTGAAGTCTAATATCGCCAGCAAGGCGGGCGCATTCCAAACCCGGCTGCTTAAGCGCGCCTTCGATATGCGAAAACACGCCAATTCGATGTACGACGGCGTCAATCGCATGGCACGGGACTACGTGGCGCGGCTGCGCAACGCCGAGCAGGTCATCACCCATCGTGACGAGCGCGTTCGCGCTCGCCGCGACCCCGCCGATATCGCGCGGCGGTGGGTTGCGCTCGGCACGCTCGTTGCCTTTTGGCAGCGATTTGCAGTGCTGCGCGAAATGCGCCGGAACGTGGCGCGCGCCCGGCGCAACGAACTGCGCTTGCGCTACCGGTTGCGGCGGATCGAGCAGCGCTTCGGGCTCACTCCTGTTTCAGGCCGGGCGGCAGAAGCACAGCCCGATGTGCTGGAGGCGCAGTGGGTGCGCGGTTCGATGGTGCCGGCGGAATAAGTGTCGGAGCGCGATCCTGCATCCGTTGATGATAGCGGCGAGGCCAACGAGCCGCTCTATTGGTATAAGCCCGCACTGATCGGCTCGCCCTGGGTGTTCCGGCTCAAGCCGGATGGTCTGGCGTGGGAGACCGGCGGGCGTTCAGGCCTGATCCGGTATCAGCGCGTCCGGCGCGTGCGGCTGTCGTTTCGGCCGCTGACGATGCAGTCCTATCGGTTCATCACCGAGATCTGGTCCGACGATGCGCCCAAACTTCAGTTTGCGTCGACGACATGGCGCAGTCTGACCGACCAGGGCCGGCAGGATGCCGACTACCGCGAGTTCGTGACCGAGCTGCACCGGCGGTTTAGCGCCGCCAACGCCACGGCGCAATTCGTCGCGGGCATTCCGCTCGCGACCTTCGTAGTCGGCGTGATCGTATCGGCGATCGCGGCCGCCGCATTCGTCGGCATCGCGTATCGTGCGCTGGAGATCAGCGAGCGGGGCGCGGCCGCGGTGATCTGCGGCTTTCTGCTGATATTCGGCTGGCAGGTCGGCAACTATCTCTATCGCAACCGGCCGATGATCTACCGGCCCGACGCGCTGCCGTTGCAGCTGATGCCTCGCGGTGAACGAACCTAGCTAGCGCCGGACCACCAGCACCGAACAATTGGCGTAGCGCACCACATGGCCGGCATTGGAGCCGAGGAAGTAGGTGCGCACGCCGACGCGATGCGAGCTCATCACGATGAGGTCGGCCTTCATTGCCTTCGCTTCCTCGAGGATCTCGTGATAGATGCCGCCTTGGCGCACCGTGCTGGAGACGCGGGCGGGCTCGAGCCCGACTTCCTTGGCGACGATCACGAGCGCTTCCTCCGCCGACTTGCGCTGCTGAACGTCGAAGTCCGGCGGCACATATTCGGCAAGCATCACCGGCGTCATCGGCAGCACGTTAATCAGCCGGATTGAGCCGCTATAAGCATTGGCCATCATGATCGCGGTTTCGACCGCGGGCTTGGCCAGTTTCGGATCGGCAAGATCGACCGGGACGAGTATCTGTTGGTACATAGCAAGCTCCTGGCAAAGGTTGGGAGCATCTCCATCATGGCACACTTTTGCGGCGCGCGCCGCATCTGCCTCAATCCGTCGCGGCGCCAAGCGAGCGCGGCGTGACGAACCGCTCCAGCCGCCCCGATTGGGGATGCAGCTTGCTCCAGGCGTCGAGCGCGAAATCGATCACCGCCAGGCCGGAGGTCGGATAGCCCTCGTTGAGCCGCTGGCGGGCATCGAGGTCGCCGGTGGCGACCAGGATGGTGGCGATCTCGTGAATGCCCGGATTGTGGCCCACCAAGAGGAGCGTATTGACCTGCGGCCCGACGCCCTGGACGACCGCCAGGATGGCGCCCGGGGTGGCGTCGTAGAGTCTCGCCTCATAGGCGACAGCCGGGGCTGCCTTGAATTCGGCTGCCGCCAAATCCCAGGTTTCGCGTGTTCGCGCCGCGGTCGAAACGATGACCTGATCGGGTGTCAGCGCGTGGCGGGCCATGTAGGTGCCGAGCCGCGGGGCATCGGCGCGTCCGCGTTTGGCCAGCACGCGATCGTGGTCGCGTCCGCCCGGTTGCGGACGTTCGGCTTTGGCGTGGCGGAGCAGCAGCAGGCGGCGCATTAACCGATGTCTCGTCTCGATGGCTTCGGGACTTAAGGCTGATCGATTTCCGTCGTGTGTCAGTCTAGCATGATGCCGACTTGGGCTTGAGGCAGTGTTGAGTGCACCAAACATGACCGAAACGACCGGTCCCGATACAACGGGGCTCGATACAACGGGTCTTGGCGGGACGTGGTATGCGGCGAATGCGGTCGCAAGCCCCGCGCGGCCACCGCTGACCGTCGAATGCGACGTCGATGCCTGCGTGGTCGGCGGCGGGCTTGCGGGCCTCACCGCCGCGCGCGAGATCGCGCGGCGCGGCTGGTCGGTGGTGCTGCTGGAAGGCAACCGAATCGCGTGGAACGCTTCGGGGCGCAACACCGGCTTCGTGCTGCCGGGTTTTGCCACCGATGCGAAGGACATTATCGCGCGCGCCGGTCTCGATCAGGCCAAAGCGCTGTGGAAGCTGTCCGAGGCGGGCGCGGCCTACGTGCGCAACACCATCCGCGAAACCGGCATGCCGGGCGCGGAGCTCAGCGAAAACGGCTGGCTGCACGTCTCCAAGACCGACAACGATCGTGAGTTGACCGAGCAGGCGCGATTGCTATCCGAGGAATTCGGCACGATGGCGGAGGCCTGGCCGAAGGAGCGGGTGCGTGCCGAACTGCGCAGCTCGCATTATTTCAGCGCCGTGCATTACGCCGGCGGCTTCACCATCAACCCGCTGAATTATGCGCTCGGTCTGGCGGCTGCCGCCGAAGCCGCGGGCGTGCGCATCTGCGAGCGCACTCCGGCGCTCGACATCGATCCGGACGGCGTGCGCAAGCGCATCACCACGTCCTCGGCGCGGCTGCGCGCGCGTCACGTGGTGCTCGCCGGCAATGTTCACATCAGCGGTTTGATGCCGCGGCTCGCCGCGACCTTGGTGCCGGTTTCGACCTATGTGCTCGTCACCGAACCGATCGGGCCGCAGCTGCATGAGGCAATCGCGTATCGCGGCGCGGTGAGCGACACCGACCTGGCCGACAATCATTATCGCGTGGTCGGCGGCGACCGCCTGATGTGGTCGGGCCGCTGCACGCTCTGGAACGGAGACCCGCAGGCTTACGTGAAAACGCTGCTTCGCGACATGCGCCGCACCTTCCCGCAAATCGGCAAGGTGCGGGCCGCCTATGCGTGGACCGGTACATTGGGCAACACCGTGCATCGCATGCCGCAGATCGGCGAGCTGTCGCCGGGCCTGTGGGTCGCGAGCGGCTTTAGCGGGCACGGGCTCAACACCACAGCGATGGCGGGCGAGATCGTCGCGCGCGCCGTCGTGGAAGGCGATCAGACTTGGCGCCGGTTCGCGGCGTTCGAATTGGTGTGGGCCGGCGGCGCCATCGGCCGTGCCGTGGCGCAGACCTATTACTGGCAGTTCCGCGCCCGCGAGCGGATCGCGGGCTTCCTGGCACGGCAGCGCGAGACCAAGCGCAAAGCCGCGCCTGATCTGGTGTCTGCGCCTGTGGCGGCTGCGGAGGCCTTGGCGCCATCGATGGTTCCGGCCGAGGTGGAGCCTGCTGCCATCACCGCGGCCGAGCCGTCGCCAGGGACGGTGCCCGGCGGCGATACGGTGCTATTGAGCGACCGCCGCTAGGATTTCGTTCGCGGTGAGCAGCCAGCGGTCGCCGGCGGGAAACATCTGCTTTCGCGCATCCAGATATTTTGCCGCCTCGGCGGCCAGCCGGCTGCGCGACTGCGGTTCGGCCTTCTGCAATTCCGCCAGCATTCCCATGACGCGGTAACGGATCACGCGACTGGCGAGCGGATTGAGCTCCTCTGCGGCGTGCAGGTGGGACTGGAAATCCTTTCCGAGATGATAGCTTGCAAGTCCCATGAGCAGCAGTGAATCGATGCGGAGCTCCGTCGGCGTGCGCGTGTTCCTTGCGACAGGGGCCAGCAGCTCTACTGCGCCGTCCCAGTGTCCGCGCAGGACGCGCATGATCCCGCCGACGAAGCCGACGGTCTCTGAAGGGGCGTCCGAAAGCTCGGGCACGAGAATCCAGCCTTCGCCGAGGCCGTGGCGGACCCGGAGCGCATTACCTTGCTGTCCGGTGGCAGCCAGGAGTGGCGGCTTTGCGGTCCCAAGCAGTCCTTCGCCGGTCGGGGTTCGATAGACCTTCAGCGCTAGCGGCACTGAATATTCCGAAACCATCGCGCTCTTGAGCACGATCGGCTCGAAAGCGAACCGGCGTGCCGGTATGTCAGCATCGATCTGATGGATTTTTTTGGGCGTGGTCAGTGCCAGGGACCATCGCTCATGCCGGCGGGTCCGAAGGTCGCGGACGTCTGGAAGAGTCAGGTAGGCGACCACAACAACATTTTCGCCGTATCGGTAGGTCCTTCCCCACAACACCATTTGCGCCCGGTAGCCGAGCGCGGCTGTGGCGGCGGCTTCGTGTGCGGGGCGAACAAGGGGCTGTTGCTGCCAGCGGAAGCGGCCTTCCTCTGGGTAAGGCACGTTCGCGCAGGGTGGGGATGAACACTGCATCACGGCCATGGTCTTCCATTGCTCAAGGAGCAGGATCGTGCCGATGCTGCCGCCAAGCGGGCTCGGATCGCTCATGAACGCGGTGATCAGGATCGTGATTGCGTTGGGGTTCGGGCTGTCCAGGCCTCTCTGGGCGCTGACGTCGGTCGAGCTTAGCCAGGCGAGTAACAGGGCCGCCGCCCAAGCGGCGACGCGCGGCCCGCGGCGATTCATGACGTCGGCTTCCCAAGCGATTCGACGTGCTGCTTGATTTCAACAACGCGTTTACGTTCCGTTTCGCTGATTTGCCGATTGAGCAAGGTTGTCGCGATCTCGTTCGTGCGCGACAGCAGATGACCAACGACGTCGCTTGGGCACTCGAGCTTCTTGGCCTGTAACGCCAGGGCGTAATAAATCAGCAACGTATGACTGTCTTTCGCCGATGCAAATTCATCGCCGCGCAATGGCAGCGTCATGATGTACAGCGGGTTCTGCGTATCGCCAAGGTGGATCGAGCTGACTATGGTGAAAGTCTCCTGGATCCGGCGAATGGCGCCGAAAAACACCTGTAGCGTTGTGGGCGCGTCTCTCCAATATTTTAAGGCGGTTTCGGCGGTGATCTGGTCGCCGGTGATCACATAGTCATCTTGCAGAGAAAGCTCGACTTTTTGCAGGAAGGGTGCGGCCGCTGCGTACGGCTCGATATCCTGCTTGAGCATGTAGTAGTTCTCGCGCAGGAGCTGAAGGAAGTTCGAAAGCTGATTGAGCGACTCCCCGGTCCTGCCGCCCGCATAAGGGCCGATCTTGACGACAACGCGAGCAGCACTGTCGGGGAATTTGCAATCGGCCGTGGCGGGTTCGCTCCAGGCCAGCCCAGCGAGCAGGCCAAGTCCAGGGATCGTCCGCATGATGGTGGCAGTGAGGATCATGAGATGACCGGGCATTGGCAGGGAGCGGAAACTATTTGCTGGCGGCCATCAAAGGCCTGGAACTCAATCTCGATCGTGAGGCGGCAGTCCCCTTGATTCTGCGAAGTCGGCTTCGGGAGGTCGGTCGGCAGCCCATGCAATCTTGGTTTCAGGTTGACCGAAATCGATTGCTTGGCCAGGAGCAGATAGGGATATGCGGTGCCTTCCGCCTGGAGTTCGATCGGCGAGGTAGTCGTTTGCTCCGATTGGGCCACCTTTTGCGTCACCTTGAGTGTCGGCCGTTTCAAGACGGCGGTCGCCTCTCCGTCGTTGGCAAGGGCGAGGACAATCGAGGACCGCTCGCAGACCGGAGCGACAGCACGGACCATCGCGACCGGGTTTCTGAACGCCAAGCTCCAGAGCGCGATCGCGCCGCCCCACAATGGCACCAGAGCAAGAAAGGCGGTGCCGAGGTCCTTCCACATGACGACATGCCGCGACCAGTTTTGTGGACTTTTGCATTGGGTACAGACCGTCGCGCCCACGCGGATGGCTTCGCGACAGACGACGCACTCGGTGGTCGCAGGACTAGTACCCCCCTTAGTCATACCATCCTAACCCCAGAGTGACCCGCACTCCCCATACTGGCCAGCGAACCGTGGCGCCGCGGCAGGGCTCGTCATTTAGATAAAAGAATGCCTGATTTTACTGTAACTCGCGAGTCGGTTGTCAAACCTTTTAACGGGCGGCAAGCTTCCGCGCCCCTCGCGCCGCGCCATACATAGGCCGCTCTAGCGGCCATCTCTTCTCGCCATAAATGCCAGCCGCTCGAACAAGTGCACGTCCTGCTCGTTCTTGAGCAGCGCGCCGTGCAGCGGCGGGATCAGCTTCTTGGGATCGCGCTCGCGCAGCAATTCCGGTCCGATGTCCTCGACCATCAGAAGCTTGAGCCAGTCCAGCAATTCGGACGTTGAGGGTTTCTTCTTCAGCCCCGGCACCTCGCGCACCTCGTAGAACAGCTTCAGCGCTTCCGAGACCAGCCGCTGCTTGATGCCCGGAAAATGCACCTCGATGATGGCGCGCATGGTGTCGCCATCCGGGAAGCGGATATAATGGAAGAAGCAGCGGCGCAGGAACGCGTCGGGCAATTCTTTTTCGTTGTTCGACGTGATGATGACGATCGGGCGGCGGCGCGCCTTCACGGTCTCGCTGGTTTCATAGACGAAAAACTCCATGCGATCGAGTTCGAGCAGCAGATCGTTCGGAAACTCGATGTCGGCCTTGTCGATCTCGTCGATCAGCAGCACCGGCCGCTGGTCCGCCACGAATGCGTCCCACAGCTTGCCGCGCTTGATGTAGTTGCGGATGTCCTGGACCCGCGCGTCGCCGAGCTGGCTGTCGCGCAGCCGCGACACCGCGTCATATTCGTAGAGGCCCTGCATCGCCTTGGTGGTCGATTTGACGTGCCATTCCAGCAGCGGCGCGTTCAGGCTCTTGGCGATTTCCAGCGCCAACACGGTCTTGCCGGTGCCGGGCTCGCCCTTGACCAGCAGAGGCCGTTCGAGCGTGATCGCGGCGTTCACCGCGACCTTCAGGTCGTCGGTCGCCACATAGGCGCTGGTGCCTTCGAAGCGCATGAATTCTCCTTGCTAAGCCGGCTGGCTTGCAACCTAGCACACGGCGTGGTCGCGGGAATGTGAGGCGAATTGAGCGCGTCGCGCAAGCCATCTGCGCTATGACGTCGTCGCTCAAAGTTCGGGGTCGCAGTATGATACGCGCGCTATCCATCCTCGCCATCGTGGCCGCCGCTATTTTGGCCTGCGGATATTCGGCGCCGTTATCGGCGCAGCAGACAGCGGTTGCGACATTCGCAGGCGGCTGCTTCTGGTGCGTCGAGGCTGACTTCGACAAGGTCCCGGGCGTGACCGGCACAACCTCGGGCTATATCGGCGGCAAGGTCGAAAATCCGACCTACAGCCAGGTCTCGGCCGGCACCACGGGCCACACCGAGGCGGTCGAGATCGCGTTCGATCCCGCCAAGGTGACCTATCGGCAATTGCTCGAGGTGTTCTGGCGTAACCACGATCCGCTCGCAAAGGACCGTCAATTCTGCGATCGCGGCGATCAATACCGGCCGGCGATTTTCTATCATGACGACGAGCAGCGGCAGCTCGCCGAGGCGTCGAAAAAGGCCGCACAGGCGCGCTTCGCGCCGCGCGTGGTGCAGACCGAGATCGTCCCGGCCACGGCCTTCTACAAGGCCGAGGACTATCATCAGGATTATCACACCAAAAATCCGATCCGTTACAAGTTCTACCGCTTCAACTGCGGACGCGATCAGCGTCTGGAAGAACTCTGGGGCAAACCGGACAAGGCGAGCTAAGCATGATCCCGAAAAAGCCTGCCCCGGACTTGATCCGGGGTGGGAACCGGTTTTCGGAAAAGATCATGCTCAAGGAAAAAGCTATGGATGAGCCCTCCGCTGGACCGAAACCGGATTTGATCGAGAAAATGAGCCGCCGCGTTTGGTTGCTGGGCGGCGGCGCGATCGCGATGGTGACGGCGCTTTGGTGGATGCAGGATGACAGCGTGCGCGCTGCAAGCTTCGAGATCACCAAAGCCGACGACGAGTGGCGCCGTCTGCTCAAGCCCGCGGCGTATAAAGTGCTGCGCCAGCACGGCACCGAGCGGCCGTTCACCAGCCCGCTCGACCGCGAGAAGCGCAAGGGCACATTCGCCTGCGCGGGCTGCGAGCTACCGCTGTTCGGTTCCGAAACCAAGTTCGAAAGTGGTACCGGCTGGCCGAGCTTCTATCAGCCGCTGCCGAACGCGGTTGCCACGTCGGGCGACCGCGCGCTGCTGATCCCGCGCACCGAGGTGCATTGCCGGCGCTGCGGCGGCCATCTGGGTCACGTGTTCAGCGATGGCCCGCCGCCGACCGGCTTGCGCTACTGCATGAATGGCGTGGCACTCGCCTTTACGCCCGCCGCGGCCGGCCCGGCCTGAGCCACGAACCGATTTTGCTGGGAAAATTTTGCCGGGCAGGGCGCATCCTGCCGGGTCGCCAGCGCGTGTCGCCATTTTAAGATATTGAAATAACTAGGTATTTTGGTGGCTCGGGGTTTGCAATGGCCATCCCGGCATTGCGGCCCGGGCCTGTCGCCCGTGCAGCCACTGTAAGTGGAGACGAGTTATGGGAATTTTCGGCGCCCTGACCACCGCCGTCACCGGCATGCGCGCGCAGGCTTACTCGCTCGAGAATATCTCCGGCAACATCGCCAACTCCCAGACCACGGCGTTTAAGCGCATCGATACGAGCTTCGTGGACTTGATCCCCGACTCCCAGCCGACCCAGCAATTGGCCGGCAACGTCACGGCGAACTCGCGTTCCACCAACACGGTGCAAGGCGATATCCAAAGCGCCTCGGTCGGCACCTTCATGGCGATCAACGGCGATGGCTTCTTTGTCGTGCAGAAGCCATCGAGCTTCGTCGACAACCGTCCGGTGTTCGACGGCATTAATCTGTTCAGCCGCCGTGGCGACTACCAGACCGACCGCGACGGCTTCCTGGTCAACGGCGCCGGCTATTATCTGATGGGCATCCCGGTCGATGCCACCACCGGTAACCTGGTCGGCAGCGTGCCGCAGCTCCTGCAGTTCCAGAACGACTTCCTGCCGGCGCAAGCGACCTCCCAGGTGCAGTATCGCGCCAACCTTGCGAGCTATCCGCTGACGCCTGGCCATGACACCAGCATTCCGGGCTCCGAGCTGCTCAATCCGGCAAACTTCTCCGCCAATCCACTGGCCGGCCCGCCGTCGCCTGCAAAGATCATCGGCGCCGGTGCGACGCTCGCGCCCGATGCGTTCGCGGTTCTCACCGCCACCAAAGATATTTCAGGTCTGTCGTCGGCCGGCGGCACGTTGCAGCTCAACGGCACCAACATCGCGATCGCGGCCAGTGACAACGCCGCGGCCATCGTCGGCAAGATCAACCTGCAGACTGGCACCACCGGCATTACGGCCTCGCTCAATCCCTCCAACCACTTGGTGCTGACCAGCGCCAACGCCGACACCGACGTTGCGGTCGGCGGCGGCAGTTCGCTCGGTCTGCTCAGCGAGCTTGGGCTTTCGATCAACACGACGTTCGCCAGCAATCTTCTGACCCAGAACGCGGTTTCGGCGGGCCAGACGCTGTCGTTCACGGTTGGCGCCAATCCGCCGCTCAACATCACGTTCGGCACCGGCGTCGGCCAGGTTTCGACCATGGCGGACCTTGCGACCGCGCTCGGCGGCCTGACCGGTGGCCTTGGCACGGTCGATACGTCGAACGGCAACGTTACGGTCACGGCTTCGAACATGACCGACACGATCACGGTCGGCGGCACCGCGACGCCGCTGAACTTCGGCATCCACACCGTCTCGGCGCTGCCATCCAACGGCACCGTGATCGCAAGCGACATGGCGAGCTTCGTCGCTTCCTCGATCGGCGGTGGCGCGATCACGGCTTACGACGTGTCCGGCTCGCCGGTGAATATCCAGCTGCGCTGGGCCAAGACCGACAGCTCGCTCTACGGCGGCACCGACACCTGGAACATGTTCTACCAGGTCAATTCGCGCGCCACCGGCACGCAGGTCGCGTGGCAGAACGTGGGCACCGACTACACGTTCGGCGCCAACGGCCAAATGAATCCGCTGGTCGCCTCCGTGACCATCCCCAACATGACGGTCGATGGGGTGTCGCTCGGCAACCTCGAAATTCAACACGGTTCGGGCGGCATTTCGCAGTTTGCCGATCCGAACGGCAACGTGCAGGTCAACCTGTTGCAGCAGAACGGCTTTGCTGCCGGCGAACTGCAGCAAGTGTCGGTCAACGACAAGGGACGCGTGGTCGGCTCTTACTCCAACGGCCGCAGTATCGACTTGGCCGAGATCACGATCGCGAGTTTCAACGGGCCGAATGCGCTCAAGCGCATTGACGGCGGCGCCTTCGAGGCGACCGATGCCTCGGGACCCGCCACCTACGGCTCGGCGGGCAAAATCCTGGGCTCGTCGCTCGAAGGCTCCAACACCGACATCGCCGACGAATTCACCAAGCTGATCGTCACGCAGCAGGCCTACTCGGCCAATACGCGCGTCATCACGACCAGCAATCAGATGGTGCAGGACCTCTTGAACATGCTGCGGTGACTGTGCCGGGGCACAGCCGCTCTACTTAGGGACTCGATGCTCGCATGAGCCTTTCGCAGGCGCTTTCCACCGCGCTCACCGGACTGCGCACCACGCAGGCCGGTTTGGCGCTGGTCGCGTCCAACGTCGCCAACGCGCAGACGCCCGGCTACATCCGCAAGACGCTGGTGCAGGCTCCGCTGGTCGCCGGCAACAACGGCGGCGGCGTCCGCGTCGCAGCGGTGAGCCGCGAACTCGACCTTTACGTGGAGCGCCAGCTGCGCGTCGAATTGTCGGGCGGCGGCTTCGCAACGACGCGGGCGAACTTCTACCAGCGGCTCCAGCAGCTCTACGGCGCGCCGGGCTCCGACAGCGCGCTCGAAACCGTGTTCAACAATTTCACCAACGCGGTGCAGGGGCTCGTCACCTCGCCGGATGCGACGGCAAACCGCAGCGCAGTCCTGAGCTCTGCGCAGGTGCTGGCCCAGCAGCTCAACAGCGTGAGCGGAGACATACAGGCGCTGCGCGGCGACGCCGAAAGCGGGCTTGCGGACGCGGTCACCAGCGCCAACGATGCACTCCAAAAGATCGCAACGATCAACCGGCAGCTTGCCAACTCGACTGGCGCCAGCGGCGCCGAGGCGACGCTGCAAGACCAGCGCGACCTGTACGTCAATCAGCTCTCCGATCTGATGGACATTCGCGTCGTCGTCGGCGAGCACAACGAATACAAGGTGTTCACCAATTCGGGCATCCAGCTGGTTGGCGCCGAGCCCACCCAGCTAGTGTTCAACGCCCAGGGCACGATGTCGCCGTTCTCGCAATACAGCGCCGACCGGAACCAAAGCACGCTGAGCACGCTGAGCCTGCAATCGTCGAACGGCGCGACCATCGACCTGATCGCCAACGACGCGATCCGGTCGGGCAAGATCGCGGCCTTGATCGATATGCGCGACAACGTGCTGACGCAGGCGCAGGATCAGCTCGACGCCATGGCGGCCGCGATGGCGCACGCGCTGTCGGACGTGACGACCAACGGCACCGCCATCCCGCCCGGACCGCAGAGCGGCTTTGACATCGACACTGCGGGCCTGCTCGCCGGCAACACGCTGAGCCTGACCTACACCGACCGGCAAACCAACCAGCAGCACACACTGACTCTGATCCGGGTCGACGATCCGACCGCGCTGCCGTTGAAGAATTCAATGACAGCCGATCCGAACGATCAGGTGATCGGCATGGATTTCTCCGGCGGGCTGACCGGGGCGATGAACCAGCTCAACCAGATGTTCGCCGGCAATCTGCAATTCTCGGCGACCGGCACGGTGCTGCACGTGCGCGACGATGGTGCGTCCAACCGGACCGACATCGATGCGCTCTCCATGACGACCAGCGCCTCGGGGCTGACCGGCGGCACGGCGCTGCCGTTTTTCACCGATGCCACCAACCTCTTTACCGGTTCGATCACGTCGCGCGGCCCGCAGCAGCTGGGCTTCGCCGAGCGCATCGCGGTCAATCCGGCGCTGCTTGCCGACCCGTCGAAACTTGTCGCCTATATGCCGGGCATCGGGGCCGGCGATCCGACCCGCCCGAACTACATCTATCAGCAGCTCACTGCCGCGAAGTCGACCTTCTTGCCTGCCACCGGAATCGGCAGCACGGCGGTGCCGTTCACCAGCGACGTGCCGACGTTCCTGCGCCAGATGCTGAGTATGCAGGGCCAGGCCGCCGACAACGCCAACAGCCTCTCGCAGGGCCAGAGTGTCGTGGTCAACGCGCTGCAGCAGCGCATCAACGACAACGCCGGCGTCAATGTCGATCAGGAAATGGCCAATCTGTTGGCCCTGCAGAACGCCTACGGCGCCAACGCGCGTGTCATGTCCGCGATCAAGGACATGCTCGACACCTTGATGAGGATCTGAGGTCGCTATGGACGTGAAAGGTGTTGGAACGGCCGCTTCGGTGTCGGTCCAGGCGCTGATCGATATGCGCAACCAGCTTACCGATCTGCAACGGCAGCTCGGGACTGGCGAGAAGTCCGTAACCTACGCCGGCTTGGGGCTCGACCGCGGGCTGACGGTCGGCCTGCGCAACCAGCTTTCTGCCATCGACGGCTACCAAGCAGCCATCACGCAAGGGGGCGTGCGCCTTGACGTGGCGCAGACCGCGCTTTCGCAAATCACCAGCCTGGCGCAAAGCGCCAAGACCACCGCTCTGACGTCGCTATTCAAGCTTAATGGCGGCAGCAGCACGCCCGATCAGACCACGGCACTGAGCCAATTCGATCAGGTGCTGAGCCTGCTCAACACCAAATCCGGCGATCGCTCGCTGTTCTCCGGCCGCGACGTCGATCAGCCAGCCGTGGAAACCTCCGACCACATTCTCAACGGCTTTGCCGGCCGCGCCGGCCTCAAGCAGATGATCGACGAGCGCCACCAAGCCGATCTTGGGGCGAGCGGCCTTGGCCGCCTCGTGGTTTCGTCGCCAACCGCGACCTCGGTGGCGGTCACCGAAGACGCGGTGTCGCCGTTCGGGTTCAAGCTTGCGGGCGTCAATTCGACGCTGAGCGGCGCAACCATCACCGGCCCGAGCGCGCCGCCGGCTTCGATCGGCGTCGATCTCGGTGCGACCAACCCGAGCAACGGCCAAACGCTGCGGTTGACGTTCACGCTGCCGGATGGCTCGAGCCAGGACCTTACCCTCACGGCGACGACCTCGGCGACGCCGGGGCCCGGTCAATTCACTATCGGACCTTCGTCAGCAGCCACCGCAACCAATCTTTCGGCGGCACTGACCCAGTCGCTCGGCACGCTGGCCTCGACCGCGCTGTCGGCGGCTTCGGCGGTGGCGGCCGGCAACAATCTGTTCAACACCGACGACGCCAATCCGCCGCAGCGCGTCGCCGGGCCGCCGTTCAACAACGCGACCGCGCTGGTGGATGGCACCAGCGCCAACACTGTCTCGTGGTACACCGGCGATGCGGGCAGCGATCCGGCGCGCTCCACCGCGATCGCCCAGGCTGACCGCACCCTCACGGTTTCATACGGCATGCGGGCTAACGAGCAGGCCCTGCGCAACACCGTGCAAAGCATCGCGGTGTTTGCCGCAATGTCGTTCTCCGCCTCTGATCCGAACGCCGAAGGCGCCTATGCGGCGCTGCGCCAGCGCACCGCGATGGTACTTGCGGGCCAGCCCAACCAGCAGAAGATCAGCGACATCCAGGGCGAGTTGGCGGGTGCGCAGACCGCGCTCGCCTCCACCAAGGACCGCCACCAGCAGGCGGGCAGCGCACTCGAGGAATTGCTTCAGCAGGTTCAGGGTGCGCCGAACGAGGAGGTCGCGGCGAAAATTCTGATGCTGCAGACGAGCCTCCAGGCGACGCTGCAGACCACGGCGCTGCTGCTCAAGACGAGCCTGATCAACTACCTCTAGGCCATAGCGTCACAAACGGCCTCGGCCGATCGAGACTGCGCAATCTCCGCGATTGGCTCAACGCCATCGTAAAAGCGCGGCTGGCGTTCTGCTCCGACTGGTATAGCTTTGCGACGATGCGCAAGTCCGCTGAGGGCTGTGCCAAGGCAGGCTCGCGGGCTGATAAGGCAGCATGCTGGTGACACCCCGAGGTGCCGGTGCGCCGATAGCTTGAGAAGCTGTAGCACGTTATCCCGAGACTATTGATCGGGCTAACGGTACTCGCTGCGTTTATCGTTTGGAATGATCGGAACGAGAAGAGATCGTTGCGTAAGCGAGAAGCGCGCGCCCCGACCGAGAACGCAATTCGCCAGACGGCTTCGGAGCGCTGAACCGGATTGCCGCGGCCTCGGCATCAGGCGCTGCGGGCCCGCTTCTTCGCCCAAAACGAAAAGCCCCGCGGCATGCCGCGGGGCTTCGGTTTGGCGAACTGGCGGCTGGCGTTAGGCAGCGTGGCCCATCAGGCCTGCGGCGACGTCGCGATTGATCTTGATCAGCGAGTCGAGCTGCTCGGGACGCGGATCGTTCAGCACGGCGACCGTGTGATTGAGCACGAACAGGCCCAGATTGGCGACGTTCTGGCGCACGTCCTTCGGCAGCGGATTTTTTTTGTCGGTCGCTTCACTCAGGAACACCGACCAGAGCTTACGATTGTAGAGCAGCGCCTCGTCGAGCTGAGACCGTTCCTTGTCCCAGCTGTCGTGCACCGACTGCAGACGCGCGGCGGCTTGCAGCAGCAGGTTTGCTTCGAGGTCACGCGGACTTGAGGTTTGCCGCGACACGTTTTTGTAGGCCTGGGCCGCGCTTTGCATGCTCGATGAGCTCCTTCTCGTAAGCGATCAATTTGTTGGCTTCCTTCAAAGCTTTGTACAAGCTCCCCGTTAAGATTTGATTATTTATACTTTCAACATAACGCCACGTGCTGGGCGCGGCCTGCGTCATCTCTCGCACCAGCGAAAAGTAGATGTCGTGGTGCGCGCGCGGGTCGCGCGACGTGTACATCAATTGAACCGCCAGATAGATGCGCTTGGCCGGCGTGTCGGCGTTCTTGGCCGTGAGGATGTCCTTCTCGCGCAGGATCGGCGTAGCGCCCTCGATCACGAGCCAGGTGCGCTGGTCGCAATTGGTGACCATGCACTCGCCGATCAGGATGCGCTCGCTGGGCTTGAGCTCGACCTTTAATGGCATAGCGATCCCTTCCGGTGTCCGCTGAAATCGAAATGGCGTTTGCGGAGCGCAAACGCCATTCCGAGTGATGCGAGTGGAGTGAAGCGCGGTGAGCCTGCGCGGCCCACCGGGATAACCTTTACTGGAACAGCCGCAACACGGCCTGGCTTGCCTGCGAGGCAAGCGACAGGGCTGTGGTGGACAGCTGCTGGCGGGTCTGCAAGGCCAGCAAGTTCGCGCCTTCCTCGTTGGAGTCGGCGAGTGTCAGGGCGTCGGCGCCGGTCTGCAGCGTGTTGATCATCGCCTTGGTGAAGTCCTGGCGGATCTGCACGGTGGACAGGTTAGAGCCGAAGGACTGGGCTTGCGTACGCAGTGCGGTCAACGCGGCGGTCAAGTTGGTGGAGGCCGCCGCAATGTCGGCGGTGGCGCCCCAGTTGTTGGCCGCGGCGTTGACGCCGAGGCCGGTCGAGGTGAACGTCACCGAGGTCACCGTCACGGTCGAGGTGCCGGTCTCGTTCAGCGTCAGCGTGAGGTTGTTGCCGTTCAGCAGGTTGATGCCGTTGAAGCCGGCATCGCCCGCGAGCTTGTCGATCTGGGTGCGGATCGAGCCGAACTGAGTGGCAAGGCTGGCGCGGACCGTGGTGTCCGATGTCTGGTTGGCCTGGCTGATCAGCGCCTGTGCGGATTCCACAAGCTTGGTGATCGAGGTGATGCCGTTGTTGGCCGCCTGGATCGTGCTGATGCCGCTGGCCATCGAGTCGAGTAGGTTGCTGAGGTCGCTGGCGCGATTGCTGAGCGCCTGGGCCGTAAAGAAGTTGACGGGATTGTCGAGGGCGCTGTTGACCCGCTTGCCGGTGGCAAGCTTGGTCTGGGTGGCGGTGATCAGGTCCGCGGTCTTCTGCAACTGCAGAAGGTTCGAACGAACACCTGCCGTAAGAACAATGTCACTCATCGCATACTCCACTCGCGGGTCGCTAAGCCGCTCACATCACTGTAGCGGTCAGGTGGAGAATGATCTGTTAGGCTTGATAAAGCGTTATCGAAATCCTAACGAACGCTTAATAAGCGTCGAAATCGCTGATAGGCGCCGCAAATCCGTACCAAAACAAATCCATGCGGCAAAAAGCAAAACGGCGGCACTTTCGTGCCGCCGTCTCGTGTCGTTTAGTGCGATTGCGAAGCTTAGCCGAACAGGCGCAGCACCGCTTGGCTCGCCTGCGAAGCGAGCGACAGGGCGGTGGTGGACAGCTGCTGGCGGGTCTGCAAGGCCAGCAAGTTCGCGCCTTCCTCGTTGGAGTCGGCGAGGGTGAGGGCATCGGCGCCCGTCTGCAGCGTGTTGATCATCGCCTTGGTGAAGTCCTGGCGGATCTGCACGGTGGACAGGTTGGAGCCGAACGACTGAGCCTGCGAACGCAGCGTGGTCAACGCGGCGGTCAGGTTGGTGGAGGCCGATGCGATATCGGCAGAGGCGCCCCAGTTGTTCGCCGCGGCGTTGACGCCGAGACCTGTCGAGGTGAACGTCACCGCGGTGACCGTCACGGTCGAGGTGCCGGTTTCGTTCAAGGTCACGGTCAGGTTGTTGCCGTTCAGCAGGTTGATGCCGTTGAAGCTGGCATCGCCCGCGAGCTTGTCGATCTGAGTGCGGATGGTGCCGAACTGAGTGGCAAGGCTGGCGCGGACAGCGGTGTCCGAGGTCTGGTTGGCTTGGCTGACCAGCGCCTGTGCGGATTCCACAAGCTTGGTGATCGAGGTGATGCCGTTGTTGGCTGCCTGGATCGTGTTGAACGCCGTCGACATCGAGTCGAGCAGGTTGCCCAAATCGTTGGCGCGGTTGCCGAGCGACTGGGCGGTGAAGAAGTTGATCGGGTTGTCGAGAGCGCTGTTGACCCGCTTGCCGGTCGCAAGCTTGGTCTGGGTGGCCGTGATCAGTTCGGACGTCTTCTGCAATTGCAGAAGGTTCGAACGCACGCCAGCCGAAAGAACGATATCAGACATGGCAGTTTACCTTTCTGGTCCTTCAAGTCCCCACACGGGAGAGTCACGTGACGATCCCCATCGGATCGAGTGCCGTGATCGCACAACCGCCGTAATGTGCCGTAAAAAATCTTGGTTAATGAGTTGAGCGAACAAGTATGATTAGGAATAGGTTTGCGCGCGGCGATTCAAATTTCGCTAACCACGTTCGCGCACCAAACGCTAACCATGATTTTTGCGGCAGGCTGCGCGAGCGGCGCTCGACAGGTGCGTGGCATCGAAATGCAGGTGTCGCTCAGCGCGTGAGCCGCGCGTCATGTGCGGACCGGCGTGGTCGCGCCGTCCGCAGTTTTTTTATTATGAGTGGTGCGGCCGAAAGATCGCCGCGCGCCGGTCAGGCGGCCGGCGCCGGGATCGCGAGGTCCTGCTGCCGCCGTGCCACGCGATCGAGGAACTCTTCCAACGCTACGATGCTGGCGCGGTCGCGATAGACGCGATCGAGGTTGCGGGCGATGGAATCCTTGAGGCTGTCGCGCCAGGCGGTGTCGCGGCCGAGCCGCACCGCGATGGCGATGTAGTCGTCGACCGTCTCGGCGATGACTTCGGGCATCCCGAGCATTCGGAGAATTCCCGCGCTGACGCGCCCTCGCATCAACGGCCCCTGGAATGTCACCATCGGCAGGTGCTGCGCCAGCGCTTCCAGCGTGGTGTTGCCGCCGGACCAGCCGATACTGTCGAGCATGGCGTCGCACTGGCCGGCTGCGGCTGAGAAGCGGGCCATCTCCATCGGAGCCAGGAAGACGCAATGGTCGCTGGCGTTGAGGCCTTCGGCTTCGAACGCGCGTTGCAACCGGTTCTGCAAGAACTCGGTGACCTGCTTGGGCTCGTGACGGATGAACACGAACTGGCAATCGCCGATCTGGCGGGCGATCCGGGCGAACACGCAGTCGTGCTGCGGCAGATACTTAAACAGAGACTGCGTGCACCAATAGGCCACGGCCCCCGGGCGCAGCCCAAGCTGCTCGCGGGTCACCTCGACGGCCGGAAGCTGCAGCGGCTCGTAGTAGAGGCCGATGTTGGGGAGCCGAACCAGCGTTTCGGAATAGTGCTCCGCGCCGTCTGACGGCTCGATCAGCGCGCCGCTGAGGAAATAATCGATGGTCGGCATGCCGCTGGTCTGCGGATGGCCGATGAAGCTGCACTGCACCGGCGCGAGGCGCTGCGCCGCCAGCACGCTCGCTTCGGCATTCATGCCGATCTCCGGATAGAGCAGCACGTGCGGCTTGTCGGCGAGAATTTGCTTGCGCCAGCGGTCGATCGAGGTCTCGCCATGCACGAAGCGGTGGCACTGCGCCTTGGCGAACGCGGTCTCGTCGTCCTCCTGCAGGCCGGTGTGATAGCCGTAAACCTGGAAGCGTTTGCGATCGAGCTGACTGACCCAGCCCTTGGCGCCGATCTTCCACACCGAATGCTGGCGGAAAAATCCAGTGACGATGCCGACGCGCACCGGCTCGCCTGGCTCCGGCGGCAACGCCAGTTCCGCCTGCGGGTAGCGCTTGCCCACCACATGCGTCATCAGCGTGCCGAACAGACGTTGCAGGTCGCGGTCGTTGTAGCCCTGGTAAGCGAGGAAGAACGGCTGCGCCCGGCCGATGCCGCGCGTCAGGTCACCCGGCACTCGGTCTGCCACCACATCGGTGCAGAACGCGTACAACCGGCGCGCATAGTCGGTGCGCCGCTCGGTGATTTCGGATTCCTCGCCATAAAGGATCGGTAACGTCGCAAGACATGCCGACCACCGCGCCTCGCTATAGTCAGGCTTGAGCGACACCGCGTGCTCGTAGCTCTGCACCGCCTCGGTGCTGCGATTGAAGTCTGACATCAGCGCGCCGCGGCTGTTGTGGGCCTCGGCGTAACCCGGCCGCAGCGACAGCAGACGGTCGACGCTCTGCAACGCCTCGTCGTGCCGGTTGGAGAGCCGGAGCACGGTGACGCGGTTGTTCAGCGCTTCGTCGAAATCCGGCCGCAGCGTGAGCGCGCGGTCGTAGGCCGTCAGTGCCTCTTCGGGGCGCCGCAACAACTGCAGCGCGGTGCCGCGATTGTTGTGCGCCTTGGCGTGGTTTGGATCCAGCGCCAGCGCCCGGTCGAAGCTCTTGAGCGAGTCGGCGTGGCAATTCAATTTCTGCTGCGAGATGCCCTGGTTGTAATGCGCATCCGTATAGTCGGGCTTGATGCCGATGGTGCGCCGATAGTCCTCGAGCGCTTCCTCGTCGCGCCCAAGCGCTGCGAGCACGCAGCCGCGATTGTTGAGCGCTTCGGCGTAGCGTCCCTTGTGCTTGAGCGCCAGATCGAAGCTCGCCAGCGCCTCCTGGTGACGATTGAGCGCGTTGAGGACGAGACCGCGATTGAGCAGCGCTTGCGGCGAATTCGGCCGCGACTGCAGGGCGGTCGAGATCAATTGCAGGGCCGCGCTCGCTTCGCCGCGTCCGAGCTTGATCAGCCCCAGCATCTGCAAGGCGTCGAAATGGTCGGCCCGAGCCGCAAGAACCGCGGTGTAAAGCCGCTCCGCTTCGGAAAGCCGGCCGGAATGATGGAACGCGAGCGCCTGTTCGAAGGTCCTCGAAACGTCGAGGGGCTTGCTCTGTGGCTGACCGGTGAGTGGCTTCGATGCGGACTTGAAGTTCAATGGCGCTCTCTGACTGGCTAGGCCTTGATGTTGGCGTGAGGTTCGTTCGGCGCAGGCTGTGGCTCATTCGCGGGCGCCGCCTGTCGGTATGCCCGTTGTCGCAGCAGCGCCTGGTCTGGATGTTCGCCCTCGGCGGTGCGCACGTCGCGCTCGCGGTAGAGGACTTCGCGGGTCGCCGGATCGACCACCACGTCATGCGGCGCATGGTCGGCGTGGTGCTCGGGCGGCCGGTGGTCCGGCGCGTGCTGGTCGTTGCTCTTGTTGCCTCCGTCGCCAGTTGCGTTCGCCGTTTTCGAGGCGGCGAGCTCGGTGTCGGTTGTTTCGCGCACACGCACGGGATCGCGTGCCGCATAGGTCCTCTGCACGCCTGCGCGTGGTGTTTTGACGACGAAACCGCTGTCCATTCCGGCCTCCGTGCGGCAGCCTGCCGCGTGATTCCGATCTGAACGCCTACGCTACGACCTCACACCTTTCCGAACCCCGCGCTGTTTAGTTCAAATGCCTTGGACTAAAAACGCCTACAGCGTCCGGCTCAAGGTCAACGGCTGCATGCTGCTCGGCGGCGGCGTCGCGGCGCGCCCCGACATGCCATAGCCCTGCGGTGTCGCCTTGCGTGCCAATTCGTCTGAGACGCCGCGCATGATGCCTTCCGAAACCGCGTGGGCGGTTGCCAGCACGGTGAGGTTCATTTGCAGCAGCGCATGGAACAGGTCGTGCCGCTCGCGCAGCGTTGCGATGATCTTCGGCACGGTCTGCGACAGATAGGTCTGGCTGATTTTGAGCCGCGCCGTGTCGGCGACGTAGAGCCGCGACAGTTCGGCCTTGGACGGTTCGAGCTTGGCCGCCTCGGTGAGTTTGCCGGCGCGCACCAGCTGGGTTTCCTGCTGGACCACGCCAAGCAGCGCGTCCATCACATCCATCAGGTGGGTGATGAGGAGTTCAGCCTCCGCCGGGTTGCTGACCGGGCGAGGCGAGGAGTCTTGAGGCGAGGAAGCCTTGGGGGTTCCGAAAAACTTCATTGGATCTCCTGTCGGGCCATCAGGGCGCGCTGCACGTGTTCAGCGATGCCGATGCCGCCGGATTTGGCGAAGGTCTTGGCGTACTCATCGGTCAGAAACGAACGCCACATGTTGGCCGCCGGCCCCCCGCTGAACGGCCCTTGGCTGACGCTACTGAACATCTGCTGGAACATGCTGTTGATGAACACCGCCTCGAAATCCTGCGCGGCGTTCTTGGCCTTTTGCTGCAGGCCGGTGGCGGGCTTCGAAGGGCTCGCGAGCGCCGCGCTGGCGGCGGGCGTCAGCCCCGGGATGGTCGGAGACGTCATCACATCACCTCGATGTCGGCCTGGATGGCGCCGGCGGCCTTGATGGCTTGCAGGATTGCGATCAGGTCGCGCGGACCGATGCCGAGCGCGTTGAGCCCGTCGACGAGCTGTTGCAGCGATACGCCTTCACGCACCAGCGCGAGCCGCTTGCCATCCTCCTGCACGCCGATCCGCGTGCGCGGCACCGTGACGGTGCGGCCGCGCGAGAACGGCGCCGGCTGGCTGACCTGCGGGGTTTCGGTGATGGTGACGGTGAGGTTGCCCTGCGCCACCGCGACCGTCGAGACGCGCACGTCGCGGCCCATCACGATGATGCCGGAGCGTTCGTCGATCACGATCTTGGCGGCGAGATCGGGCTCGATCTGCAGTTGCTCGATCTCGGTCAGCAGCGACACCACGTTGCCGGTGAACTGCTGTGGGATGTTGATCTGCACCGTCGAGGAATCCAGCGGCTCGGCGGTGTTGATGCCGATGAAATCGTTGATCGCGGCGGCGATGCGCTTGGCGGTGGTGAAGTCGGCGTTGCGCAGCGACAGCCGCACCTGGTTGAGCCGGTTCAGCGCGAAGTCGATCTCGCGCTCGATGATGGCGCCGTTGGAGATGCGGCCGACGGTCGGCACGCCGCGCGTGATTTTTGCCGCGTCGCCCTCGGCCGAGAAGCCGGCGATCGCCAGCGAGCCCTGCGCCACGGCATAGACATTGCCGTCGGCACCGAGCAGCGGCGTGACCAGCAGCGTACCGCCGTTCAGGCTTTTGGAGTCGCCCAGCGCCGACACCGTGACGTCGATGCGAGTACCCTGGGTGCCGAACGCCGGCAGGTTTGCGGTCACCATGACGGCCGCCACATTGCCGGTGCGGATGGTGGCGCCGCGAATGTTGACGCCCATCCGCTCCAGCATCGCTTGCAGCGATTGCTTGGTGAACGGGATGTTGTTGAGCGTGTCGCCAGTGCCGTTCAGCCCGACCACGAGGCCGTAGCCGATCAGTTGGTTCTGCCGGACCCCCTCAACGTTGGCGAGGTCCTTGATACGCGACGTGCTCGCCGCAAAGCGCACAGGCGGCGAGTCGGCCCGCGGCGACGTGGCCGCAACCGTAATGAGGAGCGCCGCCGCGGCGAGCGCGGCAAACGCATGGGTCAACGTCCTCGTCATCCTAAGCTCCCCGATGAGTGCGGACCGCCAACCTCATTGCGAATCGCGTGCCACCGAGCCGCTGCGAAGAACGTACTGAAATGAAAAGGAATTTTGACTCGATGGTGGCAATTCGGTGTCGGCGCACAGGCCACTCCTGCCGTGCTGGCGGCAAAATTTGCCGTCTGTTTACCAGGGGTTAACCATAATCGGGCGACCTTCAGCGGTATCCCGGGGCGGCTGCGCCGCTTCGGCCGAAGGGCCTCTTGCCATGCGCATTTTCGGTTCCAACGCCACCGCCCAGGTCACGACACCATCCGCAGCCAAGCGCGCGTCGGCGGGGGGATTTTCGGTCTCCGAGGAGCAGGCGGCCTCGACGCCCGCGCCGGCCGCGGCGTTGCGGACGGTCGGCGGCATCGATGCCCTGATCGCCCTGCAGGGCGAGGATGAGCGGCCCGCAAAACGCCGGCGCGCGTTCAAGCGCGGCCAGTTCGCTCTCGACGCCCTCGACGAGCTCAAAATCAGCGTGTTGGCCGGGGCGGTCGAACCCTCCACGCTGATGCGCCTGCGGTCCGCCACCGCCAATCTGGTGGATGCGTCAGGTGACATAGGGCTGGACAATGTGCTGGCCGAAATCGAGCTGCGCGTCGAGGTTGAAATCGCCAAAATGGCGCCTCGAAAGCCCCCGACCACCTAGCCAAACCCCAGGTTTTCTGCGGGTTTTCTGCTGCCTCCATTCCGCGCTTGTCGGCTGCCTATCGCCCCACTATAAGCTCGCCCCGCGAGCAGGGAGGCTCGCTCTCCAGTTCGGTGGGGTCGATAATGAAAAACAAGAATGCGAATGGTAGCGTGAAGAGCGTCAAAGGCGCGAATGGCCATAACGGTCACAATGGCCATAACGGCCATAATGGCCACGGTCATAACGGCCACAATGGTCATAATGGCCAGAACGGCGTGCGGTCGGCGGACAAGAAGAACTATCGTCCGACCGACAAAGAGCCGTTCATGAACGAACGCCAGCGGGATTACTTCCGCGAGCGCCTGCTGGCTTGGCGCGAGGACATCCTCAAAGAAGCCAAGGAAACCCTGCAGCATTTGCAGGACGAGAATCAGAATCATCCGGATATCGCCGACCGCGCATCGTCGGAGACCGACCGCGCGATCGAACTGCGGGCTCGCGATCGTCAGCGCAAGCTGATCGCCAAGATCGACGCAGCGATCAACCGCATCGACGACGGCTCCTACGGCTATTGCGAGGAAACCGGCGAACCGATTGCAATCAGGCGGCTCGAGGCGCGGCCGATCGCAACGCTTTCGGTCGAGGCGCAGGAGCGCCACGAACGGCGCGAGCGCGTCTATCGCGACGACTAAGTGCCACCGGCGCCAATCGGATCAGTCAACCCAATAGGCGCGCCACCAAGCGCGCCTATTTTTTGTGCGCCTATTTTGCATCGTGGAAGATGATGCCGGCAGTGTGCCGCAGCCCCGACCGCAGCCGGCTGACGCCGTGGCGGAGCTTGACGCGATAGCACCCGCGCGTGCCCTGCACCGGCCGGTGATGCACCGCAAACACCGCGGCGTCGCCTTGCCGGAGCGGCACCACTTCGGCGCGCGACTGCATCCGCGGCCGCTGCTCGGTCAACACGAATTCGCCGCCGGTGAAATCCTCACCGGGCTCCGACAAAAGGATGACCACCTGCAACGGAAAGACGTGCTCGCCGTAGATGTCCTGGTGCAAACAATTGTAGTCGCCTTCGCGGTAGCGCAGCAGCAACGGCGTCGGCCGCGTCTGTCCGGCGTCATGGCAGCGCGCAATGAATTCGGCATGGGTGTCTGGATAGCGCACGCCAATGCCCATCTGCTCGTTCCAGTGGTTGGCGATCGGGGCGAGCCGTGGGTAGAGGCTCGTGCGGAGGTCTTCGATCGGCGCCGGCAGCGGATAGGCGAAATACTTGTATTCGCCGCGTCCAAAACCGTGCCGCGCCATCACGATGGTGCTGCGGAATTCGCTGGCGTGCTCATAGCGTGCGGCGAGCGTCCGGCACTCTTGCGCATTCAGCAGCGCTTCCAGCGGTGCGCAGCCGTGGCTGTCGAGATTGGCGGCAACGCGTGCCCAATCGAACGCGCCGACGCGTGCCGCGATGTCGTCATCGGGTGGTGCAGGGCGCTTTCGCTGCGTTGCGCTGGTCATGGCATGATCTCCGTGGCGTTGTCATGCAATGTGTCGCCATCACGGGTGGTGCGCCACCCGTTTTCAACGCGGGCGCATGATCCCGAAAAGTGGGAACCGGTTTTCGGAAAAGATCATGCGCAATAGGAAGGCTGGGCCAAAAAAGAGCGCGGCCTCCGGCGGGGAGACGCCGGAGGCCGCGGGTACCGCCGCTCGCTCGCGCGATGCGAAGCAGCGGGGGAGCTCGAAACACTCTCCCGAGCAGGAGGGACTGGAGAACGACTTTCTTAGAACGGCAGCAGCACGTCGAGGAGCTGCTGGCCGTAACGCGGTTGCTGCACGTCGGTGATCTGACCGCGGCCGCCATAGGCGATCCGCGCCTGCGCGATCTTGGTCGAATCGATGGTGTTGTCGCTTTCGATGTCCTCAGGCCGCACAATGCCGGCGACAATCAACTCGCGGACCTCGAAGTTCACCCGGATTTCCTGGCGGCCTTCGATCACCAGATTGCCATTCGGCAGGATCTGGGTGACGACGGCCGCGACATTGGTCAGCAAGGCTTCCGAGCGGTTGATGGAGCCTTTGCCGTCGGTCGAGGTGGTAGAGTCCGCGGTGAAAATGCGCCCGGGCACCGGCGAGCCGACCACCGGAAGCTTCGATTTTCCGAAGAAGGCGTCGACGCCGGAATCGTCCTTGGAGTCGCGGCTGCGCTGGGTTTCGTTGGCGATATTGGCCTTGTCGTTCAGGTTCACCTTGATGGTGAGGATGTCGCCGACTTGCTGCGCGCGCTGATCCTTGAAGAAGGCGCGCGAGCCGTTCCGCCACAGCGAATTGGGGCTGTAGGACGCGGGCTGCGGCGTCGGCATCGGCATTTGCACCGGCCGGTAGCCGGGCGCTGCGGTCGGATTCTCGATCGCGGTGAGCGGCGGCGTGGCACCGATTGTCAGGATGCGGTCGAACGCGGCGCAGCCTCCAAGCTGTGACGCACAGGCAACGATCGATACGGCGTAAGCAAGACGCGAATGCATTCTCATGACGCTCACTCGGCGCTCGGGCGCTCTGGATTTGTTGCGGGAACCGTGGCGGCAGCAACGAACGGCGTGGCGCCCACGAGGGTCACACGGCCGGGGCCGGTAACTGTGGCCTGGATCTTGCGGTTCGACTGGATGTTCAGCACGCTGACCAGATCGCCGATCGCGCCGGCCTCAAGCGCCTTGCCGCGTGCGGTGAGCATGATGCCGGGCATTTCGACCACGATGGTGACGTTCTCATTGCGCGCTACCACCTCGGCTTTCACCAGATCGGCGCTGCGCACCGTCTCGCCGGCGCGGAGCGCACGCTTGCTGGTCATTCCAACCACCTGCTCTGCACCCAGAACGTCGCCTGCGACTTCGGTCTTCGGACGGCGCTCGATTGAAATGTCCGACGCTTTCAATATCTCGCCGCGAGCGACGGCACGCGTCGCGGTAGCGGTTTCGACCATTACGGACGCGATCCCGGTGTAGCGCAGCGGCGTCACGCGCCGCGCCGCCATGCTGCCCGGGACGTCGAACACGACGTCAAAACGGCCGGTGCGAGGCTCGACGTTGATGCGGTTGATGGCAAGCTCCGCCGTTGCGGTCGCTTCAAGATGCACCGAACGAATGTCGCGATCGAAGGTCAGCGCGAGATTGCGGGCTTCGCCGAGACCGTATTGTCCAGCGAGCGCCCGGGTGATGCGCTCTTCGATTTCCTGCCGCGTGATGGTGCGGCTGAGCCGTGTGACGATGATCTCGGAAAGATTGCCGGTGTCGACATTGGCGAGATCGTGTTGACGCAACGCCTCGGTGACGCGGGCGATTTGCACGGCTCCGGTCTGCCCGAGGTCAGGCGCGCGGAACACCGCGATGTTGGCTGAGGCGCCGGCGTTCTCGACCAGGTCGCCGATGCGCACCAGCTCCGCCGTGACCGTCACCAGCTCGCGGAGCTTGGCGGCCGGTGCGGCGGCTTGTTGTGACCGCGCCCCGTGGGCAAACGTGGCGATGAGCGCGAGCGACAGAATGAACCGGATCATGGCCGCTCCTCACTTCATCAGGTTCGAAGTCGCCGACAGCATCTGGTCGGCGGCGGTGATGACCTTGGCGTTCATTTCGTAGGCGCGCTGGGCGGCAATCAGATCGGAGATTTCGGTCACCGCCTCGACGTTGGCCTGTTCGAGATTGCCTTGCTGCAAGTTTCCGAAGCCGTCGGTGTTGGGTTGGCCGCTCTGCGGTGTGCCCGAAGCCGGGGTCTCCTGATAGAGGTTGTCGCCCATGCCTTGCAGGCCGGCCTTGTTGACGAAGATCGCAAGCTCGATCTGTCCGATCTGCGTCGGCGCGGTCTGGCCAGGCTGGTTGACGGACACCTGGCCCGCCTGGTTGACGGTAATGCCGGTCGAGTTCTGTGGCACCGTGATGCCGGGCTGCACCACATAACCTTGCGCCGTGACGATACGGCCTTGGGCGTCGAGTTCGAACGAACCGTCGCGCGTGTAGGAGGTGCGGCCGTCTGGCATCAGGATCTTGAAGAAGCCCTCGCCGCGGATCGCGACGTCAAAGTCCTTGCCGGTCGGCAACAGCGCGCCTTGCGTCATCACGCGCGGGGTGCCGACCGTTTTGACGCCCGACCCGAGCTCGATGCCGGCGGGCAGGATATTGCCCTGGTCGGAGGTCTGGGTGCCGACGCGGCGGACGTGCTCGTAAAGCAGATCCTGGAATTCGGCACGCTGGCGCTTGTAGCCAGTCGTGCGCATGTTCGCGATGTTGTTGGAGATGACCTGGACGTTGAGCTCCTGGGCCATCATTCCGGTCGCGGCGGTGTGGAGTGCGCGCATACCAAGTTCTCCGTCGTGCGTTAAGCTGGCACTTCAGCAAGCCGCTCGATTGCGGTTCGCCGCAGGTCGCTCCGCTGCTGGAGCATGTTGGCAACTTCCGTGTAGGCACGGCTCAGTTCGATCATGCGCGTCATCTCGACGACGCCACGCACGTTGGAGCGCTCGACAGAGCCCTGCACGACACGCACGTTGGCTGTCGCCGGCACTGGCTGCGGCAGCATGTTGGCCGGCGCCGCGAAGGTGCTCGATCCATCTTTCTGAAGCAGTTGCGGGTTGGCGAAGGCGACAAGTCTGATTTTACCGCGCGCTGCGTCGGTGGTTCCCTTGGTTCCCTCGCGCACCCGCACCGTGCCGTCGGCCGTGATGTTGACGTCGCGATCGGTGGCGTTGAGCACGATGGGACCGGACTCGCCGAGCACCACCTCGCCGGCGCTGTTCACGAGTTGCCCGGCCTGATTGACTTGGAGCGCGCCGTTGCGGGTGTAGCGCTCGCCGCGCGGCGTCTGCACCACCATGTAGGCGTTGCCGTCGATCGCGACATCGAGCGGATTGCCGGTGCGCTCGACCGAACCCTGGCTGATGTCGTGCCAAGTCATACGATCCTGCACGAAGCTCAGGCGCTGATCGGGAGCGGCAAACTGCTGCGCGCGTGCACCGCTGTTGAGGTATTCGGCGAACACGGCACCATCGGCTTTGAACGCCGTGGTGTTCATGTTGGCGATGTTGTTGGCGACAATGTCGAGCTCACGCCGCAGCGTGGTTTGCCTCGACAGCCCGATAAGAAGGGCGTTCTCCATCCAGCAAGCTCCCCTGGTCGATGGATCGCCGCCCTCCCAGGCGAGATCCACCGGATGAGCCGCCGCTCTCCCAAGCCTTGGCCCGACTGCTTCATTGCAGCGCCCGTGCCAACATGTAAAATATAGCAATATCAATGGTTTGATTGATTTGAGGCGGGCCGGCGGACCGGCAGGAAGCGCCGGTTAGGCCGCCAACCCGGCAAAATTTTCCGAGCCCGGCGGCGGCTGGAAAGATTCCGTTAACCATACGGACCTACCGTCGTTAACGAAGCGTCAGGGGTTGGGGTCTGCGGTTTGTCGTTGTGCTGCCGCCGCTGGCCGGCTCCGAACACATTGCAATTTTCGGGATCCCAGCATGGCAGCGAATGCGAAGGCCACGGCAATCGACAGCGCCGACGAGGACGAGGCCGAGGGCGCAGCCGAGCAAACGCAGCAGAAGAAGAAGTGGTTTGCGCTGCCGCCGCTCAAATATCTGCTGATCGGCGGGGCGGCGCTCTTCATCCTCACCGGCGCCGCCGGCGCGGCTTATTTCTTTCTGTTCGCGGGCCACGCCGCGGAAAACAAAGTGACGCCGTTGCCCGGCAAGGTCGCGGTCTTCGTCGATCTGCCGGAGATGACGGTCAATCTCTCCAACGCCGGCAGCGGTAGCGACCGCACGCAATATCTCAAGCTCAGGATCGTGCTCGAATTGCAGGACCAGGCGATGGTCCAGCAGATCCAGCCGGTCATGCCGCGCGTGATGGACGCGTTCCAGACCTATCTGCGCGAACTGCGGGCGAGCGATCTCGATGGGTCGGCCGGTCTCTATCGGTTGAAGGAAGAGTTGACCCGCCGCATCAACTCCTCGATTGCGCCGAGCCGCATCACCGCGGTGCTGTTTAAGGAAATCGTCGTCCAGTGACGGCATAAATCATGGCACACAAAGACCAGATCGATCAGGACGCGCTCGCCGCCGAATGGGGGCTTGCGCTCGACAGCGATGCAGCCAACGCTCTTGCGGCGGCCACAGAGGCCGGCGCCGGTCCCGGCGATCCGGCCGACGGTGACCGCACGGCGACCCAATGGGCCGCCATGGTCGACGACAATTCCAAGTTCATGCAGGGCACCAAGGGTGGCACCGAGCGCATCCTGAGCCAGGAGGAAATCGACAGCCTTCTCGGCTTCAGCCTGACCGACGTATCGCTGAACGACAATTCCGGCATCCGCGCGATCATCGACTCGGCGATGGTCTCCTACGAGCGCTTGCCGATGCTGGAAATCGTTTTCGACCGGCTGGTCCGGTTGCTGACGACGTCGTTGCGCAACTTCACCTCCGACAACGTCGAAGTCTCGCTCGACCGCATCACATCGGTGCGCTTCGGCGACTATCTCAATTCGATCCCGCTGCCTGCGATCCTCGCTGTGTTCAAGGCAGAGGAGTGGGACAACTTCGGCCTCATCACCGTCAATTCCAGCCTGATCTATTCGATCATCGACGTATTGCTGGGTGGCCGGCGCGGCCAGACCTCGGTCCGCATCGAAGGCCGGCCCTACACCACGATCGAGTCCAACCTCGTTAAGCGCATGATCGAGGTGGTGCTGGCGGACGCCGAGCTTGCCTTCAAGCCGCTGTCGCCGGTGAAATTCAACATCGACCGCCTGGAGACGAACCCGCGCTTTGCTGCGATCTCGCGGCCGGCCAATGCCGCGATCCTGGTGCGGCTGCGCATCGACATGGAAGACCGCGGCGGCGAAGTCGAGCTGCTGCTGCCTTACGCCACGATCGAACCGATCCGCGGCGTTCTGCTCCAGATGTTCATGGGCGAGAAGTTCGGCCGCGACCCGATCTGGGAAGGCCATCTCGCGACCGAGATCGGACAGGCCGAGATCGACGTCGATGCGGTGCTCTACGAGGCGAAACTTCCGCTCAAGCGCATGATGAACCTCGAGGTCGGCGACACGCTGATGTTGGAACTGCGCCCTGACGCGATGGTGTCGGTGCGCTGCGGCGACGTCACACTGAGCGAGGGCCGCATGGGCCGCGTCGGCGACCGTGTCGCGGTTCGGGTTGCCAAGCCGCTGCGCAAGCCGCGCACCACCTTCGCGATGTTCGAGAAGGCGGACGAGCCGAACACCCGGATGGAGGCGCCGTAATGAACATCCTGCCGCTGACGATCGAGGGCATGGTGGCGGTGTTGCTGCTGCTGACGATCCTCTATTGCGTCCGCCTGAGCGGCCAGCTCAAGCGCTTCAAGGCCGACGAGAAGGCGTTGCGCGCGACCATCGCCGAACTCGTGACCGCAACCGAAACCGCGGAACGTTGCATTGCGGGCCTCAAGGCCACAGTCCGCGAAGCCGATCAAACGCTCGGCACGCGTCTGCAAACCGCGGAGCGCTATTGCGCCGACATCGCGCAGCACACCGAAGCCGGCACCGAACTGCTCGGCCGCCTGGTGCAGATTGCGGGCGCCCGGGGCGTGGCAGTGCCGGCCGCCGCGCCGCTGCCTGACGCCAAGACCATCCTCGCCGCCGCCAGCGCCTTTGCGGATCGGGCTCGCGCGCGGCTCAAAGGAGTCGCGGCGTGAAATGGTTTCGTGAAATCCGCATATTGCCGATAGCGCTGATCGCGATCGGCTGCCTGTTTGCGCTGAAAGCTTTGGGTCTGATGTTCGACGGCGGCTATACGCTCGGGCAGCGGCTCGGCCGCACCGACAATGTCGTGGTGACGACGGTGCCGTGGTCGCAGACCCAACAGCTCACGTCGCAGACCACGCCGCTTGAGGTCGCATCTGCCAAGCCTGCGCCGCCACGGTCGTGGATGCAGGAGATGTTCAACTATCCGGATCCGAACCGGCCAGCGGAGCCATCCGCCAATTCGAGTGAAATCGTCACTGGCTCGGTAACGCCGCCCAAGCCCCCGGCGGCAGCGGCAACCAACCCGGCTGCGCCGCCGGTGCCCGCGCCGCCCGATACGACGCCCGCTGCCGCAGCCGCGCCGCCTGGTCCCAATCGTCCGGTCTCACCGGCCGAGCGCGCCATCCTTGAACGTTTGCAGGATCGCCGTCAGGAACTCGACGCGCGGGCACGCGAGCTCGACATCCGCGAAACCTTGATCAAGGCGGCCGAGCAAAAGCTTGAAGCCCGCATCGCCGAGCTCAAAGCCATGGAGGTCCGCCTCAGCGACGGCGCGCAACAGCGCAACGACGCCGACGCGGTCCGTCTGAAGGGTCTCATCACCATGTATGAGACCATGAAGCCCAAGGAGGCGGCGAAAATCTTCGAGCGGCTCGACATGAAGGTGCTGCTCGAGGTGGCGGCGCGGATCAATCCGCGCCGCATGTCCGAGATCATGGCGCAGATGAGCGCGGAGGCGGCCGAAAAGCTCACCGTCGAACTCGCCACGCGCCTGAGCCCCTCCGAACGGGCCGCCAATCCGGCCGATCTGCCCAAAATCGACGGCAAGCCTAACGGGACCTGAGGCTTGGAACCTTAAGCCTTGGGACCTGAGCCCGGTTTGTCACGGTTAACGTGGCCTTAAACGCGCTGTCCTAGGGTCGGGCGTCTTGTCAGCGTGCGTGTATGAGTCCATCGGTCCCCATTGAAGCGATCCGCCTGCGCGGCCGCCTGCGAAAGCGGCCGCCTGCCGCGCGGCAGGCCTGTATTCTGCTTGGCGTCGCGGCGCTGATCTTGACCGCCGTGCTGCTCGTGCTGCCGCGGCCGGCCGCCGCGCAAGCGGTGCGGGGCGAGGCCAGCCTCATCACCACCGGCGGCTACGCCCGCATCGTGCTGAAATTTCCCGAGCCGATCGATGCGCAAGTGCGCATGTCGAGCGGCGTCTTGATCGTGAGTTTCGCGCGGCCCATCGCGGTGGCGGTCGATAAAATCAACAATGGCGCGACGGATTGGATCGGCGCGGCGCGCCGCGATCCGGATGGACGCGCGCTGCGCTTTGCGGTCGCCCGCAAGGTGAAGCTCAACACCATCGTGGCAGCCGAGCGGCTGTACATCGATCTCTTGCCCGACACTTGGACCGCCGATCTGCCTGGCTTGCCGCAGGACGTGGTCGAAGACCTTGCCAGACGCACCCGCGATGCCGAGCTTGCGGCGCGCCGGAGAAACAAAGTCGCGGAGCAGCGCCAAGCGCCGCCCGTGCGCGTGCGGGTCGCGAGCCACGTCACCTTCACCCGCTATATGTTCTCGCTGCCGGAGCTGACCGCCGTGTCGGCGGATCGCGGCAAGGATAAGCTGACGCTGAAATTTGCCGCCCCGCTGACCTTCGATCTCGCCGACGCCAAGCTTGCCTCGCCACCCGGACTGGAATCGATTCAGTCAACGCTCGACACCGATGCCTCGATGTCCGAGGTGCGCTTTGCATTTTCCGACATGGTCGATGTGCGCACCTTCCGCGAGGACTTCAATTACGTCGTCGATGTCACGCCGATCATCAAGCCGACGCGTCCCGCGGTCGCCGCGGCGCCGCCGCCCGCGGTGGCCGAGCCGCCGGCCGTGGTTGTGCCGAAGCCGCAGACCGCCGAGCCGCCGCCTGCGTCACAGCAACCGGCGACGCAACAGCCCGAAGCCGCCGCGTCCGATCCGGCCGCGACGAAGCCTGTGCAACAACCCGTTGAGCCGCCTCCAAGCGTTGAGCCTGCCGCAAGTCCCGCGCCTGCAGCGCCGCAGCGCGATCCCAACCGCCCGGTCGCTGCCGAATTGCATCGCCAGGGCGACAATCTGCGCGTGCTGTTCCCGTTTGCGGTGCCGACGCCCTCTGCGATCTTCCAGCGCGCCGATACGGTCTGGCTGGTGTTCGACACGCTGGCCAAGCTTGACGTTGCGGCGCTGCAAAATGAGCCGAGCCGCACCATCCGTGACGCGACCCTGACCAGGGCGGATACGGCGCAGGTGCTGCGCCTGCGCCTCGAACGCCCGCGTCTTACCAGCGCCGTCATGGAAGGCACCGGCTGGTCGGTCGTCATCGGTGAATCCGTCGTGGAGCCGACCAAGCCGCTCGCTGTGATCCGCAACATCATCGGGCCGGCGCGCACCAGCATCACGGTGCCTTTCGACGATCCGCGCCAGCTGCACCGGATCGACGATGCCGACATCGGCGACACGCTGCTTGTCGTCACCGGGCTCGGGCCAAGCCGCGGCTTCGTCAAGACGCGCGAGTTCGTTGAGTTGCGTACGCTCGCATCGACGCACGGCGTGGTAATACAGCCGCTCGCTGACGACCTCAACGTCGAGCTTTCGGCGGACAAGATTGTGCTCGGCCGGCCGAGCGGTCTGACGCTGTCGGAGTCCGGGCAGTCCGACCGGCGCATGGGCATCGCCCGCGCCGTCACGTTCGATTCCCAATTGTGGGGCTTCGACCGCAAGGCCGACTTCAACGACCGCCAATTCGAGCTGATCGGGGCAGCGGCGGACGCGCCGCCGGCCAAGCGCGCCGGTCACCGGCTCGATCTCGCGCGCTTCTATCTGTCGCGCGAAATGTTCGCCGAGGCCAAGGCGGTGCTCGACGTTGCCATCGCGGACGATCGCTCCACCTCCGAGAATCCAAACGCGCTGGTGCTGCGCGCCATCGCCAACATCATGCTCAACCGCATCGAGCCCGCGCTCAAGGACCTGACCAGTCCGCGCGTCGGCAACCAGAACGACGCGCAATTGTGGCGCGCGCTGGCCTATGCGCGGCTTGGCAAATGGGGCGAGGCGCGCGACGGCTTCCGTCATGTCGATGGTGCGATTGCGGCGCTACCGCTCGAACTGCAGCGGCTTGCGCTCACCGAAAGCCTACGCGCTGCGATCGAGGTCGGCGATCTCGCGACCGCCACCAACCGGCTCAACGATTTCGAGACCGTCGGCGTGCCGCCCGACCTTGAGCCGCTGGTGTCGTTGCTGACCGGGCGGCTTGCGGAGGCGCTGGGCCGCAGCAAGGACGCGCTGGCGTCCTACCGCTATGCGGTGGAGTCGCGCAATCAGCCGGCCGCCGCCGAAGGCAAGCTGCGCGAGATCGTGCTGCGCAACGCGCTGGGCGACATCAAGAAGCCCGACGTCATCAAGGAGCTTGAAACGCTGACCACGCTGTGGCGCGGCGACGACACCGAGGTTGAGGCGCAACATCTGCTGGCGCGGCTCTACACCGAAGACGCCCGCTACCGCGAGGCGTTCCAGATCATGCGCATCGCGTTCCGTTCCCATCCGCATTCGGAAATTGCGCGCCGCATGCAGGAAGAGGCGGCGGCAACCTTCGGCGCGCTGTTCCTCGACGGCAAGGCTGACCCCATGCCGCCGATCGACTCCTTGAGCCTGTTTTACGACTATCGCGACCTCACGCCGATTGGCCGCCGCGGCGACGAGATGATCCGCCGGCTCGCCGAGCGTCTGGTCTCGGTCGATCTGCTCGATCAAGCTGGTGAATTGCTGCAGCACCAGGTCGACAACCGCCTGCAAGGCGCGGCGCGCGCCCAAGTGGCGACGCGGCTCGCTGTGGTCTACCTGCTCAGCCGCAAGCCCGAACGGGCGCAGGCGACATTGCGGGCGACGCGCACCGCCGACCTGTCCAACGAGCTTCGCAATCAGCGCCTGCTGCTCGAAGCGCGCGCGCTGTCGGACATCGGCCGCCACGATCTCGCGCTCGAAGTGATCGGCAACATCGATGGCCGCGAGGCGATCCGGCTGCGCTCCGATATCAACTGGGCGGCGCGGCGCTGGCAGCAGGCCGCCGAGCAGATCGAATTGTTCTACGGCGACCGCTGGCGCACTTTCGAGCCGCTCGCCGACACCGAGCGTTCCGACATTCTGCGCGCCGGGATCGGATTTGCGCTGGGTGGCGACAGCATCGGCATCGGCCGCCTGAAGGAAAAATATAGCGCCAAGTTCGCCGACGGCGCCGACCGCCGCGCTTTCGACGTGGTCACCGGCGGGCTCGGCACCAACAGCGCCGAATTCCGTGACGTGGCGCGCCTGATTGCCGCCGTCGATACGCTGGAGGGCTTCTTGCGCGAAATGCGCGCGCGCTACCCCGACATGGGCGTGCCGCCGCAGGCCGCACCGAGCCAGCCCGCGCCGGCGAAGCCCGATCGGGCCGCCGCGCTGCCGCAGCCGCCAAGCGCCGTAGCGGCGCAATAGGTTTGCTCAATCCGACGGCTTCTAAGTCCCGCCGTAGCTTTGCACCAGCGAGCCCGCGACCAGCGACCAGCCGTCCACCAGCACGAAGAAGATCAGCTTGAACGGCAGCGACACCACGACCGGTGGCAGCATCATCATGCCCATCGACATCAGCACCGAGGCAACCACGAGGTCGATGATCAGGAACGGCAAGAACAGAAGGAAGCCGATCTCAAAGGCTCGCTTGAGCTCAGAAATCATGAAGGCCGGAATGAGTATCCGAAGCGACAGCTGATCCGGCCGCGCGGGGGCAGGCTCGCGCGACAGATCGTTGAACAGCTTGAGGTCCTTGTCGCGGACGTTCTTCAGCATGAAGGCGCGGAACGGCTCGGCCGAACGCTCGAACGCCTGTTCGGCGTTGATCTGGTTGGCGAGCAGCGGCTTCACGCCGACATCGTAGGCGTTCTGGAACGCCGGGCCCATCACGAAGGCGGTGAGGAACAGCGCAAGCGAGATGATCACCGCATTGGGCGGCGCGGTCGCGGTGCCGAGCGCGGTGCGCAGCAGCGACAACACCACCACGATGCGGGTGAATGACGTCATCATCACCAGGATCGACGGCGCGAGTGACAGCACCGTGAGGAGCGCGACGAGCTGGATCACGCGCTCGGTCAGCCCGGTGCCGGGGCCAAAGTTGATGCTGATGTCTTGAGCTTGCGCGGGTGCTGCTACGAAGAGGAGCGCTGTCACCGCCGCGGCCACAAGGCCGACGCAGGCGGTGAGCCCGTGTGTCGTCAAGTTTTTCCTGGACGGCCGAGCAAACTCGCCATCTCCTGTTCGAGGTTTTGGTAGTGCGATCTGGCGGGGGCAGCCGCCGCGGTGGCGGCCTTCGCGGGCGCGGGCGCGGCTTTGGCGGGCGCCGCCGCAACTTTGGCATCGGTCCGCGCCGCGGGCTTGGCGGCTTCGGCACGCTTGGGCTCAGCCGCGACCGCGCGGGCGGCGCCGTCAGCGGCGGGCTTGGCGGCTGGCGCTTGCGGCATCGGCCGGCGCAGCGCCGCTTCGAGGCGGTTCGCCATGGCGGCGAGGTTTTGGTCGGAGCCGGGCGCGGGTTGCGGCTCGGGCTTGGCCGCAGCGGCGCGTGCCGGTTCAGGCGCGGGCCGTGCGGGCGCGGGTTCGGGACGTGCCAATTCGGCGGCGAGACCCGCAAGGGTTTCGGCTGGCCGCTGCGGGCGCACCGCCGGAGCGGGCTGCGGCGCGGCGTGGGGCTCGGGCTGCGCGGGCCAATGGGCAGCCATATCCTCAGGCGCCGGGCGCGCGCGTTCTTGACGGATCACGGGAGCCGGCGCTGCCGGTTCCGGCTGCAGTGGCCAGGGTGTCGGATCGGG
>CAMDDZ010000046.1 GCA_945893145.1 Rhodoplanes serenus | reverse complement strand
AAATGCGGAGATGATGAAGAGTAGACCGTTCGGCGCTTGCAGTACCATCAGAGACCCCTGGGGCGTTGGGAAACAATCGGGCGACGACGAAGCGCCTTAACGGCTCATTCGCCATAAGCCAGATAACGACAGCCTCAGTTAAAAATAGGTGAAATACGCGGCAAAGCCGCGCCAGGGCTGGAGTCTTGGACCCTGGCTTCCGTCAGTCGAGATGGAACTTTTGCAACTCGCGATGCTCCGCAGTGATCCGCCGCACCGTGCCGGTCGCCGAGCGCATCACCACGGTGTCGGTCTCGATCACGTCCTTGCTGAAGGTCACGCCGCGCAGCATGGCGCCGCTGGTGACGCCGGTTGCCGCGAACAGGCAATCGCCGCGCACCATATCGGCGATCTCGTATTTCTTGCGCGGGTCCTTGATGCCCATCTTGGCGGCGCGGTCGCGCTTCTCCTCGGTGTCGAGCACGAGCCGGCATTGCATCTGACCGCCGATGCAGCGCAGCGCCGCCGCCGCCAGCACGCCTTCGGGCGCGCCGCCGACGCCGAGATAGATGTCGATGCCGGTTTTCGCCTCAGCGGTGTGGATCACACCGGCCACGTCGCCATCGGTAATCAGGCTGACCGCGGCGCCGGTCTTGCGGATCGCCGCGATCATGTCGGCGTGACGCGGCCGGTCGAGCAGCAGCGCGGTGATGCTCTCGGGCTTCACGCCCTTGGCCTTGGCGAGCCTGAGAATGTTGTCGGCCGCCGGCGCGTCGAGATCGACGATGCCCTTCGGGTATCCGGGGCCGATCGCGATCTTGTCCATGTAAACGTCAGGAGCGTGCAGCAGCGTGCCCTCCTCCGCCATCGCGATGGTCGCAATCGCGCCGGGCATGTTTTTGGCGCAGAGCGTGGTGCCTTCCAGCGGATCGACCGCGATATCGACCTTCGGGCCGCTCTTGTTGCCGACCTTTTCGCCAATGAAAAGCATCGGCGCCTCGTCGATCTCGCCCTCGCCGATCACCACGGTGCCGTCGATCGGCAGCTTGTTCAGTTCGCGCCGCATGGCATCGACGGCGGCCTGGTCGGCGGCTTTCTCGGCGCCGCGTCCGCGCAGCCGCGCCGCCGACACGGCCGCGCGCTCGGTCACGCGCACGATCTCGATCGTCAGGACGCGTTCCAGCAATTGATTGGGCTGGACAGTGATCGAAGGCATCCTGCGCTCCCTTAGGGCTTTCTTGGGGGTTTCTTGGGGCTTTCTCGCGGTGTCCCAGATTCTTGGGGTACCCGCCCAATCTTCAATTTTTTTCGATGCGGATCAATTGCGGCTCGCCGGAAATCACCCGGTCGCGCTTGACCGCGGCCAGCGCCTTGCGCACCGCGTCCTCGCTGGTGGCGTAGGTGACAAGGATCACCGGCACCGGCCCCCGCTTCTCAGAGCTGCCGCCGGCCGGCCCAAGATGGCGCTGCACGATCGACTCGAGCGAAATCGACTGCTGGGCGAGCCTTCGGGCGATGGTGGCCGCCGTGCCCGGCTTGTCCTTAGCGAGCAGGCGAATGTAGTAGCCGCCCTCGTGCCGCTGCATCGGCGCCTTGCGCGACGCGGTGAGCCGCGCGGTCGGCCGGCCGAACGGCGGCGCGCGCAAGCCCCGCGCGATGTCGGCGATGTCGGACACGACCGACGAGGCGGTCGCCATGCCGCCGGCGCCCGGACCGACCAGCGTGATCGGCGGAATGCCGTCGGCATCGATGGTGACCGCATTGGTCACGCCCATCACCTGCGCGATCGGCGAATCCTTGCGCACCATGGTGGGATGGACGCGCTGCTCGATGCCCTTCGCGGTTTTCACCGCGACACCGAGCAGCTTGATGCGGTAACCGAGCTCGTCGGCCCATTCGAGATCGGCGGTGTCGATCGAGGTGATCCCCTCGACATAGATCGCCTTGGGATCGAGCCTGGTGCCGAACGCAAGGCTTGCCAGGATCGACAGCTTTTGCGCGGCATCGTGGCCTTCGATGTCGAACGACGGATCGGCTTCGGCGTAGCCAAGCCGCTGCGCTTCCTTCAGACAGGCATCGAACGAGAGCTTCTCCTGCTCCATCTTGCTCAGGATGTAATTGCAGGTGCCGTTCAGGATACCGTAGATGCGCGTAATCGCGTTACCGGCGAGGCCTTCGCGCAGCGTCTTGATGATCGGGATGCCGCCGCAGACCGCGGCCTCAAAATTGAGCGCCACGCGATGCTTCTCGGCGAGCGCAGCAAGCGCAACGCCGTGCCGGGCGAGCAGCGCCTTGTTGGCGGTGACGACCGACTTGCCGGCCTTCAGCGCAGCGGTGATTGAAGAGTGCGCAGGATCGCCCTCCCCGCCCATCAGCTCGACGAAGGTGTCTATCGCGGGGTCGGTGGCAAGCGTCATCGGATCGGCGACCCAGCGAAGCTTGCGCATATCGAGGCCGCGGTCCTTGCCGCGCGAACGCGCTGACACCGCCACGATCTCAATGGGCCGGCCGCAGCGTTGGCTCAGCACGTCGCGCTGGCGCTCGATCAGGCGCACCACCGAAGCGCCGACCGTGCCGAGACCGGCGAGACCCACTTTGAGCGGGGCAACCATGACGCGTCCGCAGCCCTTGGTTCGAGCACGGCCGAAGCGGTCGCGCTCCGGCGCCGTCAACGCCGCGTGGCGAGAGGGACGACGTTATGGAGCTTTTCCAGGCCGCTTTCAAGAAAGCGGCGGATGTTGCGGGCGGCCTGGCGGATGCGCTGTTCGTTCTCCACCAGCGCGATGCGCACAAAGCCCTCGCCACGCTCGCCGAAGCCGGTGCCTGGCGACACCGCGACCTCGGCCTTTTCGACCAGCAGCTTGGAGAACTCGACGCTGCCCAGGGTCTTGAACGGATCGGGGATCGGCGACCAGGCGAACATCGAGGCCGCTGGGGGCGGAATGGTCCAGCCGGCGCGGCCGAAGCTTTCGACCAGAACGTCGCGCCGGCGGTGATAGGTCGCGCGCATCTCCTTGATGCAATCGTCCGGCCCGTTCAGCGCAGCCGTCGCCGCCACCTGCACAGGCGTGAACGCGCCATAGTCGAGATAGGACTTCACGCGGGTCAACGCCGAGATGATGCGCTCGTTGCCGACCGCAAAGCCCATGCGCCAGCCCGGCATCGAATAGGTCTTCGACATCGAGGTGAATTCGACGGTGACGTCGTTGGCGCCCGGCACCTGCAGCACCGAAGGCGGCGGATTGCCGTCGAAATAGACCTCCGCATAGGCGAGATCGGACAGGATGAAGATGCCGTGCTTCTTCGCGAACGCGACCAGGTCCTTGTAGAAGTCGAGATCGGCCACGAAGGCCGTCGGATTCGACGGATAGCAGACCACCACCGCGATCGGCTTCGGAATCGAATGCGTGATCGCGCGCTCGAGCGCCGGGAAAAATTCTGGCGTCGGCTCCGACGACACCGAGCGCAGCACGCCGCCCGCCATCAGGAAGCCGAAGGCATGAATCGGATAACTCGGATCGGGCACGATCACGACGTCGCCCGGCGCGGTGATCGCCTGCGCCACGTTGGCGAAGCCCTCCTTGGAGCCCAGCGTTGCGACCACCTGAGTGTCGGGGTTGAGTTTCACGCCGAAACGGCGCGCGTAATAAGCCGCCTGCGCCCGGCGCAAGCCCCCGATGCCCTTGGAGGCCGAATAGCGATCGGTGCGCGGCTTGCCGAGCGTCTCCTTCATCTTCTCGATGACATGGGCCGGCGTCGGCAGATCCGGATTGCCCATGCCAAGGTCGATGATATCGGCGCCGGCGTTGCGTGCGACGGCCTTGGCCTTGTTGACCGTCTCGAACACGTAGGGGGGCAGGCGCCGGATTCGGTAAAAGTCGTCCATGGTCTCAATCTCTGCGCGGACTGGATCTCGGGGATTCCGCGGTTGGCATTTTAGCACAGGCCGCCGGGGCCCTGGAGCATTTTCCGGCGAAGTGGGTACCGGTTCGCCGTAGAAAATGCGACCACTCAAGTGAATCTAGTAAATCGTCTGGCTGCTCGACACCGGCGTCACCTTTGGCTTGGGTTTCTCCGGCTTGGCGGACTTTACCGGCGGGATCCCGGCAGCGGTCTGCTGCTGATTGCGCGCCGCCACCAGATCGTCCTCGAGCTTTTGCTGCTGCACGTCATTGAGCAAAGCGCCGTCGCGCTGCGGCGGCATGTCATGCACCGGCGGGAAAGCCGGCGGTTCTGGCGTCCGCTCAGGAGTACCGGCCGGCAGGCCAATCGCCGGCATGGTCGAAGCCGTGCTGGCGACCTTTTCGGAAATCGAACCGCAAGCGCCGAGGCTCACCGCGCAGGCCAGCACCGCCAGCACCCGCGCAGCCTGTGACGCGCGCCAAATCGGCGAAAATGCGCGACCCCGTGACAATTGGCGTCCCACCCGTCTCTCACGCGCCCATATTCTACTCAACCGCGCGCCCTCGTCCTACTGCCCAGAACCCCGCAACCACGGTGCGCGCGATCAGTGAAATTGGAGTAAACTCAATGGATTGAGCGATGCTGGGACTAGCCCGCTAATATGTCCAAAGCAAGGACGCGGCCCGATCCTTGCTTTAACTGTGGGCACCATGGCGCATCGCGCACGCGGCCATTCATCGGCCGGAAACGGAAACCATTCAAGTTGGTGATGCTTGTAAGCAAGACCGGATAGCGAGAAACGGCGGTCCGCGCGGCCGTGAGACTGAGACGATGAAAGACAACGTGCAACCAGCTCCGGTTCAGATCGGCAGCCTCGACATCGAGGCTTTTGCCAAGAATGTCGCGCGCATGGTCGAAGACGGCGGCAAGGCGCTCGCCGCCTATCTGAAGCCGCGCGAGCAAGGCCCGCTCAACAATCCGGGGGCCGACGAAATCACCGACGTGGTCAAAACCTTCGGCGGCGTCGCCGAATACTGGCTGTCGGACCCGCAGCGTGCGGGCGAACTGCAATCGCGACTCGGCAAGGCCTATCTCGACCTGTGGGGCGCGGCGGCCAAACGGCTGTCCGGCGAAACCGCCGGTCCGGTGGTCTCCCCCGATCCGAAAGACCGCCGCTTCACCGATCCGGAATGGTCCTCGAACCAGTTCTTCGACTTCGTGAAGCAGGCCTATCTGCTCAGCTCGCAATGGGCCGACCTGCTGGTCAAGGACGCCAAGGGGCTCGATCCGCACACGCGGCAGAAAGCCGAGTTCTACGTCAAACAGATCGCCAACGCGTTCGCGCCTTCGAATTTCGTGCTGACCAATCCCGAACTGATGCGCGAGACGTTCGGCTCCAACGCCGAGAATCTGGCGCGCGGCATGCACATGCTCGCCGAAGACATCGAAGCGGGCGGCGGCGACCTAAAAATCCGGCAGTCGGATGCGGCGCAGTTCGAGGTTGGCCGCAACCTCGCGATCACGCCCGGCAAGGTGATCCTGCAAAACGAGCTGATGCAGCTCATCCAGTATGAGCCCGCAACCAAATCGGTACTCAAGCGGCCGCTGCTGATCTGCCCGCCGTGGATCAACAAGTTCTACGTGCTCGATCTGACGCCGGAGAAATCCTTCATCAAGTGGTGCGTCGATCAGGGGCTCACAGTGTTCGTGATCTCCTGGGTCAATCCGGATGAGCGCCTCGCCAAGATGGGCTTCGAGGACTACATGCGGCTTGGCCCGCTCACCGCGCTCGACGCGATCGGCAAAGTCACCGGCGAGAAGAAGGTCCATACCATCGGCTATTGCGTCGGCGGCACGCTGCTCTCCATCACGCTGGCCTACATGGCGAAGAAACGCGATGCGCGTATCGCCTCCGCGACGCTGTTCGCCGCCCAGGTCGATTTCACTCACAGCGGTGATCTCAAGGTGTTCGTTGACGAAGGTCAGCTCGAGGTGCTGGAGCGGCGGATGGCCGAGCGCGGCTATCTCGAAGGCCGCAAGATGGCGAACGCCTTCAACATGCTGCGCTCCAACGATCTGGTCTGGCCCTACGTCATCAATAATTACCTGCGCGGCAAGACGCCGATGCCGTTCGACCTGCTGTATTGGAATTCCGACGCGACCAGGATGCCGGCCGCGAACCACTCGTTCTATCTGCGCAAGTGCTACCTCGAAAATGCGCTGTCGAAGGGCGAGATGACGATCGGCGGCGTGAAGCTCGACCTCAGCAAGGTCAAGGTGCCGGTCTATAACCTCGCGACGCGCGAGGATCACATCGCGCCGGCGAAGTCCGCGTTCCTTGGCGCGAAATTCTTCGGCGGCCCGGTGAAGTTCGTGCTGTCAGGCTCCGGCCACATCGCTGGCGTGGTCAATCCGCCCGGCAAATCGAAGTATCAATACTGGACCGGCGGCAAGGCCGGCACCGGCACGCTCGATGCCTGGCTGAAAAAGGCTAAGGAGCATCCCGGCTCCTGGTGGCCGGACTGGATCGAGTGGATCAAGGACCAGGACGACACGCAGGTCGCGGCACGCAAGCCCGGAGGCGGCAAGCTGAAACCCATCGAGGACGCGCCGGGAAGCTATGTGAAGGTTAGGGACTGAAGGCTTCTTGTCGTTGGCATCCACGAGCAGCGTAAATATCGCTATGACCACAACCTAAGCGGTTCTGGAATGAACAAATCTATTGAAGCTTCCGAATTCAAAGCGAAGTGCTTTGCCCTGCTCGACGAAGTGGCACGATACGGCATTACGTTAGTAATCACCAAGCGCGGCAAGCCGATTGCAGACGTGGTCCCTCATAAGAAAACGACCAAGGATGCATTCGGCCTCTTGAAAGGCCGCATCAAGATCAAAGACGACATCATTTCTTCAACTGATATCGAGTGGGAAGCATCGAAGTAATCTTGCCGAACTCCCCTTTCGATTGATTGCACTACGGCGCTATCATTCCGCAGCCGTGGCGGGCAAAGGGGAGATTGTAATGAGCAAAGAATTGTTTTGGTTGACGCTGACGGTCGCCATGACCGGACTGATCTGGGTGCCCTACATCCTCGACCGCATCATGGTGCGGGGATTGATGCCAACGCTGGCCAACCCATCGCAGACCGACCAGCGGCAATCGGCCTGGGCGCTGCGGATGATGGCGGCGCATACCAACGCGGTCGAAAATCTCGTAGTGTTCGCGCCGCTCGCGCTGGTGGCGCAGGCGCTCAATATCCACACCGCCACCACAGCGTTCGCCTGCGCGCTCTACTTCTGGTCACGGCTGGCGCATCTCGTGGTCTACACGGCCGGCATTCCGGTGGCGCGCACGCTGTCGTTCGCGGGCGGCTGGCTCGCCTGCGCGATCCTGGTGCTGGCGATCTTCAAGCTGATCTAACGGCGCATCCGGCGGCTCGTCCTCTCCCGCGCGGCGGGGAGAGGCGCGCTATCAGGGGAATAGCGCGATCTGATCGAGAGCCGTCGTCTCGGGATAGCCGAGCATCAGATTCATGTTCTGCACGGCCTGGCCGGAGGCGCCCTTCACCAGGTTGTCGAGCGCCGACATGACGATGGCGCGGCCCGAGACGCGGTCCTTGGCGACGCCGATGAACGTCATGTTGGAGCCGCGGACGTGCCGGCTCTGCGGCACCTGCCCAAACGCCAGCACGTGCACGAACGGTTCGCCGGCGTAAGTCTTGGTCAGGATCGCGTGCAAGTCCTCGGGCGACGTCCCGGCACTGCCGCGCACATAGATCGTCGAATAGATGCCGCGGTTCGCCGGCATCAGATGCGGCGTGAAGGTCACGACGACGTCGCGGCCGGCGGCTTTGGAGAACTCCTGATCGAGTTCGGCCATGTGGCGATGATGGCCGACGCCGTAGGCATGAAAGCCTTCGGACACTTCGGAGAACAGCATTTCCTCCTTGGCAGCCCTGCCCGCCCCGGTCATGCCCGACTTGCTGTCGATCACGATCTCGTCGGGATCGATCGCCTTTGCCTTGATCAGCGGAATGAGCGGAAGCTGCGCGCCGGTGGTGTAGCAGCCCGGATTGGCGACGAGCCGCGCCTGCGCGATCTCGCGCCGATAGACTTCGACGAGACCATAGACCGCCTCGCGCTGCAGCTTGGGCGTGTGGTGCTCATGGCCATACCAGCGCGCATAGGCGGCGACATCCTGCAGCCGGAAGTCGGCCGACAGATCGACCACCTTGGTGTTGGGCGCTTGTTCGAGCAGCGCGCTCACCACCTTCTGGGTGGTCGCGTGCGGCAACCCGCAGAACACCAGATCGAGACCGGCCGCTTTCCAGTCCACGCCTTCGATCGAAACCAGCGTCGGCAACGGAAACGGAGAAAACTGCGGAAACACCGCGCGCATCTCCTGCCCGGCGCGGCGGTCGGCGGTCAGCAGCGCGATCTCCACGTGCGGATGGCGCAGCAGCAACCGCACCAGCTCCGATCCGGTATAGCCGGAGGCGCCGAGAACGCCGATCTTGGCTTTGGCAGGCATAGTACTGGCAGACATGGCTCTATTTCCTCATCCTTGTCCTACAGGACCACCAGACAAGGGCAACGCGGCGAATATTTTGGGAAAACGTGCCGCGGAGCCCTGTCCGGCGGCACGACGAAATCAGGCGCGCGCCGGTTCAATGGAACGGCGGCGGCGGCGAACCGGGTTGGTTGCGGTCTTCGTCATGGGCCGCGATATAAACGCCGCGCGCCCACGGGTCAAGGAACTGGCATAGAGCAGCCTCAGCGCGGGCTGGGCAACGCCTCGGCGACGGGGCCCGACGCCAGCACGATCTCGGCGGCACGCTCCGCGAGCGACAGGGTCGGCGCGTTGGTGTTGCAGCACGTGATGGTCGGCATCACCGAAGCGTCGGCAACGCGCAGTCGCGCCACGCCGCGCACGCGCAGCGCCTCATCGACCGGTGCAGTCGCCTCTTTGCCCATCGCGCAGGTGCCGACGAAATGGAAATAGGTCGCGGCATTGGCACGGATGTACCCGATGATCTCGGCGCGCTTGGCGCCCGGAATGCTGACCTGGTCCTTGCGCAGGCCGTCGAAGCCCTTGCCGTTACCGATCGCCATCGCGAATTCGACGCTCGTCACATAGGCGTCCACGTCGGCCGGATCGGCGAAGTAGTTCGGATCGACCAGCGGCGCTGCGGCCGGATCGGCCGACGTCAGACGCACGGTGCCCCGGCTCTTTGGCTTCAGCAGGCCGGGCATCGTCAGGTAGCCTTCATCCGGCTTAAGGCCCGGTACGTTTGGCGCATTTAGCCTGCCGAAAATCTGGATGTCGGGGCCCGCCAGCGACGCATTGCTCTTATGGTACGTGATGCCGGCGTGGCCGGTGTCGACTGGCGGCGGCAGCGCCTGCTTGGTCGAGAACACCAGCCGCACCAGAAGATGATCGTGCAGGTTGGCGCCGACGCGCGGCTGATCGACCACCACCTCGATGCCGTGCTGGCGCAAATGATCGGCCGGACCGATGCCGGATAACATCAGCAGCTTCGGCGATTGCAGACCGCCGCCACAAACGATCACCTCCTTGGCGGCCGCGAAGCGCCGCGTCTCGCCGCCGATCGTCGCGACGACGCCGCGGCACTGTCCGCCCGCGATGTCGAGCTTGGTCACCGTGGCGTTTGCCAGCAGCGTGAGATTGTTGCGCGACAGCGCCGGCAGCAGATAACCATGCGCGGCCGAAATCCGCCGCATGTTCAGATCGACATTGATGTCCTGTTGCCCGGCGGCGTCGCCGACGCTCGCTGTGTCGTTGATGTCGATTTGCTCGCGCTTGCCGAGGCCGACCGCGGACGCGATAAACGCCTGCGTCACCGGATGACCGAGCGCGGGCTTGCGGGTCGCGATCATGCCCGCGCCGCCGCGGATCGCGGTCTCGCCGCCGGCGTAGCGTTCTGCCTTCTTGAAGTTGCGGATGATGGCGTCGTAGCCCCAGCCAGGACCGGCGGCTGTTTCCCAGGTGTCGTAGTCAGCCTTGTCACCCTTCAGCCAGACCGTGGCATTGATGCTTGAGCCGCCGCCGATGATTTTTCCGACCGGCGCGACGATCACGCGGTTGTTCAGATGCTGTTGTGGCGTCGACTTGTAGCCCCAGTCGGTGTCGGTGCCGAAATTGCGGACGTAAATGCGCGGGTCGGCGATTTTCTCCTGCTCGATGTTGGTGCCGCCGCCCTCGATCAGCAGCACGGTCGAGCGGCCATCCTGCGACAGCCGGTTCGCCATCACGCAGCCGGCCGAGCCCGCGCCGACGACGATATAGTCATATTCGCTCTTGAGGCTTGCGAGCTGCGCGCTCTGCACCGATTGCGCCTGCGCCGCGTGCTCGGCCATGTCATGCGCGGCGGCCGCGGTGACGCCCGCCGCCGCCAGCGCCTTGATGAAGTCGCGGCGATCGAGCCGGCCGGCATAAGCCGCGTCGATCAAACGATTGATCGCGTCACCCTGATTGAGATCATGCATCGGCGCCCCTCCGTGCGACGCGTTTCGTTCGTCGCAAGCAAGGAATGCTAGAGCGGCGGCATTCGCCGCGCCAGCATGGACCGGCGCGCCGTGCGCAGGTGGGCAGCCGACCACGTTCAACGTGGGCAATGCCTAGAGCGAATTCATCGGCACGACGCGATAGCCGTCGCCCGCCTTCTCGATGCGGGCGAGCGCCGGGAACGGGAAATGGTACGCCTGCACCGGAAGCTTCTCGGCCGCCAGCATGTCATAGACCCGCCTCCGCGTGGCAGCGGCCTTTGGCGGATCCTGGTCGAAAAAGCCGTGCCAGTCGGGATGCGGCGCGAACACCGCAAAGTTGTTGCAGACGTCGGACTGCACAAAGATCTTCTTACCGCCGGACGCGACGACGAAGGACGTGTGCCCGATGCTGTGGCCGGGCGTGCCGACCGCGGTCACGCCGGGAGCGACCTCTTTGTCCCACGCATAGGCCGTGACCTTGCGGCCAAGCGCATCGAACACACGCCTGTTGTTGGCGAACAGCTCGGTCATGCGGCCCTTGGAGGCGCGACTCATCTCGACGTCGTCCATCCAGAATTTCCACTCGGTTTCGGGCACCTTGATCTCGGCGTTGGGAAACGCCCGGCTGTTGTCGGCCATCAGCAGCCCGTTCACGTGGTCGGCGTGGAAGTGCGAGATCACCACCACGTCGATGGAGCCGCGGTCGATGCCGGCGGCCTTGAGATTGGCATTAAGGGTGCCGCGCTCGCCCTTGCTTTGCGCCGACGCGGCCTCGCCGTTGCCGGTGTCGAACAGCACGCGCTTGCCGCCAATCGTCAGCACGACCGGTGAATAGGTGTTCTTCATCTTGTCGGTCGGCAGGCCGGCGGCGCCGAGCGCCTTGGCGAGATCGGCCGGACTCGCGTTGATCAGGTACTTGTCGTCCACCGGCACGCTGCGGAAGCCGTCCTGCAGCACAGTCACCTCGATGTCGCCGACCTTGTAGCGATGCACTTCACCAGCCAAGGAATCTCTCCCTCAATGCAAAGGCCGCCCAACATGGGCGGCCTGCTTTCTTGGATCAAGCGTTCCGTCAGATCGCGGGATTCCACGGCGCCGGGACGAAGCGATAGGCCGTACCCGCCTTCTCGATATAGCCGAGCGACGGGAACGGGATGTGATAGCCCGACACCAGCAACCGGTCGGTCGCGAGCTGATCGTAGAGCTTGCGCCGCGTCGCCACGGCCTGTGCTCCATCTTGATCGCCGCCGACCAGCCAATCCGGATTGTGGAATTGCAGCGGCGCGAAGCCGGCGGTGACGTCGGCCTGGATCAGTACGCTGGCCGATCCGGACGACACGAGATGCGAGGTGTGGCCGGGGGTGTGACCGTTGGTGTCCTGCGCCGTGATGCCGGGCACCAGCTCCTTGCCCCATTCATACTTCGTCACCTTGTCGGCGATCGGGCCGAAGATGCGCTTGGTATTCTGGAACGTGGCCTGCTGGCCCTGCGGGGCGCGGCTCGCGGCACCCTCGTCGCTCCAATACGCCCACTCCTTCGCCGGCACCATGATCTCGGCATTCGGGAACGCGAGCGCGCCGTCGGCGGTGCGCAATCCGCTGATGTGATCGCCGTGGAAATGCGAAATGATCACCACGTCGATCGTTTTCGGATCGATGCCGGCGGCCGCAAGATTGTCCGGAAGCTGCCCTGTCCCGGTCTGCCGGCTGCCCGGACCGTTGCCGGTATCGATCAGCACCAGCTTCGATCCGGTGTTAATCACGGTCGGATGGAAGTAGAAGCCGAGCTTATCGGTCGGAAGATGGCTCGCCCGCAGCACGGCCTGAACCTCTTCGAGCTTGGCGTTGCGGATCGGGCTGTTGTCGAGCTTGACCGGCCGGACGCCGTCGAGAATGACGGTGAGCTCGTAGCTTCCGACCTTGTAACGGTAGAAGCTCGGCGCCTGCTTGCCGGCCTGCGGCGCCGCGGCACGCGCCGGAGCGAACGGGGTCAGCGCGGTCGCGGCCGCGGCGGTGGCCGCGCCCACGAAGACATTGCGACGGGATAGTTCGGTCATGGCATTCCTCCAGGTGGACGGCTTGTTGCTACGCCAATTGTGCGAGTCCGGCGCGGCGATGAGCGCCTCGCCGGACCGCAAGAAAACAAACACCGCAGTGGTGGGCGGTATTCGGCTTGTTCCGAACGACTCCCGTTAGATTGTCGGATTCCACGGCAGCGGGATTTCCCGGTAGCCGGTCGCGGTCTTTTCCACATGGGCAACCGAGGGGAACGGATAGTGGAAACCCTGGACCAGCATCTTCTCGGCCGACAGCATGTCGTAGACCCTGCGGCGCGTGGCTTCGGCCATCACCGGATCCTGGTCGTAGTAGGCATGCCAGCCCGGGTTGCGCACGAACAGGTACGGCGCATGCGTCACATCGGCCTGCACATAGATCTTGCTGTTACCCGACGAGACAATGTGCGACGTGTGCCCCGGCGTGTGACCCGCCGTGCCGACCGCGAGCACGCCCGGCAGCGCCTCCTTGTCCCAGGTGTAGGTGCGCAGGCGTTTCATCACCTCGGCGTTCTTCATCACCCGGTGCGCGTTCTTGAACACATCCTCGATCCGCCCCTTGGGGGCGCGGCTCATGTTGCCATCGTCCATGTAGTACTGGTGCTCGTTGGCCGGGACGAGAATTTCGGCGTTCGGGAAGGCGAGTGAATTGTCGGCGCGCAGCAGCCCGTTGATGTGGTCGCCGTGGAAGTGCGAGATCAGCACCGTATCGATAGCCTTGGGATCGATACCGGCGGCGGCCATGTTGGTCAGCAACTGTCCGGTCGCGCCCTTGCTCGCGACATATGCGCGCTCGCTGGTGCCGGTGTCGACCAGCGTGAGCTTGCCACCGATGTTCAGCACGATCGGATTGTAGGGACCGACGAACACGCCGGCCTCCATGTGCGCGGCGACCAGCGCCGCGTTGACCTCTTCCTTCTTTACATTGATGACGAACGCATCGGTGACCGGCAGCCGATTGGCGCCGTCGGTGATGACCGTCACCTCGATATCGCCGACCTTGTAGCGGTAGAAGCCGGGCGCCTGCTTTCCGGCTGTGGGCGCTGCCGCAAAGCTTTGCTTCGGCAGCGCGGCGGCGAGCGCCGCAGCGGCGGATGCGGACAGCAGTCCGCGGCGGGTCAGTTGGTTCATGATTGTCGCTCCCTTGGGGTTTCTTCTGTGTCAGATCACTGGATTCCACGGCGCGGGCACGAGGCGATAGCCGGTGCCAGCCTTCTCGACCCAGCCGAGCCCCGGGAACGGGAAGTGATAGCCGGCGATGAACATCTTCTCGGCCGCTGCCATGTCGTAGACGCGCCGCCGCGTCGCGATCGCCTTGTCGGGCTCGCTATCGAACATGATCTGCCAGTCGGGATTGGTCAGGAACAGCGCTGGCGCGTTGCTAACATCGCCTTGGAAGAACAGCTTCGACGATCCCGAGGCGATGACGAACGAGGTGTGGCCCGGCGTGTGGCCCGCGGTCTCGACCGAGATGATGCCGGGCGCGACCTCCTTGCCCCAATCGAAGCGGGTCACCTTGTCCTTCATGTCGCCGAAGATCTTGCGGTTGAAGCCGAACGACGCCTTGAAGAAGCCCTCGGAGGCCTTCGCCATGTTGCCGTCGTCCATCCAATAGGTCCAGTCGACCGCCGGCACCTTGATCTCGGCGTTCGGGAAAGCGAGCGAGCCGTCCGGATTCTTGATGCCGTTGATATGGTCGCCGTGCATGTGCGAGATCAAAACGATATCGATCGTTTTCGGATCGATGCCGGCAGCGGCGAGCGACTGCGGCAGCATGCCGACCGTCGGCGCGATCGGGCCATAGCCGGTGTCGATCAGCACGAGCTTCGAGCCGGTGTTCACCACGATCGGGTTGAACGGCGCGAACACGGTGCCCTTCGGCATATAGGCGGCTTCGGCGGCTTTCAGCACTTCCTCGTTCGGTACGTTGAGCACGAAACGTGGCGGCAGCGGGATCGGCCGCGCGCCGTCGCTAACGACAGTGATCTCGAAGTCGCCAAGCTTGGAGCGGTAGTAGGTTGGCACCTGTTTGCCGGCAACGGGGGCCGTTGCAAACGCAGGCGCTGCGGCAAGCGGCGCGACGGCGGTCGCCGCAGCAGCACCAAGCAGATGACGGCGGGTCATTTCGGTCATGGCGCGTCTCCGTTATGATTTCATGTGAATGTCCACACGCGGCACAGCGTCATGCGCCGCGCCGCGTGCGAACCAGCCAACGATCAGATCACCGGATTCCAGGCGATCGGAACCAGGCGATACTTCGCGCCGTCCTTCTCCACGTAGCCCATGGACGGGAACGTGAAGTGGAAGCCCGCGATCAGCGCCTTCTCGGCCGCCGCCATGTCGTAGAATTTGTGGCGGGTGGCCGCCGCCTGCACCGGATCGATGTCGAAGGCGACGTGCCAATCCGGGTTGCGCAGGAACAGCTCCGGAATGTTGGTGACGTCGGACTGGATCAGGATCTTGGACGAGCCCGACGCAATCACGAACGCGGTGTGGCCTGGCGTGTGGCCGTTGGCGTCGATCGACGTGATGCCGGGCGCGACCTCCTTGTTCCAGCCGTACTTCGTCACCTTGCTTTCGAGGCCCTCGTACACTTTCTGCACGTTGGCGAAATAGGTCTTCATCATCGGGTTGGATTGCGCCTTGTCGGCGTTCTCCTTGCTCATCCAGAAGTCCCAGTCTTTGCCGGGCACCATGATCTCGGCATTCGGGAACGCCATCGAGCCATCGGCCGCACGGATGCCGTTGGTGTGGTCGGGATGCAGATGCGACATCAGTACAATGTCGATGTCCTTCGGCTGCACGCCTGCGGCGGCGAGATTGGAGATGGTGCGGCCGACCGCGCCCTTGCTCGGCTCGAACTGTGCGATGCCGTTGCCGCAGTCGATCAGCACGAGTTTCGAGCCGGTGTTGATGAGCTGCGGGTTGAACGGCACCGTCACCATGCCCTTCGGCATGTAGGCGGCTTCAGCCGCCGCGAGCGCTTCCGGCTTCGGCACGTTACGCACAAACGTGTCCGGCATCGGAAAGGTGCGCGCGCCGTCGTTGACCGACGTGCATTCGAGGCTGCCGACCTTGTAGCGGTAAATGCCAGGCGCCTGTTTGCCGACCGGCGGCGCGGCGGCGAAAATCGGCGTGGTGGCGAGCGGCGCAAGCGTGGCGGCTGCGGTGGCGGCAGCAGCCCCGCCCAGCAGGCGGCGGCGTGTCAGTTCGGTCATGGATTTCCTCCCAGGTGGCGCCTTCTGAACGCGCAACAGCGTCGGGCGCATAAATCGAACTTATCGTATCCGGCGGCGGCAAAAAAGAAGGCCGCCGTCACCGGCGGCCTTCGATTGTTGCGAACGATTCTTGATTAGATGACCGGATTCCACGGCACCGGAATTTCCCGATAGCCCGTTCCCGTCTTCTCGATGTAGGCGAGCGAGGGGAACGGGTAGTGGAAGCCCTGCACCATCATCTTCTCGGTTGCGAGCATGTCGTAGACTTTGCGGCGTGAGGTCTCGGCCATCTGCGGATCCTGGTCGAAGAACGCGTGCCAGCCGGGATTGCGCACGAACAGAGCCGGATGATTGGTCACGTCGGCCTGCACGTACACCGAGCTGCTGCCCGACGACACCACATACGACACGTGGCCCGGCGTATGGCCGTGGGTCGCGACCGAAGTAATGCCAGGCGCTACCTCCTTGCCGGCGTCGTATTGCGTGACCTTGCGGTTGAGCGCGTCGAACACGCGCCGCGCATTGTCGAACACTTCTTTCATGCGCTGAGTGTTCTGGCGGGCGCGCTCGGCATCGTCCATGAAGTACTTCCACTCGACCGACGGCACGAGAATTTCGGCGTTCGGGAACGCGAGCTTGTTGTCCGGCGTCAGCAGCCCGTTGATGTGGTCGCCGTGGAAATGCGAGATGACCACGAGATCGACGGCGTTGCGGTCGATGCCGGCAGCCTTGATGTTGGAATGGAACTGGCCGGCCACGCCCTTGCTGCCGGTGAAGGCCGCCTCGCCGACGCCGGTATCCATGACGATGAGCTTGGAGCCGGTGTTGATGACGATCGGCGTATACGGGATCGTCATCATGTCCTTTTCCATATGCGCCGCGACCAGCGCCTCGTTCACCTGGTCTTTCTTGATGTTGGTAACGAAGGTGTCGGGCAGCTTGAAGCTACGCTTGCCGTCGGTCGCGGCCGTGATCTCGTAGCTGCCGACCTTGTAACGATACCAGCCGGGCGCTTGCGTGCCCACAAGCGGCGCCGCGGCCTGCGCCGGCACTTGCGGGGCGAGTGTCGCGGCGCCGATCGCGGCGGCGCCGGACAATAATTCGCGTCGTGTCAGATTCAGATGGTGCATGTCTTCCTCCCTGGTCTGGCTTCGAATTGCAAGTGAAGCGGGATGGCCATAAACCCCGCGACCGTGAACAAATTCCAAACATTTTAGGTACTGGATCCGGCACACCGCGATGGGCGGACGCCCGGCAGCTTGGTAAGCTACCGCCATCCTGCGTCAGATTGGCAGGGCAAGCAATGCCGGAACCCGGCGACAAACCTTTGGGAGGAATTCAATGCGTAAGACTGTTCTCGCTTCACTGGCGGTCAGTGCGGCAATTCTGTTGGGCGCGGCGGCGCAGGCACAGGCGCCGGCCGGACCGCCAATGTACGGCACTCCGGGTATCAACCTCGAACAGGCTCAGAAGGCAATCGCCGCGGCGGCGGCGGAAGCCAAGAAGAATAATTGGTACATGGCCATTGCAATCTCATCGAACGGCGGCCATCTCGTCGCCTTCAGCAGAATGGATGGCACGCAGTTCGCGTCGATCAACATCGCGATCCACAAGGCCAAGGCAGCGGCCACGTTCCGTCGTCCGACCAAGGCGTTCGCGGACGCGGTCGCGGCCGCCCCAGGCAACGTCGCGCTGCTAACGCTCGACGGCATCATCGCTTCCGAGGGCGGCATTCCGATCACCAACGCCGAGGGCAAGATCATCGGCGCGATCGGTTGCAGCGGCGCCACCGGTGCGCAGGATGGCCAGGCGTGCGCTGCTGGCGTAGCCGCGCTCAAGTAAGCTGGCGGATCGAAGTCGTAGAGCGCTCTGCCGGGGGAAACTCCGGCAGAGTTTTTTCATGACCAAAGCCGATAGACCCACTTGATCGCTTCAGACGTGAAGTCGCCGAGCGTCAGCAACATCGCGGCCCACAAAAAGGCCGAGCTCCAGTTCGCCAGCTGGAAGCGCCAGAATGGCATCGCAAAAATGCCAGCCACGATCGGGACCGACGCGCGCAACGGCCCCGAGAAGCGGCCGATCACGACGGCGAGCGCGCCCCATTTCTTGATGAAGGCCTCGCCTTTCGGGATGAGGTCCGGATGTCTGGAGAGCGGCCACATGTGATAGACGCGATGCTCGAGTTTGACCCCGATCCAATAGGACAGCCAGTCGCCCAACGCGGCGCCAACCGCACCGGCGACCCAGATCGGCCAGAAATTGAGCCCGCTCGCCCCAATCAGCGTGCCGATGCCGACCAGCGCGGCCCAGGCCGGGATCAGGAGTGAGATAAAGGCGAGCGACTCGGCAAAGCACAGTGCGAAGACGATCGGCGCGGCCCAGACCTGGTGCACCTTGACGAACTCGATCACCGGCTGAGCGTAAGATTCGAGATCCATGAGGCTTCAAGCTTTTCTGGTTGGAAACTCGCGCGGCATCTTCGTGTATCGCGGCGGCGCGCCACAATCCAGCACCACAATCTAGCGTGGCAGTTCCCGCCCGCCCCACTTTGGTGCTTGCCGTGGCATATTCGGCCATTAAGTGATTCGCGTCCCAAACTGGCTGACGAGACCGCATGGCGAAGATCGCAAACAAATCCAGCAAACCCCTGAAGAAAACCGGAGCAATCGGCGACCTGTTCGGCGGCGAACTCGCGGGCCGCAAGGCCAAGCCCGCCACCCGGGCCGCCAAGGCGAGCGCGGGTGAAGCCGGCTACACGGCCAAGCACATCGAAGTGCTGGAAGGGCTCGAGCCGGTGCGGCGGCGGCCCGGCATGTACATCGGCGGCACCGACGAGAAGGCGCTGCATCATCTGTTCGCCGAGGTGATCGACAACGCCATGGACGAGGCGCTGGCCGGCCACGCCTCTTTCATCGAAGTCGAGATGGAGGCCGGGGGTTTCATCAGCGTCACCGACAACGGCCGCGGCATCCCGGTCGACCGGCATCCGAAGTTCAAGGACAAGTCGGCGCTCGAAGTCATCATGTGCACACTGCACGCCGGCGGCAAGTTCGACTCCGAGGTCTATGAGACGTCCGGCGGCCTGCACGGCGTCGGCGTCTCGGTGGCGAACGCGCTATCCGACCGCATGGAGGTCGATGTCTGGCGCGAGCAGCAGCAACATCACATGGATTTCGAGCGCGGCAAGCCCAAGGGCAAGCTGCAAAAGCTCGGCCGCGCGCCGAACAAGCGCGGCACCCGCGTTCGCTTCCATCCCGATCCGGAAATCTTTGGGCCCAAGGCGCACTTCGTGCCGGAGCGCGTGTTCAAGATGACGCGCTCGAAGGCCTATCTCTTCGGCGGCGTCGAAATCCGCTGGTCCTGCGCCAAGGAGCTGATCGAAGGCACCGACGTACCGGCCGAAGCGACGTTCCACTTCGAGGAAGGGCTGAAAGATTATCTCGCGGAAACGCTGTCGAGCGCGACACTCGTGGCCGACATCTTCACCGGCAGCGCCGGCAAGACCGGCCAGCACGGCGGCGCGCAATGGGCGATCGGCTGGACCGCCGACGCCGACGGCTTCCTCAACTCCTATTGCAACACCATCCCGACGCCGGACGGCGGCACCCATGAGTCCGGGCTTCGCACCGCTCTGCTCCGCGGCCTGAAGGACCACGCCGAGCGCGTCGGCCAGGGCAAACGCGCCGCTCCGATTACCAGCGAAGACGTGATGGTGGGCGCCGGCTGCATGCTGTCGGTGTTCATCCGCGAGCCCGAGTTCCAGGGCCAAACCAAAGACCGCCTCGCCACCGCCGAGGCCCAGCGCATCGTCGAGAACGCGATCAAGGACCCGTTCGACCACTGGCTCGCGGGCAATCCGGCGCAAGCCAACAAGCTTCTGGACTTCGTGGCCGATCGTGCCGACGAGCGCATCCGCCGCCGCCAGGAAAAAGACATCTCGCGCAAGAACGCCACGCGCAAGCTGCGGCTGCCAGGCAAGCTTGCCGATTGCACCAATAGCGCCGCCGCCGGCTCGGAGATTTTTATCGTCGAGGGCGACAGCGCCGGCGGCTCCGCCAAGCAGGCGCGCAACCGCGCCTCGCAAGCCGTGCTGCCGTTGCGCGGCAAGATCCTCAACGTGCAATCGGCCGGTAAGGACAAGCTGGCGCAGAACGCCCAGCTCTCCGATCTGGTGCAGGCGCTCGGCTGCGGCACCGGTTCAAACTACCGGGACGACGATTTGCGTTACGACAAGGTGATCGTCATGTGCGACGCCGACGTCGACGGCGCCCACATCGCGTCATTGCTGATGACGTTTTTCTACACCCAGATGCCGACACTGATCGACCGCGGCCATCTCTATCTTGCGGTGCCGCCGCTCTACCGCCTCACCCACGGCGCCAAGACCGTCTATGCGCGCAACGACAAGCACAAGGACGAATTGCTGAAAAAGGAATTCCACGCCAACGCCAAGGTCGAGATCGGCCGGTTCAAAGGCCTCGGCGAGATGATGGCGGCACAGCTCAAGGAAACCACCATGGACCCGAAGCAGCGCACGCTGCTCAAGGTGATCATCGTGGACGACGACAAGAAGGCCACCGCGAAATCGGTCGAACGGCTGATGGGCACCAAGGCCGAGGCGCGCTTCGAGTTTATCCAGGAGCGCGCGGAGTTCGCCGACGAGGAGTTGCTGGACGTTTAGATCGAAGACGCAAAGAAAATGTTGAACAAAGATGAGTATCGAAAAGAAGGTACGAGAATGCGATTTCTTTCTGGATGAAATGCGAAAGCATGAGGGTCGAGCCTTTGGTGATCGCGAGCCCTTTGATTTTCTCCTTAGTGCATTTCTCAGTGCGGCAAGAACAGTTGACTACCGGCTACGGCATTTAAACAAGGGTGGCTATTCTGTGTGGCGCGCGGCATGGGATGAGAGCCTTTCGCCACATGAAGCTCAACTGATTAAAGTTCTTATTGATGATCGGAATCTGGAAGTCCACGAGGGCGGATCAAATCGCATCAAAAGGAGCGAAAACGTTCATGTTAGTAATTTCTACTCAGACACATCCGGAAGTTTGTTTGTATCCGGCACGCCAAACATGACCGGCGTTGTTCTGGAAAGACCTACATATTTTTTCGAGATCGGTTCAACTACCCATAGGGCTACAGATGCGTGCGCAGAATATCTTTCGTTGTTAAAGCGGATGATTGCTGATTTTGGTAAGCACACCTCTTCAAAACCATAGCATCGCGCTCACGTCGATTTCCGAACAGCCATGCACAACCGACGGCACAGGCACCGCCAAGGTCACTTCCAGCGTGATTTGTGAGGATGGGGTATCGGGCACTCATTGCGGCTGCCCCAGGAAAGCACCCATTTCTCGATTTCGGCGTGCGGCACGCCCCCATCACGCTCAATAGACTCGATTGCGCGCCTCACACCTTCGGTCCAAGTGCCGAGGTCCATCATTTTTGTTGTTTGGCGAGTCTCGGGTCGGCGCATGTCTTCAGTATAGAATGAGTTGGGAGGTTTTTGAAATGTCCGGCCAACCCATCGACTTCTGGTTCTCGATCGGAAGCCTCTACACCTATCTGACGGTGATGCGGATCGACCGCGTCGAGGACGTGTCGGACATTACGTTCCGCTGGCGGCCGTTTTCCGTGCGCGCCATCATGGTCGAAATGGACAACCGGCCGATGTCGAAGCCGGCCAAGCTCGAATACATGTGGCGCGACCTGGAGCGCCGCGCCGTGATGTACGATTCCGAATTCCACGGCCGGCCGCCCTACCCGCTCAAGGAATTCGACCTGGTCAACCGGGTCGCCGTGGTCGGCGCGACAGAAGGCTGGTGCGCCGACTTCGTGCGCGCGACCTACAGCCGCTGGTTCGCCGAGCGGCAGGACGCCAGCACCGAAGCCAACATTGCGACGAGCTTGCGCGAAATCGAGCAGGACGCACCGCGCATCCTGGCGCTGGCGCGCTCGGATACCACCGGCCGCGCCTACGACGCCGCAACCGAAGAGGCGCGCCAGCTCGGAATTTTTGGCGTGCCGACCTTCGTCACCGGCGGCGAATTGTTCTGGGGGGATGATCGGCTGGAGGACGCGATCCGCTGGCACCGCACCGGTACGTTGAAGTTGAAATCTCCCGAGTGAACGCACTTCTTTACCTCTCCCCGCTTGCGGGGAGAGGTCGCCGAGCCGTAAGCGCGTTTACGCGCGTCTTTAACGCGCTATGGCGAGGCGGGTGAGGGGGCATATCCGCGAGCCTGAGCCCGGCGAAACGCCCCCTCACCTGCCCTCGCTCGGCTTCGCCTCCGCTCGGGCCTCCTCTCCCCGCAAGCGGGGAGAGGAAAAGAGAGTTCGCGGCAACGCCCTACTCGATCGGCAAGCCGACGTAGTTCTCCGCGAGCGACTTCGCGGCGGCCTCCGAGCTTGCGACGTAATCGAGCTCAGCGAGCTGCCGCCGCCGGTCAAACGGCGTCGCGTCCGGAAACAAGTGAAGCAGCGAGGTCATCCACCACGAGAAACGCTGCGCTTTCCAGACCCGCCGGAGACAAGTCTGCGAATAACTCTCCAGCGCCGCAGTCGCGCCCGAGCGGTAGAATGCCTCAATGGCGCGCGCCAGCACCCGCGTGTCAGCGAACGCGAGGTTCATGCCCTTGGCGCCGGTCGGCGGCACGATGTGCGCGGAGTCGCCGGCAAGGAACAGCCGGCCATGCTGCATCGGCTCGGCGACGAACGAACGCATCGGCGCAACGATGGTTTCCAAGAGCGGACCGCGCTCCGGTACGCGTGTGCCGCCAAGCCGCGCTTCCAGCTCATCCCAGATTTTCTCGGCGGGCCACTGGGTCACGTCTTCGTCCGGCGCGCATTGCAGGTAGTAGCGCACGATTGTCGGCGAGCGCATCGAGAACAGCGCAAAGCCACGCGGATGATAGCAATAGATCAGCTCGTCGCTGACCGGCTTCGCCTGCGCCAGAATGCCGAGCCAACCGAACGGATAGACGCGCTCGTATTCAGTGAGCACGCCGGCCGGCATGCTGGGCCGGCAGATACCGTGGAAGCCATCGCAACCGCCGATGAAATCGCAATCGATCGTCTGCGGCTTGCCGTCGTGGCGGAAATGGATTTTCGGACTTGTGCCGCCGATCCCCTCGACCCTGGTATCCTCGACATCGAACAGAATCGGCGTGCCGTCGGCGAGCCGCCGCGCGATCAGGTCCTTCACCACCTCCTGCTGGCCATAGATGGTGACGTGCTTGCCGACCAGTTGCACAAAATCGATGTGATGCAGCGCGCCGCCGAACGCCAGATGAATGCCGTTGTGCCGCAGGCTCTCGCGCTGCATCCGTGCACCGACACCGGTCTCGACCAGCATGTCGGCCGCCCATTGCTCGATCAGGCCGGCGCGTACCCGGGCCTCGCAATAGGCGCGGGTCCTGTTTTCGATGATGATGCTGTCGATACCGGCGAGATGGAGGAGATGCGACAGCATCAGTCCCGCCGGACCGGCCCCCACGATACCGACTTTTGTACGCATTGCGCCTCCTGGTGCCGGATGATGCGTCAGGTCCCCTGCGGGCGCCAAGGGACGGATGCCGGATTCGATGGACTCTTTGCAGCGCGGTAGCGCCCGCAAAGGTGCCGTTGCCGACTCTTCCGGCCGGGCCTATGCTTGGCCCCAATTAGAAAAAATTCCGCGCGCCATTTTTCCGCGCTTCCGCTTCGTTCTGGGGAGAACGTCATGGGTCGCAATCCGCTGCTCGCGGGTCTCGTTCTTCTTGCGTCCGCTTTGTTGCCTTGGGGCGCCGCCTCCGCGCAGGGCGTGGCGCTGACCGGCCAGGTCACATCCGCCGAGGAAGGCGCGATGGAAGGCGTGCTGGTGAGCGCGAAGAAGGCCGGCGGCAACATCACCATCACGGTGGTGAGCGACAAGAACGGCCGCTACAGCTTCCCGGCGAACAAACTTGCGCCTGGCCAATACGCGATCCGCATCCGCGCTGTCGGTTACGACTACGACAATGGCAAGCCGGTCGAGGTGGTCGCGCAGAAGCCCGCCAACTACGACATCAAGCTCCGCCGCACCGAGGACCTTGCGGCGCAGCTTTCCAACGCCGAGTGGCTCGCCAGCATTCCGGGTAACAGCCCGCAGAAGGGCCAGGCGCTCAACTGCGTCGGTTGTCACACGCTCGAGCGCATCATGCGCTCGAAACACACGACCGACGATTTCATGACTGTCGTGATGCCTCGCATGCAGGGCTACGTGAACCAAAGCATCCCGCAGCATCCGCAACTGCGCCGCGGCGAGCGGCGCATGGAGGAGCGTGGCGATCAGCGCGTGCAGATCTATCGCACCGCCGCGGAGTTTTGGGCGAGCGTCAATCTCGGCACCAAGCCGCAATGGGACTTCAAGCTCAGCTCCTTCCCGCGCCCGGCCGACCGCGCCACGCGCGTGATCTACACCGAATACGATCTGGGACGCGAAACCATCGAACCGCATGACGTGATCGTCGATGCAGATGGCATCGCCTGGTATTCGAGCTTCGGCGAGCAATTCCTCGGCCGGCTCGATCCCAAAACCGGCGAGGTCAAGGAGTTCAAGATCCCCGAGCACAAGCCAGGCTATCCGACCGGCCTGCTCGCATTGCGCGACGACCGGGACGGCAATCTGTGGCTCGGCAACATGTACCAGGCCGCGATCGTCAAGTTCGACCGCAAGACCGAGAAGTTCACCTTCTGGACGCTGCCGGCGGAGCAGAACATCGACGCCGCCCAGGTCAACATGGTGAGCCCGCAAAGCTCGCATGTGGACGGCAAGGTCTGGACGCAGAACAACGGATTTGCCGGCATCCACCGGCTCGATCTCGCCACCGGCAAGATCGAAACCTTTGAGCCGTTCAAGAATGCGAAAGAGCCGCACAACATCTACGACGTCATCCCGGACTCCAAGAACAACGTGTTCTTCACCGACTTCCGCCTGCGTCACATCGGGCGGATCGACGCCAAGACCGGCGAGGTCAAGCTGTTCGAGGTGCCGACGCCAGCGTCGGCGCCGCGCCGCGGCATGATGGACGCGCAGGACCGGTTGTGGTTTGGCGAATATCGCGGCGACCGCATCGCCATGTTCGACACCAAGACCAACGAGTTCAAGGAATGGCAGGTGTCGCCGCGCTGGTCGGCACCCTATGACGTCACCATCGATAAGAACGAGGAAGCCTGGACTGGCTCGATGCTCACCGACCAGATCACCCGGCTCAACACCAAGACCGGTAACATGGTGCAGTATCTTTTGCCGCGCACCACCAACATCCGCCGCGTGTTCGTCGACAATTCGACCACGCCGGTGACGTTCTGGGTCGGCTCCAACCATGGCGCCTCGATCGTCAAGCTCGAGCCGCTGGATTGATCATCGGCCAAATCGAAGGAGGCTCATCATGCCGGCAATGCGTCTTTCGTTGATCGCGGCCGCGCTTGCGCTCGTTGTTTCGGCGAGCCTGTCGCACGCGCAGAGCCAGCCGCCGGCCGCGCTGACCGGCACGGTGTCCTCATCCAAGGACGGCCTGATGGAAGGCGTGGTGGTCAGCGTCCGCAAGGCTGACTCCACCATCACCATTAGCGTCCCGACCGACGACAAGGGCCGCTTCAGCTTCCCGGCCAGCAAGCTTACGCCCGGCCAATACGTGCTGAGCATCCGCGCCGTCGGCTACGACCTCGAAGGACCGAAAAGCGCCGACGTCGCCGCGGGTCAGACCGCCAGCGTCGAGATCAAGCTTGCGCCGACCAAGAACCTCGCCAAGCAGATGTCGAACGCCGAGTGGTTCGTCAGCTTCCCGGGCGACGACCAGCAGAAGAAGGCGCTGCTCAACTGCGTGAGCTGCCATAACCTCGACCGTATCGTGCGCTCGCAATACGACGGCGATCAGTTCGTCGACATTTTCCACCGGATGGTCGGGTACTATCCAGGCAGCACGCCGGAACACCCGCAGCGCCTGGTCGGCAACGCACAACGCACGCTCGGCCAGGGTCCCGGCATGAAGAAGGTCGCGGACTATCTGGCCACGATCAATCTCAGCCAGGAGACGTGGTCTTATCCGCTCAAGACCCTGCCGCGCCTGACCGGCCGCTCCAACCGCGTCATCGTTACCGAATACAGCCTGCCGCGCCGGCTCATTCAGCCGCACGACGTCGTGCTCGACGCCGACGGCATGGTCTGGTTCACGCATTTCGCCGAGCAGTTCCTTGGCAAGATGGATCCCAAGACCGGCCAGGTGTGGCAGTTCCCGATCCCGGTGCTGAAGCCAGGCTATCCGGTCGGCACGCTCGACCTCGGCATCGACAAGGCCGGCGATCTCTGGATCGGCATGATGTACCAGAGCGGCGTCGCGCGCTTTAACCGCAAGACCGAGACGTTCCAGACCTGGTCGATCCCGACAGAATGGCAAAACGACGCGACCCAGTCCGGCCACCTCGATCCGAGCAGCACACATATCGACGGCAAGGTCTGGGTGAAGAACTCGAACGGCTCGCAGATCCTGCGGCTCGACCCGGCAACGGGCCAATGGGAAAGCGTCGGCTCGTTCAGCGATCCGGCAAGCGGCAAGCGTCTCGGCGTCTATGGCATTCGTGCCGACAGCAACAACAACCTTTATCTGCTCGACTTCCAGTCATCGACCATCGGCCTGATCGACGCCAAAACCAAGCAGTTCGCGGCCTACCGCGGCCAGATCGCCAATTCGCGGCCGCGCCGCGGCGTCGTCGATGCGCAAGATCGCCTGTGGTACGCCGAATATGCCGGCAACGCGATCGGCATGTTCGATCCCAAGACCAAGCAGATCAGCGAATGGGTGCTGCCAACGCCGTGGGGCCAGCCCTACGACGTGGTGGTGGACCGCAATGGCGAGGCCTGGACCGGCTCGATGATGAGCGACCGCGTGTCGCGGCTCAATCCGAAGACCGGCGACTTCGTGGAATATCAATTACCCAAGACCACCAACATCCGCCGTGTTTTCGTCGATAATTCGACAACGCCGGTGACGTTCTGGGTCGGCTCCAACCACGGCGCCTCGATCATCAAGCTCGAGCCGCTGGATTAACGCCTTCGCCGCGCCCCGCGCTGACGACGATATGCCAAATAAAAACGGGGCCGCGACCTGATCGCGGCCCCGTTGGTTTATGGGCGAGCGCTCAGTTGTCGAACTTCAGATTGGCCGCCTTGATCACCGCCAAATAGCCCTGAATGTCCTTGTCGATCATGGCGCGGAATTCCGCCGAGCTGGTGCCGCCCGGACTGACCGCCATGGCCTTGAGCTTCTTATTGACCTCGGGGTCCTGGATGGCGCGGCGCAGCGCGTCTTCCAGCTTGGCGGCGATCGCGGGCGGCGTGCCGGCGGCGACGAAGAAGCCGCTCCAGAGCTGCGTGTTGACCTCGGGGAAGCCTTGCTCGCCCATGCTCGGCACGTCAGGCAATTCATCGGAGCGCTGCGAGCCGGTGACGGCAAGCGCCTTCACCTTGCCGGCCTTGATCTGCGGCACCGCCGGCGGGCCGTCGGACAGCGCGAACAGCGTCTGGCCCTGCATCACGCTCAGCACCATCTCGTTGCTGCTCTTGTAGGGGATCATGGTGCCCGGCATGCCGGTCTTCAGCTTCAGCAATTCACTCGAAATGATGAAGGCCGGCGACGTCGCGGCGTAGTTCGACTTGTCGGGATTCTTCTTCGCCCATTCGGCGAGTTCCTTGACGCTCTTCGCAGGATGATCGGCCGGGACCACGAAGATGAGCGGGAAGTTCGCGATCATCGTCAGCGGAATGAAGCTCTTGGTCGGATGATAGGCGAGGTTCGGATAGGCCGCGGCGGCGACCGACATCACGCCGCTGGCGCCGACGAACAGCGTGTAGCCATCGGCGGGCTGATGCGTCACGAACTCCGCCGCCGGGCGACCGCCGGCGGCCGGGCGGTTCTCGATGATGAAAGGCTGGCCCAGAATCTCACCGGCCTTTTGGCCCACCAGGCGCGCGAAAATGTCATTGCCGCCGCCGGCCGCAAACGGAACGATTACGCGGATCGGCTTGTTCGGAAAGCTCGCTGCATCTTGCGCCAGCGCCGGCACAACTGCGGCAGCCAGCAGCGCAAATCCGCCGAGCAGCGCGCGGCCCAATCTCATCATCGTCATTGAAGTCTCCTTGGGAAAGTCTTTGGGGGTGTTCTTGGTTGGCCGCAACCTAACGGAATTCCCGGCAATGTCGAATGGCGGCTTGCCGCAGGACAGTTAGATAGCCGCAAGCGCCTGTTCGAGGTCGGCGATCAGATCGGCCGCATCCTCGATGCCGACCGAGAGCCGCACCAGCGTTTCGCCGATGCCGAGCTCTGCCCGCACCGCCTCGGGCACCGAGGCGTGCGTCATCAACAGCGGATGCTCGATCAGGCTTTCGACGCCGCCCAGGCTCTCGGCGAGCGTGAAGAGCTGGCAGCGCTCGAGGAATTTCCGCGTGCCGGCGAGATCGCTGTCGAGCTCGAACGAGATCATGCCGCCGAAGGCGCGCATCTGCTTTTTCGCCAGCGCGTGCTGCGGATGGCTCGGCAGGCCCGGATAGAACACGCGGCGCACCTTGCGATGCGCTTCCAGCACGCCCGCGATCTTGTGAGCCGAAGTGCTGTGGCGCTCCATCCGCAGCGCCAGCGTTTTGAGGCCGCGCAACGCCAGGAACGAGTCAAACGGGCCCTGGATCGCACCGACGGCGTTTTGCAGAAAACCGATGCGCTCGCCGAGCTCCTTGTTGTCGCCGACGACCGCGACGCCGCCGATCATGTCGGAATGGCCGTTGAGATATTTGGTGGTCGAATGCACCACCACATCGAAGCCGAAGCCGAGCGGCTGCTGATTATAGGGGCTCGCGAATGTGTTGTCGGCCGCCGCCAGGATGCCGCGCTTACGCGCGATCGCGGCGACGCGCTCGAGATCGACCAGCTTGAGCAGCGGATTGGTCGGCGTCTCGAGCCACACCAGACGTGTGTTCGGCCGGATCGCGGCTTCCAGCCGCGACGCGTCGGACAGATCGACATAGGTGACATCGATGCCCATCGAGCGCCGGCGGACGCGCTCGAACAGCCGCCGGGTGCCTCCGTAAAGGTCGTCGGACGCAACGATATGCGCGCCCTGATCGAGACATTCGAGCACGGTCGCAATGGCGGCGAGCCCCGACGCAAAGGCAAAGCCATGCGAACCGCCTTCGAGGTCGGCGATGCAGCGCTCGAAGGCAAAGCGCGTCGGATTCTGCGAACGCGCGTAGTCGAAGCCCTTGTGCACGCCCGGACTTTGCTGCGCGTAGGTCGAGGTGGTGTAGATCGGCACCATCACGGCGCCAGTCGTCGGGTCGGGCGACTGGCCGGCGTGGATGCAGCGGGTCGCAAAGCCGAGCTGATTGGATTTTGTCATTGCAGCTTGACCCTGAAATGATTGATGAGGTCGATGCGCGTGACGAGGCCCAGAAAACGCGTGCCGTCCATCACGATCGCGACGTAGTCCTTGCTAAACAGCGGAACCAGATCCTTGATCGGCGCATCCGCCGAGATGGTTTCGAGCCGCGTCACCATCACGTCCTTCACCGACCGGGTGAAGGCATGCGCCTCGTCGGTGAGCAGTGCGCCGAGCAGATCGCTTTCGTCGACAAGGCCGACGATACGGTCCGCCTCGACCACTGGAAGCTGCGACACATCGGCCGCGCGCATGCGGGCGAACACGGTGCGCAGGTTGTCTTGCGGGCGCACCTCGATGGCCGAGCCCTCGGTGTGACGGTTGATGACGAGATCGCGCACAGTGCCGGAGCGGGTCCGCTCGATCCAGCCCTCCTGTGCGAGGAACGCGTCGTTGAACACCTTGGACAGATATTTCGCCCCGGAATCGCAGACGAAGCTCACCACCCGCTTCGGTGCGCTCTGCTGCTTGCAGTAGCGCAGCGCCGCGACGAGCAGCGTGCCGGACGACGAGCCCGCGAACACACCCTCCCGGAGCAACAAATCGCGCGCTGCCGCAAAGCTCTCCTGATCGGTGACCGAATAGGCGGCGCGCACCAGCGACAGGTCGGCATTGGGCGGCACGAAATCCTCACCGATGCCCTCGACCGTCCAGCTTCCGGCCTCGATCATCTCGCCGGAGTTGACGTAAGGCGCCAGCACCGAGCCGACCGGATCGGCCAGGATCATTTGCGTCTTCGGCGATGCACGCTTCATGAAACGGCCGACCCCGGTGAGCGTACCGCCGGAACCGACGCCGACCACGATCGCGTCGACATCTCCACCCATCTGCCGCAACAGCTCCGGCGCAGTGCTCTGCTCGTGCGCCAGCGGATTGGCCGGGTTCTCGAACTGATTGATGAAGATCGCGCCTTTGGTGCGCGTCGTGATCGCCTGCGCGAGATCCTGGTAATAGTCCGGGTGTCCCTTGCCGACATCGGAGCGTGTGATGATGACCTGCGCGCCGAGCGCACGCGCATGCAGAACTTTCTCTCGCGCCATCTTGTCGGGCACCACCAGTACGGTGCGATAGCCCTTCTGGCCGCCGACCAGCGCCAGTCCCAAGCCAGTGTTGCCGGCGGTTGCCTCGACAATCGTGCCACCCGCCTTCAACCTTCCGTCGGCTTCCGCCGCCTCGATCATGGCGCGCGCCGGCCGGTCCTTGATCGAACCGGAAGGATTTTGGCTTTCGAGCTTAAGAAACAGGCGGCACGGTCCGCGGTCGAGCCGCGTCACCTCGATGATGGGCGTGTTGCCGATGAGATCAAGCTGAGAGGTCATCACTTCCCTTAGCAACACTCGCAAAGCCATGAAATGAAAAGAACAATTGTCATGCGCCGGGCGTTCCCGCCAGCCCAGCCGGCGCGCTGGCTGGCGGCTGCGTAGCGATTACTGCCCTGGTGTGCCGCTGCCAAGGACCACAAACCGGCCGTCCCGTGCGACCGTTCTGTGACGAATCCCGATGAAAATTGAAGGAGTTAATTTAACTTCGCCAACGCTCCGGCATTGACTTTGGCCGGATCGCGCCTATGTTCCGCGCGAACGGTCCGAATGAAAGATTCGACCGCCCCTCCCCGCGCAAAGCTTCCGTTCTTCCCGTCCGGCGCGGACCAGGCGGTCCCGACGTAGAGGCTTTATGCCCTTTTCCGATCTCGGCTTATCTCCCAAGGTTCTCTCTGCCGTCGAGGCAGCAGGCTACACCTCCCCAACTCCGATCCAAGAGCAGGCGATCCCCCACGTGCTGGCACGGCGCGATGTGCTCGGCATCGCCCAGACCGGCACCGGCAAAACCGCAGCCTTCGTGTTGCCGATGCTCACCATGCTGGAAACCGGCCGTGCGCGGGCGCGCATGCCGCGAACGCTGATCCTCGAACCGACCCGCGAACTCGCCGCCCAGGTTGAAGAGAGCTTCATCAAATACGGCGCGAAGCATAAGCTCAACGTCGCGCTGATCATCGGCGGCGTATCGTTCGACAATCAGGATGTGAAGCTCACCCGCGGCGTCGACGTGCTGATCGCGACGCCCGGCCGCCTGCTCGACCACTCCGAGCGCGGACGGCTGTTGATGTCGGGCGTCGAGCTCCTCGTCATCGACGAAGCCGACCGCATGCTCGACATGGGCTTCATCCCCGACATCGAGCGCATCTGCAAACTCGTTCCGTTCACCCGCCAGACGCTGTTCTTCACCGCCACCATGCCGCCGGAGATCCGGCGCATCACCGAGCAATTCCTGCATAATCCGGTGCGGGTGGAAGTCGCCAAGCCCGCCAGCACCGTCGACGCCATCACCCAACAGCTGGTCAAGACCGGACGCGAGCCGCACGACAAGCGCGACACGCTGCGCCGTCTGATTCGCAACGCCGACAGTTTCAAGAACGCCATCATCTTCTGCAACCGCAAGCGTGAAGTGGCGCAACTGCACCGCTCGCTGGTGCGCCACGGCTTCAACGCCGCGGCCCTGCACGGCGACCTGGATCAGTCGGCGCGCACTGCCGCGCTCGACTCGTTCCGCAACGGCGAGGTGAAGCTGCTCATTGCCTCCGATGTGGCGGCACGCGGTCTCGACATTCCGGATGTGAGCCACGTCTTCAACTTCGACGTCCCGCACCATCCCGACGATTACGTGCATCGCATTGGCCGCACCGGCCGCGCCGGCAAGACTGGCGTCGCGATCACCATCGTGGCGCCGATGGACTCCAAGTCGGTTGCGGCAATCGAGAAGCTGATCGGCCAGAGCATTCCCTGGGCGGGCGACCCGCCGGCCGCCGAAGAAACGCTGGCCCCGCCGCACCGTGAGCATCGCGGCTCGCGCCACGAAGGCCGCCGCGATCATGGACGGCAACGCCAGCGCGATGAGCGCAAACCCACGGACAGATCCATGGACAAACCCATGGATGAGCGCAGGCCCATACCCACGCCCATGCCAGTCGCTGCCGTCGAACGTGGGCCAGCGCCCGCACCCCGCGCGCCAGCGCCGATGCCCCGCGCCTCAACGCCAGCGCCCCGTGCTGAAGACCTGCGGCCCCGGCCCGCTCCGGCTCCGGTCCGCCACCGCGAACCGCCGGTCGATCCCGCGACCTCGCACCTGCCGGCATTCCTGCTGCGCCCAATCCGCGCAAAGGCTTGAAATCACGCGGCGGGCAGGCCCGCGTTTACCACACGTTCACCACCGTGGAATAGGTTCCCTCGGCTGCCGGGGCACTACACCGCCCGGCCGAAATGCTGCCTAGGGGTAGGCCGCAGACCGTTCGCGTCTGTGAGTGAGGGGACCAGGATGGACGTGAGCGCGGGTGACCACGAACGGACTATGCCGTTCGCCGAGATCGCGCTGAGCCAGATCAAAGCCCTGCGCCAGGCTGCCACGCCGCGCAATTACGAAATCTGGTACGCCTACGCGACCGGCTACAGCCCGTCCCTCAATCAGACCATCAACGAGACGCTCAAGCGCAACGGCACGCTCAGCGAGGCCGACCTCGAGCAGGTCTATTCCACCTATCTGTCGCCGACCCGCCTCACCGAGAAGATCGACAACGTCGGCTCGCGCGTGATGGATGAGATCAGCCAGGTCATGGCGATGGTCGATACCGCGGTCGGCTCGGCCAACAGCTACAGCGAGAAGTTTGCCGACGCCAGCAGCAAGCTTGGCAACGCCAAGGACCGCGAAGGCATCCGCGCCATCGTCGAGTCGCTGGTGCAGACCGCAAGCGAGATGCAGCAGAACAACGCCTCGCTCGAAGCGCGGCTCACCGCCTCCAAGCAGGAAATCAACGAGTTGCAGGAGAACCTGGAATCGGTCCGCACCGAAAGCCTGACCGATCCGCTCACCGGCCTCGCCAACCGCAAATACTTCGATCAGTCGCTCACCAAAGCGATGGCGGAGGCGCAAGAGCGCAGCGAGGCGCTGACGCTGGTGATGATCGATATCGATCACTTCAAGGGTTTCAACGACACCTGGGGCCATCTCACCGGCGACCAGGTGCTCCGGCTCGTCGCCACCTCGCTGAAGCAGAACGTCAAGGGCCAGGACATCGCCGCGCGCTACGGCGGCGAGGAGTTCGCCATCGTGCTGCCTAACACGGTGCTGCGCGCCTCTATCACGGTCGCCGACCACATCCGCCGCGCCGTGATGTCGAAGGAACTGATGAAGCGCTCGACCGGGCAAAACCTCGGCCGGGTCACGATCTCGCTCGGCGTCGCCACCATGCAGAAGGGCGACACCCAGATGTCGCTGATCGCTCGCGCCGACGCCTGTCTCTATGCGGCCAAGCACAACGGCCGCAACCGCGTGATCTGCGAGACCGACCCGGAATTCGCCAGCGCGGCAAGCGAATCCAAGGTCGCCTAGGTTCACGACCCGCCAACGGCCTCACTTAACCTTCAGCCGCTAAGACCGCTTCGGGCGGCGCTGCTTTCGCTTGCTTGCAGTCGGGGCGCGGCCGCTCGCCGATTTGCCGCTTGCCGATTTTACCCTTGCCGATTTCCGCGGCGCGCTGCGCCGGGCCGCTTCCAACGCGCTTTTGGCCCACTGCGCCAGTTCGTCGGGCTCGTCATAAAGCCGCTCGGGCATCCGCCAATAGGACATCAGCGAGCGCTGGCCGTTCTTGGTCTGGTAGGTGAAAGGGTCGAGCCCCTCGTGCTCGAACGCCGGGATCGTCACCGTATCGGCTTTCAGATAAATGACGCCCCGGCTGATGAGCCCGATCATCAGGCCATCGGCGAAAATGCCGGCGCCGCTGAACATGCGACGGATCGAAACCCGCCCAAAAACAGCGAACAGCTCAACGATGGTATCGGGGTCGTCAGCGCCGGCCAAAGCGACGCCTTAGTGCGCGGCCTTAGCGCCCGCCTGGGCGTCATCGCGCTTGGCCGGCGTCAGCAGCACCGACTCGCCGCAGCCGCAGGCTGAGGTCTGGTTCGGGTTGTTGAATACAAACTGCGCCGACAGCTTTTCGGTCTTCCAGTCCATTTCGGTGCCGATCAAAAACAACACCGCCTTGGGATCGATGATCAGCTTGACGCCCTTGTCCTCGACGACCTCGTCGGTCGGGGCAATCGTGTCGACGTATTCCATGGTGTATTCCATGCCGGCGCAGCCGCCGTTCTTGACGCCGACGCGCAGCCCCGCGATCGGCCGGTCCGACTTTGCCATGAGGTCGCGGATGCGGGCGGCGGCCGCCTCGCTCAAACGCATCACCTGGGGTCTCGGTCGGGCGGTGGCCATTTCGGTCTCCGAAGCGATTTGTAATAGTTCAAAAATACCAACAACTTCGCTAACACCTATGTAAGACGGCAGCGCCGCCTTCGCAACTCACCACATGTTGAGCACAAGCCGCGCCTCGTCCGACATGCGGCTCTGATCCCACGGCGGATCCCACACCACGGCGACATCGACCTTGCCGACGCCGGGGACGCTCGACACGGCGTTCTGCACCATAATGGGCAATTCCTGCGCCGACGGGCAATTGGGCGTGGTGAGCGACATGTCGATCTTCACCGCCCGGTCGTCTTCGATGTCGATCTTGTAGATCAGGCCGAGTTCATAGATGTCGGCGGGAATTTCGGGGTCATAGACCGTCTTGAGCGCGGCCACGATTTCGTCGGTGAGGCGCGTCAGTTCGCCTTCCGGCAACGCGGACTTGCTCTCGCCGGCGGGCGCCGCCGGAACATCGGTTGCGGGCTTGTTGGTGTCATCGGTTTGGTCGGTCATGCGAACATTTCCTTGGCTTTGATCAGTGCCCGCGCCAGATGGTCGATCTCATCGCGCGTGTTGTAGAGCGCAAAGGACGCGCGGCAGGTGGCGGTGAGACCATAGCGCGCGAGCAACGGCATCACACAATGGGTGCCGGCCCGCACCGCGACACCGGTGCGGTCGATGACGGTCGCAACATCGTGCGGATGCGCGCCCTTCATCTCGAACGAGACGATGGGGCCCTTGTCCTTGGTGTTGCCGATGATGCGGAGCGAATTGATCTCGCGCAGCCGCTCGTGGGCATAGCGCACCAGGTCGCCCTCGTGCACCCGGATGCGCGGCTTGCCGATCGAATTGACATAGTCGATCGCGGCGCCAAGGCCGATGGCTTGCACGATCGACGGTGTGCCGGCCTCGAAGCGGTGCGGCGGCTCGCCATAGGTGACGCGATCCTCGGACACTTCGCGGATCATCTCGCCGCCGCCGTTGAACGGCGGCATGGCGGCAAGCAGATCGTACTTGCCATAGAGCACGCCGATGCCGGTCGGCCCGTAAAGCTTGTGGCCGGTGAGAACGTAGAAATCGCAATCGAGGTCCTGCACGTCGCAATCGAGATGGATCGCGCCCTGCGCGCCATCGACCAGCACCGGGATGCCGCGATCATGTGCGAGCTTCACCACCGCCTTGATCGGCACCACGGTGCCGAGCGTGTTCGACATCTGCGTGATGGCGACCATCTTGGTGCGCGGCGACAGCAGCTTTTCGAATTCCTCGATGAGGAAATTGCCCTCGTCGTCGACCGGCGCCCATTTGATCACCGCGCCGTACCGCTCGCGAAGGAAATGCCATGGCACGATGTTGGAATGGTGCTCCATGATGGAGAGCACGATCTCGTCGCCCGGTTTGATGCGCTCGCGCCCAAACGTATAGGCGACAAGGTTGATCGCCTCGGTGGCGTTGCGGGTGAAGATGATCTCCTCGGTGCGCCGGGCGTTGAGGAACGCCCTCACCGTCTCGCGCGCGCCCTCATAGGCTTCGGTCGCCGCATTGGCGAGGTAATGCAGACCGCGATGCACGTTGGCGTATTCCGCCGTATAGGCGTGCTGGATACGGTCAAGCACGGCCTTCGGCTTCTGCGCCGAGGCGGCGTTGTCGAGATAAACGAGCGGCTTGCCGTAGACCTGCATCGCGAGGATGGGAAAGTCTGCGCGGATGCGTTCGACGTCGTAGGAACCATTAGTCACTGCGGGATGCATGGCGTCACCCCGCTCGCGCTTTCAGCCATTCGGCGACATTCACCATCAGCGCGTCACGCAAGCCGGCATGTTCGATGCCTTCGACCGCCTCGCCGACGAAGGCCTGCACCAAGAGCGACTCGGCTTCGGACTCCGGAATGCCGCGCGCCATCAGATAGAACTTCAGGCCGTCGTCGAGCGCGCCCGAGGTGGCGCCGTGTCCGCACTGCACGTCGTCGGCGAAAATTTCCAGTTCCGGCTTGGTGTCGGTCTCAGCCTCGTCGGAAAGCAGCAGCGCGTTGCTGAGCATCCGGGCGTCGGTTTTCTGCGCCTTGGGGCGCACGATAATCTTGCCCTGGAAGACACTGCGGCTTTGGCCGTCGAGCACCGCCTTGAACACTTCGCGGCTCTGGCAACCGCCCGCCTTGTGATCGGCCACGAGCGTGACGTCGGCATGCTGGCGGCCGTTGAGCAGGCTCGCACCCCGGATGCCGGCGAGCGCGCCCGCACCGTCGAACTGGAGGAAAAGCTGATTGCGCACCACCGCATTACCGGTTGTGTAGCTGAAATCGTTAAAGCGCGCGCGCGCGCCGATCGTGACCATCAGCGAAGACACATGCACCACGGGGCTCTTACCGCTGGTGATCTTGATGTGATCGACATAAGCATCGTCGCCAACCACCAACTCCAGCGCGGTGTTGACCTGATGCTCGGCCGCGGTCGCGCCTTCGTGGCTCTCGACCAGCATGGCGCGGGCGCCCTTCTCGATCACCACCAGCGAGCGCGTGAACATGGACGCGGACTGTTCCGCCGCCGCGACAAACACCAGATGGATCGGAAGTTCGACCGTGGAGCCCGCGGCGACGCGGATCACCGCGCCGTCGCGCATCAGCGCGGTGTTGAGCGCCACCGCGCTGTCGTCGGCCGCCGCCACCTTGCCGAGATGCGCGGCGACCAGCGGATCGCCGGACGCCAGCGCCTGCGCCATCGAGCCGATGGTCAGACCGGGCGAGAGGTTTTTCAGATCCGACAGCTCCGGCACGAACGCGCCATCGACAAAAACGATACGGCGCACATCGATATCGCCGATCAGCGAACCTGCGCTCTTGGCGCGCGCCTTGGCGGCAGCATCGGGCAACCCCGCGATGGGCTTTGCCTCCCGCATCAGCGCGCGGAGATCGGTGTATTTCCATTCCTCGACGCGCCGGTTTGGCAGACCCTGCGCGTCGAAACGCCGGAATGCGGCTTCGCGCAAGGCAATCACCTTGCCATCGCCCGGAAGCTTTGGCTTGGCAGCCGTATAGGCTTCCGCGAGCGCAAGCTCGGCGGGGGTTTTTATGGCGCGGACTTCGGCCGTCATGACGCCAGCGCCGCCTCGTCCTGATATTGCGCGTAGCCCTTGGCCTCAAGCTCGAGCGCCAGCTCCTTGCCGCCGGTCCGCACGATGCGGCCGCGCGACAGCACATGCACCACGTCGGGCACGATATGGCTGAGCAGGCGCTGATAATGCGTGATGACCACCATGGCGCGCTCGGGCGAGCGCAGCCGGTTGACGCCTTCCGACACGATCTTGAGCGCGTCGATGTCGAGGCCGGAGTCGGTCTCGTCCAGCACGCAGAGCTTCGGCTCCAAGAGAGCCATCTGAAGAATCTCGTTGCGTTTCTTTTCGCCGCCCGAGAAGCCGACGTTCACGCCACGCCGTAGCATTTCGCGATCGATTTCGAGCTTGCCGGCAACTTCGTTCAGCCGCTTCTGGAATTCCGGCACCGTGAACTCAGGCTGGCCGCGCTTCTTGCGCTGCGCGTTCATGGCGGTGCGCAGGAACGTGATGGTGGCGACGCCGGGAATTTCCATCGGATATTGGAACGCCAGGAACAGGCCTTTGGCGGCGCGCTCGTCGGGCTGCGTCGTCAGCACCTCCTCGCCATCGAGCAGGATCTGACCTTGGGTCGCCTCATAGCCGGGCTTGCCGGCCATCACATGAGCCAGCGTCGACTTGCCCGAACCATTCGGGCCCATGATGGCGTGCACTTCGCCTTTGTTCACGGTCAGGTCGAGGCCATTGAGAATCTGTCGGCCTTCGACACTGACGTGCAGATTTTTGATTTCCAGCAGCGGCACTTTGACTTGTCCTTCTTACAGGCTGAAATGCGCGATGATCTCGGCAATCAGCTCCTTCTTCTTGATGGCTTTGTCGGCGGCTCCAACCGGACCGAGCGAGCGTCCACTCACATCGATCTCGCCTTGCTCGCCGACCACGATCATCATTCCTTCCGCATAGACGCCCTCTTCGGGCTTTTGCAGCACGATGCGCGCGCCATCGAAGACCGCACGCACTCCGTTGTCCTTCAGCTTCCGCGACGGCGCGACGTCGGCGTCGAAAAACTCCTTGAGGAAGGCACTTGCCGCGTCGCGGCGGGCGCGCCGCTCGGCGCTGTCCTTGGCCCGCTTGGCCTCAAGCTCAGCCACAGCCTGATCGAGCGCCGACATCGTTCCTCCCCGCCCGGCGCCATCCTCAACCGACCGAGCCTTCCAGGCTGATCGAGATGAGCTTTTGCGCCTCGACCGCGAACTCCATGGGGAGCTGCTGCAGCACGTCCTTGACGAAGCCGTTGACCACCAGCGCCACCGCTTCCTCGGCGGAAAGGCCGCGCTGGCGGCAGTAGAACAGCATCTCCTCGGAGATTTTCGAAGTGGTGGCCTCGTGCTCGAACACGGCGGAAGAATTCTTCGCCTCGATATAGGGCACGGTGTGGGCGCCGCACTTCTCGCCAATCAGAAGTGAATCGCAATTGGTGAAGTTACGCGCGCCGGTCGCCCGCCGGTGCGCCGTAACAAGCCCACGATAGGTGTTGTTGGATTTGCCGGCCGCGATGCCCTTGGAGATGATCCGGCTCGTGGTGTTCTTGCCGAGATGCAGCATCTTGGTGCCGCTATCGACCTGCTGGCGTCCGTTCGAGATCGCGATCGAATAGAACTCGCCGCGTGAATTGTCGCCGCGCAGGATGCAGCTCGGGTATTTCCAGGTGATCGCCGAGCCGGTCTCGACCTGGGTCCAGGAAATCTTGGAACGCTGGCCACGGCAATCGCCGCGCTTGGTGACGAAATTATAGATGCCGCCCTTGCCCTCGGCGTCACCCGGATACCAGTTTTGCACGGTCGAATATTTGATCTCGGCGTCGTCGTGCGCGATCAGCTCGACCACGGCGGCGTGAAGCTGGTTCTCGTCGCGCATCGGCGCGGTGCAGCCTTCGAGATAGCTCACATAGGAGCCCTTGTCGGCGATGATCAGCGTGCGCTCGAACTGGCCGGTGTCCTTCTCGTTGATGCGGAAATAGGTCGAAAGCTCCATCGGGCAGCGCACGCCCGGCGGCACATAGACGAACGAGCCGTCTGAGAACACCGCCGAGTTGAGCGTGGCGAAGAAATTGTCGGAGACCGGCACCACCGTGCCGAGATACTTCTTCACCAGATCCGGATGCTCACGCAGCGCCTCCGAGATCGGCATGAAGATCACGCCGGCCTTTTTCAATTCCGCCTGGAAGGTCGTGGCCACCGATACGGAGTCGAACACAGCATCGACCGCGACCCGCGAACGCGTGCCATCCTCGCGCACCACGCCGGCGAGCGCCTCCTGCTCGCGGAGCGGAATGCCAAGCTTCGCGTAGGTTTTCAAAAGCTCCGGGTCGACCTCGTCAAGCGAGGCCAGCTTCTTCTTCGGCGCCGAGAAGTAGTAATAGTCCTGGTAGTTGATCTTCGGATATTCGACCCGCGCCCAGCTCGGCTCGGTCATGGTCAGCCAGCGGCGATAGGCGTCGAGCCGCCACGCCAGCATCCATTCAGGCTCGTTCTTCTTGGCCGAGATGAAGCGGACGGTGTCCTCGGACAGGCCCTTCGGGGCCTTGTCGGACTCGATATCGGTGACGAAACCGTATTTGTATTGATCGACGTCGATGCGGCGAACCCGCTCGATCGTCTCTTGGACGGCCGGCATTTCTTCCTCTCCTCACGGTTTCAAGGACCGTGGGCTGGATTGTCGGTTATGGTGGTGTCGCTGTCGCTTCGGGATGGCCCTTCGCAAAGCCGCCTAGGCGGCGATATCTGTCTGTTTCTTCGACTTATATAGTCCCTCGGACAGCTTGGCCCAAGCATTTAAGAATGATTCCACGTCTCTCGCCGTAGTTGTGTGTCCAAGACTTACACGTACGGCGCCCTGGGCGAGCTTAAGCTCGATCCCCATGGCGGCAAGCACGTGCGACGGCGAGACCTTGCCGGACGAGCAGGCAGCGCCCGACGACACCGCAACCCCATCAAGATCGAACGCAATCACGGCCGTTTCGGCCTTCATGCCAGGCACGGCAAACAGCGTGGTGTTCGGCAGCCGAGGCTGCCCGGCGCCGAAAATGACCACTTCAGGCGCGACGGCCTTGAGACCCGCTTCGAGCGTGTCGCGCAGCCCCGCCATGTGAGCGGCCTCGTCCTTCCAGGCGTGCGCAACCGCCGCAGCCGCGGCGCCAAAGCCGGCGATCGCCGCCACGTTCTCGGTGCCCGGCCGCGCGCCGCGCTCCTGGCCGCCGCCGCGCGTGAGCGGCGCCGGGTTCAGGCCCTCGCGGACGATCAGCGCGCCAACACCCTGGGGACCGCCGATCTTGTGCCCAGATAACGTCATAAGATCGGCGTCCAGCGCCTTGAAATCGCAGGCAATTCGTCCAGGCCCCTGGACGGAATCGACATGGAGAAGACCACCTGCCGCATGAACCAGGCGAGCTGCTTCATAAATTGGTTGAACGACGCCGGTCTCGTTATTGGCTAGCATCAGAGAAACCAGCGGTCGCGGGCAGCCGGCCAGACTGGTCGCCAAAGGGGCCAGATCGACGATGCCGTCCGGCGTCACCGCAAGCTCCGTAACCGCCGGAAAGCGGCCGCCGCTGCGCACCGAAGGATGCTCGATCGCCGAGACCAGCAGCGCGCCGCCGAGACTGGGTGACAGCGCCAGCGCATTAGCCTCGGTGCCGCCGGACGTGAACACCACCTGGCGCGGCTTGGCTCCGACGAGCGCTGCAACCTGCTCGCGCGCCGCCTCGACCAGCCGGCGGGCGGCCCGGCCGGCGGCGTGGATCGAGGACGGGTTTCCGGTCACATCGAGCGCCGCCACCACCGCGGCATGCGCCTGCGGCCGGAGCTTCCCGGTCGCGTTCCAGTCGAGATAGACATGCTCCGACATCGAATTTGTTTACCTGGATAGCGGCTCCGAGGCCCCGAAGAACCCGCTAGGCCCCTCATTTTACTTGATTTTGGGCAGCGACATCATGCAAGAAGTCGCCGCCCAAGCTTTAGGCCCCATGCTCGCCATGAGTCGCGGGGCGTTCCGAGAATTCGAATAGTTTCAACTCGTTACGTGCGCTCAACGTTGCCGTCAAGCGCACCGTCACTGCCCCGCGGTCCGAGCCATCAACTGGCGGCCGCCGATCAAGGTTTTTGAGCTCATGCCTGAAGTCATCTTCGCGGGTCCTGCCGGCCGGATCGAAGCGCGGTACCACCCGGCACCGCAGAAGAACGCCCCGATCGGGATCGTGCTGCATCCGCATCCGCAGTTCGGCGGCACGATGAACCACCAGATCATCTATCAGCTCTACTACGCCTTCGTGCATCGCGGCTTTGCGGTCATCCGGTTCAACTTCCGCGGCGTTGGGCGAAGCCAGGGCTCGTTCGATCACGGCCAGGGCGAGTTGTCCGATGCCGCAGCCGCGCTCGACTGGGTGCAGTCGATCAACCCCGAGGCGCGCTCGTGCTGGATCGCGGGCTTCTCGTTCGGTGCCTGGATCGGCATGCAGCTTCTGATGCGGCGGCCGGAGATCGAGGGCTTCATCTCGGTCGCGCCGCCCGCCAACCTCTACGACTTCTCGTTCCTGGCGCCCTGCCCGTCGTCGGGCCTGATCATTCATGGCGATAAGGACGCGGTGGTGCCGCACAAGGACGTCACTGGCCTGGTCGACAAGCTCAAGACCCAGAAGGGCATCATCATCGAGCAGCGGGTGGTGCCGGGCGCCAACCACTTCTTCGACGGCAAGGTCGACACGCTGATGCAGTCGGTCACCTCGTACCTCGACAAACGGCTCAAGGTCGAGCGGCGCTAGAGTGTGACTCGTCTGGATTGAATCGATTTTGGATTCCCAAATCGGTCTGGGTCTGATTCAAGATGCTGGCTGGGCTGGAGGCCAGCACGGATGGCCCGACCATATTCCCTTGATCTACGTAACCGCGTTGTGGCGGCGGTTTTGG
>CAMDDZ010000045.1 GCA_945893145.1 Rhodoplanes serenus | reverse complement strand
ATCCCCGGGAGGCCTCGGGTAACTGTCCCCCCTACTACGAGGGGCGCCCAGTTTTGGGTGACACGGGGACCGGATGAACGGCGGCGTAAGCCGCCGGGATCAGGGCGAGCGCGAGTTCGCTGCCGGTTTTTGTCAGTCACGGTTCCGAGACGCCAAAAATCGCCGCGATGGAGCGTCGGCCGGCGACGCGCCCACGAATTTGGGCGCCACGCCGGTCATGTCTCAGGCGGAGCAATCCGCCTGCGGACGAGGCGTGATCGAGATGTGGCGTCGACCGGCGCTCCATCCCCTCGGGTATTTCCGAGGACCAACGAGACGGCGCCCGGGCGCCCAACAAATCCCGGTGATCGCGCACGTCCGCAGCACAAGAATGCAACACACGGAGAGTTGAGTTGATGGCCACAAGCAGTGCGGCACGTCAGCGACCGAAGCGTGGCCGAACTTCAAGGTGATTTGTGTGCGGGCTTGCCAACCAGCGCCTTGTGCAGCTCAGCGGCCGCTTCCGCTAGCTGATCGTGATGCAGGACATCGTCCTTCGCAATGCGGCCGACCGTCGAGGCCAGCTCGTGCAGAATGTCGGCGAACAGGCCGAAATTGATGTGCATGTGAATCGACTTGCGAACGTCCTCTGCACCCGGGTGCTCAAGAACCAGAGCGATGCCGGTCGAATCAATATGCGCCTCAAATCGCGACGAGCGTTCGAAAGTGCCGACATAGAGCTTGTCCGGGTATTCGAGCGCGACCTCGGCCTTGTCGGAGATGGGTTTCGTCATCGTGATGTGCCGCTCCTAGTGGTAGACCAAAATCGGAATTGTGGTGTGCGCAAGAACCTTATTTGTCACGCTTCCAAGCAAGATCGCCGAAATTCCGCTTCGGCCGTGAGAGCCCATCACGATGAGATCGCAGCCCTTTTCGTTTGCAGTGTCGATGATGGCTTGGAAAGGATGGTCATGCTCGATCTGCACAGAGTCGCAAGGGACGCTCGCTGCTTTTGCTGCGTGTGCAACAGAACTGAGAATCTTGGCCGCATGTTGCTTGGTGTGTTCTGCGTGCTGCGCGAAGGCATCGGACATCTGCGGCAATTTCGACTCCGGCACGTCGTAGACGTTGAATGGGGCTTCGACGACGATCGCTGTGATTTTGGCTCCGACCGTTTTCGCCAATGTAACGCCATGGGCAACGGCTCGCTCCGCGAGCGCTGAACCATCGGTTGCGATGAGAATATTTCGGTACACGATACCCTCCTGAGTCTCGAGAAGCGGGAGCTGGTCGGCTCCCTAATGTTTCGAGTGGTAGGCTTCCAAGTGCAATGCGCTCACCCGTTCCGGGAGAGGACCGTCACCGGTGTCCACTTCGGTAAACACGACGCCGCAACGCTTGCACTCAAAAACATTCAGCTCTGGAAGGCCGCCGAGACGCGGCCAAGTTCGACTCAAGATCATCGAGTTGGCGCAAACAGGGCATTGCGGAAAATCGGACGAAGCGTGTTGTACTTCCATTCGTTTTGTATGCGCCCGCCCGCGAATAAGAGTCTTGAGCTAGATCAAAGATCCTCGGGAGCGAGCACTCGGGGGAAGGTCATTCCGGATCAGACGCGGAAAGGCTCTGGTCTGCTTCCCTTTATCTGGCCCATCCGGAGCGCAATTTTTTCGGTCGTTTGGCCGCCCTTTAAGTTGCCCTCTTGCGGTGGGCCAAGAACGGCTGTCAATGATGGCAACAGCCACCAGTTCGCCCCTCGGGGGTCAACAAAGAGAGCAACCCGTGACGTCGCCGAGCGCCGACACTATCGCCTCACTCCTTCCGCCCGAAATGGCACTCGCTTGCGAAACCGCAGGGGCCGCCAAGGCGGGCCGTGACGCGCTGACGCTCATCGTCTTGGGGGTGCTTGCAGGCGCCTTCATCGCGTTCGGCGCGAATTTTATGACCGTCGTGCTGACCGGAGCCAGCGATCTTCCTTGGGGCGTCGCGCGCCTTCTCGCCGGTCTTGTCTTTTCGCTCGGACTGATCTTGGTGATCGTGGGCGGTGCCGAACTTTTCACCGGCGACTCGCTGATGATTGTGGCCTGCGCCAGCCACCGCATCACGTTTGGTTCTCTGCTGCGCGCCTGGTCATTGGTGTACGTCGGCAATATCGCTGGCGCGGTTGGAACAGCCGCACTGGTATTCCTTGCCGCGCAACATGGCTTTGGCGGTGGCGCTGTCGGTAAGACAGCGCTCGCCGTCGCTTCGGCCAAAGTGGCCTTGCCGACGATCCAACTGTTCTTCCTGGCCGTGCTCTGCAACGTGTTGGTCTGTCTCGCGGTATGGATGTCGTTCGGGGCCCGAAGTGCGACCGATAAGATATTCGTTATTATTCCTCCCACTGCGGCCTTCGTCGCCGCAGGGTTCGAGCACTCGATCGCCAACCTCTATTTCCTGCCGTATGGCCTTGCGATTAAGGCATGGGCCGGATCGGAGTTTTGGGCTGCGATTGGGCAGCTGCCATCGGCATATCCAGAACTGACCGCGAGTGGTGCACTCCACAACATCGTTGTCGCAACACTGGGCAATCTTGTGGGCGGCAGCCTCATGGTGGGTGCGGTTTATTGGTTCGTTTATCTGCGCCGACGCAGTTAGCTCACCTCGTCTGACCCGCTCCAGCTGCGTTGGCGCGCGGTGGCAAATGGGAGTGGAGCAAGGGCCTCAAATAAGTCCGGACGTCCACAACACCAGCTCTGCAGAAGTCTTCCCGAAGGCTTCGTCGAGCGCGGCTGCGGCCGCTGCCGCGTCCATGGTTTTGAGCGGCACAGTTGCGTGGAAAATGCGCCCTTCGACAATCTTGCCGTTGTCGCGCAGAATCTTGGCGGCGAATTCAACTTCTGCGACCGGCTCAGGCAAGGCCGCGATCTGAAACTTGCGGATGTCGATCAGAAGCTGATGATCCGCAACGACCCCATCCGTCGATTTCGTGGTTGTCCGCAGCAGGCCTGAATTCTCGAAGCCCTGGATGATCCTCGCCTGCGCGAGCTTTGGCACACTGTCGGTCCACTGCGCGTTGGCGAAGGACGGCGTTTCGCTCCCGCTCGGTCGAACGATGATCTTTCGCGTCTCAAACGCGATCAGAGAGGTCGGTTCGGCGACGACAAGCTGGCCCCGCGTCGCCTTTTCGGGTGCCACCAGCGCGCGCGGCGCGGTCAGGTCGTAGACGATTTGCGGCGCGGTGGCAGCCCCGCCGGTCATACGCTCCAGACCAGCCATGATCCTGTCCAAGCGGTCGGAGTTGCGCGACAGGACGGCCGAAAATGCTTGCAGATTGGCAATCGTGCCTCGCAGCGGCTCGGCATTGTCCGTGAGAATGGTGTCGACACGTCGGAGGGTATCGCGCGCCGCTTGGGTCATGCTTTGACCGGCGAGTGGATCGGCAACAAGAAGAGGCGGTTGACCCGCCGGGCTTGCCCACGCGCTCGGCGCAGCACTTCCGCCTTGCAATGTCACCACCGGGACTCCGGTCAGACCCTGAAATTCGAGTCCGGCTTGTGTGTCGGCTCGCACGGGTGTGCCAGCGACGACGGCGATTGTCGCCATAACCTGCCGGGGGTTTTGGGGGTCGAGCTGAAGATCGGTCACCTCGCCGACTCGGATGCCATTGAACAGGACGGCCGCTCCCTTCAAGAGCCCGGACACCGTGTTCTCGTAGCGGACTCGATAGACCGTTCGTTCACCCAAGCCGGCGGTGTTGTGCATCCAATACACGAAGCCGAAAACCGCCGCGATCACGGTGAGCACTAACAGTCCAATAAGTGCGTAGGGGGCTCGGATTTCCATTGATACGCCTCAGTTTGCGGAAGGCGCGCGAACGCGCGCCCGGTCGCCATGAAAATAAGACTTCACCCAGGGGTGGGTGGAGGCGAGCAGGTTCGTCATCGGTCCCACGGCGACAATTTTGCCGTCAGCGAGTGCCGCCACCCGGTCGCAGACAGTGTGCAGGCTGTCCAGATCATGGGTGACCATAAAGACGGTCAAGCCCAACGTCTGATGCAGCGTACGGATCAATGCGTCGAAATCGCCAGCCGAGATCGGATCGAGGCCCGATGTCGGCTCGTCGAGAAAGACGATCTCAGGGTCGAGGGCGAGAGCACGCGCCAGCGCCACGCGCTTGGTCATGCCGCCGGAAAGCTCGGAGGGAAACTTGTCTCCATCATCGCGACTGAGCCCCACCATTTCCAATTTGGCCGTCGCCAACTCGTCGAGCAGGGACTCCGAGATTCCAAGGTTCTCGCGCATGGGGAACTGGACGTTCTGACGCGCCGTCAGCGAGGAGAACAGCGCCCCTTGCTGAAACAAGATGCCCCAGCGCCGCCCGATGGCCTGTGTGCCCTGCAACATCGCCTGATCGAGTTCCATGCCCATGATTTTGATGCTGCCTTCGCGCTTGGGGATCAGGCCGATGATGGTTCGCAGCAGCACGGATTTTCCGCCGCCTGATGCGCCGACCAAACCCAGGATTTCTCCGCGATGCACGTCGAGCGAAAGATGGTCGAGCACGGTCCTCTGGCCAAATCCCACGACGAGATCGCGCACCTGGATTGCCGTTGGTGCAGCTGATGCATCCATCGCCATCACATCCCGATCGACGCAAAGAAGATCGCAAACACGCCGTCCAAAACGATCACCAGGAAGATCGATTTCACCACTGACGTGGTGGTCTGTAGCCCTAGCGATTCCGCGCTACCCTTGACGCGCAGTCCTTCGCTGCACGCCACAATCCCGATCACCAGCGCCATGAACGGCGCTTTGATCATGCCGACTTCGAAGTGGGTCACCGAGATTGCTTCCCGCAGGCGTGCCAGGAAAATGTCCGGACTCATTCCGCCGTACAGCCATGCCACCAGCCCGCCACCGTAGAGCGCTGCCATCGAGCCCAGAAACGCGAGAATCGGCAACGCAATGATTAAGGCGAGCACGCGCGGCAGGATCAGAACCTCAACCGGGTCAAAACCCATCGTTCGCAGTGCATCGATCTCCTCGCGCATCTTCATGGAGCCGAGCTCGGCCGTGTATGCGCTGCCGGAACGGCCGGCCACCATGATCGACACGATCAGCACGCCGATCTCGCGCAGGACCAGGATGCCGACCATGTCGACGACATAGGCGTCCGCGCCAAATTTTCGAAAATGGAAAATGCCTTGCTGGGCGATGATGCCGCCGATCAAAAACGTGATCAGCGCGATGATCGGCACGGCCTGCCAACCCACGCGGTAGAGGTGATGCACTGCGGAGGTCAGCCGGAAGCTCCGCGGACGCGAGAGTACCCGGAGGATCGCCATGCTGATGGCGCCGAACATGTCGAGGAAGGCAAGGAGATCAACGCGGAGGTCAGCCGTCGCGCGACCCACGCCTTCCAATACGGCGATCAGCCTGTTGGGTTTCGCGTGAGAGGCTGGCGGGTCGCGGTTGAGCTCGTGCACGGTGTCGAACAAGCTGCAAAACCGCGGCGACAGTCCGACAACGACAGTCTCCTGTCCGCGTTCCTTGCACACGCGAATGACGCGCTCCAAGAGCCATGCACCGAGCGTGTCGAGTTGCTCTATTCCGGACAGATTAACTGCCGCGCTGCGTGCGGCCGGAGCTTTGCTCGTGACGTCACTTACCAGCAGCTCGAGCGCTTCTGCATGCGCGGCAATCCATGGTCCGGTCGCGACGAATTCCACCCGCTCGCCGCTGATCGCAAAACTGAAGAGAGGGCCGCCGCTCATTAGGTCGCCGGCTCGACCGATACGACCCGGAACGTGTGCTCTTCGTCCTGGTCGCGAATCGTCACGTATTCGCCGGCCGCAAACTTGTGTGCGCCGAACCGGTAACCGGCTTCGTCGTCGTCCACTCTCTTGGGGTCGTAGTCGAACACCCAACGGGCGTGCTCGCTGCCGCCAGGTTTGTGGACAAGACGGCCGATCTTGTCATCCTGGCCTGCCCAGAACCGGCGGACGCCGCAATGCTCGCGGTGCTTCTGCCAGAGTTGCTGGTCGATATGGCCGTGGGTATCGAGCGGTGCCACCAATTCGTATCCATGCCGCGTAGAGCCCGTCGGAAACTCCTTTGAGCGGGCGAGTTGAAGCCGGATACGTTTCACTGCATGGGGTAGAGACATTGGGAAATTCCTTGGGTTTGTACCAAATACGCTAGCCTAGCTTGCACCATCGTTCTTTGACCTCGATCAAACCCGTGGTCGCTCTATATCATTAAAGGGACTGTGTGGGTTCGCGCCGCCCCAGTGCCCGGATGCTTTGTCGTTTCCCGAATGGGTGAAGCCATCGATCCACAGGACGCGGTTTTCAAGTTTCTGGGCGATCCGGCAACCTATGGCGGACGCGAAGTCCGACGTATAGACACTCATGCGGCGGCGGTATTCCTCGCGGGCGATCGCGCGCTCAAGATCAAGCGGGCGGTGCGCTTTCCCTTCCTTGATTTCTCGACCTTGCCGAAGCGGAAAGCTGCGTGTCTTGGCGAACTTGAAGTGAATCGCGCCTTCGCCCCGGAGCTTTATCGCCGCGTTGTGCCGATCACCCGCAACGCAAGCGGGCAGATCTCACTCGGTGGCGAAGGTGAGCCGATCGAGTGGGCGGTCGAAATGCGTCGTTTTGATGAAAGTCAGACGCTCGATCATCTGGCCGATGCTCATGGGGTGGACGAGACGCTGGCTGACAAGCTTGCCGTCGCTGTGGCGACCATGCATGCACAAGCCCCGGTCGTTGAAGCAAATCCCTGGCTCGACGCGGTGGCGCAATTTCTCGATCAGAACACGGCGGCGTTTGGCGAGATGCCGGAGCTTTTTCCCGGCGAACTCGTGGCCCAGCTCGACCGCGCGTCGCGCGTTGCGTTGGATCGGCTGCGTCCTCTCCTGCTCGCTCGCGGGCGGCAAGGCTTCTGTCGCCGCGGCCACGGCGATCTCCACCTGGGCAATATCGTCCTCTTGAAGGGGCAGCCGGTACCCTTCGACGCCCTCGAATTCGATCCCGTGATCGCGTCCGGCGATGTTCTCTACGACCTTGCATTCCTCCTGATGGATCTGCTGGAGCGCCGGCTCGATCGCGCCGCGAATATCGTGCTCAATCGCTATTTTGCAGTGGCGCATCGGCCGGAAGATCTGGATGGCCTTGCGGCTTTGCCGTTCTTTATGTCGCTGCGTGCAGCGATACGGGCCAAGGTCACGGCGGCGCGCCTCGCCAATGCCGCCACGACTGCTCGACCCGCCATCGCCAAGGCCGCTCACGCCTATTTTCGCCTCGCTGTCGATCTCATTGCACCACCGCGGCCGGTGCTCGTCGCCATCGGCGGATTGTCGGGAACAGGGAAATCGGTGCTGGCCCGATCGCTGGCCCCGTTTATCGCGCCGGCGCCAGGCGCTCTGGTGCTTCGATCCGATGTCGAGCGAAAGCAACTGTTTGGCCTCGCCGAAACCGAGCGCCTGCCGCCCGACACCTATTCGAAGGAGACCAGCGCGCGGGTCTATGAGATGGTCACCGACAAGGCCGCCCGTACTGTTGCCGCCGGCCATTCGGCAATCGTCGATGCGGTGTTTGCGCAAGCAGATGAGCGAGCCGCGATTGCAGCGATGGCAGCGTCCCAGAATGTCAGCTTCCGTGGGCTGTTCCTCGTCGCTGATCTCAAGACCCGCATCGAACGCGTGGGGTCGCGCAGTCTCGATGCCTCCGACGCCGACGCGGCTGTTGCGCGTCGGCAGGAGGCCTTCAGGATTGGCCGTGTCGATTGGACCGAAATCGATGCGTCGGGCTCACCGGCGGACACACTTGCGCGTGCCCGGACCGCAATGGATTAGGAGCCTGACCTCACACATTTGATCGATGGGATATGACTACGTCACGCCTCCAGGAGACGTCGCCGTTCTTCAAACTCGGTTTGATTGATCTCACCTCGCGCATAGCGCTCCTTAAGAATATCGATCGCCCGTCCGCCACGATAGCGGTGCCGCATCCCGCCACGCATCATGAAGAACATCATCGTCATGCAGATGACGATGAATAGGATCATCATGATCGGTCCCATGAACATCCACGGCGCTGTCGCATAATCGTTCCACCACATGACATTCTCCTGTCTCGGCGATCTGCAGCATGGACGCCCGGTCAGGCGACGCGTTGATTTGGATCAAACGCAGGCCACATCGGAACGGCCATGTTGAAATTGACAAAATGGTTGTCGAGGGAGCGCCAGATGGATCAGCGATCAAAAGGGGCGCAAGTTTATCTCTGCCCCATGCATCCCGACATTCGCCAGCCGAACCCCGGGAAATGTCCGAAGTGCGGCATGAATTTATTGCCAGAGGGCACGCGGTTCGGACTGCTTCGGCACATGGTCAGCAGCCCACTGCATATCGGCGTCATGCTGGCGTTGATGGTTGCGGTCATGGTGGCGGCCATGATGCTGCTGCGCTGATGACCTCAGGGTGTCCGGCTTTTCTGTGTATCGTCGGATTGCCGATTGCCGAGCGCTCGCAACGCGTTGAGAACGACGCTGACATCGATGGCTTCCTGGAGCAGCGCGCCTTGCACAGGTGGGAGATATCCCAGCGTGGCGACAATCATTGCGATGAGGGACAGCCCGATGCCGACAAAGGCGCTTTGAAGCGCAATGCGCCGCGACCGCCGGGCGATTTCCATAGCATCCGCAAGGCGGTCGATGCGATCGACCAGCAGAACAACGTCTGCAACCTCTGACGAGGCGGCGGCTCCCCGCGCCCCCAGCGCGACGCCGACGTCGGCGGCCGCCAAGGCGGGGGCGTCGTTAACGCCGTCTCCTACCATCATTACCGGCCCTCGACTCCGCTCGCGCAAAACAATGGCCACCTTGTCCTGAGGCGTCTGGTCGCCGCGGATTTCGTCGATATCCAGTTGTGATCCGATGGAATTCGCAATCTCTTTGCGGTCGCCTGATGCCAGAACGATCCGAGTCACGCCCGACGAACGAAAACGCCGGAGTGTTTGCGGAACGTCGGCGCGAATCTCATCGGCCAAAATGAGATGGCCGGCCACCACCCCATCGACCGCAACGGTTACGGAAAACGCGTCATCGGGCCGCGATGCTGGTCGTTGAATTGTCCCGGCATCAGTCAGGCGCTGGCTGACGAACGTGGCGCCTCCGACGACGACGCGTCTGTTCTCGACCATGCCCTCAATGCCCACACCAGAAGTCTCCTGGACGTCGCTCGGCTTACCCAAGACCAGATTTCGATTTTCGGCAGCCGCCACCAGGGCGGTCGCGACGACGTGCTTGGACGCCAGATCGAGCGTCGCGGCCAGCCGCAGCACATCGTCGGGTGAAAAACCGTTGGCGGGATCAATGGCGACCAGCCGTGCCCGGCCCTCAGTGAGCGTGCCCGTCTTGTCGATCACGATGACCCGGACACGGGCCAGCGCCTCAAGCGCAGCTCCGCCTTTCACCAAGACTCCACGTTTGGCGATGCGCGACACGCCGGAAATGATCGCGACCGGGACTGCGAGAATGAGCGGACAGGGCGTCGCGACGACCAGCACGGCCAACGCGCGGATGGCTTCGCCGGTGATGAACCACGTGCCTCCCGTGAGACAAACGGTGATGGCCAGAAACCATAGCGCGTATCGGTCCGCCAGTCGCACTATGGGCGCTTTGACTTGTTGTGCCGCCTCAACCATTCGCACGATGCCGGCGTAGGTGCTTTCCGCCGGAGGTCGGCTCACCAGCAAGTCGAATGTTGCGCCGAGATTGATCGATCCGCTGAGCACGTTGTCGCCTGCTTGCCGGTTGACCGGCAGGGACTCGCCCGTCAACGCACTCTGATCCAGGACCGCAGACCCTGCGATGATCGTGCCGTCAGCCGGCGCGACCTCGCCGGTGCGCACCAGAATGCGGTCACCGGCGACAATCGTTTCGAGCCGCACCTCCTGCAGACTCCCGCCGGCATGGCGAAGTGCTGTTTTTGGAACGCGGCTCAGAAGAGTGGTCATCTCACGGCGGGCGCGCCCTTCCGCGAAGCTCTCCAGGAATTGGCCGCCTGAATACATCAGCGCCACAACGATCCCGGCCAGCGTTTCGCCAATCGCAAGCGCTCCAGCCATCGCAAGCGCCGCGATCAGATCGAGACCGACGCTGCCCCGTCTGAGGTTGGTGAAGATCTCGACGAGCAGCGCTGCCAGCACGGGCAGAATGGCCACGCCCCAGATCCAGCGTGCGAGATCGGGACGACCCAGCAGCGAAGCCATCAGGCCGAATGCGAGGCCGCAAGCCGCGAAAACGACGAGCCAAAAGCGTTGGCCGCTTGCGGCGATAAAGTCCGGCAATGCCGACCGGAGGCGCGGGGGGGTATCGCTGTTCACGCCCACAACATCATGAGGTTTCACCGAGCCGGTCAGGTGCCGACGGTGAATTGTCTCTCGATATCGGAGAGCGGCGCAATCGGTTGGCTGGGCTTTGTTACCGCCGCGCGCTCACCCTTGAATACTACGCCCAGATTGAAACCATCGTCGGCGAGAGTGGCGGCTATGGCCGCCGCGCGGTCGTTTTGAATCATCGCCTCATCGTGTCGCACCTTGGCCTTCCAGTCGAACTGCTCCGGCCGGAATGTGATGCACGGGCTCAGAACCTCGATGAACGCAAAGCCCGGCCAACGGATTCCTTCCACAACCAATTGGGCAAGGTGATCGGGTTGGCCCGCGAAGGCGCGCGCGACGAAGTTTGCGCCCGAGGCGACCGCAACCGCTAGCGGATTGAACGGACGAAGGCCAATACCACCCGGCGCAATCTCGCTGTCCCAGTCGGGCTCGGTGGTCGGCGATGGCTGGCCCTTGGTCATGCCGTACACGCGATTATCCATCACGATGTAGAGCATGTCGACGTTGCGGCGGCAGGCGTGGATAAAATGATTGCCGCCGATGGAGTAACCGTCGCCGTCGCCGCCCACCGTGATGACTTCGAGGTCAGGGCGCGCGAGCTTGAGGCCGGTCGCGAACGCCAGCGCGCGTCCGTGGACGCCGTGGAAGCCGTAGCAGTTCGTATAGGCTGGAAGTCGCGACGAGCAACCGATGCCGGAGATCAAGGCCACTTCATGCGGCGGCCGGCCGTGGAGTGCCAGCGCTCTCTCGAGCCCCGCCAGTACGCCATAATCACCGCAGCCGGGGCACCAGATCGGATGCGCGCCGGACATGAAATCCTTCGCGGCCAACGCCCTGACGCAGTGAGCTTCGGTTGCGGTGACGTCATTCATGACTGTGCTCCACTAGGCAAGATGCGCCGCGATCTCGGCCGGACGGAACGGCAGCGGACCAGGCCGCGCGATGCTCTCGGTCGTCACCGGCACAGCCTTGTTGCCGAGCAGATGGCGGTAGAGCTGAGCACCGTGATTCTGTTCGAGCACCACGACGCGGCGAGCGCCTTTGAGCGCTTGCGCCAGCGCCTGGCGCGGAATTGGCGAGAGAACGCGCAGGCCGATAACACGGGTTGGGCGGCCGGCGCCGGTGAGCCGTTGTGCCGCCTCGCGTGCTGGCCCGACGCTCGACCCAAACGTGAGAATCGCAGTGTCGCCTTGCCCCCAGGTCTGACCCCACCATTCGCCCGGCTCGAACTGGTCGAACTTCTTGGCTCGCTTGTTGATCTGCGCGACATGCGCGCCAGCCCCGCCGACCGGAATGCCGACCTCATTGTGTGTGAGGCCTTCACCCACCCATTGGTAGCCGGGACTGCCTGGTCGGGGCATTGGTGTCACGGGATCGGCGGCGATTGCGTAGCGTTTGAATTGCGCTCCGGGCGAGACGCCGTTCGTCCGCCGCCGCAGCGGTTTGGGGCGCGCTAGGCCCGGATCGACCACGGCTTGGGCCTGGCCCAGCGCCTGGTCGGAGAGGACGATAACGGGACTTTGCAGCGATTCTGCCAAGTAAACCGCCCATTCGGCCGTGGTCATGCAATCGCCCACCGACATCGGCGCGAGCACCACACGCGGCGCATCGCCGTGGCTTCCGTAGATCGCGATATTCACGTCGCTCTGTTCGGTCTTCGATGGGATGCCGGTGGACGGACCGGCGCGCATGACATCGATCAGGACAGCAGGGACCTCGGCCGCCACCGCGAGCCCGATGGTCTCGACCATCAAGGACAAGCCTGGGCCGGACGTAACCGTCATCGCCGGCACGCCGCCATAGGATGCGCCCAGAGTCATATTGATGGATGCGAGTTCGTCTTCCGCCAGCGCCAGGCGGCCGCCGAGCTTTTGCAGCTCGGGTGCCAACCATTCCACCAGATCCGTTGCAGGCGTGATTGGATAGCAGCCAACAAATCGCACGCCACCGCGCAAAGCTCCAAGCCCGATGGCTTGGTTGCCGGTGATTAGCCAGCGCGGCATCTCTCGTGTGGGTTCGAGCTTGAAGCCCAGTTCCAAAGCGGTTGCAGCTTTGATGCCTGCCGCCAAGGCCGTGGTATTCGCCTCCATAACATCGACGTTTTTACCCACCATGACTTGGGCAAGGGCAATTCGCAGATTTTCCGCTCTTAGTCCCACAAGGCCTGCAACGACGCCCGTCGCAAACATATTTGTCCGCTTGCCACGCAACGCCTTGTCGAGCCGCGTCGCACCCGGGTCGTTCATTGACAGTGAAATGAGCCGTGCCTTCGACTTTGCAATGCTAGCGGGCACGGCGCCATCGGCGGGGTTGGAGATGATGGTGCTGCTCTGGTCGAGTGGAATCTCGGGCGCGAACTGCTCGACCTTGTCCCAATCGAGTGCGACGAAGAGATCGAACCGATCCGGTTGGCACTCGATCGGAGCCGTCGAAATCTGGACCAAGGCTGCTGCCTCACCGCCGCGCACCTGCGGTCCGAACAGCTGGGTCATCAGGCCGTAATAACCAGCTTGCGCGGCGGCGCGCAGAAAGACGGTGCCGGCCGTCATGGCGCCGGCACCGCCGCTTCCAGCAAATACAACCGAGAGGGAGGATCGAGACACTGAGTTCTCCCTCACACGTAGCCCAACCAGCGCCAGTACGTCGCGCCGAGCACCATGACGAGCACAAGGGCGATTGCCGTCAGCACCAAGCCGGTGCGCACGAAGTCACGAGCCTCGAACGTCTCAGTTCCATAGGCGACCATGTTCTGCGGCGCGTTGACCACGAGGATGAAGCCGAAGCTCACCACGAATTGCAGCAACAGCGTCATGCCGACGATGTTGATGCCTGGCGTGGCAACGCCTTGAAGAACTGCGATCACGATCGGAATCATGGCCGCCGCCAGAGCGGTGGCGCTGGCGAAGCCGAGATGAATCACGACCAGGAACAGGCTCATCACGCCGAGAATGAACATTGCCGTTGCTTGCTTGAGGCCGAATTCCGCAACGACGATGTCAGCCAGCCAGGTTGCGCCTTTGGTCTGAAGCAAAGCGGTACCGAGACTGATGCCAATACCGAACAGGACGATCGTGCCCCACGGGATTCTCGGCTGTGCGTCCTTCCATGTCAGGATGCCGACGCCGGGCATGAACATGAGCGCCACGGCGGTGATTGTGGTCGTGCTCGTATCGAAGCTGTGCAGCACGCCCTCGGTTGCCCAGAACCCCAGCAGCGTAAGCGAGATCGCCAGCAGCTTCTTCTCGGATGCCTTCATCGGGCCGAGATCGGCGAGCGATTTTCTGATCGCCTCGACGCCTCCAGGTGCTTCCTTCACTTCGGGGGGCATCATCCGGGTCATCACGAAATAAAGCGCAAGTGACATCAGCACGCTGAACGGCGCGGCAGCGATCAGCCATTCCAGCCAGGTAACGGTGTGCTGCAGTGTTTTTTCGATGAATCCGACAGCGACCATGTTCTGCGCTGCCGCGGTCTTGATGCCGACGTTCCAAATGCTCGCGGTTTGAACTGTCGTGATCATCAACGTTGCTGCAAACGCGCTTTTCTTGCTGGCGCCAAATGCCGCGATGATTCCCAGCGTGATCGGAACGAGACATGAGACGCGCGCCGTCGTCGAGGGCACCAGGAAGGCGATCACAAAGCCGACCAGGATCGTGCCGATGATGACATTGCGCGTCTCCACGCCCACCCGCGAGAGAATGGAGAGCGCGATCCGCTTGTCGAGGCCCGTTGCGGTCATGGCAGCGGCGAGGAATAGCGCCGAAGCGACGAGAACCAGGGCGGTGTTGGCGAAGCCGCTGAAGGCAAGGCCGAGGCCTGCGCCGGTCCCCATCAGAGCCTTAGGGTTTGCAGGATTGGGCGAAAGCCCGAGCAAGAATGCCATCAGTGCGGCGATGACGATCGCCGAGACGGCGTAATCGATCGCTTCTGTCATCCACACGATGACGGCGAATGCCAGGATCGCCAGCATGCGGTGACCGGCCACCGGCAAGCCCGCGGGCGTCGGCAGCAGCAGGATCGCGATCAGCGCCGCGACGGCGGCCAACAAACCCCAGTTCTTGGCAATCCAACTCCGGTGCTTCTCCGGGGCTTGGGCAGCGCGTCCGCGCTGCGCCGATTCTGCGATCGACATGACGTTTCCTCCGACGATGAGCCTAAAGATGGCCAACAATCGATCGGAGAACGGCAAGCCGCCTTGAGCCAGATCAAATGGGAGTTGGAGTCTTGATATGCAAAGCGCCGGCGGGACGGCGCATACCGCCCCGCCGGCATGACGAGCGTGGGCTTACTGCCCGTTCTTCTTCTCCCAATCCTGCATGAACGCGATCTCGCTTTCCTGCGCCTTGATGATTGCCTCGGCGAGCTTCCTCACCTCGGGATCCTTGCCGAAAGCAAGTACAGTCTTGGCCATTTCGACGGCACCAAGGTGATGGGGGATCATCCCCTTCACGAAGTCGGCGTCGGCGTTACCCGTGAACGCGATGTTCATCGCGCTGTGCATCTTCATGTTGATGCCGTGGAACGCCAGGCTGGACGGCCCGGCGTCGCCTTTGGGCTGCATGTCCTGCGGGCCAGCCGTGTTACCGTGCATCATGCCGCGGGGCATCATGTTCCCGTGCATTCGGCCTGGTCCCATCATGCTTCCCTGATCCTGATGCATGGGCGAGTTGCTACCCGGACCATGCACCATTTGGGCGTAGGCTGCCGCAGAAACGAGCGCGAGCCCGGCCACGGCAAAGACAATAGCTTTCTTCATTGTTCAGTCTCCAAGTCTGTTGGCTTCAAGTCTGTTGAATTCAAGTCTGTTGGTTTCGGCGCCACTTTGCTTCGTGGAGCACCGACACCGTTCGAATTGCGATATTCGGTCGTTCAGACTTGGAGACGGGGAGGCGGGACGACAGGATCGAGATATGCGGGCACCATCGCTTGCGCGGCTGCCGGCGACAATGTCGCAATGGGAATGAGGCTCGCTGCCGGAGGGCCAATCGCAATGGATTCGAGCGCAATGAAACAACCGAGTGCATTGCAAACGGGAATCGTATCCGGAATTGACGGCGCGGATTGCTGGTTGTGGGCCGAGGGGTGGTGATGATGGCCAGCCTTATGGCTATCGGAGTTCATGGCATGATGTGCTGGTGCTGGGCTGGCCTTGGCGAAGGTCATCACGGGGCCGTGCAAAAGACTCATGACGCCGAACACCACGGCCAAGGCCGTGCGGACGAGGGTGTTTGGTCGGCGGGCCGTTTGCATGTTCGCCATGTAGGGAGCGGTTTGTGTCTTTGCCAAGGTGCAGAGAGAAAATTACGCCCTCCCGAGGTTACTTGAATCCGTCGATTGGATGCCGGTTTAGCTGATTGGTCAGCCGTCAATTGATTTGGCTCAAAACGGCTTGGGCAAAAGCGGCCATTATTCGTTCGCCAGTTTCTTTCGAATGGAGAAGAACCATGAAAGCCAAGGATGTGATGACCACGCGCGTCGTCTCGGTCGAGCCTGATGCCACGGTCCTGCGTGCCGCACGCTTGATGCTGCAGAACCGGATCAGCGGCCTGCCGGTGGTCGATGCCGGGGGCGCCCTCGTCGGCATTGTCACAGAAGGCGACTTCCTGCGACGTGCCGAGACGGGGACCGAACGAAAGCGCCCGCGCTGGATCGAGAATCTGCTCACATCGGGCAAGCGCGCGGATGAATACACGCACACCCACGCTCGCCGAGTCGATGAAGTCATGTCGCTCGACCCCCTCACCGTCGCGGAGGATGTCCCGCTGGACGAGGTCGTGAAGGTCATGGAGCAGCATCGCATCAAACGGCTTCCCGTCATGCGTGGACAAAAGATTGTCGGCATTATCAGCCGCGCCAACCTGCTGCACGCGTTTGCCAGTGTGGCAAAGGAGATGGGACCGCCCGCGCCCGACGATGCGACCATTCGCAGCCGGTTGCTGGCTGAGCTCGACAAACAGAAATGGGCGCCGCTGGCGCTGATCGATGTCGTGGTCCGCAATGGGGTCGTGGAGCTCTGGGGTACCATCACCGATGAGCGGCAACGTCAGGCTTTGGCTGTTGCGGCGGAAAACATCCCCGGCGTCAAAGGGGTGCGCGACCATCTGGCCTGGGTTGAACCGATGTCCGGCATGGTGTTTCTCGCGCCAAATGAGGACCATGTGGAGGAAGCGAAGGCGTCCTGACGTGATCGCCAAGCGCGCCGCAATGATGCGCAAGTGCCCACAAGCGCGGCTGTGAATCGTTGTTGTCGATTGTTCCGCTATCGGCACAGCAACCACTGCATGCCGTTCGGATGCGGCCAAAGCATAGATAGTGCAGCACTACAGTTGTTCGGAGCGATGCGCTGGTAGCGCATCGCACACACCTTTTCGCTCAGTGCGATTGGGGCCGCGCCAAAGCGTGGTGGATGCCGTCCATCAGAGCCCCAGTCAGCAACGGCTTCTCCACAATCGGAATGTTGGCAGAGGCGGCACGCTCTCGTAACGCCCGACTTGGATGGCTGGTTATGAGAATGGCCGGCACGAAAATTTTTCGGTCTCGGAGTTGGGCTATGAGATCAAGTCCGTTCAGGCCCGGCATATTTTGATCGACGACGAGGCAGCCGTACTGGGCCGCTTCAGAATCGTTCAGCAGTTCCTGTCCGGTGGCGTAGACCCGGACGGCGAAACCTTCGATTTCGAGGGTAAACTTGAGCGAATTCCGAACCGCAAGGTCGTCATCAATGATGGCGATGGGTCCACATTGAACTGCCAGTTTGCCGATCATTCCTAACTTCCACGCCAATGCCGGGCGGCCGGTGGACCACCTCTGTGAACCAGTAGGCGTGGAAAAAGCGCAATCTGCTTTGATTTATCTCAATGGACCCGCTGCATCGATCTGCGGGGCCCAAGCAATGGTCAGCGGGCTTTCGAGCCACTGGAGGTCGGCGCAACGTCGAGAATCCCCCCCACCACGGCCATGCGGACGAGGTCAGACAGGCTTGCGGCTTCCATTTTTGTCATGACGTTGGCGCGGTAGATCTCGACCGTGCGCGGGCTGATTCCGAGATCGTACGCGATCGTTTTGTTCGGATGGCCTGCGACCAAGCCCTCAAGCACCTCCCGCTCGCGATTGGAAAGGAGGGCCAGCCGGTCGTTGATCGCGGCACGATGTGCTTGCCGTTCATGATCGGTGGCCTGCACATTCAAAGCTGAGCGAACTGCCGAGATCAAGACTTCGTCGTCGAACGGCTTCTCGATGAAATCCGCCGCCCCGTCTTTCATTGCTTCGACGGCCAACGGAACATCGCCATGGCCTGTAATGACAATCACCGGGAGCGCAACTTTCAGCTCCTTAAGGTGCCGCAGAAGCTCGATCCCGCTCATCCCCGGCATACGAACATCAGTGATGATGCAGCCGTCAGTGACCTTGGGCAAGTTCGCGAGAAAAGCTGCGGCGGATTCGTAGGTTTGAACGCTAACGTTTGCAGTCCGAAGCAGGAAAGACAACGAATGTCGCATGGCTTCATCGTCATCAATGACATGCACCAAGTTATCTGACGGCATCGTCGGCCTCTTGCTCAGTCACAGCGCGCAGCGTGAAGTTGAAGATAGTGCCCCCGGCGGGATTGGATTCCACCCAGATGCGCCCGCCATGGGCATCGATGATGGTGCGCGAAATCGACAGACCCACGCCCATTCCCTGTCGTTTGGTGGTGACAAACGGCTGGAAAAGTTGATCGGTCACCTCCGGCGCGATGCCAGGACCGGTGTCCGTTACGCTAATTTTCAACATATCGTCTTCGGCGGGAGTACTGGCGACGACAAGCTCCCGCTTGTCTGAGTCGTGCATGGCTTCGACCGCGTTGCGAATCAAGTTGAGCAGCACCTGTTGGACCTGAACTTTATCGGCGAGCACAAGGTCGCGCGTCCGGTCGAATTGATAGCGGACTCGAACGCCCTGATCCCCGGCGCCGACCAAGGCAAGCGCACTGGCCTCCTCCACAAGCTTGGCAATGCTTTCCACACGGCGCTCGGTTTCGCCGCGGGCGACGAAGTCGCGCAGCCTTCGGATGATTTCTCCTGCTCTTAACGCCTGATCGCCGGCTTTATCCATGGCCTCGCGAATCATGACCGAGCGTTCGTCGGATATGCCTTCGAGCAATCGCCGTGATCCTTTCATGTAGTTGGCGATGGCAGATAGCGGCTGATTGAGCTCGTGGGCCAGCGTCGAAGCCATCTCACCCATCGCGGTCAGCCGGGAAATATGGACGAGCTCGGATTGCAGCTCCTGCAGGCGTGTCTCGGTTTGTTGGCGCTCGGTCAGGTCGCGGATGAAGCCGGTGAAAAACCGCTGGTTGTTCGACTTCATCTCGCCAACGGCCAATTCCATCGGAAACGTCGAGCCGTCCCGGCGTTCGCCGACGACAAGCCGTCCGATGCCGATGATCCGTCGCTCACCGGTCTGCATGTAGCGCGCGAGGTAGCCATCGTGTCCCTCGCGGTAAGGGGATGGCATCATCATCTTGATATTCTTGCCAATCACTTCGGCGGCCGTATAGCCGAACAATCGTGCGGCTGCCGAGCTGAAGGATTGGATGATGCCGCGCTCGTCGATCACGATCATCGCGTCGGGCACGGTGTCGAGGATCGACTGCAGGTGGGCTTCGCGAGCCAGCGCATTTTGCGTGCTGGAGCTGGCCTGGGTCAGCGCATGACGCAGTCTTTCGCCAAACCACGCAATGCCAACTCCGAGCAGCGTGAAGGTCGTGGCGCGGGCAAGCTCAGCCGCAAACAGGGGCGAATTGGGATTGCCCAGATTGAGGTATTCGCCGGTGGCATACAGGTGAAGGACCAGACTCACAAACGTTGCCAGCAGGCCAGGACCCCAGCCTCCGACGATGCCGGCGAGCAGCACTGGTGGCGTCAGAAAAAGATAAAGCGCCTGATTGCCGAGTGTTGGGGCGAAGAACGAGCGGACGATCAATACGAACGCCACCAAGCCCAGCGCGAAGACATAGCTCATTCCTGGCTGCTGCAGCGTGAGCCAGATTCGGTTGAGCTGCGAGGACGTCACGCCCGATTTTAAAGGTGCGTCTGCCATCTATTCGTCCGGGCCTGTTGGCCAAAAACCTGCAAAAACCCAACAAAATCAATGGGTGTCCGCAAATTGGGACCTCCGGTAATCCCCTTAGGGAGGATATCTGAATTTTCGTGGCTTGGCGCTGCGCGTATCGGTTCACCACGACAAACGAGGAGCGAGCCATGCTGATCCAGCGCGCAGTCCAAAGCAATTATACCCGCCAGCCGGCAGCTGGCGCACGGCGTCAGTCCCCGGTGGTCTCGCGCACCTTGGCTGGGCCCCTCGACATGATGGGGGCGTCGATGCCGTTCGCCCGCAATGCCGAGATCTACGGCGAGAATGAGCCTGCCGATTATGTTTACAAGATTATCAGCGGCACGGTGCGAACCTACAGGATCCTGGCGGATGGGCGCCGGCAAATCGGTGCATTCTATCTGCCGGGGGACGTCTTCGGGCTTGAGAGTGGCAACCAGCATTCGTTTTCGGCGGAGGCCGTCACGGACGCGAAGGTGCTGGTTATCAAGCGTAGCACGCTGCACGCGCTTGCTGCCCGAGACCATGAGGTTGCCCACCAGCTCTGGACCATCACGGGACGCGAATTGCGGCGCGTGCAGGATCATATTCTGCTGCTGATCAATACCGCCAAAGAGCGGGTGGGCGCGTTCCTGCTGGAGATGGCCGAGCGAGTCTCTTCTGGCAACCAAATCGAATTGACGATGTCACGTCAGGACATCGCGGACTATCTCGGGCTTACGATCGAGACCGTCTCTCGCACCCTGACCGAACTCGAAAGCTCCGCAACGATCGAGCTGCCGACTTCGCGCCGAGTTGTGCTGCGCAACCGCGCGGCCCTCGGCTTGGGACGCGCCTGAACATGTGCTGTTGCACGGGAGGTCTTCCTATGACGCAGATCAACGATACGCAGCATCCACCATTGCTGACGAGAGCTGCCAACTGGTGGCGCAATTGGCTCGGCAACTGGCGTGGCTGGTCTGAGGTGGACAGCCTCGACCCTGAGCAGATGCGCAGCATCGCGCGAGATGTCGGCGCAAGCCGTGACGAACTGCGCACACTGGCCGGCAAGTGGCCTGATTCTGCGGCTCCCTTGGCGCGCCGGATGACTGCACTCGGCCTCGATGCCGCAGATATTGCGCGATCGCAGCCGGCTGTCTCGCGGGACCTCAACAAATCGTGCTCGTTGTGCGGGGAAAAGCGGCAATGCGAGCACGATCTTGCCAGCGGAACCGTCAGACCGACGTGGCGGCAGTACTGCCCAAACTCAGGAACGCTTTTGGCGTTGGTCTCGCAGCGCCGGGCCGAGAATTCCAAGAGCGGCAGCCAATGAACCGGATTGCCAAGCTGTCTTCATGGCTGTCCGGTATCGTGGCGGTAGCGATGATGAGTGCTCCGGTTGCAGCGCAATCGCCGGCGGCTCAACGCGGCCTGACGTTCATGCGAACAAACTGTGCGCGTTGTCATTCTATCGACAAGGTCAGCCCGAGCCCGTTGAGCGTCGCGCCGCCGTTCCGCAACTTGCACCTTCGGTATCCAGTCGAAACCCTGGAGGAAGCATTCGCGGAAGGAATCGTTACAGGTCACCCCTCCATGCCAGAGTTTCGTCTCGATCCGGGGCAGATCAACGACGTCATCAGTTTCTTGAAAACGTTGGAGCGCTGACCGCTCCTCCATTGCCGCAGGGATTCTCGGTCATTCCGGGCGGCCGCGTTGCTTCTGTCATCAGCCTTCGGCGCCAGCGGTGTTGCTCGGACTGAATGCCAAACAATCACACCCGGAATTGATCTTCGTCAACGCAACGCTTCGACACTTCATCGACAAGACATTCAGACCCGCACGCCGGACTCGGAACAACCCTGATGCGCCGCCAGGATAACGCAATGACTCAATCGAACGCCGCGAGAAAATCCATAACCACCGGCGAAATGGGAACGGCAATCGCCTTCGCCGTGCTCGCCTTTGCGTCGATCTTCATCGCGGCGAAAGCCTATACGTCCGAATATGCGTTTCACGCCTATCTGTTCGCAGCGGCGAGCGCGGCCGCTGTTTTCAAGATCATCGATCGCTATTCCAGCCGCCCGGCTGAGCCGCCGCCGCTCATCATCGACGGCAAGCCCAACTACAACATGGGGCCGGTCAAGTTCTCGACGGTTGCGGCGATGTTCTGGGGTATCGCTGGATTTACGGTCGGACTGTGGGCTGCACTGGAGCTTGCGTTTCCTGTCTTAAATTTCGATCTGGCTTGGATCTCGTTCGGACGCCTCCGGCCGCTGCACACATCGGCGGTGATCTTCGCGTTCGGCGGCAACGTGCTGATCGCCACATCGTTCTACGTCGTTCAGCGGACGTGCCGCGCACGACTCGCGGGTGATCTGGCGCCCTGGTTCGTTGTGCTTGGCTACAACTTCTTCATCCTGATTGCAGGCACCGGCTATCTGCTCGGCATCACGCAGTCGAAGGAGTATGCCGAGCCGGAGTGGTATGCAGACCTCTGGCTCACCGTGGTGTGGATTGCCTATCTGCTGGTCTTTCTCGGCACGCTGCGGCGCCGTACCGAGCCCCACATCTACGTCGCCAATTGGTTCTATCTGGCGTTCATTCTGACGATTGCTGTTCTTCACGTTGGCAACAACGCTGCCATTCCGGTCTCAATATTCTCGCCGAAATCCTACATCGTCTGGGCTGGCGTGCAGGATGCGATGGTGCAGTGGTGGTACGGCCACAACGCCGTAGGCTTCTTCCTCACCGCCGGCTTCCTCGCGATCATGTACTACTTCATTCCGAAGCGCGCTGAGCGCCCAGTCTACAGCTATCGGCTTTCGATCATCCACTTCTGGTCGCTGATCTTCCTCTACATCTGGGCCGGTCCCCACCACCTGCATTACACGGCGCTGCCAGACTGGACGCAAACACTGGGCATGACGTTCTCGATCATGCTGTGGATGCCGTCGTGGGGCGGCATGATCAACGGCCTAATGACGCTTTCGGGCGCGTGGGACAAGCTTCGCACCGATCCAGTGCTGCGCATGATGGTTGTTTCGGTCGCCTTCTACGGCATGGCGACCTTCGAAGGTCCGCTGATGTCGATCAAGGCGGTCAATTCGCTCAGCCATTACACTGACTGGACCATCGGCCACGTGCATTCCGGCGCGCTCGGCTGGGTTGCGTATATTTCCTTCGGCGCGATCTATTGCTTGGTGCCGTGGCTGTGGAATCGCGAGCGGCTCTATTCGCTCAAGCTCGTGAGCTGGCACTTCTGGATCTCCACCATCGGGATCGTCCTCTACATCTCGTCGATGTGGGTGTCGGGGATCCTGCAGGGCCTGATGTGGCGCGCCTACACCAATCTCGGCTTCCTCGAATATTCCTTCATCGAGACTGTCGAGGCGATGCATCCATTTTACATCATCCGCGCGCTGGGCGGCGCGCTGTTCATCGCTGGCGCTCTGATCATGGCCTGGAATCTGTGGAAGACCGTGCAGAGCGCCGACCTCGCTCTATCCGTCGCAAGTCCAGCCCTGCAACCCGCCGAATAACGAGAAGCAATCGATGTCGCTCTGGACCAAACATTATCTTTTGGAAAAGAATTCCATTTTTCTCGTCATCGGCGTGCTGATCGTTATCGCGATTGGCGGCCTGGTCGAGATCGTGCCGTTGTTCTATCTGCGCAGCACGATCGAGAAGGTGGATGGCGTGCGGCCCTACACGCCGCTCGAGCTCGCCGGCCGCAACATCTACGTGCGCGAGGGCTGCTACAACTGCCATTCGCAGATGATCCGGCCGCTGCGCGACGAGGTCGAGCGCTATGGCCACTATTCGCTCGCGGCCGAGAGCATGTACGATCGGCCGTTCCAGTGGGGCTCCAAGCGGACCGGTCCCGACCTCGCGCGCGTCGGCACCAAATACACCGACGAGTGGCACCGCGATCATCTCGCCTCGCCAAAATCAGTCGTGCCAGGTTCGATCATGCCGGCCTATCCGTGGCTCGCGGCAACCGAGCTCGATTTCGCACACATCCAGGACGACTTGAAGGTACAGGCTCAGCTCGGCGTTCCCTACACGCCAGCGATGATCGAGCAGGCCATCGCGGACTTGAAAACGCAGGCGACCACCGACGCACCGACTGCCGACGAGTTGGCGAAGCGGTACCCCAATGCGCAGGTCCGCGATTTCGATGGTGACCCGAGCCGTATCACCGAAGCCGACGCACTGATCGCCTACCTGCAACAGCTCGGCGCGCAGGTGAACTTCAAGATTTACGACGACAAAGCCAATATCCGCTAAGGAGCCGAACATGTCTTCGACCTACATGATGCTTGCCGGCTTCGCACAGACGTGGGGCCTTCTGTACTTCGTCTCGGTCTTTGTCCTCGTTCTCGTTTACGCGCTCTGGCCGAAAAGCAAGACGCGCTTCGATGAAGCCGCGCGCATGCCGTTGCGGGAGGACTGAAGGCCATGGCTCTTGATCCACATCACGATCGTGATTCCGTCACAGGCACCGCAACGACGGGGCACGTGTGGGACGGCATTCGCGAGTTGAACACGCCGCTGCCGCGCTGGTGGCTCTGGATTTTCTACGCGACCATCGTGTGGTCGATCGGATATTGGGTTGTCTATCCGTCGTGGCCGCTGGTGTCGTCCTTCACCCAAGGCGTGTTCGGCTGGCATTCGCGTGAAGCTCTGGTGCGCGATCTCGCGGAACTGAAGGCGGTTCGGGGGCCGATGATGGACAAGCTCGCGGCCGCATCCTTGCCCGAGATCATGTCCGATCCGATGCTGCTCGACTTTGCACGGGCGCAGGGTCGCACCTCGTTTGGCGACAATTGCGCACCGTGCCACGGCCCCGGCGCCGCCGGGAACAAAGGCTATCCCAATCTCGCCGATGACGATTGGCTTTGGGGCGGCAAGATCGAAGACATTGCCACGACCGTCCGTTACGGCATCCGCTCCGGTGATCCAAAGACGCGCATCAGCCTGATGCCGGCCTTTGGCCGCGACAACATGCTGACGCGTCCGCAAATCGAGAATGTCGCCGATTATGTGCGCTCGCTCAGCGGCCTGTCGGTCAATGCCAAGGCGAATCTCTCAGACGGGAAAGCGATCTTCCAGCAACAATGCGCGACGTGTCACGGCGACGACGGCAAGGGCAAGCGCGATCTCGGCGCTCCCGACCTGACGGACGCGATCTGGCTCTATGGCTCCGATCGGGCGGTGATCATCGAAGGCGTGTGGGGCGGCCGCGGCGGCACCATGCCGGCCTGGGTCGGGCGGCTCGACGATACGACGATCAAGGCACTGAGCATCTACGTCCACACTCTCGGCGGCGGACAATAGGGGCGCGTTATGTACGGAACCGCAAATTCGGCTGTAGGTGTAGCGGAAGAAACTCCGCGCAACGCGATAGCAAAAGCTGTTCCGGTAATCCTGCATCCTACAGATTTTTCGCCGGCGAGCGATGCGGCATTTATCCATGCTGTGAAAATCGCGCTTATGACCAAAGGCCATCTGCGCCTGTTGCATGTCGGGACCGAGCCGCACGATCCAACCCTGTTTCCCCAAGTCGTGGGCATGCTGTCGTCATGGGGCTTGATGAATCCAGACGGCACGCTTGCGGACGTCGAGCGGCAATTGGGCGTACGGGTCACCAAAATCGAAGTGACGTCATCCTTGCCGCTGGGGGAGATGTTGATGTTCTTGAATGAAAACCCCACCGATTTGCTGGTTCTGGCCACCTCAGGCCGGGAAGGCTTGCCGCGCTGGCTGCATGGGTCCACAGCGGAGCGCCTTTCTCGCCGTGCGGTCACGCCAACTCTTTTTCTGAACAAAGATGCCCGCGGATTTGTTGATCCGGCGAACGGACAGATGCGGCTGCAGCGGATCATCGTTCCGGTCGATCACCATCCCAGACCTGGCACGGCGCTGACGTTCCTTGTTCGCTTGCTCGCCCAATTGGGGGCGCCAGACGCCGTTCTTCACTTCCTCCATTTCGGCGGGACGCCACCCGAGATTCGTCACCATGGCAGCCGCGAGACTATTCAAATTCAGGTACGAAACGGCAACCCGGTCGATGGAATCATCCAGGCGGCATGCGAACTCGACGCTGACCTGATCGCCATGCCGACCGCCGGGCACGACGGCCCCCTTGATATGCTCCGCGGGAGCACGACCGAGCGTGTGCTGCGTGATGCGCCCTGTGCCGTGCTGGCAATGCCCACGCGTCTTCATCAACTCTAGTGGGCTTGCGATGACCGCGCACCAGCCACCGGAGTTTTTCGAAGAAGCGCCGCTCTACGAGCCTCGGCGTGCGGTTTATCCGCAGGCCGTGCATGGCACTTACCGAAGAATCAAATGGGCTGTGCTGCTGGTCACGCTCGGCATTTACTACGGGTTGCCGTTTGTGCGCTGGGACCGCGGACCGAACGCGCCCGATCAGGCGGTGCTGATCGATTTTCCTGGCAGGCGGTTCTATTTCTTCTTCATCGAGCTATGGCCACAGGAGATCTACTACCTGACCGGCCTGCTCATTCTCGCGGCGATCGCTTTGTTCCTGATGAACGCGGTGGCTGGACGAGTATGGTGCGGCTATCTCTGTCCGCAAACCGTATGGACCGATCTCTTCCAGGCGATTGAGCGGCTGACCGAAGGCGACCGCCGCGAACACATCCAGCGTAACAACGGACCATGGACGGCGGAGCGTGTCGTCCGAGCCGGCATCAAACATTTTCTCTGGCTGATGGTGGCGTGGTGGACCGGTGGCGCCTGGGTGCTCTATTTCTCCGATGCGCCGACCCTGGTGCGCGACCTCGCAACCTTCCATGCGCCATTCATCGCCTATGCCTGGATCGGCATCCTTACGGTCACCACCTATTTTCTCGCCGGCCACATGCGCGAGCAGGTCTGCCTCTACATGTGTCCGTGGCCGCGCATTCAGGCTGCGCTGACCGACGAACATGCGCTGAACGTCACTTATCGCTATGACCGCGGCGAGCCGCGCGCATCGGTCAAGAAAAGCGCGACACTGCGCGAGAACGGGCTTCCGGCAGGCGATTGCATCGATTGCCTGCAGTGCGTTCACGTCTGCCCTACCGGCGTCGATATTCGCAATGGTCCGAACCTCGGTTGCATTCAGTGCGGGCTGTGCATCGATGCCTGCGACGCGGTCATGACCAAGATTGGTCGGCCGCCCCGACTGATCGCCTACGATACGGACCTCAACATCACGGCCCGGCAGGAGGGCCAACAGCCGCACTTTAACATCGTCCGCGCGCGCACGATTCTCTACGCCGCGATTCTCGCCGTGATTGGCGGTATCATGCTCTTCACGTTGGCGACCCGCCACGCAGAGGCTGTCAACGTCATTCACGACCGCAATCCGATTTTCGTGCGGATGTCGGACGGCGCGATCCGCAACGCCTTTACGGTGCGGATCATCAACAAGCGGCTTGAGGCGCGGGCGTTCGCGCTCACCATCAGCGGCTTGCCCGGCAGCTTTGTCGAAGTTATCGGCGCTGCCCCGCGATCCGATGGCCGTGTCGTCATCGAAGTCGGCCCCGACCAGACGCGTGAGGTTCGCGCCCTCGTGACCGACTACAACTATGCGCTGCCGCCCTTTACGCCGGTCGGATTCCACCTTTTGGACATCGCGACGGGCGAACGAGCCGACACGCGCGACAATTTCCGGAGGCCGTGATGCATCTGGCAAACAGTTCCGGTGGGGGGACCGGCAGGCGTCCGAGGGAGGTGACGGGGCGGATCGTGTTTATTTGCTTCGTTGCCTTCTTCGGCGTCGTCGCCGGCGTCAACGCCATCATGGTCCGCGCCGCGGTATCGACCTTCGGCGGCATCGAGACCGAAAACGCCTATAAGGCAGGCCTTGCGTTCGCGAACGAGATCGCGGCTGCCGACGCGCAGAAGGAGCGCAGGTGGCAAGTCCGCGCGACCGTGTTGCCGGACGCGCAGGGCTTCCAGCGCATCGAAATGTTCGCGCGCGACGCGGCCGATCGACCGCTCAATGGCCTTACCGCGATCGTGGCGCTCCATCACCCGACCAACCGGCGCTCGGATCAGGCCATCCTCATGACCGAGACGGAGCCTGGTCATTTCATCGGGACGACGGCGCTGGTCGCCGGTCAATGGGACCTTGTCATCGATCTCGAGCGGGACGGGGAGCGGATGTTTCGCTCGAAGAGCCGCGTGGTCTTACGTTAGGAGCCAGCGATGGCGGAAGCGGTCGATCTTTCGATGTTTGTGACTCGGGACGCCGCCGGCCATGCGCACATGAATCTTGCCGTGGACGGCATCGGTTGCGCGAATTGCATCCGCAAAATCGAAAATGGCCTGAAACAGACGCCCGGCATCGTGGAAGCTCGCGTCAATTTCACCGATCGGCGGCTGTCGGTCGATTGGCACGACGGAGAGGTTACGGCTGGTGAGGTGATTCAGGCACTGGAACGCATTGGGTATCAAGCCCATCCCTTCCAGCCTGCGCGTGTCGAATCCGACGAAGCGCAGCATGCGCGCTGGTTGCTGAAATGTTTGGCGCTTGCCGGCTTTGCCGCGATGAACGTTATGCTGCTGTCGGTGTCGGTGTGGTCCGGGAACGCCAGCGATATGACTCCGGAGACACGCGACCTTTTTCATTGGTTATCGGCCCTGATTGCGCTGCCTGTGGCCGCTTATGCCGGCCAGCCATTCTTCCAAAGCGCGCTGCGCGCCCTCCGCGCGCGGCAAGTCAATATGGATGTGCCCATCTCCATTGGAGTCGTGCTGGCGCTCGGCATGTCGTTGGTCGAAACCGCGACCCATGCCGAGCACGCCTATTTCGATTCGGCGATCATGCTGCTGTTCTTCCTTCTGTGCGGCCGCTATCTCGACCACGCGATGCAGCGCAAGACGCGCGCCGTCGCAGGGAATCTCGCGGCGCTGAAGGCGGAAACCGCTCATCGCTTCGACACCGGAAGCGAAGTCGTCACGGTCCCGGCCGCGGCGCTTCATCCGGATGACCGGCTGCTGGTGCGCCCAGGCGAGCGAGTGCCAGCCGACGGCGTCATCGTCAGTGGATCGTCGGAGATTGACGAAAGCCTGCTGACCGGGGAAACGGCCAGGCGATCCATCGCCCCCGGTGCCGTGGTGTATGCCGGCAGCCTGAACTTTTCAGGTGCACTGACCATGCGGGTGACGGCGGCAGGAGCCGGAACCCTGATTGACGATGTGCAAAGGCTTCTCGACAAGGCACTGTCCTCGAAGTCACACATCGTCCGGCTCGCCGACCGTGCGGCAGGGTACTACGCGCCCGTGGTCCACACGGCAGCGGCGCTCACGGCGCTCGGATGGCTAGTGGCCGGCGCCTCCCTCCACGATGCGATCGTCACCGGCATCGCGGTGTTGATCATCACGTGTCCCTGCGCTTTGGCGTTGGCGATTCCGGCGGTCCAGGTTGTCGCATCCGGGGCGTTGTTTCGTTCCGGCGTCATCATCAACGCGGGCGACGCCATCGAGCGTCTGGCCGAGGTAGACACGATCGTCTTCGACAAGACCGGCACCCTCACGTTGCCGGAGCCGCGTGTGCATAACGCGGCTTTGATCGAGCCGGAGCTTCTCGAAAGTGCGGCGCGGCTTGCGCTATCGAGTCGTCATCCTTTGGCGACTGCGCTCGCCCGCGAGGCGCGGCAGCGCACGCCCTTCGAGGGCGCGGTCGAGCAACCTGGCCAAGGTGTCCGCGCTCTCATCGACGGCGTTGAGGCTCGTCTCGGCAGCGCGGCTTTTTGTGGAATTGCAGAAGATGCAAAGACGGTCGAGAACGCGGGAACGTCCATCATCGTCTACGCGCACGGCGGCAGATCCGCGAGATTCGAGATCCAGCAAAAACTTCGGCCGGACGCCAAGGCGGTGATGAAGTCTCTCGCCACGCTCGGGTTCGATTTGCAGATCCTGTCCGGTGATCGACCGGCCGCGGTTGATCCGATCGCCAAGGCACTTGGTATCTGGGCGTGGCGGGGCGGCTTGAAACCAGCGGACAAGATTGCGCATGTGGAATCCTTGAAGCAGGAAGGCCGTCGCGTTCTCATGGTCGGCGATGGCCTCAACGATGCGCCAGCACTGGCCGCAGCTCACGTGTCGCTGTCTCCGATCAGCGCCGCAGACATCACCCAGGCGCAGGCGGATGCCGTGTTTCTTAGTGAGCGGCTTGTTCCGGTGCTCGAGGCACTTATCATCGCCCGGCGGGCGCGAGGCTTGATGCTGCAGAACCTCTGGCTCGCGGTGGTCTACAACGTCATCGCGGTTCCGATCGCAATGGCTGGCCATGTCACGCCGCTGATCGCGGCTGCGGCCATGTCCGGTTCCTCAATTCTGGTTACGCTGAACGCATTGCGCGCGCGCCGGCGGGCAGCAAACCGCATGCCGCAAGCGTCGACCCCTGCAGTCCCGATTGCGGCACCGAGGCCAGCATGAACGTGCTGATCTATCTCGTGCCGATGGCGTTGGCGCTCGGTCTGACCGGCCTTGCGGCCTTCATGTGGTCATTGCGGAGCGGTCAATACGACGACATGGATGGCGCCGCCGTTCGCATGCTGTCTGACGACGATCTGGCTCCGCCATGACCGCTGCGCGGTGCGGCCATCATCAACGAGGCCGCGCGCTAGATTTTGATAGTCAGTCTAACGATTTTGATATCGGCATCGTCTGGATCCGGCATGATCTGGAAGCCGAGGTCTTCGCACATCCGCAGCATGGTGGTGTTTTCTCGGAGCACCTGGCCTTCGATGGTCTGCAAACCTTCGCTACGGGCGTATTCGATGATCGCCTGCATAAGAATCCATCCGAGTCCTTTGCCTTTGAGGTCTGAGCGGACCAGAATCGCATATTCGGCGGCGTCGTAGGTCGAGTTTGCGTGCAGGCGCGCCACACCGAGCATTTCGCCCGAAGTTTCTTCGATGGCGACAAACGCCATGGCGCGCGCGTAGTCGATCTGCGTGAATCGTGCGATGAAGGCGTGATTGAATTCCTTGATGGCTGCAAAAAATCGCAGACGCATGTCTTCTTGCGATACGTGCCGCAAGAAGGACGGATACAGCCTCTCATCTTCCGGCCGGATCGGCCGAAGGAATATCGTCGCGCCGTCCTGGAGCTTGATGTGTTTTTCCCATTCCTTGGGATAGGGGCGGATGGCGAAACGCGAATGACCGGATGACATCCGTCGCGTAGGCGCCACCGGAGTGATGGCGACGCGTGCATCCACGGCGATGACGCCGTTTTCGTCGGCCAGCAGCGGGTTGAGATCGATCTCGCGGACTTCAGGCAAATCCGCCGCGAGCTGCGCGAGCTTCACAAGAGTGGTTGCGATGCCGTCCACATCCGCCGCCGGCACGTTGCGATAAGCCTTGAGGACGCGGGAGACACGCGTGCGGGCGATGAGCTCGTGCGCCAGCTTCAAATCGAGAGGTGGCAGCGCAAGAGCCTTGTCATCGATGACCTCGACCGCGGTTCCGCCGCTGCCAAAGACCACCACAGGTCCGAAGGTCGGATCGTCGGCAATACCGGCGATCAGCTCGCGAGCCTTCGGCTGAAGGATCATCGGATGGATCGTGACGCCTGTGATGCGCGCGTCAGGCCTGGCGGCGCGTGCCCGCGTTAAGACGTCGGTTGTGGCCTCCCGCACGGCATGTTCACTGGTCAGATTGAGGCGAACGCCGCTGACGTCCGATTTGTGCACGATATCGGGGGACAGAATTTTGACCGCGATCGTGCCGCCCTTAGCCAACAACGGTCTTGCGGTTGCTGCTGCCTCATCGGCATTGCGCGCAAGCGTGGCTGAGGTGGTCGGGATCGAATAGGCCGACAGTAGCCGCCCGACCTCGATCGGATCGAGCCATGCGCGTCCTTCCGTTATGGCGCGCTCAACGATGTTGCGCGCTGAAGCCGTATCGACGGTGAGGTCCTGGGGCACGCTCGGCGGCGTTTCCATCAGGCCGTCGATTGCTTCACGGTACCGCACAAGATGCATGAAGCCGCGCACGGCGTCGGACTCCGATCGGTAATGAGGGATTCCGGCGGCCTCGAGATCGGATGCCGCCTCGCCGTTGTCTCCGACCCACACAGCCAACACTGGCTTCGACGGAAAAAATCGATTGTGGTTTTCGCGTACGATCGTGGCGACCGATTTTGCGGCATCGGCGGCGGATGCAAGCGCCGTCGGCACATTCATGACCAGAATGGCGTCATTGTCGCGGTCGGCCAACAACGCTTCCAGCGCCGCGGCATACCGATGTGCATCGGCGTCGCCGGCGATATCCACCGGATTGGCTTTTGACCAAATCGGCGGAAGCGCCGCATTGAGCACATTCATTGTTCCCGGTGCAATGGTCGCCAGAGTGCCGCCGAGATCCATGAGGCGATCGACGGCCAGCACACCGACACCCCCTCCGTTGGTGAGGATCGCAAGGCGATTGCCGGTGAAAGGTTTCAGATGCCCCAGTGTGGCTGCCGCCGCGAACAATTCGTCGAGGTCGAGCACTCGAAGCAAACCGGCGCGGCGGAATGCGGCATCGTACACAGCATCCGAACCGGCCAAGGCCCCCGTGTGGGTTCGTGCGGCGACAGCCCCTTGAGCGTGACGTCCGGACTTGATGACGACGACCGGTTTAACACGTGCGGCGGCGCGCGCCGCCGACATGAACTTGCGCGCGTCGGTGAGGGATTCGATGTAGAGCAGGATCGCGCGCGTGCCGCGATCGACCGCGAAATAGTCGAGCAGGTCGCCGAAGTCGACATCGATCGCATCTCCGACCGAAACCACGGCCGAGAACCCGATCGAGCGTCTTGCCGCCCATTCGACCAATCCTGCCGCGATGGCGCCGGATTGTGAAATCAAGGCGAGATCGCCGCCTTGCGGCATGCGCGCCGCGAAGCTCGCGTTAAGCTTCATAGGAGGAACGAGGACACCGAGACAGTTCGGCCCAACAACCCGCACGCCATGTGTCCGCGCGGCGCGTTGGATGGCTTCGGATAGCGAGCCTGCTCCGTGGCCCAGGCCTGCGGTGATCACAACCACGGTGGGGCAGCCTTTGGCGCCGGCAGCGCCGATGAGGTCGGCCACCGCCGCCGGCGGCGCGGCAATGATGACAACATCCGGCGCGACCGGCAGGTCCGCGATGCTTTTGACGGCAGTGATACCTTCAATTTCACCGTAACGAGGGTTGACGAGGTGAATTGAGCCGGCAAAGCCGCCGGCGCGCAAATTACGAAGGATCGCGCGGCCGACTGATGTTTCGCGCGGGCTCGCGCCGACAAGCGCGACTGAACGCGGGACAAACAGGCGGTCGAGACGATACGTGCTCATCGTGCTGCCGCCGGTTGGGTTTCGTGTCAGGTGCTCCGGCCGCAAGACTGCGAACGGCCGCGCGTCATAAGATCGTAGCCAGGACGCGAGCCTTATACCAATTCAACAGCCAAGGGTGCGCATCTGTGGGTGCGCATCTGTCGCTGCGCCGCGATTGAAAAATATGCTCAATATGATGCTCAACGCTTCTGCGGCAGCATCCGGTCCTCAACCTTGAAGTACTTCCTGGCATAAGCGACGAGTTGTCCATCGCTCGGATGATCGACGGTTTCTACGCCGGCGATGACCTTCATCCGCAACGGATCGTGCTCGTGAATATGCTTGACCAATTCGGTCTTGGCGTTGGCTGGTCCCGTAATAAGAACCGCACCGGCGTCGGCAATCGCTTCCACGACGGCGTGCAAGTAGTTGTGATCCTCTGCGGCGTGCCCGCTCCCGATGGAGTTGGCCTTGTGATGGATATGTTTCGTCGGATGGTCCGGATGCAAGACGAGTTTTTCCACGTCCGTTGTGCTGAAGTGAAAAACACGAGCCTCGCGGTGGTCGATCCAGATGACGGCATGATTGTGATGTGTGGTCATGAAACAGGTCCTTTCCCAATATCGAGCCTTCGTGATCCCGCCATCGAGGCCTCGACCATCGACTGACGATCGATTTTAACAACCCCCACGCCTTGTTTTTTGATTCATCTCAATAATTCGAATGAATGGCTGGCTAGAAGTACCACAACATCGTTTTTCGAAATCGAAGGAAGGAACATCATGATCAAGGATATTGTGGTTGGTCTTGCGGTCGATACCGGTCGCGATGTGGCCGCCGACTACGCCATTTCGGTGTCTGCCGCGTTTCGGGCCCACGTGACGGCCGTTGGGTTTGCATACGAGCCCATGCTGCCTGCGGCCGATGTGGGCAATGTCATTCCATTCGACTTCATCGACGCGCAACGCGAGGCGAACAAAAAGGCGGCCACGGATGCCATCGCACGATTCAAAGAGGCGGCCCGGCTCGCCGGTGTCTCGGCCGAAACCCGCCTGATCGAGGCGAGTGCTGCGGGAGCCGGAGGCGTTTTTGGACGTATCGCACGTTCGTTCGATCTTTCCATCGTCGGCCAAGCCGACCCCGACGCGGCACGTGATGAGCGGTTGGTCGAAGGCGCCTTGTTCGAATCGGGCCGACCGGTTCTGGTCTTTCCTTATATCCAGCGGGCCGGGCTTACGCTGGAACGCGTGATGGCTTGCTGGGACGGCAGCCGCAATGCCGCGCGCGCGTTCAACGATGCCATGCCATTCCTGGCTCGCGCCAAGGCAGTCGATGTCGTCACAGTGGCTGGAGACAAGAGCAAAGCCGACGTAATAGAAGGCGTTGATATCGCTCAGCACCTCGCGCGCCACGGCTTGAAGGTCGATCTCAGGAAAATCACTGCCGGCGACACCGACGTCACCAATGCGATTCTGTCCGACGCGGCGGATCGCGGCGCCGATTTCATCGTCATGGGCGGTTATGGCCATTCGCGGTTGCGCGAATTCATCCTCGGCGGTGCGACCCGCGGCATTCTTGCCTCCATGACCGTTCCGACGCTGATGTCACACTGAGCGACGAGGCTGCCTGCCAAGCTTGAGAAGCAGCGCGCAGCTTCGATCCGGCGCCGCCGGAGCGTGAAACAATGGGGATGAACGTGATGCTCCGCACACGTCGGCGCAAGCAGATTCAATGTGTTATGAACCGCAGGCAATCAACTTCCATCTCAGAAAATCACTAACCCGAGAACGTTCCGGGAGAGGGGAAAGCGCGTATGCCGCGAGCGGTTCGCGCTTCGGTACCAACGATCGCGCATGGGTGCCCCGATATGGCCGTGCCCGGCGCGCTGCGCTAGTCTGCCGCGCATGAACGTTCATTCCAATCCGGCGCCCCGCGCCAAAGGCCCCCTGGTCTGGCTCGACATGGATCAGCAGGCGCTCGACGATGCCTACGACCAGGAGGTCTATGCGCCGAACCGCGAGCTGATTGTGAAACGCCGCCACGCCGCGAGCGAGCGGGCGAGGGCGATCGTCGGCGTTCCCAAGCGTGTCGCCTACGGGCCGACTGCGATCGAGCAGCTCGACATCTTCGGCTGCGGCATCAAGGACGCGCCGATCAATGTTTTCGTCCACGGCGGCGCCTGGCGGCGCAACAAGGCCGCCGATTATGCGCTCTTGGCCGAGCCGCTGATGCGCGCCGGCGCTCATTGCGTGGTGCTCGATTTCATCAATGTGGATGAGGCGGACGGCAATCTGTTCCCGATGTACCGGCAGGTGCGGCGCGCGCTCGCCTGGGTTTATCGAAACGCCGCGAGCTTCGGCGGCGACCGTAACCGCATCTATATCTCGTCGCATTCGTCCGGATCGCATCTCGCCGGCGTCGTGCTGACGCGCGGCTGGCAGGAGGAGGGGCTGCCGTCCGACGCCTTCAAGGGCGCGGTGCTGCTCTCCGGCATGTACGATCTCGAGCCGGTGCGGCTGTCGAAGCGCTCGGCCTATGTGAAATTCACCGATGCGATGGAGCAGGAGCTGTCGGCGCAGCGCTATCTCGATGGTCTCCACACGCCGCTCGTTCTTGCCATCGGCACCTGCGAGACGCCGGAGTTTCAGCGCCAGTCGCGCGACTTCGCGGCGGCGGTGGCGAAAGCCGGCAAGCCCGTCGAGCTGCTGGTGGGCGAAGGCTACAATCATTTTGAATTGCTGGAGACGTTGGCGAACCCTTACGGTCTCACGGGCCGCGCCATGCTCCAACAGATGCAACTCACGACATAGACCGGAGGAATGAAATGAATCCGCCCGCCGCCGCACAGCGCCTCAAAGGCCCGCTGGTTTGGCTCGATATGGACCAGAAGGCGCTCGATGACGCCTACGACCAGCTCGTCTATGCGCCGAACCGCGATCAGGTACACAAGCGCAACGTCTTCAACTCCGATCGCGTGCGGGCGCGGCTTGGCGCTCCGAAGCGTCTTGCCTATGGGCCTGCGCCGATCGAGCAACTCGATCTCTTTGTGACCAATAAGCCGGACGCGCCCATCAACGTGTTCATCCACGGCGGCGCCTGGCGGCAGCGCGAGGCGAGGGACTATGCGTTCCTCGCCGAGATGTTCGTGCGTGCGGGCGCGCATTTCATCGCACTCGATTTCGTCGGCGTCGAGAACACCAAGGGCGATCTCTTGCCGATGGCGGATCAGGTCCGCCGCGCCGTCGCCTGGGTCCACAAGAACGCCAAGAGTTTCGGCGGCGATCCGAACAAGATCTATGTCTCGGGCCAGTCGTCCGGCGCGCATCTCGCCGGCAACGTGGTCACCACCGACTGGAGCGCTTACGGCACGCCGGCCGACGTCGTGAAGGGCGCGCTGCTCTGTTCCGGCATGTACGATCTCAAGCCGGTGCGGTTGTCGAAGCGCTCCGAATATGTCGCCTTCACCGACGACATGGAGGAGAAGCTGTCGTCGCAGCGTCACCTCGATCGCCTCAACTGCCCGGTGATCGTCGCCTACGGCACCTACGAGACGCCGGAATTTCAGCGCCAGAACCGCGAATTCGCGGCGGCTGTGAAAGCTGCTGGCAAGTCCGCGACGCTGCTGGTCGGCGACGGCTACAACCACTTTGAGATGGCGGAAATGATCGGCAATCCGATGAGCCTGCTCGGCAGCGCGGTGCGCGAACAGATGAAGCTCGCATAAGCGCAGGCGAGGGCACGGCATGACGGACTTGGCGCGACGGACACTCTTGGCAGGAGCTGCCGCGATGACGAGCAGCGCAGCTTTGGCGCAGAACACACAACCCGTGCGGGCCAAAGGCCCGCTGGTCTGGCTCGACCTCGACCAGAAGGAACTCGACGATGCCTACGACCAGGCGGTCTATGCGCCAAACCGCGACATCGTGATCAAGCGCGTCGCCCGCAACAGCGAACTGGTGCGCGAACGGATCGGTGTACCCAAGCGCTTCCCATACGGCCGGGCCGCAATCGAAGCCGTCGATGTGTTCACCACCAAGATGCCGAATGCACCGGTCATGCTGTTCGTCCACGGCGGCGCCTGGCGGGTCGGACGCGCCACCCAGTATCACTATCCGGCCGAGATGTTCGTCAACGCCGGCGCGCACTACGTGGTGGCCGACTTCAACAACGTGATTGAGCCCGAGGCGGGCGGCAGTCTGCTGTTTATGGCCGATCAAATCCGGCGCGCGACGGCGTGGGTTTACAAGAACGCCAAAACGTTCGGCGGCGATCCGGAGCGGCTTTACATCAGCGGCCATTCATCGGGCGGCCATTGGGCCGGCGTGCTGCTGACGACCGACTGGCAGAAGGACTTCGGCCTGCCTGCCAACATCATCAAGGGCGGCATCGCCGGTAGCGGCATGTTCGATCTCAAGCCGGTGCGAATGTCGGCGCGTTCCAACTATGTCAAATTTACCGACGCGGACGAGCAGCAGCTCAGCGCGCAGCGTCATCTCGACAAGCTCGTGGCGCCGGTCGCGGTGGTGCATGGAACTCTTGAGACGCGGGAGTTTCAACGCCAGTCGCGTGATTTTGCCGCAGCTGTGAAAGCTCTGGGTAAACCCGTCACGCTCTCCGTCATGGAAGGTTATAACCACTTCGAGGTCATGGAGGCGCTCGGCAACCCGTACAGTTTGTTCGGCCGCGCGGCTCTCGACATGATGAAGCTTCGGCCCGCGTAAGGCCTGAGGTTTCTCGAGCGGAGAGCGTTAGGAATGCAGGGGCGAAACGACACCATCAGCCGGCGGGCTGTGCTCGCGGGTGCTTCCGGCGCGTTGGTCACGCTGGCGAGCGGCGCCCATGCGCAAAGTTTCCCGTCCGGTCCGGTGAAGATCGTCATGCAGGTCGGCCCCGGCTCGAGCCCGGACATCGCCGGCCGTGTGCTCGCCGAGAAGCTGACCAAGATTTGGGGCCACCAGGTACTGGTCATCAACCAACCCGGCGGAGCGGGCGCGGTTGCGATCAAGGCGGTGTCGGCCGCGGTGCCAGACGGCCATACGCTCTATCTTTCGGTCGCCACCAATTTCATCGCGCTGCCGGAGCTGCAACAGAACTTCCCGGTCGATGTGCTGCGCGATTTCGTGCCGATCGGCTATGTGGGCGACCACCCGATGCTGATCGCGGTGAACAACAATCTCGGCGTCAGCACGCTGGCGGAGTTCATTTCGCTCGCCAAGAAACGCAAAGGCGAACTGGTGATTGCAGCGGGTAACCGCGGCAGCATCCTGCACCTCACCGGCGAATGGCTGCGCGCCGTGACCGGCATCGACGTCACGCTGGTGCATTACCAGGGCGCCGCGCAGGCCGTCACCGACATCCTTGGCGGTCGAGTTCACGGCATGATCGACGCGGTCGCCGCAATGCGCGGCACCATCGAAGGCGGTCAGATCAAGCCGCTCGCGGTCGCGACCAAGCAACGGCTGCACAATTTCCCCAATATTCCAACCGTGGCGGAAACCATTCCGGGCTTCGAGGCGGTGGGCTGGCTCGCCTTGATGGCGCCGCCCAAGACGCCCGCGCCAATCGCCAAGAAGATCAGCGACGATCTTCGCACCGCGCTGTCGGATCCGGAGCTGCACAAACGCTTCGACGAGCTCGGCACCTACATCCATCTGATGACGGTCGACGAATTGACGGCCTTCATCCGCGACCAGGTCCAGACCTGGCGGCCGATCATCGCCGAGACCGCGAAGACGCTGCGGTGATGGCGAAAATTAATGCGCGCAATTGACTGGCCGTTCACTCCACCCTCATCCTGAGGAGCGCCCGAAGGGCGCGTCTCGAAGGATCGAGGGCGGCCCGTGAGCGGCGCGACTTTGTATATGCTGCGTTGTGCCGATGGCAGCTATTTCGTCGGGACAACCCGTGATGAGCTGAGTGTCCGGATCGCCCAGCACAACGCGGGTCTGTTTGGCGGCTATACAGCGCAACGGCGGCCCGTCACACTGATCTTCTCACAGCATTTTGCAATGATAACGGACGCCATTGCAGCAGAACGGCAGGTCAAAGGATGGTCACGAGCAAAGAAAGAAGCGCTGATCCGCGGCGATTGGAGCGGCGTGAGCGCACTGGCGCAGAGGGGGCGTCCCCATCCTTCGAGACGCGCGGCTTCGCCGCGCTCCTCAGGATGAGGACGGTCAGGGCCTTTGCACTCGCGGCGCTGATGGCGCTGGCGGCTGCGGTGCCCGCCGCAGCACAGAGCTACCCCAACGCGCCGGTCAAACTGATCGTCACCACCGGTGCCGGCGGCGCGCCCGACGTGATCGCGCGCATCGTCGCCGAAGGGCTGTCGCGCCAGTGGAACCAGCAGGTGTTCGTCAGCAATCATCCGGGTGCGGCCGGCTCGATCGGCATGAAGGTCGCCGGCACCTCGCCGCCCGACGGCTACACGCTGCTGTTCGCGCTGTCGTCGAGCTTCGTAGCGCTGCCTGAGATCGCCAAGGGTTTTCCCTATGATCTGGTGCGCGACTTCGTGTCGATCGGCTTCGTCTGCGAGCAGCCGATGGCGGTGGCGGTGCCGACGAAGCTCGGCATCAACACGCTCGCTGAGTTGATCGACTACGCGAAGAAGCGGCCCGGGCAGGTCAACGTTGCGGTGTTGAGCCGCGGCGGCATTCCGCATCTGCTTTCGGAGTGGATCAAGCTTGCCGCCGGGCTGGAATGGACGTCGATCAACTATCCGGGAACGCCGGCCGGCCTGGCCGATGTGATGGGCGGCCGCGTGCAGGTCATCATGGACGGTTTGCCGAGCCTTGCGGGCGCGATTAACGGCGGCGAGCTCAAGCTGCTGGCGGTCGGCGCCACCAAGCGCCTGCCGAACCGGCCGCAGACGCCGACGATCGCCGAAACGCTGCCAGGCATCCCGCGGGCGCTCGGCTTCTTCGCGCTGATGGCGCCGCCCGGTACGCCTGAACCGATTGCAAAGAAAATCAGCGACGATTTGCGCGCCGTGCTGAGCGAGCCCGAGACAAGGAAGCGCTTCGAGGACATCGCGAGCTACATCAATCCGATGACGCCCACCGAGCTGCGCGCCTACATCCAGACCGAGCAGACCTTGTGGAAACCGGTGATCGAACAGATCGCGACCTTCCAGGCGGCGCCGAAATGAAACGGATGACGACGGCACAAGCTGTTGCGCTCGCGGCGCTGTTCGCGTTTGCGCAAGCGGCCCAGGCGCTAGCCGCGCACGCGCAAGATGCCTATCCGAGCCGCACCATCACCATGATCGTGCCGTTCCCGCCCGGCGGCTCAACCGACGTGATCGGCCGCGTGGTCGCCGAGGGTCTACGTCAGGTGCTCGGCCAGCCGGTGGTGGTGGACAATCGCGCGGGGGCGGGCGGTACGCTCGGCACCGCCGTGATCGTGAAGGCCGCGCCCGACGGCTATACCATTGGCATGGGCACGGCCTCGACGCTTGCGATCAATCAGGCGGCCTACAAGAGCCTGCCATTCGACGTCACTACCGATCTCGCGGCCGTCGGCAACATCGCGGCGGTGCCCAACATCATGTCGGTCAATCCGGCGGTGGCGGCCAAGACCATGGCGGAGTTCATTGCGCTCGCCCGCGCGCAGCCCGGCAAGCTCACCTATGCGTCGGCCGGCATCGGCTCGGTGAGTCATCTGCTCGGCGAGCAGTTCAAGCTCGCGACCGGAACCGATCTCATCCACGTGCCCTATCGCGGGGTCGGGCCTGCGCTCAACGACGCGGTCGGCGGACAGGTGCAGGTGATGTACGACAACCTGCCGACCTCGCTACAGCTCGTGCAGGACGGCAAGCTGCGTGCGCTCGGGGTCTCCGGAGACAGACGTGCGGAGGCGCTGCCGGACGTGCCCACCTTCGAAGAGCTCAAGCTCGACGAGATGAACTGGATGGCGTTTTTCGGCATCGTCGCGCCCAAGGATACGCCACGCGCGATCGTGCTGCGGTTGAACGAGGCGCTCGCGCGCGTGCTCGCCATGCCGGACGTCCGCAGCCGCCTGTCCGGCCAACAGGCGATCATCGCCGGCGGTTCGCCGGAGGCGTTCAAGGCCCTGATTGTGCGTGAGGTCTTGCGCATGAAGCGCGCCGCCGCGGCGGCGAAGATCGAATTGAATTAGAGCGTGATCCCGAAAAAAGCGAGAGTCCGATCCGATTCAAATTGATCGGATCAGACCCTCGGGTGCGTTTTCAGAAATCCAGCTCAGCCACGGTGGCGGTAACGGCCGCAGGTCCGGTCGAGATCGCGCTCGAGCGCACGGATGGTGTCGCGCTCGCGGTGATTGACGCGTCCGTCGCGGGCGGCACGGCGCTCATAGTCATGGAGGCGACGCGCTTTTTCCTGACACACAGCGTGATGCCGGGATTCGTAGGGATGGACTCCCCGGTTGTATGGCATCATCTGCGCCGATGCGGCGGTCGTGCCAATGGCCAGCAGTACGCTGGCGGCGATCAAGAGTTTCATGGTCACCCCTTCTCAATCGGAATTCCCAGCGAATCCCGAATCGTAGCAGTGATAACACTTCTGGATTGGCCGGACGCTGGCAAAGCCAAACGCCGACACCGCAGGGGCAGAAAAACCATGATAGGGTCGCGTCCGGCGGCGCCGGACGGATCTCTTCCAAGTAACGGAGCACGATTGCGATGAAGGCTGCATATCTTGAACAGCAAGGCGGACCCGAGGTTCTCAAATACGGCGACCTGCCGGATCCTATGCCTGCGGCGGGCGACATCGTGGTCGATATCCATGCCGCGAGCGTCAATGGCGCCGACTGGAAGGTGCGCGCCGGCGGCTACGGCGCGCTGAAGTTTCCCTATGTGCTGGGGCGGGATTTTTCCGGCATCGTCTCGGCGGTGGGCGAGGGCATTACCGACTTCAAGATTGGCGATGCGGTGTTCGCCGTGCTGCCGCCCGGCCAGGAGGGCACCTACGCCGAGAAGGTCGCCGTGAAGGCCGCGGTGGTCGCGAAGAAGCCTGCGGGTCTGTCGCATATCGATGCGGCTGCACTTGCGCTCATCGGTCTGACGGCGTGCAACTCGGTCGAAGACACGCTGAAGCTCAAACGCGGCGAAACCATCCTGATCCAGGGCGGCGCCGGCGGGGTGGCGAGCTTCGCCATTCAACTCGCCAAGCACATCGGCGCGCGCGTGATTACGACGACCAGCAAAGCCAACCTCGACTACGTGCGCGGCCTCGGCGCCGATGAGGTGATCGACTATGCGACGACCGACTTCACCACAATCGGCCAAGTGTGCGACGCGGTGTTCGAAACCGTGGGCGGCGACGTCGCGATGAAATCGTTCGCGGTGCTCAAGCCCGGCGGCCGTGCGGCCTTCATCGCATCCGGCGCCAAGGCGCCGGCGGCCGATCGGTCCGACGTGCAGTCGCTGCGCCCGCCGGTGCCGCGCACGCGCGCCGCGATGGAGCACATAGCCGAACTGCATGCGTCTCGTGCGGTGCGCCCGCCGGAGGTCAAGCTCTACAAGCTTGCGCAAGCCGCCGAAGCGCATCGCGTCAGCGAGGGCCGGCATTTCCGCGGCAAGCTGGTTTTCCAGGTCCGGTGATCGACGGGGTGCCCATCGAGTGGGCCGGGTGGCCCCGCCCGCTGACACAGCTCGCCGAGACGCAACGTCTGCTTGGACGCCGGGCTACCTTTTGCCCTTCTGGTTCGCCTGGGCGCGCTGACCGTCGGGGCCGGCGTCGAGCACGCCGAAGCTGCCCGACTTCGCGCCCGCGTCGGCCGGTCTGATCCCGACCGCGCCCAGCCCGAGCCGCAGCAAGTCGCGCACCGCCGCTGCCCGGCTCGGCATCCGCTGTTGGAACCGGAAATCGTCCAACGCAGCCAATTCTTCAGGCGAGAGCATGATTTGCAGCCGCTCGCCGCGTGTGAGTTCGCTGTCTGACATCAGCATCCCCATCCGACGTTTGATCCACGAAACATACAACGCGGCGGATGATTAGCAAGTTACTCATTCACAATTATTTGAGACTTTATGTCATTTAGCGCACCAACCGCCCATTCAGCGCAGTACACCTATTCCTAAGAATAATGCTTGCCTATCCGGTTGACGCATACACCCACTAGGGCTAGTGTCTGCCCATGATGGGCGCGATGGACATCCACCAGCGTGACGACCTGGCTTTCCCCCAATCGCTCCCCGAGCTTCAGCGGCTGTTTCCCGACGATGCGGCGTGCTCCG
>CAMDDZ010000044.1 GCA_945893145.1 Rhodoplanes serenus | reverse complement strand
CGGGCAGACCTTATCGATCAGCGCCAGATAGCCGCGCAGGATCGCCGCGTCCGTCGAGAGCCAGCGCGGCACGGTCTGCTTCATGTAGGCCTCGTAGGCCTCGGCCGGAAATTGATTGCCCGGCAAAAGTTTGCGCTTGGCCGGATCGGCGTTCCACGAGCCCGGCCCATCTCCGATGCGGAAGCGCTCGTAGGGGTCCTGGTAGGTCAGGAAGATCGGCGCGTCGGCCCAGACGTCCGGGTTGGCGAAGCCCGAGCGGCCGCGCTCCACCGCGTCGGACACATAAGTGTCCCAGCCCTTGCGGATGAAAAAGTTCATCCAGCCTTCGCGGCCGTCGGGCGTGCTCTCATAGGTCACGCCGGTCAGTCCGCCGCCGTGCCACAGCAAGAGCGGCAGCTTGCCCTTGCGCTCTTTCGGCAGGAAGAACTGCACGTACATCTGCTCGACCATGTATTGCCCGTTGGGGTCGAGCTTGGTTATCGGGCCGCCGGGCTGGCGCTGGATCATCCGCACCTCTTTGCCGGTGACCTCTACGATGCGGCCGCCGACGTGGAACGAGCCCATCGCCCGCAGCACGATGTCTTGTGCGGCAACGGTTGAAGCCAGCGCAACAGCGGCAGCGGCGCCAACAAAGGCGCCAAGCAAAATGCGTTTCATGGTTCTCTCCCGGTCAGTCGCTCAGGCCCTTGCTGACGAGCCACTTCTGAATCAGCTCGGCAATCTGATCGCTGTTCTTGTCCATCATCATCATGTGCGAATTGCCCCGCATGCCGGCGTCCGGCAGATCGACCAGATCGATGCTGCCACCAGCCGCTTTGAAGGCGTCCGCATAGACGACACTATTCTGGCGAATGTTTTTCCAGCGCGGATGGTCCTTGGCGTTGTCGCCGATCACGACCAGAATCGGCGTGCCTTTCACCGAAGCGATCTTGCCCTTGTCGCCGGCGAGCGTCGGTTCGACCGCGACCAGCGCTTTGATCTTGTCGGGCCGCGCCTCCAGCGCTTTATAGCCGAAGGTGCCGGACTGGCTGTGCACCAACACCACGCAGGGACAGATCTTATCGACCAATTCGATATAGGCCGCGACGATCTCCTTGTCGGTCGTGAGCCAGCGCGGCACGCCCTGCTTCATGAACTGCGGATAGGCGTCGACCGGAAACTGCGTGCCCGGATAGGTGGTGCGCTTGGCGGCGTCGTCGTTCCATGAGCCGATCGGTCCGATGCGGAAACGCTCCCATGGATCGCCGAATGGCAGCGACATGGCGTCGCCCTTGAACGTACTGGTCCAACCCGAGCGGCCGCGCTCGACCGCGTCGGACACGTAGGTGTCCCAGCCTCTCCGGATGAAAAAGTGCATCCAGCCTTCCTGGCCATCGGGCTTGGTCTCATAGGTGACGCCCGATAGTCCGCCACCGTGCCACATCAAGAGCGGAAGCTTGCCCTTGCGGTTCTGCGGCAGGAAGTACTGCACGTACATCTGCTCGACTTGATACTTGCCGTTCGGATCGACCTTGGCGGGTACGCCGCCGGGGGTGAATACGACCTCCTTGATTGGCTGGCCAGTGATGTCGATTAACCGACCGCCGAGGTGGAACGAGCCGAAAGCGCGCAGCGAAACCGGCTCTTTGGATTGTGCGATGGCCGCTGTCGCGGCAAGCGCGAGCAGCAGCCCAGTAAGCAGACGACGCATGACGCCCTCCCTGATGCGTTATTCTGATTGAGGACAAGTCTGCCGCAACGCGGCGGCGCGCGTCTATCCGTGGGCAGGCGTGGGCAATGGCGGCGAGCGGTTAGAGCATGATCCCGAAAAGTGGGAACCGGTTTTCGGAAAAGATCATGCTCAAACAGGACGCGGCGCGAGCCAGCCGCGATAGCGCACGATCAACCCCGTCAGGCGATAGCCGATCTCGACATAGAAATTGAACCGGCCGTCCTCGGCGCTCTCGTAAGCGTCGCCGCGCGGCGCCAACCACAACGGCAGCGGCAAGCCGAGGAAATTCCAGCGCCGCACCACGAGACGCAGGCGGCCGTCTTCGGCCAGGAGCGCAATGCCGAACGCGAACGGCCCGAAGCGCTCGCACAACAGCCGCTCGAAGCGCCCGCGCCCCTCCTCCTGAGTGCTCTCGAAGCGGTGGCCGGCGAAATCACGCTCCCAGGTTTCGTGACCCTGCTCGACCCGGAACGACACCGTCACCGGCACATCGCGTCCCGCGCTGGGAAAGCCGAACGCCAGCGCGGCGAGCCGCGACAGCAGACCCGTGCCGCGATCGATCTGCGCGACGCCAGCGGCGACCAGACTGCGCCGCAGATCGTGCATGTGGCGCAGCGGTTCCGGCAGTGCATCGAACGCTTCGCCGAGCATGCGGCGGTACAGCGGAGTCCCGGCGGGCGCGGGCTCGCGAAAACCCGTAACGATTTGCCGGCGCGCAAACAGCGCGTCGTAATCGCTGAGTTCAAGCTCCTTCGTCGCCGGCCGTGCGCCGGCCTGTGGCTCTTTGCCGTCGAGACAATGGCGGACGATTGCTTCCACCGCCATCGAAGGGATAAACGGCCCATCTTCGCGCTCGGCCACCATGTGCCACGAGCGCTCCATCTTCTGACCCCTGATGTCGCGGCCCTCGGCCACAACGAACATGCCACCGCGATGCTCGCCCCAGGAGAACAGGTTGATCGCGCGGTACATCAACGGCGCGAGCGGCGACAGCGACCGCACCACACCCAGGCGCACCAGCCAGGCGCAGGCGTTCAGGACGCGATGCCAGATTTCCGGCACCGGCCCGGCGCCCATCCACACGCTGCGCAAGTCGGGCCATAGCTCGGGCAGCACTTTGAGATCGGGCACATCGACCAGCGAGAAGCGGATCGGGTTGAGCGGCGTATAGCCTGGCGGCGCGACCGTGTAGCGGCGCGTCTCGACCAGCGCGTAGTGGCGGCCGTCGCGCAGCTCGATCGGCTTGCCGGCGTAGCTCGCGATCGCGCGGATGACGTTCAGTCCGACATTGGCGAATGGCGACGGCGCGATGCCCCCGGTCACCGTCTCGACCCGCACCATGCCGGCTGAGAGCTTGCGCACCACCGCGGCGGTGAGCACCGGAAAGCTGCTGACGCCCGAGAGAATGAACACGCCGCGCGACTTCGCCTCTTCGTCGAACCGCGCGATGCCTTTGACGAAATCCGAGCCGTCGGCGAGATCGAGATAGTGGATGCCGAGCGCCATGCAGGCGCGCACCACGCGATAGGGGTCGGTGTAATCCTGGAATGGGCCCGAGGCATCGACCACGATGCTCGGCGCAGCCTCGCGGAGCTGGCTTTCGACATCGCCCTCCCGGTCGAAACGGAACGGCACGACCACGGCTTGCGACTGCAGGCTGTTGCAGAACGCCTCGGCTTTGTCTTGCGAGCGGCCGGCGATCATCAGCGTGAGCCGGGGCTCGCTGGCCAGAAGCTGCGCCAGCCGGCCACCGAAGATGCCGTAACCACCGATGATGAAGACCTTCAGCAGCCCATTCATCTCAACAAGCATCCCGGCCCAAGAGGCGGCCCAAGCGTCAGATTAAGAGTCAGCGTAAGAATCGGTCCTCGTAGCGCCGCTCTGGCAGGTAGCACGTTTCCCGCTTGCCGAAGAACCGCAGACGGTTGCGCGCGATGAATTCATAGAGCCGGTCGCGGACCGGGAGCGGCAGAATGCGGAAGACGCCGCCGGCCAGCGACCACGGCAGGCCAAGCCCCTCGGCCATCCGGATGCTGCCCTCGGACTTGAAAAAGGCCAAACCGTTCTCAATCAGGATATTGGTCGCGTAGTCCTGCGGATCGAGCCCGTAGTGGACATAGAGCGCGTGACCGAGCGGCGATTGGGCCGCCAGCAGCCGGTATCTGCCGGCTGGATCGTGCTTCAGCACAAATTGCGCGAAACCCGAACACAGCGCGCAATAGCCATCGAAGATGATGATCGGACGATCGTCCGGGAATTTCGGGATCGTCGGATCGGCGCGGTAGCTGTACGGCTCTCGCATATCGTTGCGGCCTTACGCCGCTCGCGCCTGGTCCGCGATCTGCTTGAGCACCGCGCGCAGCACGCCGGGTTGCGTCACGCGCTGCGGGAACGGCAGGCGCAAGCCCAAGCGGCCGAACTGCAACTCAAGTCCCTCCGGATCGCAGCCGACGCAGCGCCAATCGCCGTCGGGCGCGCCGAGAAGCTTGGTCGCGTACAGCCGGCAGGTGTCGGCGTGATCCGCATTCATATGCGCAAGCACTTCGGGCTCAGCCGCAATCAGCGCGTCCGCACCCGCAACGTCAACGAGCACGTCGGCCGGCTTCAGATCGACGATGCGGCCGAAGCCCGCCACCAGATGCACACCCTTCAGCGTCACCTCGTAGAACGCGAAGTCGCCGAAGTCCGCGAACACCGCGGCCTCGGGCTGACGCGCGAGATAACGCCGCCGTGCATCCGCGCTTTCGGTCTTGGCCGCGCGGCCCATCAGCATCACGCGCGCGCCCTCGAGCGGATCGCCGGGCTTGCGCTCGTCGAGCATCAGCGAGACGCGCGCGTCGGCCAGGATATTCTTGGTGTGCAGAGCGAGCCGCGAGATCAGCAGCAGCGGCGCGCCGTCGGTTGCAGTCGCAACATTGACCAGCGAGCAATAGGGATCGCCCGAGCCGGTCATCAGCGTTGCGAGCGCGCCGGAGCGCGCCTCGCGCATTAACCTTTTGGCGGCGAGTTTTGGGTCGAAATCGGCGTCGGCCTTCATGCGCACACTCCACGCCGTTTGCCGTCGGTTCGCAAGACGGTGGCGCATTAACGAGTCAGTGCTTATGTTGCGTAGCGGCTGGAACGTTTGCCCGCTATTGTTCGTCAACAGATTGACGAATCACGTATTTGTCGAGGGATTGTCACATTTCGGCCTCGCTTTGCGGGCTTCAAGGCTGCGGGTGTTTGAACCGTCACGGGGATAAGGGCTATGCCGACCATCGCACTCGTTGACGATGACCGGAATATTTTGACCTCGGTGTCAATCGCACTGGAAGCCGAGGGCTACCGGATCATGACGTACACCGACGGCGCGTCCGCGCTCGAAGGTTTCAAAACGTCGCCGCCCGATCTCGCCATCCTCGACATCAAGATGCCGCGCATGGATGGGATGGAGCTGCTGCGCCGACTGCGCCAGAAGACCGACATGCCGGTGATCTTCCTCACCTCCAAGGACGAGGAGATCGACGAGTTGTTCGGCCTCAAGATGGGCGCCGACGATTTCATCCGCAAACCGTTCTCGCAGCGGCTCCTGGTCGAGCGCGTGAAGTCGGTGTTGCGGCGCGCGACGCCGAAGGACGGCACCGCACCGCCGAAGGAAACCGACATCAAGGCGCTCGAACGCGGGCAACTGCGTATGGACCCTGAGCGCCACACCTGCACTTGGAAGAACGAGGCGGTGACGTTGACGGTCACCGAATTTCTCATCCTGCAGGCGCTGGCCGCCCGCTCCGGTGTGGTGAAAAGCCGCAACGCGCTGATGGACGCCGCTTATGACGACCAAGTCTATGTCGATGACCGCACCATCGACAGCCACATCAAGCGCTTGCGCAAGAAGTTCAAGCAAGTCGATGACGATTTCGATATGATCGAGACGCTTTACGGCGTGGGCTACCGCTTCAAGGAGCTCTGACGGAGCCGGCGAGCCGCGCTAGAATATCGATTACGCCCGCGATAACGTGCCACAAGGGGCACGCCCAGGGCAGACGATACGGCAGCGATCCCCTTGCTCGATCGAACCACCGAGACAACACCGCAGACCGACGGGACGCCGCGTCCCGCCGAACGCACGTTGCGCGTCCGCCGCAACCCCTTTGCCGGCCTGCCGTCGCGCATCGCACGCGTTTATCGGGAACGCGGCCTGCGCGGCGTGCTCGACCGCACTGGGCAATTCTTCGTCATCCAGAGCTTCTCGAGCCTCACCCGGCGCATCGTTTTTCTCAACGTCGCCGGCTTGCTCGCCCTCGTCATCGGCATCCTCTATCTCTCGCAATTCCGCGCCAACCTGATCGGCGCGCGCATCGACAGCCTGACGATCCAGGGCGAGATCATCGCCAACGCTGTCGCCGCCTCCGGCACCGCGGACAACTACGGCACGTTCAACGAGCGGCTCGAACTGCAACCGAACGAAAACTACGGGCCGCTTGACGAGAGCCTGAGCGGGCTCGAATTCTCCATCAATCCGGAACGTATTGCGCCGGTGCTGCGCCGTCTGATCATGCCAACCAAGACGCGGGCGCGCATCTACGACAAGAACGGCTATCTCTTGCTCGACAGCCGCAACCTGTTCATTCCGGGCGACGTGCTGCGCTTCGACTTGCCGCCACCCGAGGCGTCAAAGCCTGGCTTCTTCCGCAGAAGCTGGCAGGCGTTCCGCAGCTGGCTCGGCCGCGGCAACCTGCCGCTGTACCGCGAATACAACAGCGACGCCGGCAAGGACTACCCGGAAGTCACCGACGCACTCGCCGGCCGCAACGCCGCCATGGTGCGGGTGAACGAATACGGCGAAGTGATCGTCTCAGTGGCGGTTCCGGTCCAGCGCTTCCGCGCCGTGCGCGGCGCGCTGCTGTTGACCACCCAAGGCGGCGACATCGCCGACGCGGTGGAGAAGGAGCGGCTTGCGATCCTCAAGGTGTTCCTGATCGCGGCCGGCGTGATGGTGGTGCTGTCGATCCTGCTGGCCGGCACCATCGCAGGTCCGGTGCGCCGCCTCGCGGCAGGCGCCGAGCGGGTCCGGCACGGCGTTCGCTCGCGCGTCGAGATTCCGGATTTTACCCGCCGCCGCGACGAGATCGGACATCTGTCCGGCGCGTTGCGCAGCATGACCAACGCGCTCTACAGCCGGATCGAGGCGATCGAGAGCTTTGCCGCCGACGTGGCGCATGAGTTGAAGAACCCGCTGACGTCGCTGCGCTCGGCGGTCGAGACGCTGCCGCTGGCCAAAACCGCCGAGAGCCGGGCGCGGCTGCTTGCCGTGATCGAGCATGACGTGCAGCGGCTCGATCGGCTGATCTCCGACATTTCCGACGCGAGCCGCCTCGACGCCGAACTCCAGCGCAACGAGATGGCGCCGGTCGATCTGGTGCGGCTGCTCAACACCGTGGTCGGCGTGCAGAACGAAGCGCGCCAGGCCGACGCGGCGCCGGTGACCGTCGCATTCGAAGGCGGCGGACCGCTCACCTTCGTCGTGCCTGGACACGATTCGCGGCTCGGCCAAGTGGTGGACAATCTGATCGCCAACGCGCGCTCGTTCTCGCCGGAAGGCGGCGCGGTGCGGGTCACCTGCCGGCGCTTAAAGAACGAGATCGAGATCGTGGTCGACGACGACGGGCCGGGCATTCGCGAGGACGCGTTCGAGCGGATATTCGAACGCTTCTACACCGACCGGCCGCATCAAGGCTTCGGGCAAAACTCCGGCCTCGGCCTGTCGATTTCCAAGCAGATCATCGAGGCCCACGGCGGCCGCATCTGGGCCGAGAATCGCAACAGCGTCGCGACCGCCGCCGACGAAACGCCGAAGGTGCTCGGCGCGCGCTTCGTGGTGCGGCTGCCGGCAATGTGATGGCGACGCTGCGCCGCCGAGCGACGCGAGGATCCGGCGCGGCATGACTCCATCTCCGACGATCCACGCTTCTGCCGTACTGATCGGCGCGCGCGCCGTGCTCATCCTCGGGCCATCCGGCTCCGGCAAATCGAGCCTCGCGCTGGCGCTGCTCCAGGCCAACGTCGCGTTGCCGTTCGCGCGGCTCGTCGCCGACGACCGCGCTCATGTCGAAGCCGTCCACCACCGGCTGCTGGTGCGGCCCGCTGCGGCGCTCGCCGGTCTCATTGAAGTGCGTGGCCTCGGCATCCGGCAGCTTCCGCACGAGCCGGTGGCCGTGGTCGGCCTGGTGGTGGATCTGGGCGTCCAGGACCCGGCTCGGCTGCCGGAACCAGCCAGCCTGGAGACGAAAATTGAGGGAATCACATTGCCGCGACTCCCCGTCGCAGCGGGGGCCGATCCCCTACCCATCCTGCTCGCCCATCTCCAAATCCCCTCCGTCAGGGCCTGAGGGCGCATTCGGCGCAGGGCCGGAACAAGCAAAAAGTAATGGTCTGGCGCCATTATCCGCCGTGCGGGAGGCCTTTTGGGCTGGTCCTGCGGCCCAATTTACCGCAATGCAACATCAGTCCAGAATCGGCTTTGAGGCCCTTGCAGTTGGGCCTCGGATATTGATGATGACGGCCCGTTCGTGCGGCGCAACCGCGCCGGCCGGGATTTTTTCATGATCGGCCTCGTACTCGTCACCCACGGGCGGCTCGCCATCGAGTTCCGCGCCGCGCTGGAACACGTCGTCGGTCCGCAACGGCAGATCGAGGCCGTAACCATCGGCCCGGACGACGATGTCGATCAGCGCCGCAAGGACATCATCGAAGCGGTCAAGCGCGTCGATACCGGCGAAGGCGTTGCCATCCTGACCGATATGTTCGGCGGCACGCCCTCGAACCTCGCGATCTCCTGCATGGGCCGGCCGAAAGTCGAAGTGCTGGCCGGCATCAACATGCCGATGCTGGTGAAGCTGGCGAAGGTGCGTGAGGACTGCCCGCTGGAAGAAGCGGTCGCCGCGGCCCAAGCGGCCGGGCGCAAATACGTCACCATCGCAAGCCGCGTGCTCGCCGGGAAATGAGCGGCGGCATCGAAGACCTCGAGGGCGATCTCCCGGACCGCCGCGAGCCGTCCGATGCCGTGGTTCGCAATCTCGAAATCGTCAACAAGAAGGGCCTGCACGCGCGCGCGTCAGCAAAGTTCGTGCAGACCGCCGAGCGCTTCGACGCTGCCATACGCGTGACGCGCGGCACCGAGTCGGTCGGCGGCACCTCGATCATGGGCCTGATGATGCTGGCCGCAGGGATAGGCACCATCATCACCATCGAGGCCACCGGCAAGGAAGCCACCGCCGCCATGGAGGCGCTGGAAAAGCTGGTGACGTCGGGCTTCGGCGAGGACGATTAGCGCCAACGCCCCGACAAAACGCCGGTTTTATCCCCTCCTCGGAATATAAAGAATTCTTTATATCCTCGTTGCGTGGCCGGTTTTGCCCTGCTATAGCCACGCCAACGGTGCCGGCTGCCCGGCACTCCTCGCGCTTTCCAACCGACAAGGAACGTCATGACCGCCGCCGCCAAGCCCAAGCTCGCGTCCACGGATTACATCGTCAAAGACATCAGCCTCGCCGAATTCGGCCGCAAGGAGCTCTCGCTTGCCGAAACCGAGATGCCCGGCCTGATGGCAACCCGCGCCGAGTTCGGGCCGAAACAGCCGCTCAAAGGTGCGCGCATCGCCGGCTCGTTGCACATGACGATCCAGACCGGCGTGCTGATCGAGACGCTGACTGCACTCGGCGCCGACGTGCGCTGGGTGTCGTGCAACATCTATTCGACGCAGGATCACGCCGCCGCGGCGATCGCCGCCGCCGGTGTTCCGGTGTTCGCAGTTAAGGGCGAAAGCCTGAAGGACTACTGGGACTACACCGCCAGGCTGTTCGAGTGGCACGGCGGCGGCACGCCGAACATGATCCTCGACGACGGCGGCGATGCCACCATGTACGTGCACCTCGGCGTGCGCGCCGAGAAGGGCGACACCGCGTTCCTCGACAAGCCCGGCTCCGAGGAAGAGGAAGTGTTCTTCGCGCTGCTCAAGAAGCAGCTGAAGGAGAAGCCGAAGGGCTACTTCGCCGAGATCGCCAAGAACATCAAAGGCGTCTCGGAAGAGACCACCACGGGCGTGCACCGCCTCTACGAGATGCAGAAGGCCGGCACGCTGCTGTGGCCGGCGATCAACGTCAACGACTCGGTCACCAAGTCGAAGTTCGACAATCTCTATGGCTGCCGCGAGTCGCTGGTTGACGGCATTCGCCGCGGCACCGACGTGATGATGTCCGGCAAGATCGCGATGGTCGCGGGCTTCGGCGACGTCGGCAAGGGCTCGGCCGCGTCGCTGCGCCAGGCCGGTTGCCGCGTCATGGTGTCCGAGATCGATCCGATCTGCGCGCTGCAGGCGGCGATGGAAGGCTATCAGGTCGTGACAATGGAAGACGCCGCGCCGATCGCCGACATCTTCGTCACGGCGACCGGAAATAAGGACATCATTACCATCGAGCACATGCGGAAGATGAAGGACCGCGCCATCGTCTGCAACATCGGCCACTTCGACAACGAGATCCAGATCGCGGGCCTCAAGAACCTGAAGTGGAACAACATCAAGCCGCAGGTCGACGAGATCGAGTTTCCCGACAAACACCGCATCATCCTGCTGTCGGAAGGCCGGCTGGTGAACCTCGGCAACGCCATGGGCCATCCGAGCTTCGTCATGTCGGCCTCGTTCACCAACCAGACGCTGGCGCAGATCGAGTTGTGGGCGAACAACACGGACGGCAAATACAAAAAAGAAGTCTACGTGCTGCCGAAGTCGCTCGACGAAAAGGTCGCGCGGCTGCACCTCGCCAAGATCGGCGTGAAGCTCACCGAGCTGCGGCCCGATCAGGCCAGCTACATCGGCGTGAAGAAGGAAGGCCCGTTCAAGAGCGATCACTATCGCTATTGAGCGCGACAGCAAAGCCGCTTTTCGAAAAACCAGCCCGCCCCGGATCAAGCCCGGGGCGGGCTTTTTTCGGGACCATGCTCATCGCCGCGGCGGAACCAGGATGATCGCGTAGCGCTCAGGCTTGCCCGGCACGCCGAGGTGGCTGCGCGCGATGTCCACCTCGATGCGCGGCCCGGTGAGGCCCTGTGCCTGCGCCGCCAGCGGACAGGTTGGATTGTTGGCAAAGCAGACGATCGCGATGCCCTGGCGGCGTGCGCGCTCCCAACTCGCCCAGGGCGCGCCGCTGCGGTTGAAGTCGGGGAACGCCGACGGCCGGTCGGGGTGATAGAAGGCGACGCCGTAGGACAGATCGCCCTCGCCGCCGACGAGGCGCAGCGGCTGGCCGGTGACGCTCCGCCATTCGTGGGCCACGCGCTCGGCCAAGAGGTGCGAATGCGCCATCGCCGGCGCGACGCCAGCGCGATGGATCGCGGACGCAATGAACGGAGCGACAGCAACCATCACGACCGGCAAAACGATAGCGGCCGCGACGATCGCCAGCATCGACTGACGGCCCAGCGCGACCAGCGGCGATGACAGCAGCACCACCGGCAGCAGCGTCCAGGCCGACATCGACCACAGCGACGTGACCTCGACTCCGGTCAGCGGAGCGGCCAGCGCCGGCAACAGCAATGGCGCCCAGAATGACACCGCCACCAGCCGCCGCTGCGCGGCCGGCGGCCAAAGCATGTCGTTGAGCACGGCCTGCCCCGGCCGAACGGCGCCGAACACCAGCAGCACCGGCAACGCGGCATAACCGGCAGAGCCCACGAGATAGCCGGCGGCGCTTTTGAGCGAGCCCCACAGCGTTCCGGCGTGGACGGCGGTGGCATAGCTGAACGGTTCGAAATCGTTCCGCATGAGCCAAACGACATGCGGCGCGATCGCGAGTGCGCCGGCCGCAATCGTGACCCAGGGCGCAGTTGAGCGAAAGTAAGCGGCGCGACGCCGATCGGCCAAAGCCGCAATCGCAAGCCCCGCCAGCAGAATGACCGACCAATACTTGCCGAGCATGGCGCCCGCCGCGCAGACGCCCGCGAGCGCTGCCCACATCGCGCTGCGCTGCTCGTAGGAGCGCAGGAAGCACAGCGTGGTCGCGGCCCACAACGGCAGCAGCACCGTGTTGGCGTTGAACTTCATCGCGTGGAAATTAAAGAACGGCACCAGCATCAGCAGCGCCAGGCCGAGCACGCGCTTGCTGTCGTCGAGGTAGCCGGCGCTGAGCCGCCACGCGAGCCAGAGCGCGACAGCGGGGACCACCATGGCGAGCAGATAAAACGACCAGTCATCGGCCGGAAACAGGGCGAACCAGGCGGCGGTCAGCCAGGCGCTGAGCGGCGGATGCTTCGGATATCCGAGCGCAAGCTCGCGCGACCAGGTCGCGACTTCGGACATGTCCGGATGAATGTCCTGGCTCGCCTTCGCGAGAACCGCGTAAAGCGTCCAAAGCACCACATAGCCAAACAGCACGCCGATCACGGCGTACTCGCGCCGCGCCGGGTCGGTCAGCGCAACCACGAGGCGATCCACCGGCCCGAGCAGACGCTCGGCGAAGCGGTTCATGGAGAAGGCGTTATCGGCCACGAATGCCATCCCGCGCCGCCGCACGCGGCCAGACCGTAGTCTCTATGGCATGGCGGCGGCGACGCGGTCCATATTGCCGCTCGTGCATGCCGGTCATATCGTGGCGCGCGCAATGAACGATGGCGCCCTTTGCCATCGCGAACCGGGCTTCGAAGGCGTAGCGGAGAAAGCATGGCGGTCACAACCGCGTTGCTCGACTGGATTGGATCGGTCGTCGCCCGCCATCTCATGAAGCCGAGCAGCGGCTACGAGCCCTACGCCGCGGCGCGGCCTGAACTCGTGGCCGTGACGATCCGGCCGGCCGACGTCCTGCTGGTCGAGGGGCGGCGCTCAAACGTCAATTCCGCCATCCGCTATCTTACGCAATCGACCTGGTCGCACGCGGCGCTCTACGTCGGCCTCGGCGCCAAACTCGGCGAGCGCGATGGCGAACCGCTGGTGCTGGTGGAAGCCGAGCTCGGCACTGGCGTGATCGCCTCGCCGCTGTCGAAATACGCGACCTACAACACCCGCATCTGCCGGCCCATCGGCCTCACCCCCGAGGATCGCCTCAAGGCCATTCAATATGCGGTCGCGCGGATCGGCTACGCCTATGACCTGAAGAACATCATCGATCTGATGCGCTACTTCCTGCCGCATCCGCCGGTGCCGGCGCGCTGGAAGCGGCGCATGATCGCACTCGGCTCAAGCGAACCGACCCGGGCGATCTGCTCGAGCCTGATCGCGCAGGCGTTCGAGTCGGTCGGCTATCCGATCCTGCCCGAAGTGCACCGCGTCGATGACCAGAGCCGCCGCGAGATCATGCACATCCGGCATCATTCGCTTTACACGCCGCGCGACTTCGACGTTTCGCCGTTCTTTTCCATCATCAAGCCGACGATCGAGACTGGCTTCGACTACAAGCAAATGAAATGGGTGAAGAATGATGCCGCGCCGGGCGACTGAACGACGCAGCGCGAACGACGCCTGAGACTTTGACGCGGGCCGCCGCGATGCTATCAGCCCGGCAACAAAGAACCTTTCCGGACAGATGCCATGACGCGTGAACACCGTTCCATGTTGGGCTGCTGCTGCGGCCTGCTGTTGCTCCTGGTGTTGCTCTTGGCCAATGCGCAAGCGCAGGCCGAACCGGTCGCCGACTTTTATCGCGGCAAGACCGTCAACGTGCTGATCGGAGTTGGCGTCGGCGGCGAGTACGACATCCAGGCCCGCATGGTGGCCCGGCATATCGGCAAGCACATTCCGGGCAATCCCACGGTGGTGCCGCAAAACATGACCGGCGCCGGTGGCTTGAAGATGATCAACTACCTCTACGCGGTGGCGCCGCGCGACGGCACCGCGATCGGGATGATCGCCAATGCGTTTCCGGCGCTGCAAGCGGTCGGCGCCGCGGGCGTCCAGTTCGACGCCGGCAAGATGCAATGGCTTGGCTCGATCGCCCCCGCAGTCGAGACCCTGGCGGTGTGGCACGCCGCCGGCGTGAAGACCATCGAAGATGCGCGCCAGCGCGAGGTTGTTGTTGGAGCGTCGGCGCGCGGCGCCATCACGTTCACCTATCCGGCGCTGATGAACGATCTGCTCGGGACGAAGTTCAAGATCGTGACCGGCTACACCGGCGGCAACCAGATCAACCTTGCGATGGAACGCGGCGAGGTCGAAGCGCGCAACAACACCTGGTCGAGCTGGAAGGCAACCAAGCCCGACTGGCTTCGCGACCACAAGATCGCGATCATCGTTCAGGCAGGCCCCCGCGCGCCCGACCTCGACGCACCCTCGATCGAGAGCCTCGGCCGCAACGCCGACGACCGCCAACTCATCGAACTGGTCATGTCCGGCACCCAGCTCGGCCGGCCGATGACCACCAATGCGGGCGTTCCGCCAGAGCGTGTCGCCGCCTTGCGGGCTGCCTTCGCGGCCACCATGACGGACCCGGAGTTCCTCGCCGAGGCGAAGGCGCTCAATTTCGAGGTCAATCCGGTGCTCGGCGAGCCGATGCAGCGGATCGTCGAAAAGGTGCTGGCGACGCCAAAGGCCGTGGCCGCAAGGGCCAAGGGCTTGATGGAATAGTGCCGCGTTAGGGCGCTGCAGCGCGCCTCGGGCAGGCCGTCCTTGCCGCAGCGCAGCGGTGGTGTTATCTGCCCCGCTATGACGGCCTCCGCCATCAACAACATCCGCAATTTTTCCATCGTCGCCCACATCGACCACGGCAAATCGACGCTGGCCGACCGGCTGATTCAGCTCACCGGAGGGCTCGAGGCGCGCGAGATGGTCGAGCAGGTGCTCGATTCCATGGATATCGAGCGCGAGCGCGGCATTACCATCAAGGCGCAGACCGTTCGGCTCAAATACAAGGCACGCGACGGCAAGGACTACATCCTCAACCTGATCGACACGCCCGGCCACGTCGATTTCGCCTACGAGGTCAACCGCTCGCTCGCCGCCTGCGAGGGCTCGCTCTTGGTGGTGGACGCCAGCCAGGGCGTCGAGGCGCAGACGCTCGCCAACGTCTATCACGCGCTGGACGCCGGCCACGAGATCGTGCCGGTGCTGAACAAGGTCGATCTTCCGGCCGCCGAGCCCGAAAAGGTCAAGCAGCAGATTGAGGATGTCATCGGCCTCGACGCCTCGAACGCGGTCATGATCTCGGCCAAGACCGGACAGAACGTCCCCGAGGTGCTGGAAGCGATCGTCACGCGCCTGCCGCCGCCCAAAGGCGACCACGACGCGACGCTGAAGGCGCTGCTGGTCGATAGCTGGTACGACGCCTATCTGGGCGTCGTGGTGCTGGTCCGCATCGTCGATGGCACGCTGAAGAAGGGTGACAAGATCAAGATGATGGGCACCAACGCGACCTATGAGGTCGATCGCGTTGGCGTGTTCACGCCCAAGCTGACGGCGGCCGAGGAGCTCGGGCCCGGCGAGATCGGCTTCCTCACCGCCTCGATCAAGGAGGTCGCCGACACGCGCGTCGGCGACACCATCACCGACGACCGCAAGCCGGTGTCCGAGGCGCTGCCGGGCTTCCGGCCCGCAATTCCGGTGGTGTTCTGCGGGCTGTTTCCCGTCGATGCCGCACAGTTCGAGGACCTGCGCGCCGCGATGGGCCGGCTGCGCCTCAACGACGCAAGCTTCTCCTACGAAATGGAGACCAGCGCGGCGCTCGGCTTCGGCTTCCGCTGCGGCTTCCTGGGCTTGCTCCACCTTGAGATCATCCAGGAGCGGCTCGAGCGCGAGTTCAACCTCGACCTGATCGCGACCGCGCCGTCGGTGATCTACAAAATAAATTTGCGCGACGGCAGCCAGATCGAGATTCACAATCCGGTCGATATGCCGGATCCGATGAAGATCCTGGAAATCCACGAGCCGTGGATTGAGGCGACCGTTCTCACGCCGGACGAATACCTCGGCTCGATCCTCAAGCTGTGCCAGGACCGCCGCGGCTCGCAGGTCGAACTCACCTATGTCGGCAACCGCGCCATGGTGAAATACGACCTGCCGCTCAACGAGGTGGTGTTCGATTTCTACGACCGGCTGAAATCGGTGTCGAAGGGCTACGCCTCGTTCGACTACCACCTCACCAACTACAAGCCGGCCGACCTCGTGAAGATGTCGATCCTGGTCAACGACGAGTCGGTCGATGCGCTCTCCATGCTGGTGCACCGCACCCGCGCCGAGCAGCGCGGCCGCGCCATGGTGGAGAAGCTGAAGGAGCTGATCCCCTCGCACATGTTCCAGATCCCGATCCAGGCGGCGATCGGCGGCAAGATCATCGCGCGCGAGACCGTGCGCGCCTTCCGCAAGGACGTTACCGCGAAGTGCTACGGCGGCGACATTTCTCGCAAGCGCAAGCTGCTCGACAAGCAGAAGAAGGGCAAGAAGCGCATGCGCCAGTTCGGCAAGGTGGACATCCCGCAAGAGGCGTTTATCGCCGCGCTGAAGGTGGATGTGTAAAGGACTATCGTTTGTTTATGAGCACTTGTTTTTTTGGATCGATGCCCTTCCTGAAGATTATTTCCGGCAAGTGCGCGTCACGTAACGATGCCGCTTTCATGGAAACTTTTGCTTGCTTAAGGGCCACTTCGGTTGATTGCGCGCTAGCAATCGCAGCATAAAATTGTGCGGCGAAAGTCGCCGCACCTACATCCGAAATGCTGTCAGACATAGCGATGACCGCCTCGACAGCATTAAGAAGGACGTCAGCTCCGGCCAATGTGTCGCAAGCGTTAAGTACAAGAAGCTTAGGAGGCGAATCGGTGGCAGCCAACGCCTCCGCCAAAAGATCGAACTTCATTGCACTGCCAACAGATTTGTCGACTTTACCATCATCAAGCCAAATGCCTTGCTTACCTCCGTGACCGGAAAAATGGACGACTTGCGGCCGAAAGTCATTGAGGCCCTTGAGCATACTTTTTGCGTCCGTTGCCATCTTAATAACTAGGTCGATCTTATCGCGGTACTTAGAACTGCTAATTTCCTCCTCAACATGCCGGAATTCGGCATCTGTTCTTAAAGATCCTTGACTTGACGGATTTGCAAGCAAGTACAAAACTCTCAGTTTCTTTTTTGAGCGACTTTGGCTTTTGACTCTTTTTAGGACGGCCTCAGACATTCTTTGTACCGCCGCTATTTCCGGACGGCGCTTTGTCGGCATTCGCAATAGCAACTCAGGCTTGGCCACCTTTCTCAAAATTTCTTGTTTGTTGGCCATACAGAAGTCGTTCTTAGTGTACCCCCATCTGTCCGGCCCGCCTTTCTGCGAAGTGGAGGCCTTCAAAATAATTCTATGCTTCGCCAAATGATTGACTTGATTGAGAGCAACCTGTCGATTCGAATTCAATCCCTCGCATATTTCTGTTACCGTCTTTGGTCGGCTTCCCCGACCGTGAACAAACTCGAAAATTCGCAATCGCAACTTGTTGCGCCCGATAAGTTTGACAATGCGCTCAATGTTTTCTTCATGATTCGCATGAGTATCTATTACAGGCGCGGGTTTATTCATTCGTCTTCCGCCCTCTAGCTTTCTTCAGAATTCCCTTTGGAAACATTTTGCTGAGGATTTCGCTATCAACGTTCAAAGTGGACGCAAGCTCATTCTGCTGAAACCCCTTTTGCACAAGCGACAAAACCAAAAGCTTCTTTATAGCGTCGAGGTCTGCCGCAATTTTTTGCATTTCTCCTTTTTCCATATCACTTATCTCCTGGTCCACGAGGCTTTTCGATCACCAATCCTTTCGGCAAAAGGCGGCTCATCGTTGCATCACTAATGCCGAGCATCAGAGCTATCTGCTTCTGCTTCATACCCATGCCAAGCAGCTGCAGGATCAATAGCATTTTCACGGACTTAATCTCACTGATAAGAGCTTCTGCGTTTGCATCATTCATCGGAATTCTTGCCTCCCAGACCCGTGAGTGTGCCTTTACGAAACATTCGACTGATCGCACTTCGATCAACATCCAATGCTCCGGCAACTTGACTTTGAGAAAGCCCGGCGTTCAACAAGGACAAAACAAGCAGCTTTCGGATTGCCGCCAATTCTTTGATCGCCTGGTCTGTCAGATCTTGCATTCGATGCTCCTGCTATTTTTGCGTGGACTTGGCTTTTCGAGCCTTAAACACTGCGACACTGACGGCATTCGGGGACGTCTGTAGGAGCTCAGCTATTTGTTTTGTGTCCATCCCAGCGGTATGGAGAAAGTGAATCTTTTCTTTCGAAGACTCGAAGCGAGACATCATGCTCAAGGCCTGAAGTCGAATGAGCAAATCCAGCCTTGCCAATATTTCCGCACTTACGTCACTTGCCATCGCGCTTGCCCTTCTTCCTGGGTGCCAGAACTTGCGGCGGAGGATAAAGATGCAAAGGCTTAGCGTCCGTGCCGTTGTTTAATCGAAATATGATGCCGAATTCGATCCACCTCGCGATTGTTTTGCTGAGGTCGCTCCTGTCCATCCCGACTGCTGAAGCAATCTGGGATTGCGTGTGAGCGCCATCGCAAAGATTGTATGCCGCGATCTGTTTTCCGCCGCGCGAAGTCGGTGCAACCAATTCGATCAGCCGCTCTGCTGGGAATGTTTGCCTAGCCACTGTAGATAGGATTGCTTGTAGATAATCCTCTTGCAAACCCATTTGCACGATCTCCTTTTGTTCTTCTTACGGAAAGTATGCCTCTTTCCTGAGATTCGCAAGTCGGTAAGTGCAGATGGCTAATCTCCAAACCTGATATGTCAATAACTATATGAATTTGCTAGTGTTTTATCTATCATAGGGAGGTTTTGATCTTAGCATATCGCACCCGAAGATTTGCGCGAATCGCTTGCCGCAACGCGATCGATTTCAAAAGGAAGACTAGCGCGTGCGCCAGTTCGGCAAGGTGGATATCCCGCAGGAGGCGTTCATCGCCGCCCTGAAGGTCGATGTCTGATCGACGCAGACCGGCCTTTCACGGCGGATATTCACCGCGCTAGAGTTACGGCTGCGGCCGGCCAACGAATTCAGATCGCAGTCATGCCGTCGCTTATTGCTTGAGCATGATCTTTTCCGAAAACCGGTATCCACTTTTCGGGATCATGCTCCAGGGAGAAACGCCATGCCTCACTCGCGCCGGCGCCTGCTGCAATGGACCGCGTCCGCCATCGCGGCACCCAGTCTGCCGCGTTTTGCCTTCGCCCAGGCCTTCCCATCAAAGCCAATTCGCTGGATCGTGCCATTTCCGCCGGGCGGGCCCGCTGACATCCTGGCGCGGCTGTTCGGGCAATGGCTCAGTGAGCGGCTTGGCCAGCCGTCGATCATCGAAAATCGGCCGGGCGCCGGCGGCAACATCGGCACCGAAGCGACGGTCCGGTCGGCGCCGGATGGCTACACCGTGATGCTGGTGACCACCGCGAACGCGGTGAATGCGACGCTGTACGAAAAGCTCAATTACAATTTCATCCGCGATATTGCGCCGGTTGCAGCCTTCATCCGCGTGCCCGCGGTGCTGGAGGTCACGCCATCGCTGCCGGTCAATTCGGTGCCGGAGTTCATCGCCTATGCCAAGGCCAATCCGGGCAAGCTGACCATGGCGTCGGCCGGCAACGGCACGATCCAGCACGTGGCGGGCGAGCTGTTCAAGATGATGGCCGGCGTCGATTTGGTTCACGTGCCGTATCGCGGCCAAGCCCCTGCGCTGACCGATCTGATCGGCGGCCAGGTGCAGGTTATGTTCGACAGCCTGCCGGCGACGATCGAGCAAATCCGCGCCGGCAAGGTGAAGGTCCTCGCCGTGACGACGGCATCGCGCGTCGACGCATTGCCGGGCACACCGCCCATCAGCGACTTCGTGCCCGGCTATGAGGCGAGCGCGTGGTACGGCGTCGGCGCGCCGGCCGGCACGCCTGCCGAAATCGTCGATCGCCTCAATCGCGAGATCAACGCCGCCATGGCCGATCCCAAGATCAAAGCCCGCCTGACCGATTTGGGCGGAACCGTGCTGGCAGGCTCGCCGGCAGACTTCCGCAAGCTCGTCGCCGATGAGACCGACAAATGGGCCAAGGTGGTCCGGAGCGCGAAGCTCAAGGCCGATTGAACGCGGCTGCGCGCCGCCGCAGCATCACCCGCCGACCACCGCCACGCCTTGAATTTCGATCAGCATGCCGGGCCGCGCGAAGTGCGAGACAGTGATCAGCGCGCTCGCAGGAAAATTCCCGTCCGGGAAAAAACCGCCACGCATCTCGACGAACTTGTCGCCATGCCGCGGATCGTTGATGAACACCGTCATGGTGACCAGGTTGGCGAGGCTGCCGCCGGTGCGCTTCAATGTCTTGTCCATCAGACTGAAGATGGTGCGCACCTGCGCTTCGAAATTCTGGGAAATGTCGTTGCCCTGCTCGTCCTTGGTTGCGGTCTGTCCGGCCAGCCAGACGGTCTGTCCGCCTTGCGTGATGACGGCGGGCGAGAACGCTCGCGATTTCTGAAAGTCGGTCTTCTCAAGATATTTGGCCATTTGCGGTTCCTCGATGACGTCTGCGGATCAGTCGCCGCAGTCTATCGGGTTTGCAGAAGCGCCACGTCCCCTGTGGCGGAACGCGGTTTCCCGTGTCTCCTGCACTTGCAACTCACTTGCAATAGCAATAGAATCGCAGGAGTTTCAGCGCTTTCAAGGGGACGGCATCATGCGTTTATTCGTTCAAGCGATCGCGGCCGGAGCTGCGGGCGCGATCATCGGATCCGCCGCCGGTTACGCCGCCGGCAACCTCGCGGGCCAGCAGCCGATCGAGATCACGGTCGATCTGGGCAAACCGGGCGAACACGTGTTCGCGCCCAACCAGCTCAAGTTCGAAACCGGCAAGCTCTACAAGCTAATCCTGCGCAACCCGAGCAACGATCCGCACTACTTCACCTCGCACGGTTTTTCGCAAATGGTCTACACGCGCAAGGTCCAGGTGGTGCAGACGCGCGACGGCAAACCCACCACACTCGCCGAGTTCAAGGGCGCGATCCGCGAGATCGAGGTCTATCCTGGACAGAGCGCGGAATGGTGGTTCGTGCCGGTCGCGACCGGCCGCGTCACCGATCTGCTTTGCAGCATCAAGGACAAGGACGGCAAGTCGCACGCCGAGCTCGGCATGGTGGGCGAGATCGTGATCGAGTGAGTGCGCGCTATTCTTCGATCGTCAGCGTGCCGGCCGGCGTCGCGGGAGTGACCGTGCCGGTGGCATCGGACGGCGGCGTAACCTCAAGCTTGGCTGGGATCACTACGGCGGCTGCCGCAGGCGCCTCGACCATCGGCGGCGGCGCCGCCACATGCGACGAAACCGCCACCACGATCTGCGTCTTTCCGGGATTGGTCCGTACCAGATCGAACAGCGTCGCCGCGTTTTTCGGATGCAGCCGCACGCAGCCCATCGACGCACGATGGCCGAGCCGCGCCACCGCATAAGTGCCGTGGATCGCGTAGGGCCCGTGGAAGAAGATCGAGTACGGCATCGGTGAATTATGGAAGGTTCGCGAGTACCACATCCGCTCAAGGCGCTGCACCTTGAAGGCGCCGTTCGGCGGCCCGCCCGCGAGCCCAGTGGAGACCGTCCAATTGTGGCGCTCGACGCCGTCGACCAGCACCACCAAGGTCTGCGTCGCCTTGTTGACGCTGATCACGATATCGGCGCTGGCGCGGTCCGCCGATGCGACGGCGGCAACAAGTCCCACGCAGGCGAGAAACGCCACCACAATCGCGCGATACATCAAGGCCCCCCGGCCAGATATTTTCGTTATGAGCATTTCGCCGACTGGCTGGCTTGTAAAGCGCGGCCGCGCGGATTGCCGTGCATAACACAGCTGCATGAAACCTTTGTTACGGCGGGGCGCCCACCCGCCCTACCGAGATGTAACTATCCAGCGGCCATGCCCCTGGGTTAAAAATGGCTTGTGGGAAGGCAATCGATTCTAGCGTTGCTGTTCATCGTCGCCGGCTGCGCCGCCGCGGGCGCGCAGGATCTTGGCAACGTGAATCCGCAGGCGTTGCCGCCGGTCGATCCGGCCGATCCCAAGATATCCGCCAAGGAAATCTTCGGCCGCAAGCTGACGCCGTTCGAGGGACCGGCGCAGGCGATCGGCTTCTACACCAGCGGCTGCCTGGTCGGTGGCGTCGCGCTGCCGATCAACGGCAAGACCTGGCAAGTGATGCGATTGTCGCGCAACCGCAATTGGGGCCACCCCAATATCATCAAGTTCCTTGAGCGTTTTTCCGAGAAGGCGCAGGCGATCGGCTGGAACGGCCTGCTCGTCGGCGACATGGCGCAGCCACGCGGCGGCCCGATGCGGACCGGCCACTTGAGCCATCAGGTCGGACTCGACGCCGACATCTGGCTCTCGCCGATGCCGGCCCGCGAGTTCACGCGCCAGGAGCGCGAGGTGACGATGGCGACCAACGTCGTCGCCGACGACTGGAAGGACGTGAATCCGAAAATTTGGTCGCCGACCCATATCGCTCTGCTGAAAGCCGCCGCGACGGACCCTGAGGTCGAGCGCGTGCTGGTCAACCCGGCGATCAAGAAGGCGCTCTGCCGCGACGTCAAAGACGACCGCAGTTGGCTGCACAAGATGCGGCCGGTGCCGGGCCACAATTATCATTTCCATGTCCGCATCAGCTGCCCGCCCGACAGCACGACCTGCAAGGCGCAACCGGCGACTCCCAACGATGAGGGCTGCGGCAAGGACCTCGATGCGTGGTTCAAAAAGATAAGCAAACCATCGCCCCCCCAGCCGCCGAAGCCCGACGCCAAGCCGATCAAGCCCAGAATCATTCCGCTGTCGTCGCTGCCGCCGGCCTGCCGCAAGCTCGCGCTGACGCCTTAAACAAAAGAGCGAGCTGCATCGCTCTCAGATCAGCTTGAACAGCCGCAAGATCTGCCACGCCGAGATCGTGATGATCAGCAGGCCGACCGCTGTCATCAGGGCGCGCGCCGGCACGCGGCCAACCGCCCAGCCGCCGACCGGCGCAGCCAGCACACCGCCCAGGATCAGCGGCACGAGGTAGTGCAAATTGGAAGCGCCGAGCTCGACGAAAAATGTCGTGGCCGCGGCAATTGTTACGAAAAACTCGGCGGTGTTGACCGAACCCACGGTCTGGCGCGGCGCGTGGCCCGAGCCGACCAGCGTCGAGGTCAGCACCGGCCCCCATCCGCCGCCGCCGCTGGCATCGAGAAATCCTGCAACAAACCCGAGCGGCGGTGTCCATCGCGCAGGATCGCGCCGCATCGGCGCAATGCGGAATGCTTTGAACAGGATGTAGAGCCCCATCAGCAGCAGATAAATGTAGATATAGCGGCGCGCGGCCGAGACATCGACGTTCGACAAGATCCACGCGCCGAGGATCGCCCCAAGCACGCCGGGAATGCCGAGCCGCAGCACCAACCGCCAATCCACGTTGCGATGATAGATGTGCGAGACGGCTGAAGCGCCGGTGGTAAACACCTCGGCGGTGTGGACCAGCGCGCTCGCCTGCGCGGGCGCAATACCGATCATCAGCAGCGCCGTGTTCGACAGCACGCCATAGGCCATGCCGAGCGCGCCGTCGATCAACTGCGCCGCAAACCCGATCGCAAGCAGCAGCAGGAAGAGTTCAGTGTCCATTTACGATCCATCTGGCGACGAAATGGCCATTTTGGCGCGTGTTTGGGCAGCGGCCTGCAGATTCATGCGCGCGTCAGATCCAATTGGCCTTCGCACTAATGAACTGCATGCCCGGTTGGTTCCAAATCGCAGAACCAGCACGGAAATCGACCAAACAGCCAACTAAATCAGCCGCGGGCATCCTGCCGGATCATCGCGGCGCCCTTCTCCGCAATCATGATGGTCGGCGAGTTGGTGTTGCCCGAGGTGATCGACGGCATCACGGACGCATCCACCACACGGATGCACTCGAGCCCGAACACGCGAAGGCGCTCGTCCACCACCGCCATCGGGTCGCTCGGCAGGCCCATCTTCGCGGTGCCGACCGGATGGAAGATCGTGGTGCCGACGTCGCCCGCAGCCTTCGCCAGCGCGGCCTCATCGTTATCGCGAATGGCATCGCCCGGTAGATATTCAATCGGATGGAACGGCGCGAGCGCAGGCTGCGCCACGATCCGCCGCGTCACGCGAATCGAGTCGGCGGCAACGCGCCTGTCCTCTTCGGTCGCAAGATAATTCGGCTGGATCGCAGGCTTGTCGGCCGGGTCGGCCGATTTGAGCCGGATGTGGCCGCGGCTGGTCGGCTGCACGTTGGCGACACTCGCGGTGAAGGCTGGGAAGGTGTGCAGCGGTTCGCCAAAGCGATCGAGCGACAGCGGCTGCACGTGATACTGAATGTTGGCGCGCTCGCGCCGCGGATCGGAGCGCGTGAAGATGCCGAGTTGCGAGGGCGCCATGGTCAGCGGCCCGCGCCGCCGCAGCGCGTAGTCGAGGAAAATCTTGGCGCGGCCGAACAGCGAGGCATAAGTCTCGTTGAGCGTGGTGATGCCGGAGACCTTGTAGATCATCCGCAGTTGCAGATGGTCTTGCAGGTTCTCGCCGACGCCCGGCCTGTCGAGCACCATCGGAATGCCGAGATTCTGTAACTGCGCGGCCGGCCCCACCCCCGACAACAACAGCGTCTGAATCGAACCGATCGAGCCGGCGGCGAGGACCACCTCGCCGCGGCAACGCGCGAGCTGGAGCGCGCCATCCTGCCGGAAGCGAACGCCGTTGGCGCGTTTGCCCTCGAAGGTGACGCCCTCGACCAGGCAGCCGGTTTCCAGCCGCAAGTTCGGCCGGTGCAGCACGGGCTTCAGGAATGCGCGCGCTGACGACCAACGCCGGCCGCGCATCTGATTGACGTGATAAGGCGCGGAGCCTTCGTTGTCGCCGGTGTTAAAATCGTCGATCCGCTTCACGCCAGCCTGCTCGGCCGCGGCGCGGAATGCATCGAGCAAATCCCAGCGCACGCGCGGATGCTCGATCCGCCAGTCGCCGCCGGTCGCGTGGTGCTCGCCGGCGCCGAGGAAGTGGTTCTCGTGCTGTTTGAAGACCGGCAGCACGTCGTTCCAGCCCCAGCCGGTGAGGCCGAGCTGACGCCAATGATCGTAATCGGCCGCCTGCCCGCGCATGTAGATCATTGCGTTGATCGAGGACGAGCCTCCGATCACCTTGCCGCGCGGATAGTTCAGCGCGCGGCCGTTAAGGCCCGGCACCGGCTCGGTCTTGAACATCCAGTCGGAGCGCGGATTGCCGATGGCGAACAGGTAACCGACCGGAATGTGGTACCAGATCCAATTGTCGCGGCCGCCGGCTTCCAACAGCAGCACGCGATTGCCGGGATCGGCCGAGAGGCGATTCGCCAGCAGGCAACCGGCCGAGCCCGCGCCCACAATGATGTAGTCGTATTCGCCGTCGAGCTGCGTCACTTCGGCCATGCCGTCCTCCGGTGACCGACTTTACCTTGCGCGTGCAGACTTGCTAGGCTCCCGGTGTGGCCCGCAGCGCGCCGTGCGCACGCTGTCGCTGTCCGGAACGGCGATTCCGGCTGGTCGTCCCATCACCACCGACCCGTCATGCGGGCGCAACGCGCCCGTGGAGATCGCCATGCAGAAAGCCATCCGGACCTTGTTCGCCGCCCTCGTCGCAGCCTTGTTGGCTGCACATCCCGCCGCCGCCCAGGACAAGACCCTTACTGTGTTCGCCGCGGCTTCGATGAAGAACGCCATCGACGATCTCAATGCCATCTTCACGGGAAAGACCAAGATCAAGGTCGTATCGAGCTACGCCGCTTCCTCCGCGCTGGCCAAGCAGATCGAGGCCGGGGCGCCCGCGGATGTCTTCGCCTCCGCGGACCTGGAATGGATGGACTATGTCCAGCAGAAGAAGCTCATTCAGAACGGCACGCGAACCAGCCTGCTCGGCAACCGGCTGGTGCTGATCGCGCCGAAGGATTCCAAGCTCGGTAACGTTACGATCGGCCGCGGCTTCGACCTCGTCAAGCTGGCGGGCGACGGCCGCATCGCCACCGGCGACGTGCGCGCCGTGCCGGTCGGCAAATATGCCAAGGCGGCGCTGGAGAAGCTCGGCTCCTGGAGCGCGGCGGAAAGCAAGTTTGCGATGGCCGAGAACGTGCGCGCTGCTCTGACGCTTGTCGCGCGCGGCGAGGCGGCGCTCGGCATCGTCTATGAGACCGACACCAAGGTCGAGCCGGGCGTGAAGATCATCGGACACTTCCCGGCCGATTCACATCCGGCGATCACCTATCCGGTCGCGCTCACAGCGACCGCAAAGCCGGAAGCGAAGGGCTATCTAGATTTCCTGCGCTCGGCCACCGGACAGGTGCTCTTCGAGCGCTATGGATTTACGTATTTGCTGAAGCCAGGACCGTGAGCAACAGCCTCGTGTCCCGGACGCGTTGCAGCGCGCGCGTAGCGCAGCGGTGCAACGCAGATCCGGGACCCAGCTTACTGTTGTTTGAAAAAACCGGGGTCCCGGGTCTGCAGCGCACTACCATAGCGTGTCGGAGACGCGCGTTAACGCGCTTATGGTACTGCGCTGCGCCCGGGACACGCAGCGGCGATGTTTGACCTCACCCCGGACGAATGGACCGCGGTCTACCTTTCGCTGCGCATCGCGCTGGTCGCCACGATCGCGTCGCTGCCGTTCGGCATCGCAATTGCCTGGGTGCTGGCACGCAAGGATTTCTGGGGCAAGGCGCTACTCGACGGTGTGGTGCATCTGCCGTTGGTGCTGCCGCCGGTGGTGACCGGCTATCTGCTGCTGATCACGTTCGGACGCAGAGGCGCGGCCGGTGAGTTTCTCGCCAGCATCGGGATCGTGTTTTCGTTCCGCTGGACTGGGGCGGCGCTGGCCTGCGGCGTGATGGCGTTTCCGCTGCTGGTGCGCGCCATTCGGTTGTCGTTCGAGGCGATCGACCGGCGGCTTGAAGACGCGGCATCGACGCTCGGCGCGAGCGGTTTCTGGACCTTCCTCACGGTCACGCTGCCGCTGGCGCTGCCGGGCGTCATCGCCGGCATGGTCTTGAGCTTCGCCAAGGCGTTGGGCGAATTCGGCGCCACCATCACGTTCGTCTCCAACATCCCGGGCGAGACGCAGACCATCTCGGCTGCGATCTACACGCTCACGCAAGTTCCCGGCGGCGACGCCGCTGCCGGCCGCCTGGTCTTGATCTCCATCGTCATCGCGCTCGCCGCACTGATCGCGTCGGAGTGGTTCGCCCGCCGCGCCGGCATGCGATATCACGGAGATTGAGATGCTTTCAGTTGATGTCGAAAAGCGTCTCGGCGAGTTCAGTATCGCCGCGAAATTCGAGGCGGCGGGCGGCGCGACCGCGCTGTTCGGCCCGTCCGGTGCGGGCAAGACCTCGATCGTCAACATGATCGCGGGCCTCGTGCGGCCCGACCGCGGCCGCATCGTGCTCGACGACAACGTGCTGTTCGACAGCGCCGCGCGCGTGAACGTGCCGGCGCACCGGCGCCGTATCGGCTATGTGTTCCAGGAGGGCCGGCTGTTTCCGCACCTCTCCGTGGCGCAGAACCTCGACTACGGGCGATGGATGAGCAAGCTCGAGCCCGATCCGGCCGAGCGCGAGCGCATCGTCGCGCTGCTCGACATCGGAAACCTGTTGCCGCGCCGGCCCGGCCATCTGTCCGGCGGCGAGCGCCAGCGTGTCGCCATCGGCCGCGCGCTATTGCTAAAACCACGATTGTTGTTGCTCGACGAACCGCTGGCCTCGCTCGACCGCGCCCGCAAGCTTGAAATCCTGCCTTATCTCGCTCGGCTGCGCGATGAGGCCCGCGTGCCGATGATCTACGTCAGCCACCAAGCCGGCGAGATCCAGCGCCTCGCCTCCCAGGTGGTGCGGATCGAGGACGGCCGGGTTGTCGGCGCCGGCGGCCTGGAGTTGCTGGACGAAACCCTAGCCTAGCTGGGTGTATGCTGCGCCCATGTTCCCGCCTTCGCGAATCGTCTGCCTCACCGAAGAAACCGTGGAGACGCTTTATCTCCTCGGCGAGGAGCGGCGCATTGTCGGCGTTTCGGGCTATGCGGTGCGGCCGCCGCGCGTGCGGCGCGAAAAGCCACGAGTGTCGGCCTTCATCAGCGCCGACGTGCCGAAAATTCTCGCGCTCGAGCCTGACCTTGTCCTGACGTTCTCAGACCTGCAGGCCGACATCGCGGCCGAACTGATCCGCAAGGGCGTCGCGGTCCATGCCTTCAACCAGCGCGATCTGGCTGGAATTCTGGCGATGATCCGCACGCTCGGTGCATTGATCGGCGAGCCTGCCAAGGCCGATGCGCTGGCGTTGACGCTCGACGCAGGTCTCGCGCGCGCCAGGGAGCGCGGCGCGCAACTCGTGCGCAAGCCGCGTGTCTATTTCGAAGAATGGGACGAGCCGATGATCTCCGGCATCGGCTGGGTCTCGGAACTGATCGAGATCGCGGGCGGTATCGACGTGTTCAAGAACCTCGCGAACCAAAAGAGCGCCAAGGACCGCATCGTGACGGCGGATCAGGTGATCGCGTCACGGCCCGACATCATCGTCGGCTCATGGTGCGGCAAGAAATTCGTGCCCGCCAAGATGGCGGCGCGGCTGGGCTTTGCCGCGTTGCCCGCGGTCGCCAATGGCTTCATGCGCGAAATCAAGTCGCCGCTGATCCTGCAGCCCGGCCCGGCCGCGCTGACCGACGGGCTCGCGGCGCTGCAAGCCATCGTCGCCGAATGGAACGCCGCTCAGTGCGACGGCGCGAGCCGTGTCATGACATCGGCAAGATAATCGAAGGCGCCGATCAGGCTCGGCCCGGCGCACAGCGTGAAACGGCTCGGCAGCACAATGCGCCGCGACGGCGGATAGAGCGCGCGCAGCGCCGGATGCGTCAGATAAAGCGCGCCCTGCCCGTCCGGCACATCGACCGCGCTCGCCGTCACCAGATAGTCCGGCCGCAATTCGATCAGGCGCTCCAGCGGCACGTAGCCGCCATAGCGTTTCGGCGCGCCGCGCGGCGGCGTAAGGCCGGCCTCGGCCATCAGCGCGGCCGCGAGGCTGTCGGGCCCGACCGTATAGCCGCCATTGCCGACCAGCAGCGCAGTCGACGATGCCGGGCGCGGCGCCGTCGCGAGCCGGCGTTGCGCCGCATCGATGTCGGCGATCAGCGCTTCGCCACGTTCGGGATGGCCGATCAGCGCGGCGACGTCGCGAATCTGGGCGCGCGCCGCGTTGAGATCGCCCACCACATCGACGCCGACCACGCGGAAGCCGAGGCTGCGCAGCAGGCGCTGCGTCAGCGGACGATCCCAGATGCCGACTAGGACGAGATCGGGCCGCAGCGGCACCAGCGCCTCCGCCTGCAACTGCAGGCGCGTGAACGTGCGGGCCTTGTCGGCAATCGTCGAAACCCGCGGATCGCTGGCGTAGGGCGACAGCCCCACCACCTGCTCCGGATCGGCCAGAGTGGCGACCAACTGATCGGCGCACAGATTGAACGATGCAATGCGGCGGGGCGTCTCGGCGTGGGCCGAACAGAGTTCGCCGCTGAGCAAGACAGCAACCGAGAGCGCGACTGTCATCGTCTGCGCAAGCGGACGATCCAGGTAACGCCGAGTTTGTCGCGTCGCGCCAATCGCGCCCACAGTCCGCTCCGTGGTTACTGGATGCCCGCTTCCCGCCTGCGCAGGGACAAGCTCCGCGGGCATGACACCCCTTTGCGTGGATTGGAGTGCCGGCCGCAACCCTGTAGGAATGTGGCCGGGAAACGCAACATGATTTCGAGCCGCCGCAGCGAATGGGGCCTAGCGTTCGCGCTTGCCGCGCTGATCGCGTTGTTGGCCATCGTATCGCTGATGAGCGGAGCGGCGAGCATTTCGCCGCGGCAAGCGCTGGCCGGCCTGTTCGACGGCCAAGGCGCCGAAGGCATCATTGTGCGCGACATCCGTTTGCCGCGCACGCTGCTCGCCATGATGATCGGCGCGACGTTCGGGCTGTCGGGCGCCGCCCTGCAGGGCCTGCTGCGCAATCCGCTGGCGGAGCCGGCGCTGTTCGGCGCCCCGCAGGCCGCATCGGTCGGCGCCTCTTTCATGATCGCCTATGGGTTCGCCGGCGCGACCTCGTTCGCAGTGCCGCTCGCCGGAATTCTCGGGGCCCTCATCTCGGTCGGCGGCCTGGTCGCCATCGCAGGCCGACGCGCCAGCCTGACCGTGACGCTGCTTGCAGGCCTCGCATTCGCGAGCTTCGCCGGCGCCGGCACCGCGCTGATCCTCAACCTCGCGCCGACGCCCTATGCGGCGCTCGAAGTCGCATTCTGGCTGCTCGGCTCCCTGGAGGACCGCAGCATCGATCATCTGTTGATCGCCGTGCCGTTTCTCGCCGCGAGCTGGGTTCTACTCGCCATTCCGGCGCGGTCTTACCGAGCCCTGACGCTGGGTGAGGACGCCGCCGCTTCGCTCGGTGTCGATCTCAACCGGACGCGCCTGATGGTGGTGATCGGCACAGCGCTCGGCGTTGGCGCGGCCGTCGCGGTCGCGGGCTCGATCGGCTTCATCGGTCTTGTCGCGCCGCATCTGGTGCGGCGCTTTGTTGGCTCCGATCCGGCCCGCGTGTGCTTTCCGGCTGCGCTGATGGGCGCGGCGCTGCTCACCGCTGCCGACATCGCGGTGCGGCTGATCCCTGCCAATCCCAACGCCACCGCGATCGAGCTCAAGCTCGGCGTCGTCACGGCGCTGATCGGCGTGCCGTTTTTCCTCGCCATGATCTTCCGCGAGCGGCGTCTGCTCGAAGGATCGCCGTCATGAGCGTGCTGCAAGCCGACGCGATCAATGTTCGTCTGTCCGGCACGCTGATCGTCGAGCGCGCCAGCCTCACGCTGAACGCGGGCGAATTCGTCGCGCTGGTCGGGCCGAACGGCGCAGGCAAGACCACGCTGGTGCGGGCGCTCGCCGGGCTGATCCCGGCGGAAGGCCGTATCGCGCTCGACGGGAGTCCACTCGAAACCCTTTCTCCAGCCGCCCGCGCACGCCGCATCGCTTACCTGCCCCAGGGCAACGTGTTCCACTGGCCGCTGGCGGTCGCCAACGTGGTCGGGTTGGGCCGCTATCCGCACGGCGATCCATTCGCGCGCACCAACGACGCCGACCGCGCAGCGGTCGCGCGTGCGCTCGCGGCAACCGCGACCGAGGGGTTCGCCGCACGCCCGGTGACCTCGCTCTCCGGCGGCGAACGGGCGCGCGTGGCGCTCGCCCGTGCGCTCGCGACCGAGGCCAGCGTGCTGCTCGCCGATGAGCCGACCGTGTCGCTCGATCCGCGCCATCAGCTCGTGGTGATGGGCCTGTTGCGCGACGCCGCGCGAGCCGGCGGTGCGGTGCTGGCGGTGGTGCACGATCTCGCGCTCGCAGCGCGCTTCGCCGACCGGGTGGCGATCATGGATCGCGGCAGGATCGTGACCGATGCACCATCGCACCAGGCGCTCAGCGTCGAGCGCCTTGCCGCGATCTTCGGCATCGAGGCCGCCATGGTCGATGCCGGCGACGGCCCGGTGCCGCTGGCGCGGCGGCCCCTGTAAGCGGCTTTCAGTCTAATTTCTTCGACGGATTGAACCTAACCGCCTGTTCGAACGACCAATTCACGAGCGGTATAGCCTTTAAATACCAACGGCTTCGGAATACGAACATGAACGCGACGATGCACAGCGAGATCGACGAACTGCTGCCATGGCATGCGGCCGGAACCTTGAGCCGGCGCGATGCCCAACGCATCGAGGAAGCGCTGGCGCAGGATTCCGAGCTCACCCGCCGCTATGCGCTGGTGCGCGGGGAACTGGGCGAGACCATTCATCTTAACGAGACGCTGGCGGTGCCATCCGCACGCGCGATGGAACTGCTGTTCGCCAAGATCGATGCCGAACCGGCACGCAAGCCCAAGGCGTCGTTCGGTCTCGCCGCACGACTCGGCGGATGGCTCGCGGTCCTGTCCCCGCGCGCCCGGACGTTTGCCGGAAGCGCCGCGATGCTGGTGGTCCTGCTGCAGTCCGGTGTGATCACCGGCATGCTGCTCAAGGAAGGACCCATATATGTGCCCCAGGAAGCGGCGGGGACCAGCCAGGGCGCCTTCGTTTTGATCGGTTTCGCCCCGCAGGCGACCCAGGAAAGCGTCACCACGTTCCTAGAGGCCAACAAGCTTCAGATCGCGGACGGACCGTTGCCCGGCGGGTTTTACAAGGTGCAAGTCGCGGCTACGGAGCTGCCAAAGGCAGACATCGCCCGCATCGTCGATAAACTGAAAAACGACAAGATGGTCGCATTCCTTTTGCCGCTGCATTGATCATTGCGGACGCGCCGGCATCAGCCTTCGAAACACCGCGATAAAACGATCGATGTCAGCCTCGTCGTTATAGACATGCGGGCTGATCCGCATGCGGCCAAGGCGCGGCGCCACATGGATGTTTTCGGCGGCGAGCTTGCCGACCAGGTCGTTCGGTATGCCGTCGCGAAATTTCAGACTCAGGATATGCGGCGCCCGCACGCTCGCTTCAGGCAGTTCGACCGGACAGCCGGATAGTCCCGCAGCCAGCCGCCCTATCAGCATGGCGAGCCGCTCGACAATGGCCCGCGAGCCCCACTGGGCCACCATCTCCATGCCGATCGAAGCCATCTCCATCGAGATGAAGTGATCGCGCTCGCCCATGTCGAACCGGCGCGCGCCATCGACGTAGCCGGTGTCGCTCAGGTAGGTGGCCTGCTCGGCGCGCACCGCCCGCCGTCCATAGCTCGTCTGCTCCAGCGGGATGCCGCCTTGATGGCGCTTGGCGATGTAAAGGAAAGCACGCCCGTATGGCCCAAGCAGCCATTTGTAGGTCGGGAACACCACAAAATCCGGATCGAGTGCGCCCACGTCGACATCGAGAACCCCCACGCTGTGAGTGGCGTCGATCAACAAAACTGCGCCGCGCTTGCGCACCGCGGCCGCCACGCGCGCCAAGTCTACTGATCCGCCATCAGACCAATGCACAGATGAGATCGAAACCACCGCGAGCGGCGGCGCGCCCGCCCGTTCGATGGCGGTCAGCACCGCTGCGGTCCAATCGCCGTTGCCGGATGGCTTCGCCATTTCGACCGTGAAGCCGCCCTCACCGGCCCGCGTCATCCATTCCAACACCGGCGAAGAATGATCGTCCTGCAACACCAGGACGCGCGAGCCCCTCGGCACTGGCAGCATCTTGGCCGCCGTTGCGACGCCATACCCCACCGATGAGATGAGTGCGATGTCCTCAGGCGCAGCATTGATCAGCCGGGCCGCCGCCGTCCGGGCGCGCTCGTATTGGCCGGAGGCAAAGTCATGATCGAGCAGCCACGGCCGCCCCTTGCGTTCGACGGCCCTGCGTCCAGCCTCGAGCGTCGCAAGCGGCAGCGGACTCCATGACGCGGCGTTCAAAAAGCACACGTCCGGTGGAATATCGAAAAGCGTGCGTTGCGACGGCAGCATGATGCACCGTATCAAATGGGTGGAGATTTTGCCCCACGCCGGCAATATCGTAACGCAACATTTCGCGATAGAATTGGCGCAAGCAGACCGTCGTTCGCACATTGCCGCGGGACGGCTGCAGAGGGGAAGCATCCATGCCGCTGTCTCGCCGCCGAATTCTGCAATTCGCCACGGCTGCCGCCGCGACGCAGGCGCTGCCGCGCGCCGCGATGGCGCAGGCCTATCCGTCGCAGCCGCTGCGCTGGGTCGTGGGCTTTCCAGCCGGCGGTGGCGCCGACATCGTGTCGCGCATCATAGCGCGCTGGCTGTCGGAACGGCTCGGCCAGCCGGTGCTGATCGAGAACAAGCCGGGGGCGAGCACCAACATCTCTATTCAGACGGTGGTGAATTCGCCGCCCGATGGCTACACGCTGCTCTTCGTCGCAGCGTCCGCCGCCGTCAACGCCACGCTGTTCACCAACCTGCCGTTCGATCTCACCCGCGACATTGCGCCGGTCGCGGGCCTGATCGATTTTCCGCTGGTGCTGGTCGCTCATCCGTCAGTGCCGGCGAAGACCACGGCTGAGCTGATCGCGCACGCCAAGGCCAATCCCGGCAAGGTCACGATAGCGTCGTTCGGCACCGGCACGACATCTCATGTGGCCGGCGAGCTGCTCAAGAACATGGCCGGCGTCTCGATGACGCACGTGCCCTATCGGGGCGGCGCGCCGATGATGGCGGACCTCGTCGGCGGCCAGGTCAATCTCGCCATCGACGTCATGACCGGGGCGCTGCCGCACATCCGCTCAGGGAACGCGCGCGCCATCGCCATGCTCGGCAGTGAGCGCTATCCCGGCCTCCCTGACGTGCCAACGCTGAACGAAACCATACCGCTTTACGTCGCCAACTCCTGGTGCGGCGTCGGCGTGCCGCGCAACACGCCGCCGGCGATCATCGAGCGGCTTAATCGCGAGATCAACGCAGGCCTTGCCGATCCGGCGGTGAAAGCGCAGCTCGCCAACGTCGCCACCACGCCGATGGTGTTCACGCCGCAGCAATTCGGCGGCTACGTCGTTTCCGAAATCGAGAAATGGGGCAAGGTGATCAAGTCCTCCGGCATCAAGCCAGAGTAGAGCCTGATCCCGAAAAGTGGCTAGCGGCGCAGCCTCGCGCGCAGCCGCCGCCAGGTGCGACGCGCCATGATCCGGACCCGCTCCCACGGCGTGCGCGCTTCAGGCTCCGGATCGGCGAGCTGCAATCCAACCATGCTGACGCGGCCGTCCGTCACCGTGTGCGCAACCATCGCCAGCGGCGCAAGCCTGATGGAATCGCCGACGCGCGGCGGCCGCGTCGAATGTTCGGCGAAATAATCCGCCAGCGTCACCGCGACCTTCTCGGGCGGGACGGTCAGCCCGTAGATTTCCGCCAGCGCGCCGAGCGTAGCGTCGCCCGACACGAAGAAATCCTCGATCAGCGCCGCCTCCGGCTGTGCCGACGACGCCGTGTCGGCGAAGAAACGGTCGAGCAATTGCGCGCGGTCGGGCGGTGCGAGGAAATACACAAAGTCGCCCTCACGCACGGCGCCCGCCTCCTCCGGCGTCAGCACCCGCTCGTTGCGCACCAGCAACGTGAGCTTGGCCCAGGACGGCGTGGTGACGCGGCGCAGATAGGGACTGTCAGCGACCACCGGATAGCCGACCAGCTCCTGCGTCAGCTGGCCGGGCAGGTCGAGCTCGGTGCGGTGAGCGGAGACGTTGGCGCGCGGCAGTGCGACATGGAGGAGGCGCGCCGCCGGCGCAATGGTCCAGCCCTGCACCAGGAGCGACACGAACACCACCACAAAGCCCACATCGAAATAGAAGTGCGCTCCGGGTAAGCCGACCAACAGCGGGATGGAGGCAAGGAAGATGCCGACCGCGCCGCGCAATCCGACCCAGGAGATGAAGAGCTTCTCGCGCGCGCTGAAGCGGAATGGCGCGAGGCAGATAAACACCGCCGCGGGCCGCGCCACCAGGATCAGCGTCGCCGCCACCGCAAGCGCCGGCAGCAGCCGGCCCACCAGCCGCTCGGGCCAAGCCAGCAGGCCGAGCAGCACGAACATCGCAATCTGCGCGAGCCACATTGCGGCATCGAGGAACACAACGACGGTGCTGTGCGCGCGTGTCGCGCGGTTACCGACCACGAGACCGGCCACATAAGCGGCGAGAAAGCCCGAGCCGTGGAACACCTGCGTGAGAGCGAACACAACCAGCGCGCCGGTGGCGATGAAGGGCGCGTGCAGCCCCTGCGGCAGGTCGAGGCGGTTGACCACGAACACCATGGCGCGGCCACCGATCAAGCCAATCAGCGCGCCGAGGACCCCCTCGCGCAGCAGCAACAGCAAGATTTCGTGCCAGGGTTTAAAGCCGACGAACAAGATCTCGACGAGGATGATGGTGAGGAAAATGGCGAACGGGTCGTTGGTCGCGGACTCGACTTCGAGGACCGCGTTGACCCGCGGACGCAGCCGCAGCCCTTTGGTATGTAGCAGGAAGAACACGGCGGCCGCGTCGGTCGAGGCCACCACCGCGCCGACCAGAAAGCTTTCGGTCCAGTTGAGCCCAAGCGCCCAATAGGCGGCCGGAGCCGCCAATGCGGCGGTCAACAAGACCCCGACGGTCGCCAGCAGGCCAGCAGGCACCAGTACGCTGCGGAAGGTCGCGAGCCGCGTGCGCAAGCCGCCATCGAACAAGATCAGGCCAAGCGCGACCGATCCGACCGTGTAGGTGAGCTTCACATCGTCAAAGTGGAAGCCAAGCGGTCCGGCTTCGCCAGCGAACATGCCGAGCAGCAAGAACACGACCAGCAATGGCGCGCCGAACCGTAGCGCCACCAAGCTCGACATGATGCCGGCGAGCACCAGGATCGAGCCGAACAGGATGGTGACGCTGACCGCGTCGAGTTCTGAAAGCGCGTAGCCGCTCATATCCTCCTATTGGAGGCCGGTGCGCGAGAACGCAACGACTATTGTCAAATAGAGGAGAACCTTTGCTGGGCGGATCGATCGCAAAGCGCCCGCCCGGATCACATCAGTTCTGCACCAGCCCGAGATCGAGGATGGAGCGCCGCTCCTCTGCGGCCGTGCGCACCGCATACGCCTGATAGTCGGCACTGTTCAGGTAGAACTTTTCCTGATCGAGCTTCGTCATAACCGTGACATAAGACGGCTCATCCAGGCCGCTCTTGAAGGCATCGTGCAGCGCCTTGACGACGGCCGGATCCATGCCCTTCGGCCCCGCAATACCGAAGGGCGACACCGAGACGATATCGATCCCGGCCTCGCGCAGCGTGGGCACGCTTGGCCAGCTTTTAGTTCGGCTAGCACCCCAGGTGACCAAAAGCCGCAACTTGCCGGAATTCACCAGCGGGGCCCAGCCCGTCGAATCGGCGACAGCATGGATGTGTCCGCCGAGCACCGCATTAGTGGTTTCCGCGTTGCCCTTGAACGGAACGTGGACCCAGTTAATGCCCTGCTGTTTGCCGATCTGCGCCATCGTGATGTGCAAACTCGTTCCCGCGCCCGGCGTGCCGTAGTTGATCTTGCCCGGATTGGCCTTAGCGTCCGCAAGAAATTCGGCAAAGGTTTTCCAGGGTGCGTCCTCGCGCACTACGATTCCGAAGGTGTAGCCGGTAAGCCCGATAATCCAGGTCAGTTCCTTGACCGGGTCGAACGCGCTCTTGGTCATCACCGGAACGCGAAACATGGTGATCGGAATCTGCGCCACTGTGTAACCGTCCGGACTCCCTGAGGTCGCCATCTGGGTCGGGGCGAGCGTGCCGGCCGCACCGGCGCGATTCTCGATCACGATCGACTGTCCAAGATGCTTTTCGGTCGCGGTCGCCAGCGCCCGCATCAGCACATCGGTCGAACCGCCGGCCGGCCAGGGAACGATGAGAGTCACAGGACGGGATGGGAATTTTTGCGCTTGTGCATTACCCGCCAGAGCGAGCAGGCCGGCGAACACTGCAAGAAGTGTCTTGTTTGCGATCCGACCCATTGCGGTTCCTCCCTGAACAGACCGATGCGTTCGGAAACGACTTAGAACGCTACCTTGTCGCCACCCTTGAGCGACAGGATTTCGCGCGCCTCGTCGGGCGTGGCAATCTCAAGGCCGAGGCCTTCGAGAATCTGCCGAACCTTCGTGACCTGCTGGGCATTGTTCTCGGCGAGCTTGCCGGGACCGAGCCAGAGCGAATCCTCCATGCCGACGCGGACATTGCCGCCCATGGCGGCGGCCTGCGCGGCGATCCGCATCTGCGAGGCGCCGGCGCCCAGCACCGACCAATGGTAATTGTCGCCCAGCAGGCGATCTGCGGTGCGCTTCATCATCATGACGTCTTCAGGGTGCGTGCCGATGCCACCCAGGATGCCGAACACCGACTGCACGAACAGCGGCGGCTTCACCACCCCGCGATCGAGGAAATGCCTGAGCGTATAGAGATGGCCGATGTCGTAGCACTCGATCTCGAAGCGGGTGTTGTTTCCGGCGCAAGTGGTGAGGATGTACTCGATGTCGGCGAGCGTGTTCTTGAACATGCCCTTGCGAGTGCCCTCGAGATACGGCTCCTCCCAGTCGTGTTTGAACTTGCCCTTGTAGCGCGGGATCATCGGATAGAGCCCGAAGTTCATCGTGCCCATGTTGAGCGAGGCGACCTCGGGCTTGAAGGTGGCGGCAGGTTTGACGCGCTCCTCGGCCGACATGGTCGGCGCGCCGCCGGTGGTGATGTTCACCACCACGGGTGAGCGCTGCTTGATCACCTTCAGAAACGGCGCGAACGCCTCCGGCGTCTGGTCAGGGCGGCCATCCTGCGGGTTGCGGGCGTGGAGGTGGACGATCGCCGCGCCGGCCTCCGCTGCCGCAATCGCGTTATCGGCAATTTGCTGCGCGGTGATCGGCAGGTGCGGCGACATCGAAGGGGTGTGGATCGAGCCGGTGACAGCGCAGGTGATGATGACTTTGTTGGGCTTGGCCACGGTTCGCTCCCTGATTGGTCCGCGGCGATCCTAAGCAATCACCGGCATGGTGCGGAAGCCCCGACGCGGCCTCCGAGCCATGCGGGGCCGGTGCTGGCCCCAATGCGGCAGGCAGCGTAAACGTGAGCCATGCCCGCGCCCCAGCACGCCACCGCCCTCGGCATCGCCTGCGGCGCGGGTGCCGCCATTTTCTGGGCCATGGGCTTCGTCTCGGCGCGTCACGGCATCGACATCGGCTTTTCGCCGTTCGACATCACGTTGCACCGCTTTCTTTGGTCGGCCTTGGCGCTGCTGCCGCTATTCCTGCGCGACGGCGCGGCCAATCTCAATGGCGTCGGCTGGGGCCGCGGCATCGTGCTGACGATCCTCGGCGGGCCGGGCCTCGCGATCCTCAGCTACTCGGGCTTCCTGCTGGTGCCGCTCGGCCACGGCGGCGTGATCCAACCGTCCTGCGCGGCGCTGGGCGGATTACTGCTCGCCACCCTCGTGCTGAAGGAGAAGCTGCCGCCACAGCGCGCACTCGGCGCGCTCACCATCGTGACGGGGCTCGCGGTGATCGGCGGCGAGGCGGTGATGACCATCGGCACGCACGGCCTGCTTGGCGACCTGATGTTCGTCACCGCAGGCCTGTTCTTCGCCACCTTCGGCATGCTGATGCGGCTCTGGCGCATTCCGCCGATCCGGGCCACGGTCGTGGTCAGCGTCGTGTCGATCGCGATCGTGCCGCTGCACGCGCTGCTGTTCGGCTTCGAGCGCATGATTTCACTCGGCCCGTGGGAGAACCTGCTGCAAGCCGTGGCGCAAGGCATCCTGGCCGGTCCGGGCGCGATCTACCTGTTCGTGCGCTCGGTGGAACTGCTCGGCGTCGGCCGCGCCGCGGTCTTCCCGTCGCTGGTGCCGGGCTTCACGCTGCTGATCGGCTTCCTGGTACTCGGACAGGTGCCGAGCCTCTATCAGCTTCTCGGTTTTGCTATCGTGCTGTTCGGCTTCCGACTGACGCAGAAGAGCTGACCGGTGGACATCGACAACATCAACCACGTCGGCATGGCGGTCCGCGACCTCGCGGCGACCACGGCGCGCTACGAGGCGATGGGCTTTCAGCTCACGCCCTATTCGCCGCATTCCGCCGCCTGGAAGTCCGGCGATCCGGTGCAGCCGCTCGGCTCCGGAAACCGCTGCGTGATGTTCGAGAACACCTATTTGGAAATCCTGGCAAGCGAAGACCCGGCGCGGCCTGCCGCCCGCATCACGAATTTCCTCAAGCATCATCAGGGCGCGCATATCGTCTGTTTCGACTGCCGCGACTGCGATGCGGTGGACCGCCGCCTGAAAGGCCTCGGCATCGCGACGTCGGGTGTGATCCCGCTGCAACGCGAGATCGACACGCCGGACGGCGCGCGCACGGCGAAGTTCGTGCGCGTGCAATTCGCGCCGGAGAATTCGCCGGAGGGCTACATCCAGGCGACCACGCACCTGACGCCGGAATACATCTACCAGCCGCGCTACATCGGCCACCAGAATGGCTGCTTCCAGCTGAGCGAGACGGTGCTGGTGACCCACGACCTCGGCGCGCTGACGCAGCGTTACGAGACTTATCTCGGCACCGCGCCGTCGCGCGAAGGTAGTGCGGTGCGGTTCCGGCTGCCGCTCGGCACCACACTAACGCTGGTCGATCTTCCTGGCGCCGCCGCCATGCTGCCGGGTACGCTGCTGCCGCCGATCCCCGGCATCGCGGCAGTAGCCTTCCGCACCCGCGCCCTGGCAGGACTCAAAGAACGGCTGCGTAGCAATGGCTTCACGGTCGGCGAAGCCAACGGCCGGCTGCTGGTACCGGCCGAAGAGGCGAGCGGCGTGGCGCTGCTGTTTGGCGAGTGACGAGACACAAAACGAGAGAACCACGATGATGCGTTGGCTGCTATCCGCGATCCTGCTGCTCATGGCACTCCCCGGCCCGGTGACGGCGCAGGACTTCCCTGGCCGTCTGGTCAAGATCGTGGTGCCCTACCCGCCCGGCGGCGGTGTCGATGGCCTCGCCCGGCCGCTCGCCGAATGGCTCGGCCGGGCCTGGAAGCAGAACGTCATCATCGAGAACAAAGCGGGTGCCGCCACCATGATCGGCGGCACCGAGGTGGCGCGCTCGGCGCCCGATGGGCTGACGCTGCTGCTGACCAGCGATTCGTCGATCACCAGCAACCCGCATCTGTTCAAGACGATGCAATACGATCCGATCAAGGAGCTTGCGCCGGTCACGCAGCTCATCGATCTCAACCAGTTCGTGCTGGTGCATCCGTCGGTCGTTGCCAACACCATGCAGGAGCTGGTGGCGCTGGCGAAGCAGAAGCCCAATTCCTTGAACTACGGCTCGTTCGGCAACGGCAGTCAGCCGCACCTGCTGTTCGAGATGCTGCGCAAAGAAACCAGTGCGCAGATCCAGCAGATCTCCTATCGCGGCATTGCGCCGGCGATCACGGCGACGCTGGCGAACGAGGTGCAGACGACACTCGGCAGCGTCGCGGTGGCGGCCGGTCATATCGAGGTGAAGAAACTCAAGGCGCTGGCGATCGGGCGGCAGACGCGGCTGTCCTCGCATCCCGAGGTGCCGACGCTGAAGGAGGCCGGCTTTGCCACCACCGAGCCGCGCTCGTGGTTCGGCGTGTTCGCACCGGCCGGAACGCCGCCGCAGACCGTCGCTGCGATCCAGCAGGCGGTGGCGCGCGTGCTCAACGATCCCGAGTTCAAGTCGCGCTTTATCGAGCGCGCCGGTCACTCCGGTGTCGCCAGCACGCCGGCCGAGTTCGCGGCGTTCATTCAGGAAGACCTGGCGGCGAAGCGCGCCATGATCGCGGCGGCCGGCATCGTGCCGGAGTAGCGGCGCGATCACGCCGCCTTACGGCTCGCCAGGAACTGTCCCATGCGGTCGAGAGCTTTCAAAATGTTCTCGGTCGAGTTGGCGTAGGACAGCCGCATATAGCCTTCGCCGAGGATGCCGAAGTCCGGGCCGCCGATGGTGACGACACCGGTATCGTTGAGCAGCGCGCTGGCGAGTTCCTTGGCTTTCCAGCCGGTGCGTTTGACGTTCGGGAACGCATAGAACGCGCCCTTCGGCGTGGCGCAGCTCACGCCCGGCAGCTTGTTGAGGCCCGCGACCACGACCTTCCGCCGCTTGTCGAACTCGGCGATCATTTTGTGGACTTCGTCCTGCGGACCTTTGAGCGCAGCGAGGCCGGCATATTGCGCCGAGGCGTTGACGCAAGAGTGCAGATTGACGGCGAGCTTGCGCACATACTCGTAGAGCTTCGGCGGGAAAATGCCGTAGCCAAGCCGCCAGCCGGTCATGGCGTAGGTCTTCGACCAGCCGTTGAGCAGGATCAGCCGGTCGCGGATCGACGGATAGGATAGCAGGCACACGTGCTGCTCGCCGTCGTAGACCATGTGATCGTAAATTTCGTCCGACATCACGCAGACGTCCGGCCACTTCTCGAGGCCAGCGACCAGCTTGTCGACCTCCGCCTTCGGAGTGACGCCGCCGGTCGGATTGGCCGGCGAGTTGATAATCAGCAGCCGCGTCTGCGGCGTGATCAGCCTCAACGTCTCCTCGGCCGAGAACGCAAAGCCGTTCTCCTCGCGGATCGGCACCGGAATCGGCCGCGCGCCGGTGTATTCGATCATCGAACGATAGATCGGGAAGCCGGGATCGGGATACAGAATGTCCGCGCCGGGCTCGCCGAACATCAGGATCGACATGAACATGGTCGGCTTGCCGCCGGGCATGATCATCACGCTGTCCGGTGACACCTCGACCTTGAAGCGCTTGTGCAGGTCGGCGGCCACCGCCTCGCGCAGCGGCTGGATGCCGGTCGCCGCCGTGTAGCCGTGATGGCCGTCGCGCAACGCCTTGATGGCCGCTTCGACAATGAAGTCCGGCGTGCGGAAATCCGGCTGGCCGATGCCGAGGCTGATGATGTCGCGGCCTTGCGCCGCCAGCGCATTGGCGCGGGCCAACACCGCGAAGGCGTTTTCCTCGCCGATGCGATCGAAGGCTGCGATGGTCTTGAGCATGGTGCTGTCCCGGCGTTTTCCTAAAGGCGACCGGCAGTTCACCCGATCACGATGGGAAAATCAAACCCGCCGGACGCAACGATAGAAGCGCCGGACCCCTCGGGGGCCCGGCGCTCATAACCAGCCTGAGCTTGCGATCAGCGGTCGCCGCCGCCGAATACCTTGCCAACGTCGCGCAGGATCGCCGCACGGATGTTGGGATCAGGATCTTGGCCGATCACGCGATTGGCGAAAACCACGCTATTGGGACCGATCGGAACCCCGTACATGTCCCGATGTGGCGTGGACGGCGCCGGCGCCGCGGCCTGGGCCCGGGGCTTGCGCTTGGCCGCATCGGCCGCAGGCGCCAGCACAACTGCAAGCGCGATAGCGGAGAGAATGAATTTTACGGTCGTCGATTTCATCAGGGCCTCCTCATGCTTGGAAATACCGTTCGCCCACCAGTCCCACTAACACCGGACGCTGCACGGAACACCGACCCTTCAGTACAATTTTGATCAACAAAACGTGTGAGGCGCAGGCCGGCTCAACCGCCCTTGGCGCGCGGCCGCGCTCCCTTGCGCTGGCGGCTCGGTTCGGCGCATCCTCGCGAGGATATCCAGCACACCTGATTGTAGGATAGCGGCGACCGATCAAAGCCGAGGTTTCGTCATGGCAAAACAATCCAAGACACAATCCAAGACCCCCCTCCCGCGCGGCAAGAGCCTGCGCTCGCAGCTCTGGTTCGACAATCCGGACAATCCGGGCATGACCGCGCTCTATCTCGAGCGCTATCTCAACTACGGGCTGACCAGCAAAGAGCTGCGCTCCGGCAAGCCGATCGTCGGCATCGCGCAGACCGGCTCCGATCTTTCGCCATGCAACCGCCATCATCTGGAACTGGCCAAACGCGTGCGGGACGGCATTGCCGCCGCAGGCGGTATCGCGTTCGAGTTCCCGTGCCATCCGATCCAGGAAACCGGCAAGCGGCCGACCGCCGCGCTCGACCGCAACCTCGCTTATCTCGGTCTCGTCGAGGTGCTCTACGGCTATCCGCTCGACGGCGTCGTGTTGATGACCGGTTGCGACAAGACCACGCCGGCCTGCCTGATGGCGGCCGCGACGGTGAACACGCCGGCCATCGTGCTGTCCGGCGGCCCGATGCTGAACGGCTGGTGGAAGGGCGAGCGCGCCGGCTCCGGCACCGTGGTGTGGGCCGCGCGCCAAGAGGTCGCCGCCGGCCGCATGACCGATCAGGAATTTCTGGACATCGCGGCCGCGTCCGCGCCTTCGGTCGGCCATTGCAACACGATGGGCACGGCTTCGACCATGAATGCGCTGGCGGAAGCGCTCGGCATGTCGCTGCCCGGCTGCGCCGCGATTCCGGCGCCCTATCGCGAGCGAGCGCAGATCGCCTACGAAACCGGCGTGCGAGCGGTCGAGATCGTGCACGAGGACTTGAAGCCGTCCGACATCCTCACCCGCAAGGCGTTCGAGAACTGCATTGTCGCCAATTCGGCGATTGGCGGCTCGACCAACGCGCCGATCCACATCAACGCGATCGCGCGCCATGTCGGCGTCAAGCTTTCGATCGAGGACTGGGAGACGGTCGGTTACGACGTGCCGCTCTTGGTCAACATGCAGCCGGCCGGCAAATATCTCGGCGAAGAATATTTCCGCGCCGGCGGATTGCCGGCGGTGATGCACGAATTGCTCAAGGCGAAGCGCATCCACGGCGACGCGCTGACCATCAACGGCAAGAGCATGGGCGACAACGTCAAGCGCGCCAAAACCAAAGACGCCGATGTGATCAAGTCGTACGGCGCGCCGATGCGGAAGCAAGCCGGCTTCAAGGTGCTCAAAGGCAATCTGTTCGACAGCGCGATCATGAAGACATCCGTGATCTCGGAGGAATTCCAGAAGCGCTATCTCTCGGACCCGAAGGACAAGAATGCGTTCGAGGGCCGCGCCGTGGTGTTCGACGGGCCGGAGGATTATCACCACCGCATCGACGACCCGAAGCTGAAGATCGACGAGCGCACGCTGCTGTTCGTGCGCGGCGTCGGCCCGATCGGCTATCCGGGTTCCGCCGAAGTCGTGAACATGCAGCCGCCGGCGGCGCTGATCAAAAAGGGCATCACGTCGCTGCCCTGCATCGGCGACGGCCGGCAATCCGGCACCTCGGGATCGCCGTCGATCCTCAACGCGTCGCCGGAAGCCGCAGCCGGCGGCGGGCTGGCGCTCTTGAAAACCGGCGACCGCGTGCGGATCGACTTGAACAAGGGCACCGCCGACATTTTGATTTCGAAACAGGAGTACGACCAGCGCCGCGCCGCGCTGCAGAAGAACGGCGGCTATCACTATCCGGCGAGCCAGACACCCTGGCAGGAAATCCAGCGCGGCATGGTCGATCAATTGGCCGACGGCATGGTGCTGAAGCCCGCGGTGAAGTACCAGCGCGTGGCGCAGACCGCTGGCGTGCCGCGGGATAATCACTGACTTCTTTCCGCCCTCATCCTGAGGAGCCGCGCGTCGCGCGGCGTCTCGAAGGATGGGGCGGCCACATGCTTCGAGACGCGCAGCCATAGCGCGTCGAAGACGCGCGTAAACGCGCTTATGGCTGCGCTCCTCAGCATGAGGCCGGGAAAGGTTTGCACGCATGCGTCTTCGTCCTCGCGGCGCGGTCAGCGTCGAAGTTTGGGGGAAGGCCGTACCCTCGGATCAGTCCGAGGGGATGGAGCGCCGGTCGACGCCACATCTCGATCACGCCTTGTCCGCAGGCGGATTGCTCCGCCTGAGACATGACCGGCGTGGCGCCCAAAGCGGGGGCGCGTCGCCGGCCGACGCTCCATCGCGGCGATTTTGGGCGCTCGGAACCGTGACTGACAAGAACCGGCAGCGAACTCGCGCTCGCCCTGATCCCGGCGGCTTACGCCGCCGTTCATCCGGTCCCCGTGTCACCCAAAACTGGGCGCCCCTCGTAGTAGGGGGGACAGTTACCCGAGGCCTCCCGGGGAT
>CAMDDZ010000043.1 GCA_945893145.1 Rhodoplanes serenus | reverse complement strand
AAGCGCGACCTGGGATATGCCGAAGGCATACTCGACGCCGATCACTTTGGCCTCGACAAGGTGAAGGAACGCATCGTCGAATATCTCGCCGTGCAGAGCCGCACCAACAAGCTGCGCGGCCCCATCCTGTGCCTCGTCGGCCCTCCCGGCGTCGGCAAGACCTCGCTTGGCAAGTCGATCGCGAAGGCGACCGGCCGTGACTTCGTGCGCGTGTCGCTCGGCGGCGTGCGCGACGAGGCCGAGATTCGCGGTCACCGGCGCACCTACATCGGCTCGATGCCTGGCAAGATCATCCAGTCGATGCGCAAGGCCAAGTCGTCGAACCCGCTGTTCCTGCTCGACGAGGTCGACAAGATGGGCGCCGATTTCCGCGGCGATCCGTCGTCGGCTTTGCTCGAGGTGCTCGATCCTGAGCAGAACCACACGTTCAGCGACCACTATCTCGAGGTCGATTACGATCTCTCCAACGTGATGTTCATCACCACGGCGAACACGCTCAATATCCCGCCGCCCTTGATGGACCGCATGGAGATCATCCGGATCGCCGGCTACACCGAGGACGAGAAGGTCCAGATCGCGCGCAAGCACCTGATTCCGCACGCGATCACCAAGCACGGCCTCAAGCCGGACGAATGGTCGATCGACGACGAGTCGCTGCTGCTGCTGATCCGCCGCTACACACGGGAAGCCGGCGTGCGCAACCTCGAGCGCGAGCTCTCCACCCTGATCCGCAAGGCGGTGAAGGAGCTCACGATCTCGAAGAAGAAGACGGTCGTGGTCGAAGGCAAGGCCCTCGGCGATTTCATCGGCGTGCCGAAATATCGCTACGGCGAGGTCGAGGCTGAGGATCTGGTCGGTGTCGTGACCGGCCTGGCCTGGACCGACGTGGGCGGGGAACTGCTCACCATCGAAGGCGTCATGATGCCCGGCAAGGGCAGGATGACCGTTACGGGCAATCTCCGTGACGTGATGAAGGAGTCGATCTCGGCTGCGGCCTCTTATGTCCGCTCGCGCGCGGTTGCCTTCGGCATCGAGCCGCCGATGTTCGACAAGCGCGATATCCACGTGCACGTGCCGGAAGGTGCGACGCCGAAGGATGGACCGTCGGCCGGCGTCGCCATGGTCACCGCTATCGTCTCGGTGATGACCGGCATTGCAGTGCGCAGAGATGTCGCCATGACAGGCGAGATCACCTTGCGCGGCCGTATCCTGCCGATCGGCGGCTTGAAGGAGAAGCTGCTCGCGGCGCACCGCGGCGGCATCAAGACGGTGATGATCCCGGAGGAGAACGCCAAGGATCTGACGGAGATCTCCGACAGCATCAAGGGCGGGCTGGAGATCTTCCCGGTCTCGCGAATGGACGAGGTGCTCAAGGTCGCGCTGGTGCGCATGCCCGACGCGATCCAGTGGGACGAAACCGCAAAGCCGGTTGCGGCCGCGGTCGATGCGGTGGTCGAGGACGATGCCTCCGGCCTCACCGCGCACTGAACGGTGCAGTCATCAAACAAGAACGGCGGCCTTCGGGCCGCCGTTTTCATTTCTGGCGCAGGATAGGTTTAGGTCTGCCCGGCCACGATCCCCATGCCGGTGATCCACTCCGGCACCAGGTGGTAGTAGCGCAGTTCCGCGCGGGGGCTGCCCATCCGGCGCGCCGCGGCGCCGGCCGCCACCCAGGTGCGAACCTCGTGCGCGCCGAAGCCCGCAATGCGGTCGACCTCTGCGTCGGTGATGGTGTCGAAGTCCTCAAGCCGCGCGTCCGTGAAGCTGGCCAGGAAATCGCGGTCCCATTGCTCGCTTGGCGGCAAGCAGGGGCCTTTGCCAACGACAAGATCGCGCGCCGCCGCGATGACGCGGTTCTCGCGAGCGTCGAGATCCGCCTGCGTGGGCGTCACGCGATCGACCAGCCGCTGCGTCTTGGCAGGCTCGCTGTGGTCGATGCGCGGGGTGGGCGGGTCATGCGACAGGCCACCGGAGCCAATGAGCGTGATCCGCATATCTTGTCCGGCCAGGAATTCACCGATCGCATCGCCGAAGGCGCGCACCCGCCGGAACGAGGGCCGGGGATCGGCGGCACAATTGATGAACACCGGCAGCACGTTGTAGCGCGCCAGCGCGCCGGTGAGCTTGTAGAGCGGGATGGTGGTGCCGTGATCGACCTTCATGGCGTGCGACAGCGCCACATCGAAATCGCGCGATTGCAGGTGCCGGACGCAAGCCACTGCCAGTTCGCGCGGGACCTTCAGCGTGCCGCCCTCCAGATGCCAGTCCTTGGTGCCCTCGGCCGCGGTGCCGATGCAGAACGCCGGCATCAGCTCGTAGAAAAAGCCGTTGAAATGGTCCGGCCCGAACACCACGACGAGGTCGGGGTTGAATTTGTGCAGCGCCGCCGAACAGCTGTCGAGCTCGCGGAAGAACTGCGCCTGCGCGCCTTGCTCGGACTCCTCGATTCCGGTCGTCATCAGCGGACTATGCGAGCAGCAGATCAGCTGGACGGGCATCGGCTCCTCCTAGACACGGACATCGGCAAAATCGCCGGGGGCGAACATTTCGTCGACGCTCAGTGAACGTACCGCGAGGCCCTGCTCGAATGAATAGCGCGCCATGGCTTCGAGCGTCTTGCGGTTGGCCGGGTTGAGGCCATAGGACCAGAAGTCGTCGCCCATCAGTTCGCGCGTGGCGTCGAATTCCGCATTCACCCAGGGCAGTCCGATTTTGAGCGCGGTGGTTTCGGAAAATTCAGCATCGGCCAGGCGCTTGGCTTGCACGAACGCTTTATAGACGCTGGCAGCGAGCCACGGGTGCCGGTCGAGCACATCGCGGCGCACGCCGACCGCGTGCATGATCGGGAATATCCCGGTGCGCCGGTAATACTCCGCTTCGGCCGTGCGATAGTCCGGATAGAGCCGCGCGACCTTCGGGTGGCCGGCGACGAAGCACGACGGCCGCCGCGCCGCCATTACGGCATCGAGCGCGCCATCGGCCAGCATCCGCGACAGCGATTGGCCTTCGGGAGCGGCCGTGAGCGGAAACCCCGGCGGCAAATTGAGCGGAAATTTCTCCCGGCGGCCCGGGACCTCAAGCCCGCCCTGCACCCAATTGATGTCCTTCGCCGCAATCCCGTGCTGGTCTTGCAGCACGCCGCGAAACCACAGCACGGCCGACATCTGGTATTCGGGCACGCCGATGCGTTTGCCCTTGAGATCGGTGGGCCCGGCAATGCCGCGGTCGGTTCGGATGTAAACGCAAGAATGGCGGAACATGCGCGACAGGAACGCCGGCACCGCCACGTAAGGCGGAGCGCCACGCGACAGCGCGATCAGGTAGGGGCTGAAGCCGATCTCGGCCACTTCGAACTCGCCGTGAAAATAGGCGCGCTCGAAGCATTCCTCGACCGGCATCGTGATGTAATTGACGTCACAGCCCTCGACCCGAACGCGGCCATCGACCAGCGCGCGCACGCGGTCGTAGTCCCAGGTCGCGATCGTGATCGGCAGCCGGCTCATGCACTATCCCGCGAGCGCCAGAACTATAGCGATGTGCCTCGGTGCTTCATACCGTCGCGCGGATTTGCCAGGGGCCTGCAAGCCGGTAGGCTAGGGTGCGGGTCGAACTACTACGACCGGGGAGGCAGGCATGCGTGCAATCGTCGGACTCGTTCTAGCTGCCGCAATGGCGTGGCCCCAGGCGCGCGCGGAGGATTTTCCGAGCAAGCCGATCACCATTGTGGTCGGTCTGGCGCCAGGAGGCATTACGGACATCACGGCACGCATCTATGCCGACGCGCTGTCGCGCGGCATGGGCCAGCGCGTCGTGGTCGAGAACCGTCAGGGGGCGGGTGGCGCCGTGGGAGCCGCCGCGGTCCAGAATGCTGCGCCCGACGGCTACACGGTCCTGATCTTTTCCGGATCGCAGCACGTCGCCGTTCCGGCCATGGCCGCCGGCGCGCCTTACGAGCCGCTTAAGGGCTTTGCGCCGGTGACGCTGCTGTTCAATCTCGCCACCCTGATATCTGTGCCGACCGATCTGCCCGTCAAGAGCCTCGCGGAGCTCTGGGAGTTCGGGAAGAAAAAGCCCGGCGGCCTGTCGTTCGGCTCGCCCGGGGTGGGAACGCCCTCGCATATGCTGGCCGCCGTGCTGGGCCGCGCCACCAATACGCCGATGCAGTTCGTCCACTATCGTGGCGGCGGTCCGATGATGACGGACCTGATTACCGGGCGAGTGGATTTCGCCCTGACCTCGTACACGGCCGCCAAGACGCAGTTCGCCAGCAACAAGCTGCGGGCGCTCGCGATCGACTCCGACAAGCGCTGGGAGGGCATGCTCGAGGTGCCGACGCTGACTGAGCTGGGCTACAAGGAAAAGGTCGCGAGCTGGTTTGCTGTTGCGGCGCCGGCCGGAACCCCGCCCGCAATCGTCAAGCGCCTCAATGAGGAGTTCATCAAGGCATCGCGCGATCCGGAGCTGGTGCGCCGTCTGAGGGAAAACGGCACGCCGATCGCGACCAGCACGCCGGACGAGATGACGAAGCTCCTGGCGGACGAATGGGACAACACGGTCAAGCTCGTCCAACTGCTCGACCTCAAGCAGAAGTAGTCAGCCCGGCCCGCGTGCGGTGATGGGCTGTTCGCGAACCATGCCGGCCGCGCCGTATTCGCGCATGATGGTTTCAATGCGCTGCCGCTGGTCGGCTTCAGTTGCCATGATCGACGCGCCGATGTGGCGGCCGCGCTCCACCAGCCAGGACCCGAACGGCCGCCGGTCGTGGTCGTAACGCTGCAGGGCTGCGGCCCAATCGCCGCCACTCGCCTCAATCGCGTCCGCAAGACTCTGCGCATCGAGCGCGGCCTTCATCACGCCGGTCGCCACATGGGGACGTGCCACAAAGGCCGCGTCCCCAAGCAGTGCCACGCGGCCGAATGCGATGCGCGGCGATTCCAGATCGAAGATCGGTTGCAGGATGATCTGAGCGGTGGCCCTGGTCAGCGCGGCAAGCTGCGGAGCGAACCCGACGGCGGCCGCGGCCTTTAGCTCGTCGATCAATTCCGGACGAATGAGCGGCGGCGGGATCGAGACGCCATGATGCCGGCCGCTGGCGTCGGTGCAGAGCTGCGCCAGCGCGGCCTCGGGCGCCGGTCTGAACCACACGAAATGGCAACGCCGCTCGCCCCGGTACGGCCCGTCGTCCGGTCCCGGCATGGGAAGCGACAGCATCAGTTCGCCGTCAGAAAACCCAAAGGTCATGTGATGGAAAATCACGTTGCGCATCGCGGGATCGACGGCGCGCTCCTCGACCACGCCACGCCAGGCCACGTATCCGGCGTAGCGCGGCGTCAAGTCCGGCAGCAGTTGTGCCCGCGCGGTCGAGTGCAGCCCATCGGCGGCCACCAGCAGGTCACCCTCGGCGCGCGAGCCATCGCTGAAGATCGCGGCGACCGATTGCGCATTCGGCTCGATCCGCGCCAGCGTGGCTCCGCCGCGATAGCAATCGTCCGATAGCGCCTGGCGCAGCGGCCGCCAGATGCGCGACCACGCGCTGGTGACCGCGCGGACCGGAAGCTCGTGCATGACCGAGCCGTCGCGGTCGAGCGCGACACGCCCCTGGACCTGGACCCCGGTCGATGCATCGACCGGTAAGCCGATACGCCGCATCACCGCAAAGAGTTCTTCGCGCGTGCCGATGCCGGCTCCACGGTCGCCGAGATCGCCGGCCGCGCGCTCGAACACCCGCACGTCCCAGCCGATGCTGCGCAGCAGGCTGGCGGCGAACAGACCGCCAACCGAGCCGCCAATGATCAACGCGCGCGGCTTCGCCAAGGGTCGTTCCAAGGGTCGCTCCTGTTCGATACCAAAGACCGCCGCCGGTGGACGGCGTTTGATTCGAGCGACTGACGCGTCATCAGCGCGCCGCCGGGTCAAGACACGGTTGGGATTCTCCCGCGCCGTCTGCTGTAGGGCAAGCCGTTAACCTTTGGCGCGAATGCCGATGTTATCTGCATTTTGGAGCGGTCGGTTTTTGTGACTCAGCGTCATTCCTGAATTCTTCGCAAACGAATCATTGCAATCCTAGGCGGTTCAGCAATTCTCCGCGTTCTCAACGGCAAATGCGCCGTTGATTCGATAGCGAGCGAAGAAAGGATCGGTCATATGACCAAGAACGAGCTGATCGCTGCGGTGGCCGACAAGGCACAGATGACAAAGACCGCGGCTGCTTCCGCCGTTGATGCTACCTTCGACGCCATCACGTCGACGTTGAAGAAGGGCGGCGAAGTCAAGATCATGGGGTTCGGTAATTTTAGGGTCGTCAAGCGTGCAGCGCGCGAAGGCCGCGATCCGCGCACCGGCGCACCGGTGAAGATCAAGGCCGCCAAGCGCCCGCGGTTCTCCGCCGGCAAAGGGCTGAAGGAAGCCGTCAATCGGTAACGATTCATTGCTTTGTGACGACGGGCGCCTCCGCATTTGCGGGGGCGCTCGTGTGTTTGGGGCAAGTGTTGGGATGCATGCGTGTCGTGACACATGAGTGAAAGGGCGAGAGCCGGTCTTGCCGCCGCCACGGACCGGAGCGATAAAGCCCACGCGGGCGGTTAGCTCAGCTGGTAGAGCACCTCGTTTACACCGAGGTTGTCGGCGGTTCGATCCCGTCACCGCCCACCAGCCTTCATCAGGGGAGATCAAAACATGTTCATCAGGTTTGCAGCGGTCTGCGTCGCCCTTCTGTTCAGCACAGTTGTGTCGTTCGCCGATCCTGTCGGACGCTACAGCGTCAGCGGTAACAATCCGGGCAAGGAGTCCAGCACCTATTCCGGCAGCGTTAACGTGCAACGCACCGGCGACACCTACAGCGTGACGTGGCAAATCAGTGGTCAGACCTTCGTCGGCACTGGGATCGGCACCAAGGACTTCCTGGCAGTGTCGTATCGCTCCGGCAACCAGACCGGGCTCGCGCTTTATGCGCAGCAGGCAGACGGAAGCTGGGTCGGGGTATGGACCTATGCGGACGGCCGGCAGATCGGCGGCGAGCGCTGGACTCCGCGCTAAGCACTGGCCCGCTATTCTTGGCTGGATTCCTTAACGCGGGTTCCGACTTGGGTTACTCGACTTGGATTCCTTGACCCGGTTTCCTTGACTTGGGAGAGGCTGGCATCTAAGTCCCTCCCAGCGCCCGCGGGGGCGTAGCTCAGTTGGTTAGAGCGCTGCCCTGTCACGGCAGAGGCCGAGGGTTCGAGTCCCTTCGCTCCCGCCATTTTTCGCCGCGATGCGGCGAAAATAGCCCGCCGCGGCTTAAGCCCAGGCGGGTTTTCTGTTGCCGGCCCGGCCGGCCCTTCCACTTCCCCCCACCAAGGCGCTTCACGATCCGGCAATCGTGCTAGGGTCACGCACTTCGTTCATCGGGAGGATGTCTATGAAGCTTGCGTTTTTCGACAATTACAAACTGGGCGTTGTGGTCGGCGACAAGATCGTCGATGTCTCGGCCGTGACCAAGGGCATCAAGGCGCTCGGTCCGCAGGACGTAATCCGCGGGGTGATCGAGAATTTCGGCAAGCTGAAGAGCAAGCTCGCCGCCGAAGCCAAAAAGGGCAAGGGCAAGCCGCTCTCCAAGGTCAAACTGCGGCCGCCGCTGCCGAAGCCGGAAAACATCATCTGCATGGCGGTCAATTACATGGAGGACGGCACGCTGCCGGAGCCCGCGCCGATCAATGCCTTCATGAAGTCGCCGAGCTCGATCATCGGCGAAGGCGACACCATGGTGCTGCCCGACATGGCGGCTTCGGTGTTCGAGGGCGAGGCGGAGCTGGCAATCGTGATCGGCAAGAAGGCCTCGCACGTGAAACAGGCCGACGCGATGAAATACGTGTTCGGCTACACCAACTTCATCGACGGTTCGGCGCGCGGCGTGGTGCCGCCGACCAACGTGTTCTACCAGATGAAGTCGCGCGACACGTTCGCGCCGATCGGGCCGTACATCGTCACCGCCGACGAGATCAAGAACGTCGGCAAGATGCAGATCACGCTGAAGAACAACGGCAAGGTCATGCAGAACTTCAACACCGACGATATGGCGCACAAGATTCCGCGCTGCATCGAGTGGGTGACCTCGATCCACACGCTGCTGCCGGGCGACATTCTGGCGACCGGAACCAACCATCGCGGGCTCAACCCGTTCATGGACGGCGACAAGATCGAGCTGACCTGTGAAGGGCTCGGCACGCTGCACATCACGATCAAGGACAAGCACAAGCGCACCTGGGCGCGGATCACGCGGCTCGCGCACAAGGAGAGCGGCGCGCAGGGCGTGCACACGCCGCAGACCGGCGGCAAATACGCGCCGGCTGCAGCGAAGTGAAACAAGCGAATAGCGAGTAGGGAATAGCGAATAGTGTGGCGAGTGGCGACTATTCGCTACTCGCCATTCGCTATTTGTCGCTACGCGTTCGCGCCGATCGCCAAAATCTTCCGCGCGTCGGCCGGCGTCGCAATCTCATCGCCCAGAATCTGGATGATCTTGCCGGCCTTCTCGACCAGTGCCGCGTTGCTCGGCGCGAGCTTGCCCTTTTCCAGATAGATGTTGTCCTCAAGCCCGACACGCGGATGGCCGCCGAGCAACACGGTCTGCGCCACCATCGGGAACTGGTAGAGCGAAATGCCGAAAGCAAACCAGGTCGCGTCCTTCGGCAGCAGGTTGCGCATATAGGTCATCGCCTCCGGTGTCGCCGGCTGGCCCCAGGAGATGCCGAGGCAAATCTGGAACATGCCGGGGCCTTTCACGTAGCCGTCGTCGAGGAAGCGCTTGGCAAGCAGAAGATGCCCGGTCTCGAACACTTCGAGCTCCGGCGTCACGCCGGCCTCCTTGATGGCGAGCGCCATCGCCTTCAGATGCGACGGCGTGTTGATGAACACGCGATCGCCCATGTTGAGGGAGCCCATATCGAGGCTGCAGATGTCGGGTTTCAGCTCCATGACGTGCTGTACGCGCTCAGCCGGCCCGCGCAGCAGCGAGTCCGCGCTGGGCTTCGACGGGTCCTTCTCATCGTGGAAAAACCGCGCGCCCGGACCGGTGGTCAGGTTGATCAGCACGTCGGTGTTCTTGGCCCGGATCCGCTCCACGGTTTCGCGATAAAGCGCCTTGTCCATGCTGGGCTTGGTGGTCTTCGGATCGCGCACGTGGATGTGCACGATGGCCGCGCCGGCCTTTGCTGCGTCGAGGCAGGAGTTCGCGATCTGCTCGGGCGTCACTGGCACTGCAGGATTGCGGCCGGGCGTATCCGCCGAGCCTGTCACCGCGCAGGAAATCATGACTTTACGTGCCATGGTGTTGTGTCTCCCCAGACTCAAAGTGCATTTCTGTTGCGGACATCCTCAAGATAGGCCGTGGCCTCTTCGGGCGAGGCAATCTCGCGCAGACCGCTGGGCGCTTCCATGTCCCGCGGCCCACACAGCATATTGAACGACACGGTCCGGCCCAAGACGTTGTTCGGGTTGCGCAGGAAATTGTCGGCGTTGAACAGTGGCGTGAGGTGCCACCACAGCCGGTAGCCCAGATCCATGATCTGGCGGACCAGCGCACTGGACCGCTCGATGCGGTCGTTTTCCAGGTAGAGCAGGGGCCGGCAACGCTCGATGGTCGCCTTGGCGCCGCGCAGCACGTCGATTTCCATGCCCTCGACGTCGATCTTGATCAGTCGTGCGGCCGGCAAATTGAGACTGTCGAGCGTGATCACGGCCGCATCCTCGCCGGCATCGCCCCCGATTGCGAGCCCGCCGAAATTGTTGAGCGCGCCATAATTGACGACCGGCACTTTGATCGCGGCGGGGCTCGCACCGACCGCGTTCGGCATGGCTTTGACGTTGCCAAGCTCGTTCAGCGCGACATTGCCGCAGAGGATTTGAAATACGATGCGCTGCGGCTCAAAGGCGTACACAATGCCTTGCGGACCGACGAACTGTGCCATCGCGATGGTGTGCGCGCCGATGTTGGCGCCGACGTCGAGCGCCACGTCGCCCGGCCGCAGCAATTGGCGGAACAGCGCGACTTCGCCCTCGGAATACTCGCCGTATTGATCGAACGAGCGGCCGATATAAACGTCGTTCCGCAGGTACATCATGGTGCCGTGGCGGCATCGCCGGATCGACAATTGCGGATTCATGACCGCTCCTTCGCGCGCGGACGCGACTTTGTTAGCCCGGATCATTGGGGTTGCGCCGCAATGGTTTGGCGCACGTCTTCGATTGCTTCGGCCCAATCCCCGGCCCGGCGCTGTCGGAACAGCCGGGCGGTCGGATACCAGGGACTGTCGGCACGATCGATCAGCCAGCGGAAGTCCGATGCAAACAGCAGCAGTAAGCAGAGCGGCTTGCCCAGCGCGCCGGCCAAGTGGGCGACCGCGCTATCGATGCTCACCACCAGATTGAGGTTCGCGATCAGCGCCGCGGTGTCGGTGAAATCGGCAAGCGCCTTGCCGAAATGCTGCACGTTGGGCGCATCGGCGAGTTGCCGCTGGTCCTCGTCGGGAAGCTCCTGCTGCAAGCTCACAAAGGCTGTGTCGGGCAGCGCGAGCAGCGCGCGCAAGGCACCGAACGGCACCGAGCGGTTCTTCGGGTAAAGCCGCCCGGACCAGGCGAGCCCGATCCGGCGCGGCGCAGCGGCGAGGCGTGCTCGCCACGCCGCAATCCGTTCGGCGGGGGGCGCCAGATAAGGCACGCCAGCCGGAATGCTCGGCACGTTCGCCCGCAATGCAAACGGCAAGCTGAGCAAGGGACAGTGCAGGTCGAACGCGGGAAGCGCTTCGTCGCGGCTCAACACGCAAGTTACGCCCGCCACCGATCGGAATAGCTCGCACAACGGCTGCGGCGCTTGCAGCAGCACGGTGGCGCCGAGTGCCGTGACCAACGGCGCGTAGCGCACGAATTGGATGGCGTCGCCAAAACCTTGTTCGGCGTGCAACAGGATTGTCTTGCCGGCGACTGGCGTGTCGCCGAGCCACAATGGCTGCGGGAATGTCCGCCGGATCGAGGCTAAGTCCGGGTTGCCCCAGCGGCTCTCGTAATCGCGCCAGCCGTCCGCATAGCGGCCGAGACTGAGTTCGGCGATCGCAGCATTGTAGCGCGCCTGCTGGTGTTTCGGCTCAAGCCGCAAGGCGGCTTGGTGGCTCGCCAGTGCCTCCTCGGCGCGATTGAGTTCCTGCAGCACGCTGCCCCGGTTGGTGAGTGCAAGCGCTTGATTGGGGTTGAGCGCGAGCGCCGCATCGATGCTCGTCAGCGCCTCGGCCGGACGTTCGAGCCCGAGCAGCACGCAGCCGCGAGTGCGATGCGCCTCCGCGAATTGCGGCGCCAGCGCAACGGCTTTGTCATAGCAGGGCAGGGCTTCGGCGTAGCGCGCCTGCTCCTGCAGCAGCGCGCCCCGGCTCATCAGCACATCTGGCGCCCGCGGATTGAGCGCCAGTGCCTTGTCGTAGCTCGCCAGCGCCTCATCGTGCCGCCCGAGCCGATACAGCACGTTGCCGCGGTTGTGGTGAATATCGGGCCGGTTCGGCTCGGCCGCGCGCGCGCGGTCATAGCTCGCTAGCGCTTCGTCCAATCGGCCAAGCGCCGCGAGCGCGTTGCCGCGGTTGCCGAGCGTCTGCGGGTTCGCAGCATCGAGCGCCAGCGCCCGGTCGAAGGCTGCGAGCGCGTCCTTGGGCCGTGCCAATGCGCCGTGCACCACACCGAGATTGTTGAGCGCGCCAACCGAGCGCGGGTTGAGTGCGGTCGCCCGGGTCAGAAGCTTGAGCGCGTCGTGCGGTTTGTTGTGCTGGTACTTGAACACGCCATAGAGGTTGAGCGCGTCGAAATAGTCGGGGTTCTTCTTCAGCACCCGGCCGAACAGCTGATCGGCCTCGGCGGCGCGGCCCCCGCGCTGAGCGGCAACCGCCTCCTCGAGCATGCGGAGCGCCTGCAGGTAGCGCGGGTCGGGCTGCGGGAGTTTGGCCATGGACTGTCGGCTTTTAACCCTTTCGGACCTCGTTTTAGCGCAACGCCGCGAAATCAACCAAGCGGGCGGGAAGTCGTTGCAGTTCTGGGCGGCCGGGCCATTATAGAAACGCGGTAAACCGTAGCGTCGGTAAGGGTTGGCTGGCCGTGAAGGTGATTGTCATTGGCGGCGGGATCGGCGGGCTCACCACAGCCCTGATGCTGCACGCGCGCGGCATTCCCTGCGAGTTGTACGAGCAGTCCGAAGGTGTCCGGGAGCTCGGCGTCGGCATCAACACGCTGCCGCATGCGATCAAGGAATTGAAAGACCTCGGCCTGCTGGACCGGCTCGACGCGGTCGGCATCCGAACCTACGAGTTGATCTATACCAACCGTTTCGGCCAGGAAATCTGGCGCGAACCGCGCGGCCTCGACGCCGGCTACGACGTGCCGCAGTTCTCGATCCACCGCGGCCGCCTGCAAAGCGTGATTCATCAGGCGGTGCGGTCGCGGCTCGGCGAGAGCCGCATCCACACCGGCCACCGGCTCGGCGGCTTCCGGCAGGATGACGCGGGCGTGACCGCTTATTTCTTCGATCGCAACGGCTCGCACCGCCACACCGCCCAGGGCGATGTGCTGATCGGCGCCGACGGCATCCATTCGCATGTGCGCGCCGCGCTGTTTCCGAACGAAGGCCCGGCGCGCTGGAACGGCTCGATGCTGTGGCGCGGCGCGCTCGACTGGCCAAAGTTTTTGACCGGCCGCTCGATGGTGATCGCCGGCGGCATGGCGGCGAAATGCGTGATCTATCCGATCAGCGAGGGTGCGCGCGAGGATCGCCCGCTGACCAATTGGGCAGTGCTGGTGAAGGTGGGCGAGGGCGGTACTCCGCCGAACAACGAGGACTGGTCGCGGCCGGGACGCTTCGAAGATTTGATGCCGCACGTGCAGCGGTTTCGGATTCCTTATGTGGATGCCAAGGCGCTGATCGAGGCGACGCCGGAGTTCTGGGAATTTCCGATGTGCGATCGCGATCCGCTGCCGCGCTGGTCGCACGGCCGCGTCACGCTGCTCGGCGACGCCGCGCACCCGATGTATCCGGTCGGCTCCAATGGCGCGTCGCAGGCGATCCTTGACGCGCGCTGCCTCGCAGACCGGTTGGTGTCGGCCGACCATCCGGCGCATGGGTTGTGGGCCTATGAGCAGGAACGCCTGCCGCCGACCGCGCAGATCGTGCGGATGAACCGCAGCGGCGGGCCGGAGGGCGTGATCGACGCGGTGGAGCAGCGCGCCCCCGATGGTTTCTCCAACATTGACGACGTGCTGTCGTTCGAACAGCGCAAGGCGATTGTGCGCGGCTACGCAGGCGCTGCGGGCTTCGCGCAGAGCCAGGTGAATAAGCCCGGAAAAGCCGCCTAAATCGTCACGCCGGCCGCGGTCGGATTGCGCGGATCGAGCGGCAGCCCCGCGGCCTGCCGGCGCTTGAGCACGCGCAGCCAACCGTGCAGCCCCTCGACGTCGAGGCCGTGCATCATCAGCCGGTAGCCGGCCTGCAAGGTCGACAGCGGCACCAGCGGATGGCCGTTCTTCATGAATGCCAGGTGATAGTCGGTGCCGAGGACCTTGGCGATGTAGATCGCAACGACCTCGTCGAGCTGAAGCGAATTGGCGGCACGGACGAAATCCTCGCGCGGCAGAAACAGCGCATACATCGGCGTATAGGCCTCGATCGCCGTCTGCACATCGATGACGTTGAGCCGGCCATGCGGCATCGGTTCGAGCGCAATCGGACCGTCCGTGATGGCGGAAAAATCCGGCTTCGCCACCGGCACAAGATCGCGCCCCTGGGCGCGCAGGCTGGCGTTGAGCTGGATGATGAAATTGTAGATGTTGAGATCGTGTTGCAGGAACACGTTGTCGCGCAAATCGGAGAGCTTGGTGGGGCGCAGCGGCCAGCTATCGATCTCGACCGGACCGGCGTTGGCCTTGATGAAGGTCAGCAGTTCGGTCGCCAGCGTGAAATGCCGCATGATCAGCATGTTGGCTTCCGGCGACGCGAAGTGCTTCAGACCCCAATGGATGAACCGGTGCAGCGCGACGTTCATGTTGGGCCGACGCGGCGACAATCCGCGCAGGATTTTCACGACGATGAAGAACACGAAGATGAACACGCGCGCGACCGGGAACAGCCAGCGCCGCGAGATCGAACGGTTGCCGACCAGCAGAGCCTCTTTGGCGCCTTCGTCGATCGGCAGACTTTGGTCGAGATAGAGCGCAAGCCACGGATCGGGATCCTTGGGATCGAACTTCCGGAGATCGAAGGTCCGGATGTCGGTCACGCAGCGATCTCCTCGATCTGTAGCGCGTAGAGACGTGCCGTCACCCTGGCGCAGGTAACGATCCGCTCGGCCACCGCGTCGTCCGGCAGCACAAGGCGGAGCATCTCCTCGAATTCCTTCATGTGCTCGGCGTCGTTCTCGCCGTGATAGAGCAGGAATTTAAACGCCTCTTTGGGCAGACCGAGCCGGCGCTGCGCCAGATGTCCCCATTCGGCGGCTTTGATCGAGCCCAGGCCCTCGATGATGAACATGGCGCCGAGCAGGCCGAACGGATTGGGCTGCGACGCCTGGTGGAACATCCAGGACGACAGTGCCTCGGAGCCAATGTTTTTCTTGGCGGTCTCGATCGTCGTGAGCGCGCCGCCGCTGGTGACAAAATCCACCTCCAGCATACGGAAGTCGCGGTGTTCGGTGACGGCGTGCTGCATCAGCGCGGAGCGCAGCTCCAGGTGCTCCTCGTCGATGCTGGAGGCCGCGCGCGACATCCAGAGCGAGCCGTCCTTCACCTGCTGGCGCAGATTGATCAGGAAGGCGTGGTAGTCGGAAAGCTCGAACCGCCCGCGCGTCAGCTTGCGGATCAGCGGCGTTGCTTCCAGCCGGCCTTCGAATTCGGTCCACGCCACCGCAAGCTTGCGCATGACGTCGGCGACGGCCGTATTCTGCGCGGTATCGATCCGGGCAGACGCTTGCGCGACGCTCATGCCACCACCTCCAACATCATGAAGCCAACCATCGCGCGGCCGCTTTCCGGCACCACGCAGAGAATCTTGTCGGCGGGCTTAGCCGAGCCTGATTTCAGCAATGCGTCAAGCATCATCCAGATCGACGCCGAGCCGACATTGCCGGTCGCCGGCAACGTCGTGAACCATTTGTGCTCGGGGATCATCGCATTGGTGCCTTCCAGCACATCGACGATCTCCTGCCGCAGCGAGCGTGCCGAATAGTGACACAGCAGCCAATCGACGCCTTTGGGATCGATCCGGCCTGAATCGACCTTCTCGAGATAGACCCCGATCCAGGCCCGGATGATGATTTTCAGCAGTGTGAAGTCCTGCAGCAGCGCGATCGCGCCGGCCTCGTGCGCGGCGCGTGGGCCGGCATGGCTCCAGGCATGGATGAGCGAGCCGCGATGCTCGGGCGCAACGCCCGCCCACATGCAGGCGTCGAACCGGCCGGCCAGCGACGTGAGATCGATCCAGTCGATCCGCACGCTCGGTCCATTGGGGCGCGGCTTTGGCTCGATCACAATGGCGCCAGCGCCGTCCGAAAGGGTCCAGCGCAGAAAGTCGGCCTCCATCGGCAAACGGCCTTTGGCGTCGATCAGCGCCGTGCCCTCATAGAAGCTCGGGCGGAACCAGCGCGATGAAAATTCGCCGGCGACCGCGGCCGCGCAATCGGTCTCGCCGGCTCGCACCGAGAACGAGGCTGCCTTTGCGGCCATGACCGAGGAGGCGCAGACCGACTGAAAGCTGGCAAGTTCGAGCGCGCCGCCACCAAGCTCGCCGTGAACCGCACTGGCGTGGCCGGGAACGAGATAATCGCCTTGGGTGGTGGCGGTCGCCAGCATTTGCAATTGCTCGCGGCCAAGGCCGGCGTCGGCGAGCGACGCCATCACGGCCGCTGCGCTCATCGAGGCGTTGGTATGTAACACGTCGCCCTCGGGCGTCAGCGCGTAGTGGCGGGTCGCAATGCCGTTCCAGCGTAGCGCACGCTGGCCGATCACAGACTTGCGGCCGCCAACCCGGCCGATGAAGTCCTCCATCCGGTCGTTGCCGACCGGCTCACCTGGAAGAAAAACGCCGGTTCCCGTGATGAAGGCATCGCGCAGCGCGAGCATGCCTTGACGATACAGCGTTCTGGTAACAGTGCGCGCGTGCCTTGTGGATAGAACCGCGGCGGACCGTCACGCCGGCGGCGGCAGGAACACGACCTCGTGCTTCGCCGCCAGTGCGACGACGTCCGGCGGGTTCTGCTCCTTCATGGAGTGAATGCCCCAGAACAGGTCGTAGAGCTTGCGGGTCGGCGCCACCCAGAAGAAGCACTTCACCGGTTGGTCGGTCTTATTGAAGATGCCGTGCGGCACCTGCATCGGCAGCTTGATCAGGTCGCCGGTCGTGGCCTGGAAGTCCTTGCCGTCAAGCAGGAGATCGAAACGGCCTTCCAGAACGTAGATGAACTCGTCTTGAGTCGGATGAATGTGCGGCGGCACGAAGGTGCCGGGCGGGAACGTGGCGTGCCAGGAGAACGAATTTTCCGACAACGATTTCGGCACGTAGGTCTGGCCGAGGATGTTCCAGACGATGCCGTCAAGGCCGGTGCCAGCCTTGGTGATCCCCGCGGTAAGCTGTTGCATCGCGCACGCACTCCCAACCTTTGATTGCCGCACTGCATTCAACCATGTTGAAAGCGGCTTAGAAACAATACCGAACGGCACCACACGCCCCTTTTGGCGACAGCGTAAACGCCGCCTGCCAGGGCGCGCAATGCAGCATTCACCGGGCTTTTCGCGCCTTGCCACCCTTTGTGCGCTGCGCTAAGCCTCATTCGCCTGTCTTTGGAACGAATCTGATCTCGTTGGGGCGATTTTCGGGGCTTTCGGCGCCTTGCGGGGTGCCGACAGAGGTCCAGGACGGAGATTTGCCGGACGCGACGGCCGGTCAGATCGGATGGTCGGAAGTCGCCAAAGAGAAGCACGCCAAAGAGCCGGCAATGAACGCCCTGCTGCAAGACTATCTTCCCCTGGTGATCTTCATCGCGGTCGCGCTGGGCCTGGGACTGGCGTTGCTGGTCGTGCCGTTCATCGTTGCCTACAAGCAGCCCGATCCCGAGAAGCTTTCGGCCTACGAATGCGGCTTCAACGCCTTCGACGACGCCCGCATGAAGTTCGACGTGCGCTTCTATCTGGTCGCGATCCTGTTCATCATTTTCGACCTTGAGGTGGCGTTTCTGTTCCCCTGGGCGATCGTATTCGGGCAGCTCGGCGCCTATGGATTCTGGTCGATGATGGTGTTCCTTGCGGTGCTCACCGTCGGCTTTATCTATGAGTGGCGGAAAGGGGCGCTCGAATGGGATTGATCGCACCATGAACACCCTCGTCGCGCCAGCGCCCAGAGGCGTGCTCGATCCGCGCACCGGCAGGCCGGTGGGGGCGGACGATCCGTATTTTTCCGGCATCAACGGCGAACTTGCCGACAAAGGCTTCATCGTCACCGCGACCGAGGATCTGATCATCTGGGCGCGCACCGGCTCGCTGATGTGGATGACCTTTGGGCTGGCGTGCTGCGCGGTCGAAATGATGCAGATGTCGATGCCGCGCTACGATGCCGAGCGCTTCGGCTTTGCGCCGCGCGCTTCGCCGCGGCAGTCCGACGTGATGATCGTTGCCGGCACGCTGACCAACAAAATGGCGCCCGCGCTTCGGAAGGTTTATGATCAGATGCCGGAGCCGCGCTACGTCATCTCGATGGGCTCGTGCGCCAACGGCGGCGGCTACTACCACTATTCCTACTCGGTGGTGCGCGGCTGCGACCGCATCGTGCCGGTCGACATCTACGTGCCGGGCTGTCCGCCGACCGCAGAGGCGCTGCTCTATGGCGTGCTGTTGCTGCAAAAGAAGATCCGGCGCACCGGGACGATCGAGCGGTAAGCATGCGCATCGACAACATCCCGTTCGGCACCACCGATTGGACCAGCGTTGAGCCGACGACCCACAAGGGTGATGCTGGCATCGCCACCTGGCGCACGCGTCAGTTTGGCGACATCCGGGTGCGGCTGGTCGATTACTCGCCGGGCTACGTGGCCGATCATTGGTGCAGCAAGGGTCACATCATTTTTTGCCTCGATGGCGAGATGACGACCGATCTGAAAGACGGCCGTTCGTTCGATCTCAAAGCAGGACAGAGCTACCAGGTGGCTGATGAGGACGGTGCGCACCGCTCCCACACCGCCAAGGGCGTGCGGCTGTTCATCGTGGATTGACCGGAATGGACGAGACCCTCGAAAAGCTCGGAGAAACGATCGCAGGCGCGCTTGCGGGCTCGATCGTGGGCCACTGGGTCGCCAACGGCGAGCTGACCGTCATCGCGACGGCGCGAGACATCGTCAATGTCATGACGTTTCTGCGCGACAACGAGCGCTGCCAGTTCGTCAGCTTTATCGACGCCACCGCGGTGGACTGGCCGGCGCGCGAGCGGCGCTTCGACGTGGTCTATCACCTGCTGTCGCCGAAGTTTAACCGCCGCATCCGGATCAAGATCGAAACCGGCGAAGACATGCCGGTGGCTTCGATCATCGGCGTGTTTCCTGGCGCCGACTGGTTCGAGCGCGAGACCTACGACCTCTATGGCGTGCTGTTCACCGGCCACACCGATATGCGGCGGTTGCTGACCGACTACGGTTTTGAAGGCCATCCGCTGCGCAAGGATTTCCCGCTGACCGGCTTTGTCGAAGTGCGTTACGACGACGCGCAGAAGCGCGTGGTCTACGACAAGGTGCGACTGGCGCAGGAATTCCGCAATTTCGATTTCCTCTCGCCCTGGGAAGGCACCGACTATGTGCCGCTGCCGGGCGACGAGAAGGCCAAAGATCCCAAGGTGGGCTCCTGATGGCCGAGCAGCTTCGCAACTTCACCATCAACTTCGGCCCGCAGCATCCGGCCGCCCATGGTGTGCTGCGGCTGGTGCTGGAGCTCGACGGCGAGATCGTCGAGCGCGTTGATCCGCACATCGGCTTGCTCCATCGCGGCACCGAGAAGCTGATCGAGGCCAAGACCTATCTGCAGGCGATCCCGTATTTCGACCGGCTCGATTACGTCGCGCCGATGAACCAGGAGCACGCCTTCTGCCTGGCGGCGGAAAAGCTTCTCGGGATTCAGGTGCCGCGGCGCGCGCAGCTGATCCGCGTGCTGTTTTGCGAGATCGGACGAATTCTTTCGCATCTCCTCAACGTCACCACACAGGCGATGGACGTCGGCGCGCTGACGCCTCCGCTGTGGGGCTTCGAGGAGCGCGAGAAATTGATGGTGTTCTACGAGCGCGCCTCGGGCTCGCGCATGCACGCGGCCTATTTTCGTGTCGGCGGCGTGCATCAGGACCTGCCCAAGAAACTGATCGACGACATCGAGGCGTTCTGCAATCCATTTCTGAAGGTGGTCGATGACCTCGATCGTCTGCTCAGCGAGAACCGGATTTTCAAGCAGCGCAACGTCGATATCGGCGTGGTCAGCCTGAAGGACGCCTGGGCTTGGGGCTTCTCCGGCGTGATGGTGCGCGGCTCGGGCGCGGCCTGGGACCTGCGCAAGTCGCAGCCCTACGAGTGCTATGCCGAGATGGATTTCGATATTCCGATCGGCAAGAACGGCGACTGCTACGACCGCTATCACATCCGTATGGAAGAGATGCACCAGTCGGTTCGCATCATGAAGCAGTGCATCGAGAAACTGCGCGCGCCGGACGGGCAGGGGCCGGTGGTGGTCGAGGACAACAAGGTCACGCCGCCGCGCCGCCAGGAGATGAAGAAGTCGATGGAGGCGCTGATCCATCACTTCAAGCTCTACACCGAGGGTTTCCACGTGCCGGCCGGCGAAGTTTATGTCGCGGTCGAAGCACCCAAGGGCGAGTTCGGCGTCTATCTGGTCGCCGACGGCACCAACAAACCCTACAAGTGCAAAATCCGCGCGCCGGGCTTTGCACACCTTCAGGCGATGGATTTTCTCTGCCGCGGCCACATGCTGGCCGACGTGTCCGCCGTCCTGGGCTCGCTCGATATCGTGTTCGGCGAGGTCGACCGATGATCATTCGATCGATGGCACTTGCGCTTCCTTTGGCCGTATTCGCGACCAGTAGCGTGGCGACCGGCCAAGAGGCGTTTCCCGAAGTCCAGTGGGGCTGCCGCTTGGCGTTTCCGGAGGACTGCTGGGTTTCCGAACATCCGGACGCGCAGGCGAAATTCAGCAAGCGGTGCGCCCAAGATCCCGAGCAATGCGCCTTTAGACCGAACGGTACGATCATGGGTTGGCGGGGCAACTACGACACGCGGAGCGTCTACAAGAATCTATCTGCTCCCGAAGCCAATTATTTCGTCGTCGCAGCAGACAACCTTGCGGCATTCCTCGAGCGTAAGGCGAACTAGCAATGGCCGTCCGCCGCGTTGCACCGCCCGAGCAGCAGCCGAAGGAGTTTTCCTTCACGGCTGATAATCTCGCCTGGGCGAAGAAGCAGGTGGAGAAATATCCGCCCGGCCGCCAGCAGTCGGCGATCATCCCGCTGCTGTGGCGCGCCCAGGAGCAGAACGGCGGCTGGCTGCCGGAGGCCGCGATCCGCCACGTCGCCGATTTCCTCGACATGGCGCACATTCGCGCGCTCGAAGTCGCGACCTTCTACACCATGTTCCTGCTGCAGCCGTGCGGAACCAAGGCGCATGTTCAGGTCTGCGGCACGACGCCTTGCCGGCTGCGCGGCGCCGACGCCATTTTCGATGTCTGCCACAAGCGCATCCATCACGATGCGCTGCACGTTTCAGCGGACGGTAATTTCTCCTGGGAAGAGGTCGAGTGCCTCGGCGCCTGCGTGAACGCGCCGATGGTGCTGATCTGGAACGACACTTACGAGGATTTGACCCCCGAAAGCTTCGAGAAAATCCTCGACGAATTCGCCGCCGGTCGTAAACCGAAGCCCGGCCCGCAGGTCGACCGCCAGTTCTCCGCGCCGGTTGGCGGTCCCACCACGCTGAAGACGGTGAAAGCTTAAATGCTCGACGACAAGGACCGCATCTTCAGGAACCTCTACGGCCAAGGCGACTTCGGCCTCGACGGCGCGCGCAAACGCGGCTCGTGGGACGGCACCAAGGCGCTGATCGAGAAGGGCCGCGACGGACTGGTCAACGAGGTGAAGGCCTCAGGGCTGCGCGGCCGCGGCGGCGCGGGCTTCCCGACCGGCGTGAAATGGTCGTTCATGCCCAAGCAGGTCGGCGACCGGCCGCATTATCTCGTGGTCAACGCCGACGAGTCGGAGCCCGGCACCTGCAAGGACCGCGAGATCATGCGGAACGATCCGCATCTCCTGGTCGAGGGCTGCCTGATCGCGGGCGCCGCCATGGCGTGCCACGCAGGCTACATCTACGTGCGCGGCGAATTCATCCGTGAGCGTGAGCGGCTCCAAGCCGCGATCGACCAAGCCTACGACGCCAAGCTTATCGGCAAGAACAACGTCCACGGCTGGGACTTCGACCTCTACGTTCACCATGGCGCCGGCGCCTATATCTGCGGCGAGGAAATGGCGCTGCTGGAAAGCCTCGAAGGCAAAAAGGGCCAGCCGCGGCTCAAGCCGCCGTTCCCGGCCAACGTCGGTCTCTACGGCTGCCCCACCACGGTGAACAACGTGGAGTCGATCGCGGTGGTGCCGGACATCCTGCGGCGTGGCGCGGCCTGGTTCGCGGGCATCGGCCGGCCAAACAACACCGGCACCAAGCTGTTCTGCATCTCGGGCCACGTCGAGCGGCCCTGCACCGTCGAAGACGCGATGGGCATTCCGCTCCGTGAACTGATCGAGACCCATTGCGGCGGCGTGCGCGGCGGCTGGGACAACCTGCTGGCCGTTATTCCGGGCGGCTCGTCGATGCCGCTCATTCCGGCGCATCAGTGCGGCGAACTGAAGATGGATTTCGACGGCTGCGCAGCGCTGAAGTCCTCGCTCGGCACCGCAGCCGTGATCGTGATGGACAAGTCGACCGATATCATCCGGGCGATGGCGCGCATCTCGTATTTCTACAAGCACGAGAGCTGCGGTCAGTGCACGCCGTGCCGCGAGGGCATGGGTTGGATGTGGCGCATGCTCACCCGCATGGCCGAGGGCAGGGCGCAGAAAAAAGAAATCGACATGCTGTTCGACGTCACCAAGCAGATCGAGGGCCACACCATCTGCGCGTTCGGCGACGGCGCGGCCTGGCCGGTGCAGGGCCTGCTGCGGCACTTCCGGCCGGAGATCGAGCGGCGCATCGACGAATACACGCATCGCGCGGAAGCCGCCGCGGTGCGGGTGGCGGCGGAGTAGGGCGATGGCGAAACTCATCGTCGACGGCAAAGAGATCGACGTCCCGCCGGAGTACACGCTGCTCCAGGCCTGCGAGGCCGCGGGCGCGGAAATCCCGCGATTCTGTTTCCATGAGCGGCTGTCGATCGCCGGTAACTGCCGCATGTGCCTCGTCGAGCTGAAGGGCTCGCCCAAGCCGGTCGCAAGCTGTGCCTGGGGCGTGCGCGATTGCCGGCCCGGCCCGAACGGCGAGCCGCCGGTGGTCAACACCCGCACCCCGATGGTGCGCAAGGCGCGCGAAGGCGTGATGGAGTTTCTGCTGATCAACCATCCGCTCGATTGCCCGATCTGCGACCAGGGCGGCGAATGCGATCTGCAAGATCAGGCCATGGCCTATGGCGTCGATGCCAGCCGCTACGCCGACAACAAGCGCGCGGTCGAGGACAAGTACATCGGCCCGCTGGTCAAGACCATCATGAACCGTTGCATCCATTGCACGCGGTGCATCCGGTTCTCGGCCGAAGTCGCTGGCGTCCCCGAGCTTGGCGCCACCGGCCGCGGCGAGGACATGGAGATCACGACCTACCTCGAGCACGCCATGAGCTCGGAGCTGCAGGGCAACGTGGTCGATCTCTGTCCGGTCGGCGCGCTTACCTCGAAGCCCTATGCATTCGCCGCGCGGCCGTGGGAGCTGACCAAGACCGAGGCGGTCGATGTGATGGATGCGGTCGGCTCCGCGATCCGCGTTGACACGCGCGGCCGCGAGGTCATGCGCATCTTGCCGCGCACCAACGATGACGTGAACGAGGAATGGATTTCGGACAAGACGCGGCACATCATCGACGGCCTGCGCGCCCAACGGCTCGACCAGCCCTATGTGCGGGAGAACGGCAGGCTGAAGCCGGCGTCCTGGAGCCAGGCGTTCGCGGCGATCGCCGCCAAGGTCGCGCCCGCGGCGCCCGATCGTATTGGCGCCATCGCGGGTGACCTCGCGGCGGTCGAAGAGATGTTCGCGCTGAAAGCTCTGATGACGGCGCTGAGCAGCCGCAATCTCGATGCGCGCCAGGACGGCGCGGCGCTCGATCCGGCTGCGGGCCGGGCCAGCTATCTGTTCAACTCCACCATCGCGGGCATCGACAAGGCCGATGCGCTGCTGATCGTCGGGGCCAATCCGCGCCGGGAAGCCTCCGTGCTCAATGCGCGCATCCGCAAGCGCTGGCGCGCCGGCAAGTTCCCGATCGCGCTGATCGGCGAGAAGGCCGATCTGACCTATTCGTACGAGTACCTCGGCGCCGGCCCAGAGACGCTGGCCGATGTCGCGGCGGGCCGCCAGGGCTTTGCCGAGACGCTGAAGAAAGCCGAGCGTCCGCTGATCATTCTCGGCGCTGGCGCTTTGGCGCGGCCGGATGGCGCTGCGGTCGCGGCGCTCGCCGCCCAAGCCGCGGTTGCGCTCGGCGCCGTCAAGGACGGCTGGAACGGCTTTGGCGTGCTGCACACGGCAGCCTCACGCGTTGGCGCGCTCGATCTCGGTTTCGTGCCCGTTTCGGGCGGCAAGAACGCCGCCGAAATGGCTCAAGCCGGCGGACTCGATGTGCTGTTCCTGTTGGGCGCGGATGAGATCGACGTGCCGCCCGGCGCTTTCGTCGTCTACATCGGCACCCACGGCGACAGCGGCGCGCATCGCGCCGACGTGATCCTGCCGGGTGCGGCCTACACCGAAAAATCCGGCATCTACGTCAACACCGAAGGCCGCGTGCAGATGGCCAATCGCGCCGGCTTCCCGCCGGGCGATGCGCGCGAGGACTGGGCGATCCTGCGCGCACTGTCCGACGCGCTCGGCCAGAAGCTGCCCTATGACTCGCTCGCGCAATTGCGCCAGGCGATGTTCCGTGCCCATCCGCATCTGCAGCACATCGACCAGATTGCGCCGGGCACAGCCGAGGACATCCGCAAGCTCGCCGATCGCGGCGGCACGCCGGGCAAGGCGCCGTTCCGTTCGCCGGTCGAAGACTTCTACCTGACCAATCCGATCGCGCGGGCGTCCGCGGTGATGGCCGAATGTTCGGTGCTTGCCGAGGGCCGCACCATGAGCGCGGCGGAGTAGGGACATGTCGGCAATCACGGAATTCTGGACGAGCACTATCTGGCCGCTGATCGCGCCGATCTGGCCGCTGATCGTGATCGTGGCGCAGTCGCTGCTGCTCCTGGTACTTCTGCTCGTGACCATTGCTTATGTGCTCCTCGCCGACCGCAAGATCTGGGCGGCGGTGCAGATCCGGCGCGGCCCCAACGTGGTCGGGCCGTGGGGTCTGCTGCAATCCTTCGCCGACCTGCTCAAGTTCGTGCTCAAGGAGCCGGTCATTCCGGCCGGCGCCAACAAGGGCGTGTTTCTGCTGGCACCGCTCGTCACCTGCACGTTGGCGCTGGCGGCTTGGGCCGTGATCCCGGTCAGCGCCGGCTGGGCGATCGCCGAAATCAACGTCGGCATTCTCTACATTTTCGCGATCTCGTCGCTCATGGTCTATGGCGTGATCATGGCCGGCTGGGCGTCGAACTCGAAATATCCGTTTCTCGCCGCGCTGCGCTCCGCCGCGCAGATGGTGTCCTACGAGGTCTCGATCGGCTTCGTCATCATCACGGTGCTGCTCTGCGCTGGCTCCCTGAAGCTCTCGGCCATCGTCGCCGCGCAGGACGGCCGCTACGGCATGTTCGGCTGGTATTGGCTGCCGCTGTTTCCGATGTTCGTGGTGTTTTTCATTTCGGCTCTGGCCGAAACCAACCGGCCGCCGTTCGACCTGGTCGAAGCCGAATCCGAGCTGGTCGCGGGCTTCATGGTCGAATACGGCTCGACGCCCTACATGATGTTCATGCTCGGCGAATACGTCGCCATCGGCACGATGTGCGCCATGGCAACGATCCTGTTCCTCGGCGGCTGGCTGCCGCCGTTCCCGGTGGCGCCGTTCACCTGGGTGCCGGGCGTGATCTGGTTCGTCTTGAAGGCGTTCTTCATGTTCTTCCTGTTCGCCATGGCCAAGGCGATCGTGCCGCGTTACCGCTATGACCAGCTGATGCGGCTCGGCTGGAAGGTGTTCCTGCCGGTGTCGCTGTTCATGGTGGTGGTTGTCGCAGCGGTGCTGCAATTCGGCGGGCTGGCGAGAGGATAAGACAATGAGACTCGATCAGGCCGCACGGTCGATATTCTTGTGGGAGTTCGTGTCGGGGTTCTTCCTCGCCATGCGCTACTTCTTCAAGCCGAAGGCCACGCTCAACTATCCGTTCGAGAAGGGACCGATCTCGCCGCGCTTCCGTGGCGAGCATGCGCTGCGCCGCTATCCGAACGGCGAGGAACGTTGCATCGCCTGCAAGCTCTGCGAGGCGATCTGTCCGGCGCAGGCCATCACCATCGAGGCGGGCCCGCGCCGCAACGACGGCACGCGGCGCACCACGCGCTACGACATCGACATGGTGAAATGCATCTACTGCGGCCTGTGCCAGGAGGCCTGCCCGGTCGATGCCATTGTCGAGGGCCCGAACTTCGAGTTCGCCACCGAAACGCGCGAGGAGCTCTATTACGACAAGGAGCGCCTGCTCGCGAACGGCGATCGCTGGGAACGCGAGATCGCCAAGAACATCCAACTCGATGCGCCGTACCGGTGAAGGCTGAGCCGCAATGATCCTGCCCGCTCTCTTCTTCTACCTGTTTGCCGGTGTGTGCGTGGCGTCCGCCTTCATGGTAATCGCCGCGAAGAACCCCGTGCATTCGGTGCTGTTCCTCATTCTCGCCTTCGTCAATGCGTCAGGCCTGTTCGTGCTGATGGGCGCGGAATTCCTCGCCATGATCCTGATCGTGGTTTACGTCGGCGCGGTCGCGGTGCTGTTCTTGTTCGTCGTGATGATGCTCGACGTCGATTTCGCCGAATTGCGCCAGGGCTTTCTGCAATATCTGCCGGTCGGCGCGCTGGTTGGCGTCGTGTTTCTCGTCGAACTGCTGCTGGTGGTCGGCACCTGGGTCATCGGTCCCGGCATCCCGCGCGCCATCACGGCGCCGATCCCGCAGGCCATCACCAACACCGAGGCGCTCGGCCGCGTGCTCTACACGCAATACATCTACTACTTCCAGGCCGCGGGCCTGATCCTGCTGGTCGCCATGATCGGCGCCATTGTGCTGACGCTGCGGCACCGGCCCAATGTGAAGCGCCAAAACATTTCCGATCAGGTTGCGCGCACCAGGGCGACAGCCATCGACGTCGTCAAAGTCCGGCCAGGGCAGGGGCTTTGAGATGATTATTACACTTGGCCACTACCTGTCGGTTGCCGCCGTGCTGTTCACGCTCGGCATCCTCGGCATCTTCCTCAACCGCAAGAACGTCATCGTCATCCTGATGTCGATCGAGCTGATCCTGCTCGCCGTCAACATCAACCTGGTCGCCTTCTCGACGCACCTGGGCGACATCGTGGGCCAAGTGTTTGCGATGCTGGTGCTGACGGTTGCGGCCGCCGAGGCTGCGATCGGGCTTGCGATCCTCGTGGTCTACTACCGCAATCGCGGCTCGATTGCGGTTGAAGACATCAACCTGATGAAGGGCTGAGGATGTATCAGGCCATCGTCTTCCTGCCCCTTCTCGGCGCGATCCTCGCGGGCGCCATTGCGCTCTGGGGCGCCACCAAGCGCTTTCCGGGCGCGGAGGCGTCGGACGATCATCACGCGCCGGCGCACGTTACGCACGCCGCCGTATCGCCGCGCGGCGCCCATTCCGTCATCCACGAAACCCACCACGAGCCGGAAGAGCACGAACCGCCGGCCGAGGGCTCGCGCGCCGCCGAGGTCATCACCACCGCGTTCCTGCTGATCGCCATGGTGCTGTCGTGGATCGCGTTCTGGCGCGTCGGCTTCGGCCATTTCGACGAGCGCATCCCGCTGTTTTCCTGGATCGTGTCGGGAGACTTCAAGGTCGAGTGGGCGCTGCGCATCGATACGCTGACCGCCGTCATGCTGGTGGTGGTGACGACGGTGTCGGCGCTCGTGCACCTCTATTCCATCGGCTACATGCACGAGGATCCGTATCGGCCGCGGTTCTTCGGCTATCTGTCGTTTTTCACCTTCGCGATGCTGGCGCTGGTGACCTCCGACAACCTGGCGCAATTGTTCTTCGGCTGGGAGGGCGTCGGCCTCGCGAGCTATCTCCTGATCGGCTTCTGGTATCACAAGCCCGAAGCGAACGCCGCCGCCATCAAGGCCTTCGTGGTCAACCGCGTCGGCGATTTCGGCTTCGCGCTCGGAATTTTCGCCGTCTTCATGATGACCGGAGCGATCGACCTCGACACCGTGTTCGCGCAGGCGCCGACGCTCGCCGGCAAGACCATCAACTTCTTCGGCTGGCATGCCGACGCGCTGACGCTGATCTGCCTGCTCCTCTTTATGGGCGCGATGGGCAAGTCGGCGCAGTTCCTGCTGCACACCTGGCTGCCCGACGCGATGGAAGGCCCGACACCAGTGTCCGCGCTGATCCACGCCGCCACCATGGTGACGGCGGGCGTGTTCATGGTGGCGCGGCTGTCGCCACTGTTCGAGCTTGCTCCGAACGCCGCCGCGTTCGTGACGCTGGTCGGCGCCACCACGGCGTTCTTCGCGGCGACCGTCGGCCTCGTGCAAAACGACATCAAGCGCATCGTCGCCTATTCGACCTGCTCGCAGCTGGGCTACATGTTCGTTGCCATGGGGGTGGGCGCCTATTCGGTCGGCATGTTCCACCTGCTCACCCACGCCTTCTTCAAGGCGTTGCTGTTCCTAGGTTCCGGCTCGGTGATCATGGCGATGCATCACGAGCAGGACATCCGCAAGATGGGCGGGCTCCGCCACAAGATTAAGTTCACCTACTGGTGCATGGTGATCGGCACCCTGGCGCTCACCGGATTTCCGCTCACCGCCGGATATTTCTCCAAGGACGCCATCATCGAGGCCGCGTTCTCCGGCAAGAATGTGTTTGCGCCGTATGCCTTCCTGATGACCGTGATCGCGGCAGGCCTGACCGCGTTCTACTCCTGGCGATTGATCTTCAAGACCTTCCACGGCAAGCCGCACGACCAGCATCACTACGAGGCCGCGCATGAAAGCCCGCTGGTGATCTTGATCCCGTTGGGTGTGCTGGCGGCGGGGTCGATCCTCGCAGGCTTTCCGCTCAAGGAGTTTTTCGCCGGCCACCACGTCGAGGAATTCTTCCGCGACTCGTTAAAGCAAAGCGCCGCTGTCATCGACGCGATGCACCACGCGCCGCCGCTCGTCGTCTGGCTGCCGACCATCATGATGGCGGGCGGTTTCCTGGTTGCCTGGTACTTCTATATCCGCCGCCCGGATATTCCGGTGAGCCTCGCGCGCGAGCACGGCATGCTTTACCGCTTCCTGCTCAACAAATGGTACTTCGACGAGATCTACGACTTCCTGTTGGTGCGGCCGACACTCTGGCTCGGGCGCCTGTTGTGGAAGGGCGGCGACGGTTTCGTCATCGACGGCTTCGGGCCTGACGGCGTATCGGCGCGCGTGTTGGACGTGACGCGCAACGTCGTGCGGCTGCAGAGCGGCTATCTCTACCACTACGCCTTCGCCATGCTGATCGGGGCTGCGGCGCTCATCACCTGGTTCATGTTCTCGGGTGGAGCGCACTGATGGTGAGCTGGCCCGTCCTGTCCCTGACCACCTTCCTGCCGCTCGTCGGCGTGCTGTTCATCATGGCGCTGCGCAGCGGCGACGACGAGGCGTCGAAGCGCAATGCGCGCTGGGTGGCGCTGTGGACCACGCTCGTCACCTTTGCGGTGTCGCTCGTCATGGTCTGGCGGTTCGATCCCGGTTCGCCGGAATTCCAGTTCGTCGAGAAGGTGGCCTGGCTCGGCGGCTACGGCACCTACCACATGGGCGTCGACGGCATCTCGCTGCCGTTCGTGATCCTGACCACCGCGCTGATGCCGCTCTGCATCCTGGCGAGCTGGCGGGCGATCCAGACGCGCGTCAAGGAATACATGATTGCGTTCCTGGCGCTCGAAATCCTGATGGTCGGCACGTTTTCGGCGCTCGATCTCGTGCTGTTCTATCTGTTCTTCGAGGGCGGCCTGATCCCGATGTTCCTGATCATCGGCGTCTGGGGCGGCCCGCGCCGGGTCTATGCGAGCTTCAAATTCTTCCTCTACACGCTGCTGGGCTCGGTGCTGATGTTGCTCGCCATCATGGCGATGTTTGGCCAGGCCGGCACGACCGACATCACGGTGCTGCTGCGGCACTCCTTCCCGCGCGACATGCAGCCCTGGCTGTGGATCGCGTTCTTCGCCTCGTTTGCCGTCAAGATGCCGATGTGGCCGGTGCACACCTGGCTGCCCGACGCGCATGTTGAGGCGCCGACCGCGGGCTCGGTCATCTTGGCCGCGATCCTCCTGAAGATGGGCGGCTACGGGTTCCTCCGCTTCTCGCTGCCGATGTTCCCCATCGCGTCGCACGACTTTGCGCCGTTCGTGTTCACGCTCTCCGTGATCGCGATCATTTACACCTCGCTGGTCGCGCTGGTGCAGGAGGATATGAAGAAGCTCATTGCGTATTCCTCGGTGGCCCACATGGGCTTCGTCACCATGGGCATCTTCGCCGCCACCACGCAGGGTATCGCCGGCGGCATCTTCCAGATGATCTCGCACGGCATCGTCTCGGCCGCTTTGTTCCTCTGCGTCGGCGTCGTCTATGACCGCATGCACAGCCGCGAGATCGCGGCCTATGGCGGGCTCGTCAACCGCATGCCGGTCTATGCCGCCGTGTTCCTGCTGTTCACGCTCGCCAACGTCGGTCTGCCCGGCACCTCGGGCTTCGTCGGCGAGTTCCTGGCGCTGCTCGGCACCTTCAAGATCAATGCCGTGGTGGCGACCTTCGCCACCTTCGGCGTCATCCTGTCGGCCTGCTACGCGCTTTGGCTCTACCGCAAGGTGATCTTCGGCAAGCTGGAGAAACCGGTGCTCGCCCACATCACCGACATGGGCTGGCGCGAGAGCGTGGTGTTTGCGCCGTTGGTGGTGCTGACCATCCTGTTCGGCGTCTATCCCAAGCCCGTGCTCGATATGTCGGCGGCGTCGGTAACCGCGTTGCTTGACAACTATCAGCGTGCGCTGGGCGCGGCGAAATCCGCCGCGCTGGTCAAGTGAGGGGCCGCTGATGACACCGTTCCCCTCGTTGGTCCCTGCGCTGCCGGAAATCCTGCTGGCGCTCGGCGCCATGACGCTCTTGATGATCGGCGCCTATCGTGAGGACAGCACGAAGCTCGTCAACATTTGCGCGATCCTGCTGCTGATCGTTGCCATGCTGATCGTCGCCCGGCTTCCGGACGCCACGACCTTCGGCGGCAGCTTTGTGATCGACAGCTTCGCGCGTTTCATGAAAATCCTCGCCTATGTGGGCTCGGCCTCAGCGATCCTGATGTCGCTGCACTACCAAGCCAGGGAGGGTCAGCGCGCGTTCGAATTCGCGATCCTGATCGTGCTGTCGGCGATCGGCATGGGCATGATGATCTCGGCCGGCGATCTGATCGCGCTCTATCTCGGGCTCGAACTGATGAGCCTGGCGCTCTATGTGGTCGCGGCCTCAAACCGCGACTCCACGCGCTCGACCGAAGCCGGCCTGAAATATTTTGTGCTCGGTGCGTTGTCGTCCGGCATGCTGCTTTATGGCTGCTCGCTGATCTATGGCTTCACCGGCACCGTGAGCTTTGCCGGCATCGCCAAGGCATCGGCGCAGGGCGGCGGCATCGGGCTGGTGTTCGGCCTGGTCTTTCTGTTTGCAGGCCTCTGCTTCAAGGTTTCGGCTGTGCCGTTCCACATGTGGACGCCCGACGTCTATGAGGGCGCGCCGACGCCAATCACCGCTTTCTTCGCAGCCGCCCCCAAGGTCGCGGCGATTGCGCTCTTCGTGCGCGTCGCGGTCGGCGCATTCCCCGGCATCGTGCCGCAATGGCAGCAGATCCTGGTGTTCGTCGCCATCGCCTCCATGGCGCTCGGCGCGTTCTCGGCCATCGGCCAGCGCAACATCAAGCGGCTGATGGCCTATTCGTCGATCGGACACATGGGCTTTGCGCTGATTGGGCTCGCTTCAGTGTCGTCCGGCGGCGCTCAGGGCGTTCTCGGCGTCCAAGGCGTGCTGATCTACATCGCGATCTATCTGGCGATGACACTCGGCACCTTCGCGGTCATCCTGTCGATGCGCCGTGCCGACGGCATGGTCGAGCAGATCAGCGACCTTTCAGGCTTGGCGCGCACCAATCCGGCGCTGGCGTTCTTCCTCGCGTTGCTGCTGTTCTCGCTCGCCGGCATTCCACCGCTCGCAGGCTTCTTTGCGAAATACTACGTGTTTCTCGCAGCGATCAAGGCGGGCCTCTACACGCTCGCGGTGTTGGGCGTGCTGGCGAGCGTGGTCGGCGCCTACTACTATCTGCTGATCGTGAAAATCATGTACTTCGACGAACCGGCCAAGGGCTTTGAGCCAATGCCGGGCGAACTCAAAGCCGTGCTCGGCGTCGCCGGCTTGTTCAACCTCCTGTTCTTCGTCTATCCCGCGCCGCTCTTGAACGCCGCGACCACGGCGGCGAAATCGCTGTTCTGATGCAGCTTGATCTCTCCGCCGCTTCGGCCGGCGCGCGGATCGTCGTCCACGATGCAATCGGCTCCACCAACGCCGAGGCGCTTGCGTTGGCGCGGGCGGGCGAACGGGGGCCGTTGTGGGTCGTGGCGCGCCGCCAGACCGCGGGGCGCGGCCGCCGCGGCCGGACTTGGGTTTCGGAGCCCGGCAATCTCTACGCCAGCCTGTTGCTGAGCGATGCGGCGCCAACCGAGCGCGCCGCCGAATTGTCCTTCGTCGCGGCACTTGCGGTGCACGATGCCGCCGCGGGACGCATTCCGGGCCTGGCCAAGCGCATTGCGCTGAAATGGCCGAACGATGGGCTCATTGATGGTTGCAAGTTCGCCGGCATCCTGATCGAAGGCGAGGGAGCCTCGATCGTCATCGGCGTCGGCGTGAATTGCACCCACCATCCGGTTGGCACCGAATTTCCGGCGACCGATCTGGCGGCGGCAGGTCTGCGCGCCTCGCCTGAAAGTATCTTTGCGGCGCTTTCGGCCGCCATGCTGGCGCGCATCGCGCAATGGGATCGCGGCGCGGGCTTTGCCTCGATCCGCTCCGACTGGCTCGCGCGCGCCGCAGGCGTCGGCAAGCCGATCCGTGTTGCACAGGCGGAAGGCGCCGCGGCTGGCCGGTTCGAATCCATCGACGAACACGGCCGTCTCATCCTGCGCTTGCCGGACGGTGCGACGCAGACCATCACGGCGGGTGACGTGTTTCTGGGCGCGAGGCCCTGACCATGGCGGGCTCGAGCCAACTTGTATTTGCGCCGCTCGGCGGGGTGGGCGAGATCGGGATGAACCTCTCGATCTATGGGCTGGGCGAACCGCGCCGCCGCACCTGGCTCGCGGTCGATGTCGGCGTGTCGTTTGCCTCCCAGGAGAACCTGCCCGGCATCGATCTGGTCCTGCCCGACATCCGCTATCTCGTGGAGGAGCGGCGAAACCTTGCCGGCATCGTCATTACCCACGCGCACGAGGATCATTTCGGTGCGCTGCTCGACCTGTGGCCGAAGCTGAAGGTGCCGGTCTATGCCACGCCGTTCACCGCGGCGCTGCTGGCGGCCAAACGGCAGAGTGAACCCGGTGCGCCCGAGATCCCGGTCACCGTGGTGGCGCTGGGCTCGCGCTTCAACGTCGGGCCGTTCGACATCGAGCTCGTTTCGGTCGCGCATTCGATCCCGGAGTCGAACGCACTCATCATCCGCACGCCGCACGGTAACGTGCTGCATACCGGCGATTGGAAGCTCGATCCGACGCCGTTGCTCGGCCTGCCGACCGACGAGGCCAAGCTCCGCGCGCTGGGCGCAGAAGGCTGCCTGGCGCTGCTCGGCGATTCCACCAACGCGGTGCGCGAGGGCCGTTCGCCGTCAGAGAAGGACGTGGCCAAGACGCTCGCCAAGTTGATCGCCGACGCGCCACGACGGGTGGCGGTGACGACCTTTGCCTCGAACGTCGCGCGCCTGCGTGCGGTCGCGGACGCTGCGCGGACCGCCGAACGCGAGGTGGTGGTGGTCGGACGCGCGATGGAGCGCGTGGTTCAGGTCGCGCGCGAGACCGGTTATCTCGACGATGTGCAGGATTTCCGGCCCCAGGACGCTTACGGCTACCTGCCGCCCGACAAGGTCGTGGCGCTCTGCACCGGCAGCCAGGGTGAGCCGCGCGCGGCGCTCTCCCGCATTGCCCAGGACGAGCACCCCGACGTGACCCTGAGCAAGGGTGACCGCGTGATTTTCTCCTCGCGCACCATTCCGGGCAACGAGAAGGCGGTCGGCCACGTCATCAACGGACTGATCGACCAGGGCATCGAGGTCATCACCGATCGGACGCAGCTCGTGCATGTGTCCGGTCATCCGCGGCGCGCTGAGCTCGAGGAGATGATCGGCTGGGTGAAGCCCCAGCTCGTCATTCCGGTCCACGGCGAGGCGCTGCACCTGCATGAACACGCCGAGCTGGCGCGCCGCTGCGGCGCCGACGTGCTGGTTTGCCGCAACGGCGATCTCATCCAGCTCGCGCCCGGCATGCCGGGGATCATCGACGAAGTGCCGGCGGGCCGGATTTACAAGGACGGCCGGCTGCTGGTTGCGGCCGACGCGCGCACCATCGCGGATCGCCGGCGGCTCAGCTTTTCGGGTGTGGTGTTCGTTGCGATTGCGATCACGGACAAGGGCCAGCTTGCCGCCAATCCCGAGGTCGAGCTGATCGGCATTCCCGAAAGCTCGGCGGATGGCGAACCGATGGCGGAAATCGCCTACGAGGCCGCGGTCGACACCATCGAGCAATTGCCCAAAGCGCGGCGGCGCGATCCGGATTCGGTTGCCGAGGCGGTGCGGCGCGGCGTGCGCGCGGCGCTCGCCGAGCGCTGGGGCAAGAAACCGCCGTGTTATGTGCAAGTACTCGTCGTGTGACGTGCAGGTCGTGTGAGAAGCGCCGCGCGCTGCTATATTGCGCTCTGAGGCGCATCGACGCTGGCGTTTGCACAGGATCCGCTCAGGAGACACCATGATCGGCAGGCTCAATCACGTCGCCATCGCGGTGCGCGACATCGCCAAGGCCTCCGAGGTCTATCGCAAGACGCTGGGCGCCGAGGTATCGGCGCCGGTGCCGCAGACCGCCCACGGGGTGACCACGGTTTTCATCACGCTGCCCAACACCAAAATTGAGCTGCTGGAGCCGCTCGGAGCGGATTCTCCGATCGCCAAGTTCCTCGAGCGCAATGCCGAGGGCGGCATCCATCACGTCTGCTATGAGGTCGACGACATCCGCGCGGCGCGCGACCGGCTCAAGGCGCAGGGTGCTCGCGTGCTGGGTGACGGCGAGCCGAAGATCGGCGCCCACGGCAAGCCCGTGCTGTTCCTGCATCCCAAGGACTTCTGCGGCACGCTGGTCGAGCTGGAACAGGCCTGAACGATGGCAGTCTCGACCGCGATCGCGATCTATTTCCTGATCTGGTGGGTGGTGCTGTTCACCGTGCTGCCCTGGGGCATCCGGTCGCAAGGCGAGGAGGGGGCGCCCGGCACCGACCCCGGCGCGCCGATCGTGCCCCGGATCAAGTCGAAGCTGATCTGGACCACCGTGGTCGCGACCGTGGTGTTTGCGGTCTTGTGGGTCATCTACACCTACCGGCTCATCACCATCGACGATCTCGCGGCGCTGATGGGCATGCGGCGGTAGCGGACTTTTTGAATTGGGGCGTGATCTTTATCGCTGGGTGCGGGCGCGTTTCGGCTTGGGCTCCGGCGCGGCCGTGGCCCAGCTGTCGAACGTGTTGGGTGCGCAAAAGCCGCCGACGCCGGAGGTGGAGGCCTTACACTGCGCCTTGCTGGTGAAGCCGCAATTCATGCCCTCGATGCCTTCGCCGTAAATCGCGCACCAGGGATAGCTCCGGGTGGCGGCGGAAGCCGGTTCGGCGAATAGGGGCAAGACCGCAAAGACCAGCCCGAGAAGGGCCAGGCCGGGAACTCCAATTGGGGCCGTTCGGGATTGCGTCATTGGCTGCGCTCCAGAGCTAAAAAAATAGCAGGGCCAAAGCCCTGCCAGAATTTCGTAAGGTACAATCTCAGCCCCGATACGCAGTACTCACTCGAGGCGGCGCTGTTGCGCGCCGGCTTGTCCTCCCCGGACTTGGACGCCCGTGGCGAGGCTGACCCCCGCACGGTAAAGACAGAATACTTCATCGCGCGTTGGTTGTCACGGCATGGGCGCTATCCGGATTTGACGCACCCGGGGCGCGGAACCGCCCTGGGGCTACGGTCGCAGGCCTTTGTCGCGCTTGTCTTTTCGCGCCCGATCCGGCTTCACTGCCGCCGCCATCCCGGCCCGCCGATTCTCTTGAGAACGCGATGCGACTGTCCCGCTTCTTCCTGCCGATCCTGCGCGAGGCCCCGAGGGAGGCCGAGATCGTCTCCCACCGGCTGATGCTGCGCGCCGGCATGATGCGGCAGCAGGCGGCCGGCATCTATTCGTTCCTGCCGCTCGGCCTGCGGGTGCTGAAGAAGATCGAGCAGATCGTCCGCGAGGAGCAAAACCGTTGCGGCGCGATCGAACTGCTGATGCCCACCATCCAGTCGGCCGATCTGTGGCGCGAGAGCGGACGCTACGAGGCCTACGGCAAGGAGATGCTGCGCATCGAGGACCGGCACGAGCGCGAGATGCTGTACGGCCCGACCAACGAGGAGATGATCACCGACATCTTCCGCTCCTACGTGCGCTCGTACAAGGATCTGCCGCGCAACCTCTATCACATCCAGTGGAAATTCCGTGACGAGGTGCGGCCTCGCTTTGGCCTGATGCGCGGGCGTGAATTCCTCATGAAGGACGCCTATTCGTTCGACGTCGATGAGGCCGGTGCGCGGCACTCCTACAACAAGATGTTCGTAGCCTACCTGCGCACTTTCGCGCGGCTCGGCCTGAAGTCCATTCCGATGCGTGCCGAGTCCGGGCCGATCGGCGGCGACATGAGCCACGAGTTCATCATCTTGGCCTCGACCGGTGAGAGCGAGGTGTACTGCCACAAGGACTATCTCGATTTTCCGGTGCCGGACGCGGACGTGAATTTCGACGACATCAACGGGCTGCAAGGCATCGTCGATAAATGGACCTCGCACTATGCCGCCACGTCGGAAATGCACGACGCCGCGGCGTTCGGCGCGCTTGCCGCCGACAAGCAGGTGTCAGCGCGCGGCATCGAGGTCGGTCACATCTTCTATTTCGGCACCAAGTATTCCGAACCCATGAAGGCCGTGGTCAGCGGCCCTGACGGCGTCGAGAAGCCGGTGCATATGGGCTCCTATGGCATCGGGCCAAGCCGATTGGTCGCCGCCATCATCGAGGCGTCCCACGACGACGCCGGCATCAAATGGCCGGAGGCGGTAGCGCCGTTCCGTGTTTCGATCCTCAATCTCAAGCAGGGCGACAGCGCAACCGACGCAGCCTGTGAGGGCCTCTACCGCGATCTCATCGCCAAGGGTGTGGACGTGCTCTACGACGACACCGACCAGCGGGCGGGCGGCAAATTCGCCACCGCCGACCTGATCGGTGTGCCGTGGCAGGTGCTGGTCGGACCGAAGGGGCTCGCGGCGGGCACGTTCGAGGTCAAGAAACGCGCCGACGGTAGCCGTGAGAACTTAAGCCCCGCTGCCACTTTGGACCGTCTGTCGCGTTAATCTGTGCGCTTGCCGGACGTGCGTGCGGCCAAGGCTGGCTTGAAACCGCCAGAATCGGGTGGAATGCCTACCTACAAGGGGATTGATGAGCGAACCGACGGGGACACGTCCCTTCGCACCTTTCGAATGGATGCTGGCGTTGCGCTACTTGCGAGCGCGGCGGCAGGAAGGATTCATTTCAATCATCGCGGCCTTCTCGTTCCTCGGCATCATGCTGGGCGTGGCGACGCTCATCATCGTGATGGCGGTGATGAACGGTTTCCGCAAAGAGCTACTCGACAAGATCCTCGGCCTCAACGGCCATCTGCTGGTGCAGCCCCTGGAATCGCCGCTCACCGACTTTGAAGCGGTGGCGGATCGCATTTCGAAGGTGCAGGGCATCCGGCTCGCAGTGCCGATCGTCGAGGGCCAGGCGTTGGCGTCGTCATCGTTCAGCGCCGCCGGCGTGCTGGTGCGGGGCCTCCGTGGCGCCGACCTCGCGGGCCTCAACTCGATCGCGCGCAACATCCGGCAGGGCACACTGGATGGCTTCGACCAGGCCCAGGGCGTTGTCATCGGACGCCGCCTCGCCGACCAGCTCACGCTGCGGGCGGGCGATTCTATCTCGCTGGTGGCGCCGCGGGGCGCCGTCACCGTGATGGGGGTCACGCCGCGCATCAAAACCTACAAGGTCGCGGCCGTGTTCGAGATCGGCATGTCGGAATACGACGCCGCCTTCGTGTTCATGCCGCTCACCGAGGCGCAGTCCTATTTCAACCGCTCGGGCGACGTCACGGCGATCGAGGTCTACACCACGGCGCCCGACCAGATCGCGCGGTTCCGAACGCTCATACAAGAGGCTGCGCAACGGCCGATCTTCATGATCGATTGGCGACAGCGCAACGCCACCTTCTTCAATGCGCTGCAAGTCGAACGCAACGTGATGTTCCTGATCCTGACGCTGATCGTCGTGGTGGCGGCGTTCAACATCGCGTCGAGCCTGATCATGCTGGTCAAGGACAAGGGCCGCGACATCGGCATCCTGCGCACCATGGGCGCCACGCAAGGCTCGATCATGCGGGTGTTTCTCATCACCGGCGCTTCGATCGGCATCGTCGGCGACCTGATGGGCTTCGGTCTTGGCTTGCTGGTGTGTCTCAAAATCGAGTCGATCCGCCAGTTCATGTCGTGGCTGACCAACACCGAACTGTTCTCGCCCGAGCTTTATTTTCTCTCCAAGCTGCCGGCCGAAATGGACGCTGGCGAAACCACCGCCGTGGTGGTGATGGCGATGGTGTTGTCGCTCGCCGCTACGCTCTATCCGTCGTACCGGGCCGCGCGGCTCGATCCGGTCGAAGCACTGCGTTACGAATGAGCCGCTGATGGCCGACCCGCAACAACCAACCCCCGTCGTTTCGTTGAATTCGGTCCACCGCCGCTACCATCAGGGCGACGCGGTGCTGGAAATTCTGAACAATGCTGAGCTGGCGGTGTGGCCGGGCCAGTCGGTTGCGCTGGTTGCGCCCTCCGGCGCTGGCAAATCCACGCTGCTGCACATCGCAGGCCTGTTGGAGCACCCGGACAGCGGCGAGGTATTCCTCGAAGGCGTCGCCACCGCAACGCTGAGCGACCGCGAGCGCACCCGGCTTCGCCGCACCGCCATCGGCTTCGTCTATCAGGCACACCATCTGCTGCCGGAGTTCTCCGCGGTGGAGAACGTGATGATGCCGCAGATGATCCGTGGCCTGTCGCGTGCCGTGGCGCGCGAGCGCGCAACCGAGCTTCTGACCTACCTCGGTCTGAAGGAGCGCCTGACGCATCGCCCGGGGCAGTTATCGGGCGGCGAGCAGCAGCGCGTCGCCATCGCACGCGCGGTCGCCAATGCGCCCCGGCTGCTGTTGGCGGATGAGCCAACCGGCAACCTCGATCCGAAGACCTCCGACCACGTCTTCAACGCGCTCGCGCAACTGATCCGTCAGTCCGGCCTGACCGTGATGCTGGCCACGCACAACATGGAAATCGCCTCCCGCATGGATCGTCGCGTCACCATTCGGGACGGGCAGGTGGTCGAACTCCAATAACGCCGCGCCGCTGGTGTCGCGGCTGGATTGCTCGGCACCTTCAGGCAAAAGCCTATTTATTTCAAAGGCTAGGAGCGGTTGGTCGGGAACCGCAAAATTCTGATTGACGAAGAACAAACACAGAACTATGTTCCCTCTTCGTTCAGGGAGGACGTCATGTTTCGCGCTGTTGTGGAGGAAGCTGCTGCTCTGGCCTCGATCGCCATGTTTCTCGGAATGATCGCGATCTGGGCACAGGTTTTTGCTGCTCTGTAAGGCCGGTCTGCAAGGCTTGGCCGCCGAATGAACGTTCCTGTGAGTGCGCGTCGTTAAGCGTTTGCGTCGTCGGTACCCCGCTCGTCATACCCTGCTGCCACGGGTATTCACGTCCCGTCCCCATCCCCAAATGGACGTGGATGGCATCGGAACCTGGGCTTGCCCGAGTCCCGAGCCATGACAGCGGCCTACCGCCGCTCGGCGGAGCCACCGCCGCAGGGCCGACTTAGCGCCTTGGGGAAAACCCATGTGAGCACGGCCGCCTACCGGAAGGCGGTGGACATGACGGTAGACTTGGCAGCTTAGCCTCCGCACCATCCTCAAACACCGAATCGATTGAGGCATCCGTGAGCGCCGACCCCGGCTTCGTGCATCTGCACGTTCATTCCGCCTATTCGCTGCTGGAAGGCGCGTTGCCGATCAGCAAGCTCGCAGAGTTTGCCAAGGCCGATCACCAGCCAGCGCTGGCGCTGACCGACACCGACAACATGTTCGGTGCGCTGGAATTCTCCGAGAAGATGGCGTCCTCCGGGGTGCAGCCGATCGTTGGCTGTGCGCTTGCGATCGATTTCGGCGACGACACGCGCGATCCGCGGCTGAACGGCCGGCCCCGCGTTCTGCCGAGGATCGTGCTGCTGGCCGCGCACCAGGCCGGCTATCACAGCCTGATTGCGCTTTCGTCGCGCGCCTTCCTCGAAACGCCCTCGAATGAGAAGCCGCATCTCAAGGCGGCGTGGTTCGAAGGCGCGACCGACGGCCTCATTGCGCTCACCGGCGGACCATCCGGACCGCTCGACACCGCCTTGGCGGCCGGTCAACCCGACCTTGCGGCTGCGCGTCTTGCAGCACTGGCGCGCCTGTTCGGTGACCGTCTTTATGTCGAAATCCAACGCCACGGCACCGCGGACGAACGGGCGACCGAGGCTGCGTTGCTCGAACTCGCCTATGCGCAGAAATTGCCGCTGGTTGCCACCAACGAGCCGTTCTTCGCCCGGCGCGAGGATTACGAAGCCCACGACGCGCTGATCTGCATCGCCGAGAGCCGCGTCGTCGCCGAGACCGACCGGCGGCAGCTGACCGCCGAGCATTACTTCAAGAGCCGCGCCGAGATGACGGCGCTGTTCTCCGACTTGCCGGAGGCACTTGCTTCGACAGTCGAGATTGCCCAACGCTGTTCGTATCGGCCGCGAACCGAAAAACCGATCCTGCCGCGCTTCTCGGTCGGCAACCGCCAAGTCGATGAGGGCGCGGAGTTACGCCAGCGCGCCGAGCAGGGCCTCGAGCGCCGCATCCAAGCGCACGGCCTCGCACCCAACCGCAACATGCAGGAATACCGCGATCGTCTCGCCTTCGAGATCAAAGTCATCGAAGACATGAAGTATCCCGGCTACTTCCTGATCGTCTCCGACTTCATTCAATGGGCGAAGGAGCAGGGGATTCCAGTCGGACCCGGCCGCGGCTCGGGCGCGGGCTCGCTCGTGTCCTACGCGCTCACCATTACCGACCTTGACCCAATCCGTTTCGGGCTGCTGTTCGAGCGCTTCCTCAATCCCGAGCGCGTGTCGATGCCGGACTTCGACGTCGATTTTTGCCAGGACCGCCGCGATGAGGTGATCCGCTACGTGCAAGGCCGCTATGGCCGCGACCAGGTCGCCCAAATCATCACCTTCGGCACCTTGCAGGCGCGCGGCGTGCTGCGCGACGTCGGCCGTGTGCTTGAAATGCCGTATGGCCAGGTGGACAAGCTCTGCAAGCTGGTACCGCAGAATCCGGCCGCTCCCGTCACGCTGGCACGCGCCATCGAGGGCGAGCCCAGACTTCAGGCCGCGCGCGACGAGGAGCCCGTCGTCAAACGCGCGTTCGACATCGCGCTGAAGCTCGAAGGCCTCTACCGCCACGCTTCGACACACGCGGCCGGCATCGTGATCGGCGACCGGCCGCTGTCGAATCTGGTCCCGATGTACCGCGACCCGAAATCCGACATGCCGGTCACTCAGTTCAACATGAAGTGGGTCGAGCAGGCCGGGCTGGTGAAGTTCGACTTCCTTGGGCTGAAAACGCTGACCGTGCTGGAAACCGCCGTGCGCCTGCTCAAGCAGCGCGGCGTCGAGCTCGATCTGGCGTCGATCCCGCTCGAAGACAAGAAGACTTACGACATGCTGTCGCGGGCCGAAGCCGTCGGTATCTTCCAATTGGAAAGTCAGGGCATGCGGCGCGCGCTGCTCGACATGCGGCCGGACCGTTTCGAGGACATCATCGCGCTCGTCGCCCTCTACCGGCCCGGCCCGATGGCGAACATCCCGACCTATTGCGCGCGCAAGCACGGCGTCGAGAAGCCGGACTACATCCATCCCAAGATCGAGCCGATCCTGCGCGAAACCTTCGGCGTCATCGTCTACCAAGAGCAGGTGATGCAGGCGGCGCAAATCCTCGCCGGCTACTCGCTCGGCCAGGCCGATCTTCTGCGCCGCGCCATGGGCAAGAAGATCCGCTCCGAGATGGCGGCGCAGCGCAAACATTTCGTCAAAGGCGCGACCGATCGCGAGATCGAGCGCGCTCACGCCGACGCGATTTTCGACTTGCTCGAACGCTTCGCCGAATACGGCTTCAATAAAAGCCACGCCGCAGCTTACGCGCTGGTCGCCTATCAGACCGCCTACATGAAGGCGAACTATCCGGTCGAGTTCATCGCCGCCTCGATGACGCTCGACATGGGCAACACCGATAAGCTTGCGGAATTCCGCACCGAGGCCCAACGCCTTGGCATCAAGGTCGAGCCGCCTTCGATCAACCGTTCGGGCGTCGCCTTCGATGTCGAGAACGGCACCATCCTTTATGCGTTGGCGGCGCTCAAAGGCGTCGGTGCGCAGGCGGTCCAGAGCATCGTTACGGCGCGCGGCGACAAGCCGTTCGCGGATCTTGGAGACTTCGCCCGCCGCATCAATCCGCGCGCCGTTAACAAGCGGGTGCTGGAAAGCCTCGGCGCCGCCGGCGCATTCGACGCGCTCGAACCGAGCCGCGCGCGGGCCCATGCCGCCGTCGATGTCATGATGGCAGCCGCACAACGCAGCCACGAGGCCACGTCGGTCGGCCAGAACGACATGTTCGGCGGCGCGTCCAATCGCGAGAAGCTGCCGATCCCCTCGGTCGAGCCATGGCTGCCCGCCGACCGGCTGCAACGGGAGTATGAGGCGATCGGCTTCTTCCTATCCGGCCATCCGCTCGACGATTATGCGGCGATCCTGAAAAACATGAAGGTGCAGTCCTGGGCCGAGTTCTCCCGCTCGGTAAAGTCGGGCGCGACCGCCGGCCGCGTCGCCGCCACCGTGGTGTCGCGAACGGAGCGGCGCACCAAGACCGGCAACAAGATGGGCATCTTCGGCCTGTCCGACCCCTCGGGCCATTACGAGGCGATCATGTTCGCGGAAGGCCTTCAGCAATACCGTGACCAACTCGAACCCGGCACGGCGGTGTTGCTGTTCCTCACCGCCGAGGCGCAGGGCGACGAAGTGCGTGCGCGCATCCAGTCCGCCGAGCCGCTCGATAAGGCCGCGGCCAAGCTGCAAAAGGGCCTGCGCGTGTTCGTGCGCGATCAGGCCCCCATCGAGCCGGTGGCCAAGCGCCTGGAAGGCAAGGGCGACGGCGAGGTCATCATGGTGGTGCAACTCGGCGGCGGCACCGAGGTCGACGTGAAGCTCCCCGGCCGCTTCAAGGTCTCTCCGCAGATCGCGGGCGCCATCAAGGCGGTGCCCGGCGTAGTAGACGTTCAGCTCATGTGACCGCCGCGCTCTGCGTGACACGCAGGCGCGCGGCGCATCCGGGCGGTACCCGCTCCATATCGGCTGTGCTATAGGCAGGGCTTCCAGAGGGAGAGCTCGCCATGGCCAACAAACTGCGCCACATCGCCATTTCGGTCCGCGATCCGGAAAAGGCCGCCAAGTTTTTCGAGGAAGCCTTCGGCATGACTCGGGCCGGCAATGCCCAGCGCGGCGTCTATATGACCGACGGCATTTTCAACGTCGCGCTGCTTAACTTCGGCGACGAAAAGATCGACGGCTTCGAGAACCAGCCGGGCGTGCAAGGTCTCATCCATTTCGGCATGTGGGTCGATAGCGTCGAGGAATCCGACAAGGCCATCCGGGCCGCTGGCGGCAAGCATGTCACCGGCCGCAAGGAGACCAACCCCAACGTCTATTACGAGGTGAAGTACGCGACACCCGAGGGCTTCATCTTCGACGTCACCGAAAGCGGCTGGAAGGGTGCGGTCAAGGACGTGGTTCCGGCGCCGAAATCCAAGGACGCCGCCGCCTAGGCGCACGATCGGCGCGGGACTTACACCGATGGCTCTGAAAAAAAACGCCCGCGTCGTCGTGGTCGGCGCGGGACCGGTCGGCATGGTGTGCGCGTTGGCGCTCAACCGGCGCGGCGTTCCAGTGACCGTCTTCGAGGCGGAACCAGAGCCTCCGGTCGAACAGCGCGCCGCGACCATTCATCCATCCACACTTGAGATGCTCGATGAACTCGGCGTGACGCAGAAGATCATCCCGCTCGGGATGGTCTCGACCGCCTACCGCTTCCACGACCGCGTCACCAACACGGTCGTTGCCGAGTTCAACCTCGATCTGATGAAGGGTGAATTCCGCTTCCCCTTCGCGTTGCAGTACGAGCAGTACAAGATGACCGCCTCACTCGCGGCGGAATACGCCAACGGCGGCGATTTCGACGTACGCTTCTCGCACGCGGTGACCGGGCTGACGCAGACCGCGGATCACGTCGACGTCGAAGTCTCGATGCCCGAGGGGCCGATCACGGTGCGCGCCGACTACGTGATCGGCTGCGATGGCGGCCGTTCGACGGTGCGCAAGTTCGCCGGCGTCGAGTTCGAGGGCTTCACCTATCCGGAGCGCTTCATCAAGATCGCGACGCCGTTCGACGTCGCCACACTCAATCCGAACCTGGTGCTGCGCAATTACTTCTCCGACCCAAACGAGTGGTGCAACCTGTTCAAGGTGCGCGGTGAGGAGCCGGGCGGACTGTGGCGCGCGATCTTCCCGGTCCAGGAGCGCGAGAGCGATGAGACTGCGCTCGACCCCGGCCGCATCGAGGAGCGGTTGCAAAAATTCTTCCCAAAACCCGGGCGGTTTGAGACCAAATACGTGAACGTCTATGGCGTACACCAGCGTGTCGCATCGTCATTCCGCGCTGGTCGCGTGCTGCTGGCCGGCGATAGCGCGCACCTCAACAACCCGATCGGCGGCATGGGAATGAACGGCGGCATCCATGACGGCATCAACCTGGCCGAAAAACTCGCCAAGGTGATCCATGGTGAAGCCAACGACAGCCTGCTCGATCTCTATGACCGCCAGCGCCGCCACGCCGCGGTGAAATATGTTCAGGCGCAGACCATCGCCAACAAACGGCTGATGGAGGAGCGCGATCTGGTCGTGCGGCGGAAAAACTTCGATGAGCTGCGCAAGACGGCCGATAACCCGGAGACGGCCAGGAGCTACATGCGCCGGGCCGCCTTGTTCGACAGCCTGCGGGATGCGGCCGCCATTACCTAAGGCCGCCCGGGTTCAGCTAGACCGGAAAAACCCGAGATTTCAGCTATTTCCCGGCCGTTCTGGGCGCGGTTCGCCTTGCGTTCGCGCCATCGCGCCTATATAAGCCGCACCATCTCACAGGCGGACACTGGCCCTCGGGCCGTCCGGTGGCGCTACTCGCAAGAGTGACGCTCACACGTTCGCCGCGGACAAACCGGAGAAGACCATGGCGCTGCCCGATTACAGCATGCGTCAGCTTTTGGAAGCTGGCGTTCACTTCGGCCATCAGGCCCACCGCTGGAACCCGAAGATGGGTGAATACATCTTCGGCACCCGCAACAACATCCACATCATCGATCTCGCCCAGAGCGTGCCGCTGCTGCACAAGGCGCTCGAGGCGGTGAGCGACACCGTTGCCAAGGGCGGCCGCATCCTGTTCGTCGGCACCAAGCGCCAGGCGCAGGACGCAATCAGGGATGCCGCCAAACGTTGCGCGCAATACTACGTCAACTCGCGCTGGCTCGGCGGCACGCTGACCAATTGGAAAACCATCTCGGCGTCGATCGCGCGGCTGCGCAAGCTCGACGAGATGCTGACCTCCAACGAGGCCATCGGCTACACCAAGAAGGAACGTCTCGACCTCACGCGCGAGCGCGACAAGCTCAACCGCTCGCTCGGCGGCATCAAGGACATGGGCGGCGTGCCTGACCTGTTGTTCGTGATCGACACCAACAAGGAAGACATCGCGATCAGCGAAGCACGCCGGCTCGGCATCCCGGTCGCCGCTGTGGTCGATACGAACTGCAATCCCGATGGCATCACCTTTGTGGTGCCGGGCAACGACGATGCGGCCCGCGCCATCACGCTCTACTGCGACCTCATCGCGCGCGCCGCCCTCGACGGCATCTCGCGCGGCCAGGGCGGCATGGGCGTCGACCTTG
>CAMDDZ010000042.1 GCA_945893145.1 Rhodoplanes serenus | reverse complement strand
GCCGAGAGGCGCTGAATGATCGCGCCGCACGCGACCGCCTCAAATACAGCGAATTGTTGCAAGACCGATTTGAAGCGTTTCGGACGGAAATCGAACAAATTGCAATCGCAAAATTTCGCCGCGGCGCGATAGAGTCCGATGGTTGCGTGTTGCTCGGAACGCTTGACCTAAATTAGCGCGTCAGCCCCGGATATCGCTTCGCTCATCCGGGCTACGAACATTCTCGGCCTCATGCTGAGGAGCCCGCCGAAGCGGAGCGAAGGCGGACGTCTCGAAGCATGGGCCGCCTCGATCCTTCGAGACGCACTCGCTTCGCGAGTGCTCCTCAGGATGAGGCGGGGAGAGGGAGCCAGTAGCCCGGATGAGCGAAGCGATATCCGGGACTCCAATGCGGTCATGGTGAGATATCGGCACGATGTCCGCCCGAGTGCGCCGCAGCGTCATCGCGTGCGCATGCTCCGCGATGCAAGGGAGCGGCCGTGTCACGGCGAGCGTCAGCCCCGGATATCGCTTCGCTCATCCGGGCTACTTGCTGGCGTACGCCCAACAAAATGCTCTGCAGGATAAGGATAGAGCGTAGCTGCGCGTAGAAATAGAGTGGGTAGACATATAGAGTGGAGCGCATCGCCCGGATGAGCGGAGCGATGTGCGGGCTACTTGCTACATGTAAAGGTCGGGAACAATAGAACCGATGTGCATATTCAGGCTATCGATGATACTGTGGCCCACGTCCACGCAGCATAGCTCAATCGAGGCCGCCTCAGCGCGTAAGGCGGATGAGCGCAGCGTAATCCGCCAATCATCATCTGGCGGCGCAATACGCTTCGCAATTGCGCTCTGCGCGCGATGAGGGGAAGAGGACAATGAGCGATCAAAACGTTATGGCGGCTGGGCAGCCTGAGCCGCCGCAGCCTCAAGCCGAACCGAAAAACGAGCCGATATCCAAGACACTCGCCGAAATGGAGGAGCTGGAAAAGGCACAAATTCAAGCGCTTCGACAGCGCATGGAAGAGTTGAGAATTCAAGAAGGCGGCATGCGCAATCAACGACGCACACTAATTGGCGTTTTCGGCGGAATGTTTGTGGCAGCCGGAATTATGCTTGGCCTTCACGCCGCCGGAATTATTATAATCTCCAACGCGATCCTAATAGCGGCGCTAGGTTTGTGTTTCACTACGATAGTGTTCGCCGCAGCTGGTTTTGCGCTACCGGTTGAAGCGCTTAAGTTTCAGCGCCAAGAATTGGCGGATGAACTGGATCTCCGGCAAATGAGTTCGTCGTCACACGAGCAGAAGGCTCACAAATTGCTACGAATTCAACAAGGTCAACTCACCCAATATCTGACCGTTATACTCAGTCAGAGTAAGGCAATCTTCATTGTAGGGATTTTTGCGATGTTGGTTGGCGTCGGAATAGTAGTCTTCGCAATTTGGCAGACAAGGATCGCAACGGGTGAAACTGAGAAGATAATAGTTGCCGTTCTGGGAGCCATCGGAGCAATTCTCACCAATTTCGTTGCTGCAATCTACCTAAAGATGTTCGGCGATATCGGACAAGCAGTCCAGCGATCCGTTGGCTCATTGACGCAGTCGACAAATCTGAATTTCGCGAATGTTATCATCTCGAAGATCGACGACAATCCATTACGCCGTACCGGTTACAAAGAACTTGCGTTGAAGATAGCAGAGGCGAAAGGCCCTTAGCCGTTTTGACATCCATGGTGATTGCAGCCCTGCACCAGACATCCCAGTCTGCTCACCTCCCCCTCTCCTCCTTCCCCAACGCCTTCCCGATCGCATTCAGCGTCAGCCGGATCAGCCCGAAATCCTTGCGGCGCAGTTGCGACAGCGGCCAGTTGAGGATGCACACGCCGTAGGTCGCCTCGCGGGCGCGCAAAGTGTGCAGCCGGCAAACCTCCATGACAGCGTCGTAGCAAAGCCGGAAATCGTTGCGCACCTCAGCGATCTGGGCGTCGTCGGGCGGCGCCGCGCAGCTCTCGCCGCCGCCCACCATGTCGAACGACGGCGTGCGCAGCTGCAGCCGGTAACCCATCAGGGCTGCGTGGCGATAGACGATGTGGCTCCAGCGCTGGCCGGTGTTGTATTGCCGCTGCGAGATGCCGCCCGGATCGCGCCGGTCGGCCTGGCCGCGCAGAAGCAGGCGGCCGAGCGACGAGCCCGCGAGCTTGTCCTCGGCGTGCGCCGCGCCGACGCCGTCGCCGATCAGGTCGAGCGCGCGGCGCGCCAGCCGCGCCTCGTAGTCGAGCCGCTGGCGGCGCTCGTGCTCGCGCGACACGCCCTGCGCATCGCGCGCCATGTTGAGATTGCGCTTGCGGCCTCTCATGTGCGCCCGCCGATGGCGGGCGAGGACGCGGACGCGAGCTGCGGCCTCCGTCGCCGGTCGGTGAGCGCGAGCGTTTGGCGCTGCGCCAATTGCGCCGCCGCCGCGCGATCCCAGCTCTCCGCCCAGCGCGCCGAGCGCGACGGCATCCTGGCCTCGCAGGCCTCCTTGATCTCGGCGATGGCGGGCAACCACTTGACCGTCGACGCAATGCCGCTGGCCGGCTCGGTGACGGCGCGGATCACCTCGGCCGGATAGGCCGCCAGCACCGCCACCACGGCCGCGATGTAGGTTTCCGGATCGTGCGCGTCACCGCTGCGGTAGCAGCCGAGCAGCCGCGCCGCCCCCGCTTTCGCGGCGCTCAAGCTGCGCTCGGCACTCAAGTCGCGCTGCGTGCTCAGGCGGTCCGCGCCGTTCGGGTTGCCAGACGTGATCCTTGAGCCGGTCGAGCGCTGCGCGGAATCGATGATCGGAAGCTTTTCCATTGATTTGCCTCGGTTGCACGGCGCGTACGATCCAGGCCACCGGATCGGCCACGCGGGTTTGCTCGGCGTCGTCGATGGCGCGCAGCACGCGCGCCCCGTCGTCGTGGGCGGATTTCAGCAGGCGGCCGAGCAGCGGCCGGCAGGCAGGCGGCGGCCGCCCAGCGAGACGGCCGAGCGTTTCGAGGCCGCGGCCGAACAATTCGGTGCGGGCATCGGCCGGCGCGGCCGAAGCGTCAGCTTCGGAAAGTTTTGTGAACTGTGAAGTGTGAAGTGTGCATCGTGGAGCATAGCTTGGAGCATTGCTTGGAGCATTGCTTGGAGCATTGCTTGGAGCATTGCTTGGAGCATCGCTTGGAGCATCCTCAGCGCGTTGCGCGACCCATCGCTTGTTGGCTGCGTCACGCGCCTTGTCGGATTTCGCCTTGGCGATCGTGGAGGCGCGCTCAAGCTCGGCGTCGATGCGCTTGTGCTTCCAGCCCGGTTGGAACAGGGGCTGGATCGTGGGCTTGGCCTTCTTCCACTGGCGCCCCGACATGCCGGCGATGCGGGCGAGCAGCTTGTCGTCATCCGGCAGACCGCCGGCGTGCCAGTACTCCATGATGAGCAGCAGATACGCACCATGCTCGGCGGTGCTGAGCCGCGCCGTGTCGGCGCGGTAATCGGCGATGTACAGCGGCATCCAGGGGCGTGTGGTCATGGCGTGGCCTGTCGCGGGGACCCAAGAGTCGCACGCACCGAGTCTGCTCTCCCTCTCCCCGCTTGCGGGGAGAGGGTCGGGGTGAGGGGGCGCCTCCACGATTCTGAGCGCTCAGGTTCGCGGCGAGGCCCCCTCACCCGGCGCGCCCACAACGCTCGAACACACGTCAACCATTTCCGGCGCGCCGACCTCTCCCCGCACGCGGGGAGAGGTGAAACGAGTGCGCGGCACCTCTGCAGCGACACGTGTGTGCCGGAACAGCCCTCCCCAGGCGCTCCCGCGGCGGCGCGAAGGCCAGCCGCGAGAGCGCCACAGCTCGCATCGGGGGAGGACGTTGCGAGCCGGACCGGAGACATGTTTGCAAGCGCGCTCATGGTTCGCTCCTCACGCTGCGGGCGCGCGCCAAGCGGGGCGCGCAGATGCGGCCGGAGCGTCAGAAGCGTCGCCGTCCAGACTCATCAGCGTTTCGAGATTCGATTTGCCGAATCGGCGCGCGATGAAGCCGAGGTTCGGATTGCCGGTCACCGGCTTGCGATAGGCGAGCGCGCAATGGCCGGCGCAGTAGGGTTTGCCGGGCCGCGCATCGAGCCCGCAGTATAAGGTGTGACGGCCCTCGCCTTCGGCCGGCCAGCGGCAATGTTTGCGTTCCAGTTCGAGCAACGGCAGCCGCTTCATCCCAGCGATTTCGACGGGTGGCGCGATGACGGGCGCAGCATCACGCGCCGCGGCGTCACGCGGTTGCTGGTGCGCCTCGGTGTTGCTTGCTTCTTGGCGCGCCTCACTGGGCGCGGGCTCGTCCGGCTTCGTGGACCGCAACCGATCGAGCCCGAGCCGCTGTGCGCGGCCGAGCACCGCATTGCGGCTAAGGCCGAGCGCGGCGCCGATCTGGCTCGCCGATTGGCGGCCGCGGCTGGCGCGCAACACGTCGTCCATCTGTGGGGTCCAGCGCTGCTTCATGGCGCGGCCCCGATGATTTTCGCATCGATGATTTTCTCCAGCGCCGCCACGTCCTGCGCCAGCGCCGCATCTTTGCGCAGCAGGGCTTCAATCTTCCGCGCGCCGTGCAGCACCGTGGTGTGGTCGCGCTGCATCTTGCGGGCGATCATCATCAGCGACTGATGGGTGAGCTCGCGCGCGAGGTAAAAGGCGATCTGCCGCGGCCGCGCCACATCGGCGGCGCGCTGCCCGGAGATGAGCCGCGCCACCGGCACGCCGAAGTAATCGCACACCGCCGCCACGATGGAGCGGATGCTGTGTTTCGGCGGCGGCACGAGCTTGCGCGCCAGCTCGGCGCAATCGGCGAGCGCCTGCTCGAGCCGCGCCGCGAGCGCGGCCTTGTCGGCTTCGAGCCGCGCGATGGTGGCGTGCAGCTCTTCGGTGCCGAGGCTCACGGCGCGGATCGCCAGCACCTGGCGGCTATCGACAAAGCCCAGCCGCACGCGGCGCGCCTGGTGCTGCTGGTGCTGCTCGGCAAACGACGGGGTTGCAGAAGACGTGGTTGAAACAGACATGACTCGGCCTCTCGTCCGAATGACGCTCTCGTGATGCGATGGCGATGATGGGTGGGCGCGGCCGCGAAGCCGCGTCAGTCACGCGCCGGCGGCGGCGCGCGCGAGCGCGATGACGGCGATGCAGACGAAGACTCTTGCGTCACCGATGACGACGTTTGCGATGACGACGACGCTTGCGGCCGCGCGATGCCGTCCGGCCACGGCGCGCCGCCGGGCCAGTGCTGCGAGAACCAGCCGATCACCTCGTCGTATTTGCGCGCCGTGAAGGTGGAGCGACCGAGCCGCCCGAAGAAGCGCCAGTCGCCGGCGGCGAGCCGGCCGAGCGTCGCCACCGAAAGCCCCGCCGCCGCGGCATAAAGCTCGGCGCAACGGCGCAGGTTGTGGCGCAGCTCGTGCTCCATCCCGTCGCTCTCGGTTTTCTCTTCGGAAGGCCCCATCGCGCGCCGCTCCAGCTGAGTCTTAACTCTAGTAGGATAATTTCCACTCCGCAAGCGGATAGTCGAATTATTCCTATTGCGAATCCGGTCGGAAAGTCGGATAATTCCGCCATGCTCGACGACGAACAGCTTCGCGCCCGCATCGCTGCGCGCCTTGAGGCGCTCAGCCGCAGCCCGATCACGGCCGCCGTGAAGGGCGGCCTCGAGCGCAGCTACATCCGCGATTTTCTCAAGACGAAAAAAAGCTCGATCAAGAGCCGGTACTACGAAGGCATCGCCGTGGGGCTCGATTGGACCGTGGCGGAGCTGATCGGCGAGCAGCCGGTGGCGGATCCCGGCGCGAGTGTGAGCGCAGCCGCGTCGAGCGAGTCAGGTATGCGCGCAGGCGCCGCCAGCGGGACGAGCGCGACAAGCGCCGGCCGCGCACCGCCGGCGCTGCCCGGCTTCGCCACCATGGCGCAGGACGTGCCGGTGAAGGGCAACGCCGCCGGCGGCCAGGCGGTGGATTTTTATTTCAACGGCCAGACCATCGACTTCGTGCGCCGCCCGCCCGGCGTCGCGCGCTCGGCCGGCGTGTTCGCGCTTTACGTGACGGGCAACAGCATGCATCCGCGCTACACCGAAGGCGAGCTGATCTACGCAACCTCAGCGCGGCCGGCCAGCATCGGCGATTACGTGGTGGTCGAGCTGTGGCCCGAGCACGACGGCGGCGACACGCCGGGCTACATCAAGCGGCTGGAAAAACGCACGCCGACCAAGATCGTGTGCAGCCAGTTCAATCCGGAGAAGTCGCTGGAGTTTGACCTCAAGCGCGTGAAGGCGGTGCACCGGGTGATCCCCTGGGCGGAGTTGTTGGGGGGATAGGAAAGGAGATCGTTGGATCATGCTCAAATTGATTATTGGCATTCTCGTTCTTCTTGCCATCTGTGTCGCCATCGCGGTTTATCGAAAACTGCGCGGCGGCACGTTTTATCCGCCGCCGCAAGACATCGACGGCCAGCCGGAGCCGCAATCGCTCAAGGATTTGGCCGAGCGCCGCCGCGCGGAACGTTCGCGCAGCGAATGAGGCGGGCGAGGCGCGCGCCGCGCGCGAGCAGACATCCCCGGCACGGCCCCTCCCGGCCCTCATGGTGAGGAGCCCGCCGAAGCGGAGCGAAGGCGGCGTCTCGAACCATCGAGGGCCGCCTCCATCCTTCGAGACGCGCAAGCTTCGCGAGCGCTCCTCAGGATGAGGCGGGGGAAGGCCATGCCCGCAGTCGAGATTTACGAAATCTATAAGACATAGGTTATCGGCCATCCCCGGCTTTATAAGGTTTGCCTTATGAGACGACGCTCGAATCCGGCGATCGGACGCGGACGGTTTGATTGCGGGGACAAAACTCGACTTTTCCTGCCGTCCGATTGAAAGTCGAAGTTTTCCTACTTATCTTAGGGCCTCGCCTCCGGAGCGCGCCATGGATCGCCCATTGCCCTGCCCTCTTTATCTCGTCACCTACGACTACCGCGATCGCACCTTGGGCCGCAGCACCGGCACCGCCGACCGCTCGCTCAACAAGCAGTCGCGCCGCGAGGTCACCGACGAGATCGTGCAGGGCCTGATCCCGGGGGTCGAGCGGATTTATGAGTGCGTGCCGGGCGAGTCCTGCACCGACATCACCGAGGACATCGCCGGCGACGTCGCCTGTCGCATCGTCAACGAGCAGCGCGAGCGCGATTACGACACGGTGACCTGGCTGCATGCGGTGCTCGGCACCAGCAGCATGGCGTGGCCGGTCGCGGCGGAGTGAGATGGGCGAGCGGGCGCGAGGCTGTTGTGCTCAATCACACGCGCCTAACTCTCCGCTTCATCACACACGCATCGCTCTCCGCCGTTCGTTCCCGCGCAAGCGGGAACCCAGAGCGGCAGACTCCGTGTATGTGACTCCTGGATCCCCGCTTTAGCGGGGACGAACGGGTGGATGAATCTGTAAACGCGTTCAGCGCAAGCACACGCACCCGCGCTCAACTAAACAGCGCGATCTTTTCTTCGTCGCTCATGGCCTTGATCGGCGCGAGCGGATCGGCGGCAACGGCGGGCGCGAGCGGCACCGGCTTGATCTTGGGCCGAGGGGGCGCTGCGGCGACGGACGCAGCGGTCGCGGCCGAAACCGGAGCGGCGCGCAACGGCGGCGTCATCGGCTGCGTGAACACTTGTCCCGGCATTTGGCCCGACAGCGAATTGTCCGGCATGCCGGATGACGCACCTTCAGAAGACAAGCCTTGGCCCGGCGTGGGCTCCAGCAGGAATTCGGCCGGGTCGTGATCGAGCGCTGATGCTTTCGCGGCATCCGGCGCGGGCTTTGCTGCCGGCGTTGCTGCAGGCTTGGGTTTCGGCGGCGGCGGAGGCGGCGGCGCCCGCACGGTGACGACCGACACCGCCGAGGTTTCGACCATCACCAGCGTCGGCTCGGCCAAAAACCCGGCAGAGCCGCGCGCGTCCGCAAGCGCTGCGGCGGCGTCGAGCGCCGCGGCGGAATGCGGATCGGCGGCATCCAATCCGGCCGCGGTGGCGAGGTCCTGGTCGGTCTGCTCGGCCTCGGAGACCGGCGCGCGGAACGGCTCGATGCCGCCCCATTCGGCCTCGTAGGGCTGCTCGGGTTCGGAAACCACCGGCTCGAAAAGTTTTGGCGCCAGAAGCTCGGGCTCGGAAACTTTGGCCTCAAGAATTTGCGGCTCGGAAACTTTCGCCTCGGAAACTTTTGGCTCGAAAATCACCGCCTTGCCGACTTCCGGCGGCAGGAACGGCACCGAGTCCATCCGGGCAAAGCTCGACAGCAGATCCTGCTCGGGCACCAGCACATCCGGCGCGGGCGGCGGCGTCGCGGCTACCTCGACCGGCGGCGGCAGCGCCGCAACGTCGAATGACGCGGGCTCGATCGGCGCCGGCGCTGCGGCGGCGACCATCGGCTCGACAGACAGCGGCTCCGTTGGCGCAGGCGCCGGCTCCGGATTCTCCACCTTCGCGGTGGCAGGTTTCGCAGGCTCGGCCGGCGCGAGCGGCTCTTCCACCAGAGCGGCCGGCGGCGGCGGCACCGGCGCAGCGGCGGGCGCGGGAGCAGCCACCGACGCGGCGGCGAGCTCGCCGACCAAGCGCTCCAGCATGGTGAAGCTTGGCGAGCCGGCGCGCGCGCGCGGCGGCTCGGGCTTGTCGGAGAGCGCCGCCAGGAATTTTCCGACGCGACCAAGCCGCGACACCACGCCCGAGACGGTCGGCACGCGCTCCCGATCGGGATCGGCGGGCTCGTCGGTTGGGGCCGGCTGCGTCAAAGCGGGCGCTGGCTCGGCCGGCTTGGCTTCGGCAGGAACCGCTGCGGCGGCAGGAGCCGCTTGGGCGGCGGGAGCCGCGGCGGCAGGCTTTTGATTTTGCTCTGGCGGGGCCGCAGCCGATGGCGCTGCGCTGACGGGCGCGCTTTCGATTGCGGCAGAAGGCACAGCGGCTTCCGGCAGAACGGATTTGGGCCGTGCGGGCTCGATCAGCGCGAATTCGGGCAGCACGGACTCCAGCGGCGAGGACTCGACCAGCCCGGACACGACCCGCCCGGACTCTGGTGGCGTCGATTCGAGCGGTGCGGCTTCGGGCAACGCTGCTTTGGGCAACGCCGCTTCGGGCGTGGCGGGCACTCGCTGTGCAGATTCGGGCGTTACGACCTCAGACGGCGCGTCAGCGAACACCGAGCCCGGGAACATGGATTCCGGCAGCGCCACGCTGGTGTAATGCGCAGCCGCCCCCATCCGCTCGACCGCCGCGATCATCCGCCCGGCGTCGGGCGCCTCAGCGTCATGGTCGCTCCCCCGCGGCGCGAAATCCGCCGCAGGCAAAGCCACCTTGGGATGGGACAAGGGCTCGTTGGACATGCACAAACCGCCACAGAACAACCCGGGAATCTGCCCGATCGCGACCCGGCAATCCAGCCAAAGCGGGGCGATGCCCCGGCTATCCACCGGCCGTTTCGGCTGTGATCCGCAAATGCGGCAACTCGGTGATGGCTTGTGCGGTTGTCCAAGCGACAGCGCGCTCCCTCTCCCCGCTTGCGGGGAGAGGGTTGGGGTGAGGGGGCGCCGCCACGATTCTGAGCGCTCAGGTTCGCCGCGAGACCCCCTCACCCGGCGCGCCAGTACCCGCCGAAGTCTCGCGTGAACCATTTCCGGCGCGCCGACCTCTCCCCGCAAGCGGAGAGAGGTAAAGACAAGCGCGTGTATATAAAGACTGCCCGCCCCTACGCCGCGATCAGGCGGTGGAACATCTCGGCATCGACGTTGCCGCCGGACAGTACCGCGACCACGATCTTGCCCTTGATGTCGAGCTTGCCCGCCAGCAGCGCCGCGAGCCCAATGGCGCCGCCGGGCTCCACCACGAGCTTGAGCTCGCGGAACGCAAACGCCACCGCGCGGCCCACTTCGGCGTCGCTCGCCGAAACGCCCTCGCCGACCAGCTTGCGGTTGATCTCCCAGGTGATGACGCCCGGAGTGCTGGTCATCAGCGCATCGCAAATCGTGCCGCTCATGCGCGCGTTGGTCTCGCGCTGGCCGCTCTTAAACGAGCGCGCCGTGTCGTCGAAGCCCTCGGGCTCCGCGGAGTAAATCTTCGCCCCCGGCGCGCGCGCCTTGATGGCGAGCGCAATGCCGGCGATCAGCCCGCCGCCCGAAGCGCCGACCACCGCGATGTCGGGCTTGAGCCCTTGCGACTCCAAATCCTCGCAGATCTCGCGGCCGATCGTCCCCTGCCCGGCGATCACGAACGGATCGTCGAACGGCGGCACCAGAACGGCGCCGCGTTTCGCCGCGATCTCGCGCGCAATCGCGGCGCGATCTTCGGTGTCGCGATCATAAAGCACGACCTCGGCGCCGAGCGCCGCGGTGCGCTCGCGCTTGGCCTTTGGCGCGTCCGACGGCATCACGATCACGGCCGGCATGTTGGCGAGCTGCGCCGCATGCGCCACGCCCTGCGCGTGATTGCCGGACGAATAGGCGACGACACCCGCGGCGCGCCGCTCCGGCGGGATCGACGAAATCTTGTTATAGGCGCCGCGAAACTTGAACGAGCCGGTGCGCTGCAGCGTCTCGGCCTTGAGAAACACCCGCGCGCCGAGCCGCGCATCGAGCACCGGCGAATTCACCAGCGGGGTGCGCAGCGCCACGCCTTTGATTGTTGCCGCGGCGGCGTCGACGTCGGCAATGGTGGGCGGCGCGATGTTTTCAGCCATGCGCCAACGTAGCGCCGCCGGGCGGCCGAGAGCAAGGCGAGCCCTGCACTGCGTTTGTCAGCGTATCCGGGCATCATGAGGCACCCTGCTTTGGGTTGCCCTAGGAAAGCCACCGACTGCAGGCATTCAGATCGGGAGGGTTTCGGGGGCACAGCAATGATCGGCATCGCGGCACTGCGTGCGCTTGTGCTGACCGCGGCTTTGGCCGCGGCGCTGACGCCGGTCGCATGGCCGGTCGCGTCCTTTGGCGAAACCAGCAAAAAAATGCCGGCCAAATTGCCAGCAAAGGCGACCAAGAAACTGCCGCCCGATCTGCTCGCGCTGCTTCAACAAAAGAAGATGCCGGTCCAATCGCCGATCCTGGTGCGCATTTTCAAGGAAGAGGCGGAGCTCGAAGTCTGGAAACAGGACACCACCGGCCGTTTTGAGCTCCTCAAGACCTATCCGATTTGCCGATGGTCGGGCGATCTCGGGCCGAAGCTGCTGGAGGGAGACCGTCAGACTCCAGAGGGGTTCTATCGAGTGACGCCCGAGGCGATGAATCCCAACTCCAACTACTATCTGGCGATGAACGTCGGCTACCCCAACAGATTCGACAAAGCCAACAACCGCGACGGCAGCCTGATCATGATCCACGGCGACTGCTGGTCGGTCGGTTGCTATGCCATGACCGACGGACAGATCAGCGAGGTCTATTCGCTGGCGCGAGAAGCATTCCAGGGCGGCCAATCGTCATTCCAGGTGCAGTCCTATCCGTTCCGCATGACGCCCGCCAACCTGGCGCGGCATCGCAACAATTCGAACCTGGCGTTCTGGAAGATGCTCAAGATCGGCAACGATCACTTCGAGGCGACACAGCTCGAACCCAAGGTGGACGTGTGCGATCGCCGCTATGTGTTCGACGCGCAATCTCCGCCGAATGCGCGGAAACCTCTGGCGTTCAATCCCACCGGCAAATGCCCTGCCTTTGTGGTGGATCCGAAAATCGCGCGGCCGGCGGCCGAGAAGCAACGCGCCGACGATCTCGAATACGCGCGATTGCTTGAAGACAACGTGCCGGCCGCCCCGACTTACAGCGAACTGGACGGCGGTATGAACAAGACGTTCCTCGCACAGTTTCCGGACCGAGTGACGTTTTCAAAAAAGCTGGGTCTCGATCTCGCCCAACACCCGGTCGAGCTGCTGATGGCTGCGCACCAGCGGATGCAGGTGCTTGACCGCACAAGTGCTCGACCGGACTGACGGTGGTCGAGAGCGGTACGTCTGCTCAGTGCGCCATGAGCACAGGCAACGCCGCATGGGCAAGAATATGGCGGGTCGCTCCTCCGAAGATCAGCTGCCGGAGCCGGCTTTGTGTGTAGGCTCCCTTGATCAGAAGGTCGCAACCCTGCGATGCGCACGCCGCCAAGATCGTCTCGCCTGTCGATCGGCCTTCCAGCTCGACCGTGAGCACGGTCGCAGGGATGCCGTTACGTTGCAGGGATCGGTTTACCTGTTCGCCCGATGGCCCGGGAACGCCCGCCCCGCCCGGGATCGTCAAGACCGTCACGCGTTCGGCCTGCTGTAGCACCGGCATGGCCAATGCAATCGCTCGCGTCTGTTCGGTGCTGCCGTTCCACGCGATCAGCACGTTGGTCGCGATCGATTTTGGCGGCGTGGGCGGCGACAGCAGAATGGGCCGGCCGCTTTCGAACAGGCCTGATTCGAGTGCCCGACTTTGCATAGCCATCGAATTGGCATCCGGGCGGCTCAAAACTATGAGGTCGAAGACCCGGCCGTAGCTGCCGACAGTGCCCTCGCCCTCGGGGGCATCATCCAGCCAGCCGAATGAAACGCCGGATGTCGCCTGACCGGAGCGCGGGACGCCGTTCTCCTGCATGAAGGATTCGAACATGGCTTTCGTCTTCTTCGCCTCCTCGGTGCCTTCCCGGTTCAGCGCATCAATCGGGAAGCTGCCGCCCATATCGACGGCGACGAACTCGCTGATCCTCGACCGTAATGCAAAGCCCTCGATGTAGCTGTCGAACCGGCGCGCGATCAGCAGAGCGGTCTGCAAGGCGCCACTCATGCCCATTCGCGGTTCAGCCGGAACCAGAATCGTCTTCACGCTCATGAAGCTTCTCCTCGGCTTCGATCCTCAGCGGCCTACGCCCTGAGGCACCCCGTTGAAGTCCACGCGATGCTTGACTGGTCGCAATGCCGTGAAGCGTCACAAAGTGTGCGCTGCTTCAGGTCCATCCGTCCAGAACAAAGGATGTAACTGCATCGATGACCCTTCCGAAAGGGCCCGGGCCATCGGTTCGCATCCGATGCGGCATGAGCGAAACTGGTTTCAGCCCCTACCAACGCACTCGCTTGAGGCGATATCCTGCTGGCGGTGTCCTAAGGCCCTGAGGCGTGTGGCGCTTCACGTTGTGGATGCACTGGGGCTCGTCCACGCCTTGATTCTGCGGCTCCAGGCGATACTGCTACCCTTCAAGATCCTGGTGCTCAGCGGGCACTGACGCCAACGTTCTGCCGAGACGATGGGTGAAACTCTCCGCGTGGCAAAGCGGCGTTGCCACAATTCGAAATCCGGAAATCCGAAATGAAAACCTACGCGATTGCTGCCATTCCAGGCGACGGCATCGGCACCGAAGTCGTCGCCGCCGGGATCGAGGCGCTCACCGCGCTCGCCAAGCGCCAGGGCAGTTTTGAACTGCGGTTCGATCACTTCGACTGGGGCGGCGAGTACTACAAGAAACACGGCCGCATGATGCCGGAGAATGGCCGCGATTTGATCCGCAAGCACGATGCGATCCTGTTCGGCTCGGCCGGGCATCCCGACATTCCCGACCACATCACGCTGTGGGGCCTGCGGCTGGCGATCTGCCAGCCGTTCGATCAATACGCCAACGTGCGTCCGACGCGCGTGCTACCCGGGATCACGTCGCCGCTGCGCAATGTGGCTGGCCCCGAACTCGATTGGGTGATCGTGCGCGAGAACTCCGAGGGCGAATACTCCGGTGTCGGCGGCAGGGTGCACCAAGGTTCGCCTTTGGAGGTCGCGACCGACGTGGCGATGTTCACGCGCGCCGGAGTCGAACGGATCATGCGGTTTGCGTTCCGCCTGGCGCAGTCCCGGCCGCGGAAATTCCTCACGGTCGTCACCAAATCAAACGCGCAGCGCCACGCCATGGTGATGTGGGACGAGATCGCGACCCAGATTGCCGCCGAGTTCAAGGATGTGACCTGGGACAAGATGCTGGTCGACGCCATGACGATGCGCATGGTGATGCGGCCGGAGACCATCGATACGGTCGTGGCGACCAATCTGCATGCGGATGTGCTGTCCGATCTCGCGGCGGCGCTGGCCGGTTCGCTCGGCATCGCGCCGACCGCGAACCTCAATCCGGAGCGGACCTTTCCTTCGATGTTTGAGCCGATCCACGGTTCGGCCTTCGACATCATGGGCAAGGGTGTCGCCAATCCAATCGGCACGTTCTGGTCGGCCGTCATGATGCTCGATCATCTGGGCGAGAAAGACGGCGCCGGGCGTCTGATGAAGGCCATCGAACGCGTGACCGCAGACAAGCGCTTTCACACTCCGGATCTGGGCGGCAAGGCCCGCACGGCCGATGTCACGGCGGCGCTCATCGATGCGATCCACGGTGCGAACACCTGAGGACAGGGTGTTCAGGCGCCCTATTTCTAAAGCAGCGGAGCACGGCTAAGACCTGCTTCAACGCGAAGACCTGCTTCAAAGCGAAAGGACACAAAATGGCAAAGAACACGATTTGCGTTTGGTACGATAAGGACGCCGAGGCCGCGGCTCGCTTTTATGCCGCAACCTTTCCCGACAGTTCGGTGGGCACCATCTGGCGTGCGCCCGGTGACTACCCCTCCGGCAAACAGGGGGACGTGCTGGTCGTCGAGTTCACGGTTGCCGGCGTCTCCTGTATCGGCCTCAACGGCGGCCCCATGTTCAAACACAACGAAGCCTTTTCGTTCGTGATCGCCACGGACGATCAAGCCGAGACCGATCGCTACTGGAACGCCATCGTCGGCAATGGCGGCAAGGAGAGCGAATGCGGCTGGTGCAAAGACAAGTGGGGCATCTCCTGGCAAATCACGCCGCGCGTTCTGACCGAGGCGATGCAGGCCGGCGGCGCCGAAGCCAAGCGGGCGTTTGAGGCGATGATGACCATGAAGAAGATCGACGTCGCCGCCATCAAGGCGGCGCGGCGCGGCTGAGTTTCGCAGCGGCGAGGTTCACGACGGCCGCTGTGGGCACTCAGAAAGTAGCCCGGATAAGCGCAGCGATATTCGGGGCGGACGCGCTCCGCGGCAACGCCGTTCCGCCGTATCGCTGCACGTGCGCGATATGACGCTGCGTCGCACCCGCCAGAACGTTGCGTCGATACCATGACCACATTCTAACCCCGGATATCGCTTCGCTCATCCGGGCTACGAGCTTGGCAAAGCGGATCGAGAACGGCTCGGCATCAATCCGAGCGCGACAAGCCCGCCGATCAAAACAACGGCGATCAAAAGCAAAACCAGATTAGCGATTTGAGGCGGCGCCACACCGTGTCGCCTGAGATTTCCCATGACAATTGCCAAAAGCACGGCGCCGCCGATCAGCAACGCCCATCCGCCACTTCGGCCGAGCGCGTGCAGACGTTTCGCGGCCAGTGCGTGCAGGGAAACAAACCATAGAAGTGAGACGTCGAGGCATATGATCTTGATCCATAACGGCGTCTGGCTCGCGGGATTGAGTACAAATGTTTCAATGAGCGCGAAATGCACGACGTTCACGGCGATGAGAGCGATCCAGTACGGCTGCCGTTCGATCCGGCCATAGAAGGAAAACAATAGTCGCAGACCACCCATCAGGGTCTTTCCCAATCGGAACCGTGGCAATGACCCTTCGAAACCTAATGAGGAATGCGGCGGACAACAATCGCGCTGAAGTCCCTTATCGCTCAAGCCCCTTATCGGCCCGGCGTTTGAGTTTGGCCTCTTCGCGAATTTTGGCGAGCGGGCGCTCATCGTCGTTGGCTTCGGGCGCTTTGTATTTAATCGGGCCAGGCAGCGCGTCCGCGCGGGGTGGTCTCTTGTTCGCGGCGGCGCGGCGCGCCGTACGTCCTGGAGTCTTCTTGCGGCTCTTCGTCATGTCTGTCGCCGCCAGCTAAACTGTCTGTCTGGGAGCCAGGGCGCCCCAGATCACCAGCACCACGATCGCGCCGACCACGGCGCCGATCAGGCCCGCGCTCTCGCCGGCCGCATAGAGTCCCAAAGCATGACCCAGATAGGTGGCGACGAACGCGCCGGCGATGCCGAGCAAAGTCGTCACAATGAAGCCGCGCGGCTCATTGTCGCCGGGATGGATGAATTTCGCGATGATGCCGGCCACGAAGCCGATGACGATCGTCCAGATGATACTCATGGGACCCTCCTTGGCCGCCTCCTTGGTCGGTGTTGCAACGCTCGCGCCTCGGCCCTGTTCCATAAATTCCGGCGAAACGGGCGACAGCCTGGAACGCAGCCGCGGCTCCGCGGTTAAGGGGGCACAACCCCAACCGCGGCGTAGAGCGTTGGTTTTTGGTTTGACATGCCAGCAACGGTTCTTGCCGGCGACGCCAGTGACGAACGCCGGTCACTCTGAGAGACAGCAAATCTCGGGCCAATCATGTTTTCGCCAGTCTTTGGTTTGTGGTCACTCTGCAAACAAGCGGTGCTTGCTTTCATCGAAGATGAGGCGTTGAGCCGCGGCGCCGCAATTGCGTTTTACACGGTCACCTCGATCGCCCCCATTCTGCTGATCGTTGTCGCCGCGGCGGGCCTGGTGTTCGGCCGCGACGCCGCCCTGGACGGCATCACGCACGAGCTGGGAGCGTTGATGGGTCAGCAAACGGCCGAGCTTCTCAACACCGCCGTCGCCAATGCCGCCGAAAAGTCCTCCGGCATCCTGGCGACGCTGATCGGCCTTGTCACACTCGTTGCGACCGCCTCCGGAACGTTCGGTGAAATGCAAGGAGCTACGATTTTCGGATGCACATTTGCTTATCGTGCTATCCACTTTCTTATGACCACTTCGCCATCGCAAGAAACACCGGTCGTTGAACAAACGCCCGGCAATAATCCATCCGGCGACCTCACCGAGCGCTCTCTGCGTCTGCGCATCCGGCAGCAAGAGATCCTCGCTGAACTCGGCGTTCTGGCCCTCCAAGGCGCAAATTTCGTCGATCTGCTGAATCACACGGCCCGTCTAACGGCCGAAGGGTTGAAAGCGGAATATTGCAAGGTTCTGGAATATCTTCCGGCCGAGAAGCGGCTCCTGGTGCGCGCGGGAGTTGGCTGGGATGAAGGCGTTGTGGGCTCGGCAACTGTTGGCGCCGATCTAGCCTCGCCGGCAGGCTTTGCGCTGCGCACCGGTAAGCCAGTCATTTCCAATCATCTCGAAAACGAACAACGGTTCCGAACTCCGGAACTGCTTGTTGAACACGGCATTCGCCGTGCGATGAATGTCATATTGCAGGGCGACGGATCACCGTTCGGAGTGCTGGAGGTGGACAGCCGATCCGAAGGCGAATTTGGTGAGCACGATGTCGCCTTCCTGCAAGGCGCCGCAAACATTCTCGGAATGGCGATCGAGCAACAGCGGTATCAGCAAAAGCTAAAGGAGGCCCTCGACCGCCATCAAGTTCTGCTGAAAGAGGTCAATCATCGCGTCAAGAACAGTCTGCAAGTGGTGACCAGCATGCTCCACCTTCAAGCAAACGCGGTCGGCGACCCCGTATTGAGTGAACGGCTCCAAGAAGCGTCGAGCCGCATTTCCGCTGTGGGACATGCCTACGAACGTCTCGCTTATAACGCCGATTACGAAAACATTGATCTGGTCGCCTATCTGCGCGAAATCCTTAAGGATTTGGAGACAGCGGTTGCTCCGTGCAAAATTCATTTCGCCGCGCCTGAGCAAATTCAATTTTCGGCGGATCGTGCAATTCTCGTTGGCCTCATCATCAATGAATTGGTTTCGAATGCCGGTAAGTATGCGTACCCCGATTGTCCTGGCGGTGCGATCTGGGTGGAGATCGCTCAAAAGGACGACCGCTCCATCAGCGTATCGGTCCGCGACGAAGGCGTTGGCCTACCGCCCAGCTTCGACCCCAAGACCAGCAAGCGACTTGGCACTCGCCTCACCATCGCGTTGTCGAAGCAGTTGGACGCTGAATTGACGCAACCCTCGCGCGGTGCCGGTGCTCATTTTGCGATGCTCGTGCCGCTGGAGCGCGTGGCAACTGCGTAGTTGGTCCCAGCGGCTCGTTTCGCTGCGCGCAGCCGTTTGGTCGCTCGTGGGGGCATGGCGGACAAAGGCCGGCGAAGCGGCTGATTAGCTACGCAACCGATTTGGCATCCCAATGTGAGCAATATTGCACAGACAGCGAAGGGGTGGCCGAAGCAAAATCCGGGCTTATTGCATTTGAAGCATTGTTTTGCCGGAAGGCGGGCACATGGCTCGTTTGAAGCGGATGAAAGAGCAGCACCGCGATCCCACCTTCGAATCCCGCATCGAGTCATGCGGGAGGACGTGGGAAATTATGGTGACGTGGCAGCACAGCCTGAGACATAAAGTTGATGGTTTAGATTTTTGCTCCAAACAACTAGCTGACGATTGGATTCAAGGACAATCATTACAATGGGTCGAAGCCGAAAATCGTCGTTTGGTAACGGGTGCGCTTCGGCATTCTGTCTCTGAAAAATCCAACTCAAACAAGCCTCACGAGCGAGCATTTGGCCCTCGCCCCATGTTCGCATCGCCAGCGGTGGTGCCCAGGCGTGCGGCTCTGCAACCGGAACGGCGTCTCGTGCGCATGCGAGCTGCACCGCGAGTAGCCTCTCGGGATCGAACAACTCTGGGTGCGTGACGTTAACGCCGGCATCGCTGCGGCCAAGGCGTGGAATGGCTTATTCGGCGGCTGACGGCAAGCGGCCGTCATGCCCTCTCTTTAATGCAACCCACAGGCCAACCGCTCACATATTGCCGTGCCCGCGCTTGACGGTCTGGCGCATGACCGGCGCCGTGATCTGGTCGGAGATTTGGATGTTCCAGATTTCGCTTTCGCCTTGCGCGACGAAGTCGGTGAACAGCTTCGGGATAACCGACACATCACGAATTTCGTTGCCGCGCAGTCCGAAGCCGCGTGCGATGTTTTCGAACGCGGGACGGCCGAACAAAGCCCAGCGATCGTCGAGGCCATCGGCGCGCAGCTTGTGAAACTCCGAACCATACCCGCCGTCGTTCATCGCGCAGATCAGGATGCGATAACCTTGACGCTTGAGCGTCTCGAGCTCCTGGATATGGAACATGAGCCCGCCGTCGCCTTCGAACAGCACGACCTTGCCGTCGCGGCCCTGCCGGCGCGCTGCCGCAACGCCAAGCGCATAGCACAACCCGTTGCCGACCGCGCCGAACTCACGGATCGTCGTGTAGCGCTCCGCCGGCCTGCCGCGCATTTGGGCGTTGAAATAAGCCTGATGGCCGCCGCCGACGACGATATCCCAGTCCTTTGGAATGACCGCGTCGAGGGCGTCGATCACTTTGCGTGGATCCAGCACGCCGGGCGCGACATCGAACTCCATCGAGTCCGCAGGTTCAGTTGCGATGCGATGCGCCAGCTCTTTGGTGCGGATCGTTGCAGCTGTCGGTTTGCCGGCGCCCAGCTTCTTGTCGAGGCCGGCCAGGATGGCTTCGATGCCGATCCGCGCATCCGATTTGACGTAGAGGTCGGCAGCCTTCAGCCCATCGCGCAAGCCGCGCGGGGCATCGTCCATCTGGATCTTGTAGGCCTGTGGCCAGAAGTGCCCGCCACCGACGTAGTAGGACAGGCTGGTGCCGACCGCGAGCACGACGTCGGCGGACTCGTACGTCTCCCGGCCCAGCGCCGTGAAGTAGCTGCCGGTGATGCCGAGCCCGAACGGATGGTCGTGGAAAAGGCCGCGCGCCGGCAAAGTGTTGGAGAGCAAGGCGCCGCAGCGATCGGCGAGCTTGATCGCCGCATCGCGTGCGCCGGACCACATCACGCCGCGGCCACCGAGGATGATCGGCCGCTTGGCCGCGGCCAGCCGCTCGACGGCCTCAGCCACAATCTCGGGATCGGGGTGCATGCGCCCGACCTTGGGGTGGTACATCGCCGAGGTCTCGTAGGGCTGGTTGGACATGTGCTCGACCTTCTGCAGGTCATAAGGAATGCCCAGCACCACCGGCTGCCGTTCGGACTTGGCGATGTGGAAGGCCTCGCGCACGGAGTCCATCATGCGCGGCACGCTATGGGCTGCGATGTAACGCGCACCAGTCGCCGCCACCAGCGGCGCCTGATCGATCGCCTGGTTGTAGAACTTGGCATTGATGGGCGACTCGCCGGCGAACACCACCATCGGCAGGCGGGCGCGAACCGCGGCCGGCAGCGCCGTCATCAACTGGGTGACGCCAGGACCGCACGTGACCGAGGCAACCGCGACCTTGCCGGTGGCGACGTTGTAGGCGGTCGCCGCGGCGACCGTGGCGTGCTCGTGCCTGACGTGGACGGTTTCTACGCCTGGCAGTTTGGCGAAGGTGGTGGACCAATGCATGTTGCCGTCGCCCATCAGGACGAACTGCGTGTCGACCCCCTCCGCCAGGAACGCATCAGCGAGGGCTTCGTAGAGTTTGGGCATGGGCGGGGGTCCCTAGGGTGGAGAAGGCCGCCGATGGCACGCTGGCCGCCGTTGAAATACTTGGGATTCGGCACATCCCGCTGGCGGCTCCGAGAAAACGCTACAGAGCAAACGCTACATCAGGCTTGCGCGCAACAGGAAGGGGGCATCGTCCTTTTTCTTGGAGGTTGCAATGTGCCCGCATGAGTGCAGGCCGAGCGGAACCTCCTCACAACTCAGTTGTTGTCGTTTGTGTAGTGTCCGCGGTCTGAATTGTGCGGTGGCACATCCGCGGCGGAGAAGCCCGGCGCCCGCAGAGGGTCCGGGCTTTTCTCGTGTTGGAGGCCCAAAACTTCCACGGCGGCGGTGTGCTCGCTTGACGCGGCCTCGCGCTGCCAGGATTTGCACGAACACGGTTGCACGAAAAAGCCCCGCCGAAGCGGGGCCGAAGTGAAGATGGTGTCTCGGGAAGCGCTCACTTCACCTTGAGATTCTCCGCAGACTCCTTGCCGCGATTGGCGACAACTTCGTATTCCACCGACTGCCCTTCGTTAAGGGTGCTCAGCCCAGCGCGCTCGACCGCAGAGATGTGAACGAACACATCCTTGCCGCCGGTCTGCGGTTGAATGAAGCCATAGCCTTTCGTCGGATTGAACCATTTCACAGTGCCAGTGGCCACTTGTCAGTCTCCAGTGTCGGCCCCCGCCGAACCGCCGGAGAATAAGCGCGGCTCGGTGAAAAGAAAAGCCCGCGCGACAAGGCAGCAGATTTCGCCGGTGGACCCGACGCTTTAGGGTACACTGCCGAAACGTTCCGTCTCAGCGGCGGGGCGCAATCCAATCCTCCCAGAATCAAGTCAGGAATCGATTGAATGAGACGATCCCAATGAGACAGCACATGAGACGGCGCGACTTCATCAGGCTTCTCGGCGGCTCTTTGGGCGGCGTCATCGGGGCAAAACTGGCGCTCGCTCAACAAGCCGCCCCGGCTCCGGCTGTCCGTGCCTTCTGGGGATACGATTTCAGCGGCGCGGACCTTGCGACCAAGCCCGGCGACGACTTCTTTCGTCATGCCAATGGCGCCTGGTACGACCGTACCGTCATCGCACCGGATCGCAGCTCCAACGGCATCGATCGGGTGCTGGCTGACATCGTCGAGGCGCGCACCCGCCAGATCCTCGAGCAAGGCGCGCCAGGCGTTGACGCTTCGGCTCGTTCGGAGGCGGCCAAGCTCAACGCCTTTTATGCGAATTTCCTCGATGAGGCGCGGATTGAGGCGCTCGACGCAAAGCCGATCGCCCCCGCGCTGCAGATGGTTCGTGCCGCCCAGTCGCGCGACGACCTCACTGCACTCATGGGCGCCGTCAACACCACGTCCTTCAGCTCAATCTTCAGCCTCGGGATCGGCAGCGATGCCAAGGCGCCGGACAAATATGTGGTCATGATCGGCCAAGCGGGTCTCGGGCTTCCCGATCGCGACTATTATCTCGAGGCTCAGTTTGCGGACAAGAAGGCCTCCTACCTCGCCTATGTGGCTCAAATGCTGAGCCTGGTCGGCTGGCCAGCGCCGCAGGCATCCGCCGCCGCGATCTTGGATTTCGAGACGGCCATCGCCACGGCGAGTTGGACCAAAGCGGAGAGCCGCGACTCCGACAAGACCTACAATCCGATGAGTGAGGCCGAACTGGCGAAGGTTGCGCCGTTTGCGTGGCGCGCCTTCTTGCAGGCGGCAGCGCTCCGGCCACTCGACCATCTTGTGGTCGCCGAGATCACGGCCGTGCCGAAGATCGCGGCGCTTTACGCAGCGGCGCCGATCGACACGCTGAAGGCCTGGCAGGCGTTTCGCGTGGGCGATTGGGCTGCAGGCTACCTTGCCAAGCGCTTTGTCGACGCCCAATTTGCATTTCGCAGCAAAACCCTTTCAGGCGTTGCAGAGCTTCCGGCGCGCTGGAAGCGCGGCGTCGAGATCGTCAATGGCGCCATGGGTGAAGCCATTGGGCGCGTCTACGTGGCGCGCTATTTTCCCGCCGAGGCCAAGGCACAGATCGACACCCTGGTCGGGGAGATCATCGCCGCCTTAAAAGGACGCATCGAGCGTCTCGCCTGGATGACGCCCGAAACCAAATCCAAGGCGCTGGACAAGCTTTCACGTTTAAAGGTGAAGATCGCCTATCCCAACAAGTGGCGCGACTATTCCGGCTTGGAGATCCGGCCAAACGACCTCTTCGGCAATGTGCTGGCCGGCATGACGTTCGACTGGTTGCGCCAGGTCAACCGCCTGAATTTGCCGGTCGATCGCGACGAATGGTTCATGACTCCGCAGACCGTGAATGCCTACTACGACCCTTTCATCAACGAATTCATCTTGCCGGCCGCGCAACTGCAAGCCCCGTACTTCGATCCGGCAGCCGATCCGGCGGCCAACTATGGCGGCATCGGCGCCCTGATCGGTCATGAACTGACCCACGGTTTTGACGATGACGGGCGCAAGTATGACGGGACGGGGATGCTCACCAGTTGGTGGACCGACGCCGACGTCCAGGAATTCAATACGCGGACCGCAGCGCTGGGCCGGCAATACAGCGCCTTCGAGCCGTTTCCGGGCGTGCATATCAACGGCGAGCTGACGATGGGCGAAAACATCGCCGATCTCGGCGGCGCGCTGACCGCCCTTGACGCCTATCATCATTCACTGGCGGGCCGCGCCGCCCCGGCGATCGGCGGCGTGACGGGCGACCAAAGATTTTTTCTCTGCTACGCGCAGTCGTGGCGCGCGAAACGGACGGAAGATTCCGTGCGGCAGCAATTGGTGTCCGATCCACACGCGCCGGAGCCCTTTCGTGTCAATGGCACGGTCCGCAACGTGGATGCCTGGTACGACGCGTTTGGCGTGAAACCGGGCGACAAACTATACGTCGCAAACCAGGACCGCGTTCGGATCTGGTGATCGGCCGGCTGCGCACACACGCGCTGAAAACCCCGCCCGCTCAGGCCGCCTGCACCTCAGCCACCAGCGACGGCGCCTCGATCAGCGGCGAGGCGTCGTGCGTCCAGGTGATCAGCTCGAGCGTGCCGTCGTAGTGCTCGGCAATCGCGGTGCAGCTCTCGACCCAGTCGCCGCAATTGACGTAGCGGATGCCGAACGTGTCGTGGATCGCGGCGTGATGGATGTGGCCGCAGATCACGCCGTCGGCGTGGTGGCGGCGCGCCTCGGCGACCAGCGTGCGCTCATATTCGCCGATGAAGCTCACGGCGTTCTTCACCTTGAGCTTGAGCCACTGCGACAGCGACCAATACGGCATGCCGAACAGCTTGCGCGCGCCGTTGAACCAGCGGTTCAGCCACAGCGCGGTGCCGTAAGCGTGGTCGCCGAGCAGCGCGAGCCAGCGCGCGTGCTTCACCACCATGTCGAAGTGATCGCCGTGGATGACGAGATAGCGCCGCCCGTCGTTGGCGCGATGGATCGCGGTCTCGACCACCTCGACGCCGCCGAAATGGATGCCGTAATAACCGCCGCGCAGAAACTCGTCGTGGTTACCCGGCACATAGACGATGCGCGAGCCCTTGCGCGCCTTGCGCAGGAGCTTCTGCACCACGTCATTGTGCGATTGCGGCCAGTACCAGCCGGCCTTGAGCTGCCACCCGTCGACGATGTCGCCCACGAGATAAATAATGTCGGCCTCGTGCCAGCGCAGGAAATCGAGGAGCCGTTCGGCCTGACAGCCCTTGGTGCCGAGATGGAAGTCAGACAGGAAAAGAGCGTGAAATCGCCGGGGGCCGCCGGGGCTCAGCACGCGGGGTGGCTTTCACGGTTCATCCTGATGCTGGCATGCCCGATTTCCATGACGGGGCGATGACAGATGGGGGTTGAGGGGTGGTTCCGGCTCTCTCTATCCACCTCTCTCTGTATCTCTCCCCGCCTCATCCTGAGGAACGGTCCGCAGGACCGCGTCTCGAAGGATAGAGGCGGCCACCCGGGCGGCCCGCCCGATCTCGGGTTTACCCGAGATCGGCATATAAATGCGCAAGTCGGGTAAACCCGACTTGCGACGTTCGAGACGCGCAGCTTCGCTGCGCTCCTCACCATGAGCGCCGGGAGAGTCCGCATCGTGGGGGCCAGGGATTACCCACCGCCGCACTGCAGCCGCAGTCGGCCCGCAAGAAAGCCTTCACCCGGTTCTGTTATGAGTGATCCTTAGCCATGCTGTCTCGCCTTCTCCCCCGCCTGCTCGTTGCCTTCGCACTCGCCCTGACGCTCGGGGCATGCGCCACCAATGCGCAGCGTGACAGCGAGCGCTGCGCCGCCCGCGGGCTTGAGCCGAATTCAGACGCCTACAAGAACTGCCTGGTGGATCTGGAGTCCGAGCGCCGCTCCCGCATGGAAACGCGGCACCGCGATTTCCTCGAACGGTCGGCCAGTCCGCTGAACCGCTGAATTCGCTGCGGGTTAGCAGGCCTTTCGTCATTCCGGCCGAGCGCCATAAGCGCGTCCACGCGCGTCCTCGACGCGCTATAGCGAGTGCCCCCGATCTTGCGGGAAAAGCGGGAATCGCGACAAAATTGCGCCATATCGTGGTTTATCGTCACGACGTTCGGGGCCGGCCCGGTTCGCAACACGCGTGTTCGAAACAGGGTTGGCCGGTGCAAACATCACAGGGGGAGACCATGACCAACAAATTGATTTATGCGGCTGCGGCCGTGCTGCTCGCCGCCGCCATGCCGGCGTCGACCGTGATCGCAGGGCCGAGCATGAGCTCGGCCTGGCTCGCCATCACGATCGATCAGGATGCGTGCGTGAAGAAGGGCAGCGCCACGATGAAGGGGCAGAACTTCAGAACCCGCTTCGAGGTGCTGGGCAATTCATCGATCTACGGCGAGCTCGGCGAATACACCGCGCTGATCCGCTGCGCCTCGGAAAAGGGCATCGCTTATTTCGTGGTGTCGGGCCCGAAAGGCGACACTTGCAGCAAGCACATGAACGCGATGCGGGACGATTTCTGATCGGGCCGCGCTGTTCTGATCGGACCGCTCTGCGAATGGCCCCTGCCGCCGCGACGGCGGCAGGCGGCGTTGCCGCCAGGACCCTTTTCGCTCTTCCGCCATCCACGCCGTCGCCCTCCGCTCATCGCGATCGGCAACGCGCCTGCAGATGAGCGCTGCGACCTATTCTGACGTCGCTTTTTCAGGTTAGGTGAGCGGACGTTCAACGCATCACCCCGAAATAGCCCCCCGGCGCGCGTCCATGAAAAAGATCGGCTTTTTGTCCTTCGGCCATTGGACGCCCTCGCCGCAGTCGCAGACCCGAACCGCGGCCGACGCGCTGTTGCAATCGATCGACCTGGCGGTCGCGGCCGAAGAGCTCGGCGCCGACGGCGCTTATTTCCGGGTGCATCACTTCGCCCGCCAGTTGGGCTCGCCCTTTCCGCTGCTGGCGGCGTGCGGCGCGCGCACCAAGCGCATCGAGATCGGCACCGCCGTCATCGATATGCGCTACGAGAACCCGCTCTACATGGCGGAGGACGCGGGCGCAGCCGACCTCATCGCCGGCGGCCGCCTGCAACTCGGCATCAGCCGCGGCTCGCCCGAGCAGGTGATCGACGGCTGGCGCCACTTCGGTTACGCGCCGCCCGAGGGCATGACCGATGCCGACATGGCGCGCCGCCACACCGAAGTGTTTCTCGAAGTGCTGCGTGGCGAGGGCTTCGCGCGGCCCAACCCGCGGCCGATGTTTTCGAATCCGCCGGGCCTGCTGCGCGTCGAACCGTATTCGGCGGGCTTGCGCGAGCGCATCTGGTGGGGCGCAGGCTCGAACGCCACCGCCGCCTGGGCGGGCAAGCTCGGCATGAACATGCAAAGCTCGACGCTCAAGAACGACGAGAGCGGCCGCCCGCTGCATATCCAGCAGGCCGAGCAGATCCGCACCTTCCGCGAGGCCTGGAAGGAAGCCGGACACAAGCGCGAGCCGCGTACGTCAGTGAGCCGCAGCATCTTTGCGCTGATGAACGACCGCGACCGCGCCTATTTCGGCAGCGGCGACGACGACGCCGAGGACCAGATCGGCATGCTCGGCGACAACACCCGCGCTGTTTTCGGCCGCAGCTACGCCGCCGAACCGGACGTCCTCATCGAGCAGCTCAAGAAAGACGAAGCTATCGCCGAGGCCGACACGCTGCTGTTGACCGTGCCCAATCAGCTCGGTGTCGACTACAACGCCCATGTCATCGAGGCGATCCTCAAACACGTCGCGCCGGGCCTGGGCTGGCGCTGAGGATCGGGCAAGGCGCCCCGGATATCGCTGCCTCACGTTGATTTGCGGCCCCGTAACATCGCGCATCGGTATGAACCGTCCTATGGTGACGGCATGACGAATCCCGCGCCGCCAACGCTATGAGTGACGCCGCGAGCGAAGCCGCGCCGCCTGTGGGGCGGCGCATAAACCGCGAGAACGCGGCTTTCGGGCTGCTCTGCGGTTGCGGCGTCATCATCCTCGGCCTCGCAGCGGCCTGCGCGCGGTTTTACGGACCGTGGGGCAGCGAGGCCATTCTGGTCGGCCTCTTTCTGGTGTGGGGCGCGCTGACCATCGTGAGCTGCCGCGTCGCGGTCGCGGCGCCGGCGCGACGCGCGCTCGTAGCGATCATTGTCGTCGCCGTCGCGCTGCGGCTGATCGGGCTGCTCTACGAACCGATGCTCTCCACCGACATCTACCGCTACATCTGGGACGGCCGCGTGCAGGCGGCGCTGATCAATCCGTATCAATACGTGCCGGCCGACGAAGCGCTGCGCGCGCTGCGCGACGCCAGCATTTATCCCAATATCAACCGCGCCGATTACGCACCGACCGCTTATCCGCCTGTGGCGCAGATGTTCTTCTTCGCGGTGACGCGATTGTCCGAAACCACGGTGGCGATGCGGCTCGCCTTCATCGCCTGCGAGATCGCCATCGTGTGGCTGCTGTGGGATCTGCTGCGCTCGACCGGCCGGCCGGTGGTGCTGATCGCGGCCTATGCGTGGCATCCCCTCGCCGCCTGGGAGATTTCCAACAGCGGCCATGTCGAGGCCCTGATGGTGGCGCTGTTCATGGCCGGCGTCTGGCTCTTGGTGAAATCGCGGCGCGCGCTTGCCGGCGTCGCGATGGCGCTCGCCGTGCTGGTGAAGCCTTACGCCGTGCTGGCGCTGCCGGCGTTCTGGCGGCCGTGGGATTGGCGCGTGCCGGCCGCAGTCGCGGCGACAGTGGTGCTTTGCTATCTGCCCTATATCGGCATTGGCACGCGCGCCTTGGGCTTTCTGCCGCAATACGCCACCGAGGAGGCGCTGAGCAGCGGCGATGCGTTCTGGCCGCTGCTCGTGGTGCGCCGCCTGATCGGCGACGTGCCGGGGCTGTTTCCCGCCTATGTGGCGATTGTGCTCGCGGTGCTGGGCGCGCTGGCGCTGCGCATCAGCTTTCGCGGCGCCGATTGGCGCGGTGTGCGCCGCGAAGGCGCGCATCCCGCGCCGGACCAAAGTCTGCGCGACATCACCGCGCTGATAATCGCCGGGCTGTTTTTCCTGTCGCCGAATTATCCTTGGTACTATTTGGTGCTGGTGCCGCTGATCCCGCTCGGCGGCGGCGCGCCGGCCTGGACCCTCACCGTGCTGGCGCCACTCTTATATATGTGGTGGTGGCCGTCCGAAGATCCGCGTTTCTTTCTATGGAAGAGCGTCATCAACGTGGCGCTTCTGGTCGCGCTGCTGGTGACGGTGTGGCGAGCCCGTAGCCCGGATGAGCGAAGCGATATCCGGGGCTAAATCCCGCTGTGCCAGTTGAAGCCGCGGTCTTCCCAATAGCCGCCCGGGAAGGTGTTGGTCACCTCGATGGCGGTGATCCATTTCGGATTCTTGAATCCAAGCTTGGTGGCGGTGCGCAGCCGCAGCGGAAATCCGAACGGATCGGTGATCGGCTGCTTGGCGTATTTGGTGGCGAGGATGGTCTGCGGATGCAGCGCGGTCGCCATGTCGATGCTGCCGTAATAGTCGTCGGCGCAGCGGAACGAGACGTATTTGGCTTTCAGGTCGGCGCCGATGCGCTCCAGGAATTGCCGGAAGTTCACCCCCGACCATTGCCCGATGTAATCCCAGCCTTCGACGCAGATGTGCCGGATGATCAGCTCCTGCTCGGGCAACTCGGCGAATTGCGCGACGGTCCACGGCTTTTTGTCCTGCACCAGGCCGGCGAGTTCGAGCTTCCATTTCGCCCCATCGACCGGGGCGATGTCCTCGACATCGTAATAGGCGTTGAAGCGCGGGGGTTTCAGCACCTCGGCCTCGGTGTAGGTCGGCACCAGATGGTTCGGCCGGAAAATCAGCTGCTGGATTTCATCGTTGAGGCTCGACACCGCCTTCAGCACGCTCTGCACCGCATCCTGGTTGGTGACGTTGCAGCCGGTCAGCATGGTGAGCGCGCCGAGACTGACGGCGCCGCGCAAAATCTTGCGGCGGTCGATCTCATCGATCAGCGATTTGTTGGCGTCGAGGATGCTCTGGTCCACACCCTGCAGGGGGCGGAAGCGGGAGCGCGACGGCGTCTTGATCGCCATGACGAGAAGCTCCTTTAGGCCACCGGCTCGGACGGGACGCTGCCGGGCGGTGGCTCAGCGGCTTTCGGGTCCGCAACGCGCGGCCCACCGGTGAACATCGCCTTCAGGGCCGCCGGTACTAGGAGAGCCACCCCAACGTGGATCACGATGAAGCCAACGATCGCCGCCATGCCGAGGAAATGCACCAACCGCGAGCCCTGGAAGTCGTAGAACAGCGCCGCGAGCTCGGAGAACTGCATCGGCTTCCAGACCGCGAGGCCGGACAGCACCTGGATCACGATCACCACAATGATGCCGACGTAGAGCAGCTTCTGCACCGCGTTGTAGCGCGTGATGTCGTCGTGCGCGAGCTTGAAGCGCAACGCATCTTTCGCGTCCGCGATGAACTCCGACACCAGGATCGGCATGAGCTTCCGGCGGAAGCGGCCGGTCGCAAAGCCATAGACCAGATAGCAGAGGCCGTTGATCATCAGGAGCCACATCGCGAAGAAATGCCATTGCAGCGCGCCTTCCGGCCCGCCGCCGATGGTCATCCAGTCGGGGAAATGCAGCCAGCCGAACAGCACCTCGTCGTTGTAAATCTTCCAGCCGCTGCCGATCATGATGATCATCGCCAGCGCGTTGATCCAATGCATGATGCGCACCGGCAGCGGGTGCAGCAGCGGACTCTTACGATCTGTTGATTTGACCGCCAGCGTCATGGCCAAGGTCTATACGACATGGTGGCGACGATCCGAGAACAATCGAGCATCACAAACAAGACACGGTGTCGTGTTCGTGTGCTTTGCCGTGCTGATGGGCTTGTGATTGGCCGCATTCCTGGTCTTGATCGTACGCTTGATTGTTCCCTCGTGTGATTCTTGTACGCGATTCTTGATCCTGATTCTGGCGGAGAGCCATGTCACTCAAAGAACTATGTCGCTCAACATGACGCGCGCGCTGCTGCTCATCGGCCTGATCTGCGTTGCGGTGCCGAACGCGCAGGCGGGCGACGCCCGGCCGGATAGCCAGAATATGGTGCAGAATATCGTAATCGCCGCATCGAGCAGTCCGGCGACGCCGCCTGCGGCAGCGCCCGCCGCAACCAAGCCGCTCACAGCCGAGGAGCGCTACGCCCGGCGCTATCCGCAGCCGGTGCGGGTCGGCGATCTAATCGGCCTTCCGGTGCTCGACGACGACGATCGCACCATCGGCTACGTCCGGCAGGTGGTGCGGACCTCGGCCGGCAAGATTCAATTGATCGTGCCGTACCGCTCCTGGTTCGGATTCCTGTCGGTGAGCTGGGGCACCCGCGCGGTCGCGGTCCCGCTCGAAGTCGTGGCCATGATGGGGCGGCAGATGGCGGCGCTCGACATGCCGCGCCAGGAGTTCGACAAGGCGCCGACCTTCGCGGCCGTGCAAGCAACGCCGATCGGCCCCGACGAGATGATCCGCATCGCAATCACGCGACGATGACCGCGCCAGCGCAGGGCCGGCGCGCTTCACCCTATTTTTCAGTGCCTTTCAGTCGAACCGACGGAAATCCTGAGCTCATGATTGGAACCGCCGCAGGGGTGATCGGATTGAATGCTGTTGGAAGCGCGGGGCTGCGGCCAAGGCGGCTGCCCCCCAAAATCCGGACAATTCGTTGCGGGAGGAACGCTTGAGCACTGTTGCGGTCGCCGTGGTTTGCAAGACGCCGGTGCCGGGGCGCTCGAAAACCCGGCTATCGCCGCCGCTGCGGCCCGACGAATGCGCGGCGCTCTCGGCCTGCTTCATCGAAGACCTCGCCGGCACGATCGGGGACCTGCGCCGCGACGGCGACGTGACGCCTTACGCGCTCTACACGCCGCGCGGCACCGAGACGACGCTATGCGAGCTGTTGCCGGAGCGCTTTGCGCTGGCACCGCAATGCGAGGGCGGCTTTGGTGAACGGCTGCGCCAAGGCATTGCCGATCTGCTCAGTGCCGGTCATCGCGGCGCGATCCTGGTCAATTCGGACAGCCCAACCTTGCCGCGCGCCATCCTGCGCGCCGCGGTCGACGCACTCCTGCGCGAGGATTGCGTCGTGCTCAGCCCCGCGTTCGACGGCGGCTATACGCTGATCGGCCTGTCGAAGCCGCACGACCGGCTGTTCGAGGACATTCCATGGAGCACCAGCGCGGTCCATCGGCTGACGCTAGAGCGCGCGAAAGAGATCAGCCTGCCGGTCGCCAACGTGCCGGGCTGGTATGACATCGACGATGAGGCCTCGCTGCGGATGCTCGAACGCGAGTTCGCGGGCCGCGTGCCGGAGTTCGCCGCGATGCCGGGTACGCCGGCGCCGCGCACGCGCGGCTTTCTGCGAGCGCGCAATGCAGCGCTCGCGGCCCCCGCCGCGTGACGCGCTGAACCGGCCACGCCCATGATGCTCACGTCAGGCCCGAAGTCGGTGGCGGTGGTGATTCCCTGCCTCAACGAAGCCGATGCGATTGCGGCCGTGGTGCGCGAGGTGCTGGCCGCGGGCGCCGATGCGGTGCTGGTGGTCGACAACGGCTCGACCGACGCCACCGCGCGGCGCGCGGCGGAAGCCGGCGCCCTCGTGGTGAGCGAGCCGCAGCGCGGCTATGGCCGCGCGTGTGCGGCGGGGGTCGCGGCGGTGCCGGCCGGCACCGAGATCGTTTGTTTTCTCGACGGCGATGGCAGCGATGTGCCGCGCTTCTTGCCGCAGGTCGCCGGCCCGATTGCGGCGGGCGCCGCCGATTTCGTCATGGGCTCGCGGGTGCTGGGCACGCGCGAGCCGGGCAGCATGACGCCGCAGCAGATCGTGGCCGGCAAGCTTGCGGGTCTACTGATGCGTGCCATTTACGGTGTACGCTTCACTGACATGTCGCCATTTCGCGCGCTCCGGCTCGATCGCCTGCGCGCGCTCGGCATGACCGAGCAGACCTACGGCTGGAATCTCGAAATGCAGATGCGGGTCGCGGCGGCAGGGCTTCGCATCGTGGAAGTGCCGGTCGATCACCGCTGCCGGCGCGGCGGTGTCTCCAAAGTCTCCAGCAATCTGATTGCGGGCCTCAGCGCGGCGTGGAAGATCGCCACCACGTTTCTCCGCCTCGCGGTTTCGCTGCGGTCGTCCCCGGTTCACGGCCCAGCAAGGCAAATCACACGATGAAGGTTTTGCTCACCGGCGGCGCCGGCTTTATCGGCCAGCACGTGTTGCGCGAATTGATGACGCGCGGCCACGACGTCCGGGTGCTGGATTCGCTGCGAACCGACGTGCACACCGCCGGAGCCGCCGCCTGGTCGCCGCCGCGAGGCGCCGAGCTTGTCACCGCCGATGTGCGCGACCGCGCGGCGCTCGACCGTGCGCTCGCTGGCCGCGACGCGGTGCTCCATCTCGCCGCCAAGGTCGGCCTCGGCGTCGATGTCGGCGATCTGCCCGACTACGCGGCCTCCAACGACCTCGGCACCGCCGAGCTGTTGGCTGCGATGGCGCGCGCCGGCGTCGGACGGCTGACGCTGGCCAGCTCGATGGTGGTTTACGGCGAAGGCATCGGCCGCTGCGCCGAGCACGGCGACGTGCGGCCGGACCCGCGAACCGAAAAAGCCCTCGCGGGCGGCGAGTTCGAGCCGCCGTGCCCGGTCTGCGGCCGCGCCGTGTCGGCCGCTCTGGTCGACGAGAACGCGCCGCTCGATCCGCGCAACGCCTATGCCAGCAGCAAGGTGGCGCAGGAGTTTTATGCGGCGAATTGGGCGCGCGTCACCGGCGGCTCGGTCGCGGCGCTGCGCTATCACAACGTCTATGGCCCCGGGATGCCGCGCAACACGCCTTATGCCGGCGTCGCCGCGATCTTCACGTCGGCGCTGCGGCGCGGCGAAGCCCCGAAGGTGTTCGAGGACGGCCGGCAGCGGCGCGACTTCGTTCACGTCCGCGATGTTGCGGCCGCGACAGTGCTGGCCTGCGAGCGTCATGCCGCAGGCGTCCGCGCCTTCAATGTCGGGTCAGGCACGCCGCGCACGGTCGGCGACATGGCGGCGGCGCTGGCCAACGCGCTCAACGGGCCGCGGCCGGTGGTGACCGGCGCATTCCGGCTCGGTGACGTGCGCCACATCACGGCGGATTCCTCGCGGCTGCGCGAAGAGCTCGCGTGGCAGCCCCAGGTCAAGTTCGACGACGGAATGACGGAGCTGGCGTCGGCTTAGAGCGGACATCATTCTCGCGTGAGCAGCTTGCGCGCTTCACCCTCCCCTGGAGGGGCTTTGCACATAAGGCCCGCTTTGTTCCGATTTTGCAAAAGAAGTCCGGCGTCTGCACATAAAGAGGCCACCAACTGAGGCGGCCTACTTGCTGCGGTCGAGGCGAAGTCGGACGACCAAACGGCGGCCATCCCAAAGTTCTACATCATGGCCATCGACTGCCTGCTGCGCTTGTTTGATAGCCTCGAACTCGTCGGGGCACTCGATGATTTTTTCTGGGCGCTTCATGTGGCCCTGATCGATAAAATAGATACGGAAGGCGGGCACAAACATCGCTCCGGCTGCGATATAGGCGGGAGCACAACGCTCTCAGTCACCGACGCCTGGCACTCGCCCTTCGGTGATGTGTCCATTCTGATCCTATTGCGCTGCACGTCTGTGCAAAATGAAACACTTTCAAAGGAAGCCACTGCCCAATTCAAGGCATAAGGCTTAAAAGCGGTGCCCCGCCTCTACGCGGGGGACGCGCAGGGCGGGGCTAGGGTCGAGGTTGCAGTACATTCGCATCCTCAATAACGCGCGCCGACGAGTCTGTTCAAAATCGACCACTTTCAAACTAGGCCATTGATATTTTCAAAACAGGCACTAGCCAGTAGCCCGGATGAGCGCAGCGATATCCGGGGTTACGGGCTGTCGCCAGCGCACGTCTCGCGACGATCGTGCTAGGATGGCTTCCGCACTGGTTTACGAGCTACCGGGAGGGTGGTCGTGAAACTTCCCCGCCGCACATTTCTCCATTGGGCCGCAGGGGCCGCCGCGCTGCCGATCATGTCGCGCATCGCCAGCGCGCAAGCCTATCCGTCGCGGCCGGTGCGTGTCATCGCGCCCTTCCCGGCCGGCCAGGCCACCGACAGCGTCGCGCGCCTGATCGCCCAATCGCTATCGGAGCGGCTCGGCCAGGCCTTCGTGATCGAGAACCGCACCGGCGCCGGCGGCAATATCGGCACCGAGGCGGTCGTGCGCGCGCCGCCGGACGGCTACACGCTGGTGTTGTCCGGCCTGTCAGGCGCGATCAACGTCACGCTTTACGAGAAGCTCAGTTTCAATTTCGCCCACGACATCGCGCCGGTCGCGAGCGTTGGTGGCAGCCCCTATGTCTTGGTGATCAACCCGGCGGTGCCCGCCAAGACGGTCCCCGAATTCATCGCCTACGCCAAGGCCAATCCCGGCAAGATCAATATGGCGTCGTCCGGCACTGGGTCTGTGTCCCATGTGTTCGGCGAACTCTTCAAGATGATGACCGGGATCAACATGATGCACGTGCCATACCGCGGCGGTTACGTGCCCGATCTGCTCGCCGGACAAACGCAGGTCGTGGTCGGCACCATCGCGTCGTGCGTTCAGCTCATCCGCGCCGGCCAGCTGCGCGCGCTGGGGGTGACAACGGCAACGCGCTCGCCGGCGCTGCCAGACGTGCCGGCCATCAGCGAATCCGTGCCGGGCTACGATGCGACCCAATGGTACGGCTTCGGTGCGCCCCGAGACACGCCCGCCGATGTGATCGCCAAGCTCAACCAGGAGATCAACGCCGTCCTAGCCGATCCCGCGATGAAAACGCGGCTTGCCGCCATCGGGGTTGACCCCGCGCCGATGACATCGGCCGCGTTCGGCACATTCATCGCCGGCGAAACCGAGAAATGGGGCAAGGTGATCCGGGCGGCTGGCATCAAGCCGGTGTGAACCTCAGCGTATCTCGGATCACTCGAGTGTGCGCACGATGCTCGAGGTCGGCCGCGTGCTCACGGTGGGGAGGCGCAGCTCCTTGAGGATGACTTCGTCGTACTGCGCCAGTGTCTCGACCGGGTCCTTGGCCTTCATGTGCACGACCTTGTAGCCGTGCGACTTGAGCTGAGAAAGCAGCTCCGGCATCGCGAGCGAGGTCGCCTGCTGGAAGTCGTGCATCAGCACGATGCCTTTGCCGTGCTTCTTCAGCTTGGCCAGCACGGAGGCGACGACCTGTTCGGGCTTGCGCATCTTGAAATCGAACGAGTCCATATCGGTCGAGAAAATGCCGACATTGCGTTCGCCCAAATAGGTGACCAGTTCGGGCGGATGGCGCAGCGCGGGAAATCGGAAAAACGGCGCACCCGGCGCGCCGAGCGCCATGCGCACCGCGCTGAAGCCTTTTTCGATCTCATCCTTGGCCTCTTGGATGCTCGCACTCGACAGGTCCAGGTGCGACCAGGTGTGCGAGCCGACCGTATGGCCCGCTTCAGCGATCCGCTTGAGGATTCCCGGATGGTATGTGGCGTGCTTGCCGATCGGGAAGAACGTGGCGCGGACGCATTCGTCCGCGAGCGCCCGCAACACATTCACCGTCGTCGGCCACGGACCATCGTCGAAGGTCAGCACCACCTCGTTGTTGCGCAGGAAGTCATGCTGCTTGAAATGCTCGTAGCCAAAGCCCGGCCCGCTCGTCGTATCGATCTCGACCGTGCGGACGACGCCGAGTGCATGCGAGTTGGAGCATTTCGAAACCGCAACGGAAGCCGGAGCCGGGGCCAACCCCACCGTTGCGACCTCCTGCGCCCATGCCGATCCGGATAGCGCCATAACGCCCGTAAGCGCAGATATGGCGGCCGCGAGCGCAGATATTGTCCAGAGCCGTTTCATTTTATTATTCCCCCCGAATCCCCCGCAATGCATTGCGCCAAACACAACCGCTCTGTCATGAGGCGCGCCGCGATCTTTCACTCCTTTTGGTGGATAAGCCCTGCCGTTGCGCTCATGGCTGTGGAGATGTCGGCCAAAACCAGCCCAAAAATCAGCCTATGCGCTCCAGCCTCCACGCCAACAAAAAGCCCGGCACTGATGCCGGGCTTTGCTCGTTGCGGCCGCCAATGGCGCTTACCAGCGCCCTCGCCGGTTGACGAGTCGGAGAATGAGCAACAACACGATGGCTCCGATGGTGGCCGCCACGATGGCGGCAACCAGGCCGGCGCCCAGATGGATGCCGAGCCGGGGCAGCAACCAGCTGCCAATCAATGCGCCAATAATGCCGATGCAGATATCGGCAACGAAACCAAATCCGGTGCCTCGCACGATTTGACCGGCCAGCCATCCGGCGATCAGCCCGACGACCAGAATGATGAGAATACTTTCGCCCGACATAGAGGTTCTTTCCGATGTTCGATCCGCGGCCGCATTGTGCGCCCGGTGACGCCAAGCCAACGCTCATCGCCGCAATGCGGCTCGCGCCAGCCTCGAAATAAATGCTGCCACAGGTATGGAACCCGGACTGTTCAATATTGCACAGTTTTCCGGTATTACGGCGCAAACGCCACAAGACTTGAATTCGGGCCGCACCAAATTCTGGTTTTAAGTGACATGTCGGAACTAAATGAGGTCGCTTCCCGTTAAGAAACGGCGCTTCGCGCAAGGAGCAATTTCATGCACTTGGAAAACGTCCCGCCTCCTCCTTGCCCGACCTGCGGTAAGCAAATGAACCCAACAGGCCACTCACCAGCCTGCGAAAGTGTGACCTACGATTTCCTGTGTCGCGACGACGGAGATCGGATCAGTTGGCGGCGGCCTCTTCGTGTCGCGGCCAATAGCGGCCAAAATCTACTGAAAGCTTCGCCTTCAACGCCAGACCACTTAAGCGGCTGACTTTATTGCCATTCGATAAGCGCGGTTTTGGTGCAAACCAGCAACACTTAAAAAAAGAGCCCGGCTCGGGGCCAGGCTCTTGAGACGCTTCGATGACGGCGAGGCGGTGTACCGATTAAGCCGGCGCAGCTTCGACCTTCTTGATCCGGGACGTTACTTACAGTTCGCGCCTCTCGGAGCCTTCCCGTGTCAACGCGCCAGCTCGGCCGATCGTTCCGCTGCAATCCGCAGGCGGCCGCCACCGTCGTCCCCTCGCGCCAGAACTATTCAGGAACCATTCCGCCCGGGGCCTGTTGGTGACCGGGTCCGGTGGCGATCTCGACAGCCCGGTGACCAGGAGCCTCCCATGAATGTCACGCCTCGTTCCGCAGGCACCATCGTGGCCGGCCTCGTGGGAAGCCTGATCGCGGCTTATACGCTCGGATTTCTCCAGAGCGCTTGGTCGGCGGCGCCCGTCTTACCGTCCGTTACAGCCAGCCAGGCTCTTCAATCCGACGTTATGGGCGTCAATCGCGCCCGCAAGGGTGCGCGGTTGACCGCCTCACAGCCGACGCAAGTTCCGGCCAATACGGACGTCGCAGGCGCAGTCGCTTCGATCGAATTTGCCGCCGGCTCGGTGCTCTATCGCGATCGTTCCGGGCTCGTGCTGTTTCGGACCGACTCCGTCGCCAACACGCTGGTGGTGCTGAAGACTGTCGCAGCCCCGCGCACACTCGCCGGCCCTGCGGCGGGCGTTTCGGTGCGCACGATCAGCTTTGAAAAACCGCAGACCGCGCCGGCCTCTGCGCCGATGTTGGGCTGCGACCGCCTGGCGAGCGTGCTGGCCGACCCAACCACGCGCCACCTCACGGGCCGGTGCCTCTCCTAACCGGATCGGCTAAGGACGTTTCGGCTTTTCCCGCTGCATCTCGGTGCCGATCTCGACGGCCTTGGCCTCCAACTCGTTGCCAAGTGCTTCCGATACGTCGGCATTGTCGCGGCGGATTTTTTCGATTTCGTGTTGCGCCCCAGCGCTGGCCTTCAGTTCGTTGCCACGAATCTCCGCCGTCACCGCCTCGTCGCGGAGAGCGTTTGCGGCGTCGTATTGAGCGTCCGCCCTGGCGTCCAAATCTTTGCCGCGGGCCTCGGATTTGGCTGCCGCAGCGCGTTTGGCTTGCGCAAGGTCGAACACCTCAGCCGACTGGGCTTTCAATTCCTTGCCGGCGGCCGCCGCCGTGTCGGCATCCTCGTACCGGTGTTTGGCGCGGAGGAAAAAATCCTCGGCCTTTTCCACCAGAAACCGAATGATTTTTGCACCAATCATGGGATGGACCCAATCCACCGAAGGCAGCACGTCATGGCACGCCGGAACATTGCGGTCTGATCCAAACAGACCATTTTTCAAAATGGGTCGCGAAAGTGTTCGATTTTGAACAGACGCCGCCGCGAGCTTGTGCCCAACTTGGACCGTTCGGCCAGGTCCACCCCCGGACATGGCCTTGATGGCGCGCGCACCGCGTCGATCAGCAGAGGGCTCGGCAGGATCCCCGCCGGGCTCTTTGTGTTTTGGGCAGCCTGACGTCCAACATCCTCACGCCAACATTCTCACTCGGCGGCCCGAGCTGCCGCCATCGGGGCAGCAACCTTCACCGGAAGCGTGACGTGCGTGATCGACACGTTGGTGCCTTCGGCGGCCGTCGAGGTTTCCACCTGGGCATCGAGCTGACTGGAAAGCGCTTTGATGATGCCGGTGCCCAATCCGGATTTTTCGTAAGCGATGACCCCATCCGATTTGCCAACCCCATTGTCGGAAATCGAAAGCTTCCAGTCCGTTCCGGCTCTGTCATACGCGACGGTGATCTGGCCCTTCTTGCCGTCAGGAAACGCGTGCTTGAGCGCATTCATGACGAGTTCGGTCACGATCAAGCCAAGACTTTCCGCATCGCGGGACGACGCGCTGCCCGTTTCGGCGACCACTTCCAGGACGATCGGCCGCGTGTCGCCAATCATCGAGCGGGCCAGGCTCTCGCACAATTTTGTCAGATAGGGCGCGATATCGACCGACCCGGTCGCGCCGGCGGCGTGGAGCTGTTTCTGCACGGCAGCAACCAAGAGGACGCGCTTGTGCGCATCCTGCAGATGAAATCGCGTTTCTTCCGATTTCACCACCCGCGCCTTCATCTGCAGGATGCTGGCGATGATTTGCAGAGAATTGGACACGCGATGCTGCAGCTCCTCGAACAACACGTCCTTGTCGCGCAACAGCTCATCCTTTTCACGTTCCAGGATGCGCTGCGCGGTGACGTCCTCGATGCCGAGCAGAATGGTCGTGTTGGCGCCGCCCTCGTAGAACACCTTGCGGGCGTTCAGCAGCATCGTGCGCTGCCCGATGTCGGGAAACACATGCTCGACTTCGTAGTCTTCCATCACGCCGCGCTCGGGCACGATCTTTTCCAGCAGCAAGCGAAGTCCTGGAATGTCCCATTGGCCGTCGCCCAGCGCGTAAAGCGGCCGGCCTTGGGTGTCCTGCGGACTGACCGCGAACGTCGAGTAGAATGACCGGCTCGCGTCGAGCACGCGAAGATCCTGGTCCAGCACCAGGAAGGGCTCGCGAACCGTATCCACGATCGCCTGCGCGAAGGCCCGCGATTCCTCGACCTGTCGCAGCAGCGCGTCCTTTTCGCGCTCCAAGACGCGCTCTGCGGTGACGTCTTCGATGCCGAGCAGAATGGTGGTGTTGGCGCCGCCTTCGTAGAAGACCTGGCGGGCGTTCAAGCGCATCGTGCGGTGACCGAGGTCAGGGAATTCGTGCTGAACCTCGTAGCCTTCCATCACGCCCTTCTCGGGAATGATTTTCTCCAGCAGCACGCGCAGCTTCGGAATGTCCCATTGGGCATCGCCCAACGCATAAAGCAGCCGGCCTTGGGTCTCGTTGGGCTTGACCTTGAATGCGGAATAGAAGGAGCGGCTGGCGGCAATCACTCGCAGTTCATTGTCGAGCACCAGCACCGGCTCGCGGACCGTATCGACGATGCCTTGAGCGAGCGGCCACGCGTCTGCGATGCCGGTAAACTGTTCTCTGAAACCTGTTGACGGCACGGCGCTTCCACACGGGAGTGTCCATGCGCCAACAAGACTCCGGTTGGATACCGGCGTCCGCAACAGCATGGTTCGGGTGAGTGCATCAGCAGTACGCTGATGCGGGCCGGATGTCTGTATAAAACAGACCACTGAGGCTCACGGGACCCTTTTTGGGCTTTTACGGGCCAAAACGATGGGCCGAGGCTTCGGGTCAGGCCCGCACCGTCATGTCCACACAATCAATAGGGAACGATAGCGATATGTGTTAGTTGGGATACGTGATCCCTCCCCAGCCCCTCGTTTTGGTTGTCGACGACGACGTGCTGGAGCGCATGGGCGCGTCCTTCATGTTCTCGGATGCCGGATATCAGGTGATTGAAGCCGGCGATGCCGACGCTGCGCTTCGATTCTTCGAGACAAATGCGGATATCCGGTTGCTGTTTACCGACGTCAGCATGCCTGGCTCGATCAACGGGTCAGACCTGGCCCGTCAGGTCACCGAACGATGGCCCCTGGTCGGCGTCATCATGACCTCGGGCCGGCCATTTCCCACCGGCCTTCCGCCGAGCGTGCGCTTTCATTCCAAGCCCTATGAGCCCGTCGACGTGCTCCGGCACGCTCGCGAAATGTCGGCTCCGCTTGCCTGACCGAGTTTGTTGATTTGCCGGTGCGCTGGAGTTTTTTTGCGCGACGCCCAGCAGATTCCGAATCCTCAAGGCTTCCAGGGGTTGCGCCAGCGGACCTCGCAGCTATCGAAGCCTACGATGCCCCCATCGCAAAATTTGGAACGATCGGCACCCGACCGACTTGAATATTCAATCTGGGGCTTTGATCGTGGCCAGTCATTTTCACACTCACACTGAACATCCGGCGATCGGCGCAGCTCAACCATTGCCACCCCGGTTGGAACGGTCTGTGTTGCTGGCACTGATGGTTCTGTCGTTGGGTGTTGCCACCGCGATGGCCATCGTCACCGTCATCCAATCCGCCCCATTGCAATAACGACGAAACGGCTCGTCTCTGAAAGCCTACGTCCGAAAGCGGACAGAGCATGGGCCAAATTCAATCATGCTCCAGCGCCAGCTTTTTTTCCGGTCCGCGTTTTTTTCGCCTCCCAGCATCAGCCTATGGAACAGGCAACCACGACAGCCGTTAGGAAGGCGGTCCGATCGCGGAGCCACCGGGAGAAAACAAATGAGCACAATCGACGTTGCAGCCATCGAACCATCAGAAGTCTCGACCGTGTCGTGGGGCGCCGTGATAGCGGGTGGCGTCACATCGGCGGCGCTGACATTGCTGCTCGCCGCATTGGGCGTCGGCCTCGGCCTATCGTCGATCTCGCCCTGGGCTGACTCAGGGGTGTCCGCCACCACATTCGAGGTGGGGTCTGGCGTTTATCTCCTCGCCGTTTCGATGTTGGCCTTCACGGTCGGCGGTTATCTGACCGGCCGGCTGCGGGCCAAATGGGTCGGCGTCCATGACCACGAGGTTTATTTCCGCGATAGCGCGCACGGCCTCCTGGTATGGGCGCTGGCGACCGTGATCAGCGCCGGTGCGCTCGGAGCCGCGACCACTCTTATCCTCTCCGGCGCTGCTGCGGGCACGGTTGGTGTTGCGTCGCGCGCGGCCCCGGTCAATCCGACCGACACTTATGTCGATACGCTGCTTCGTGCCAATCCGGCTGCAGCTGCGGCTCCGGCCCCGGCCGCCGCCGCCAGCCCGAGCGCTTCTGCTCCGGCTCCCGCTCAGACCCCCGCTGCCAGCGACCTTGCGGCGACACGCGGCGAGCTGGGACGCCTGATCTCGCCAAGCCTGCAACGGCGCGGCGACCTGTCCCCCGCGGACCGGACCTACGCGGCGAGGGTTGTGGCTGCCCGCACGGGCTTGAGCCAGGCCGAAGCAGACAAGCGGGTTGCTGATGTGATCGCTCAAGCCAAGAAGACCGCCGATGACGCCCGCAAGGCCGCCGCCAAGCTCGCTCTGTGGCTCGCGGCATCGCTGCTGGCCGGTGCGCTAGCGGCCATGCTGGGCGCCATCGAAGGCGGTCTGCTGCGCGACTCGAAATGGTACGAGGCCGGTTGGCGCCACACCATTGTCAGAAGCCACATTTGAAAACGCGATTCAAAATCGATCGCAACAACGCGAACAAGGAGCACGACGATGCCAGTTCTCTTGTGGTTGTTAGGAATGCCGATCAGTCTGATCCTGATCCTGTTGCTGCTCAGGGTGGTTTAAGCCGAACCGGACGACAGGCTGCGGTCGCTCCCGCAGCCGCGTTCCGGATCTGCCGCCTGGGACTCGATGACTTCTTAGTTGAACAATTGTCACCATAACGATGGAGGCTCAAATGGGTTTTGGTAGAGGCGCATTGCTTTGGATCCTGGGAATTCCACTGCCGATCATTCTTCTGCTTGCATTGTTCATGCACCGCTAAATTTCCAGAAATACGGATCATTAAGAGCTCCGCTTCGGCGGAGCTTTTAATTTAGGAACAATGTTCCGCATCGCGCATTAAGTTGGTTCGGCTGAAGGAGAACGATTATGGCTAAGCAAGGCATTATCCGCACGACGCTCGGCACGGTGACGGATGCCGCGAAAACGAGTGCCGCCGGTGTCAGCTCGCTGGCCGGTGACCTCGCCGGAGCAGCCGCCAAGGCGACGACCGGCGCGGTGCTGGGTGCCGTCAAGGGCGCCCGGCGGCTGGTGCGCGGAAAGCCCGGGCGCAAGTCCGCGGCGAAAAAGACCCGCGCGCGAGTCGCGGGCCGGAAAACCGCGGGGAAAACCGCGGGCAAGAAAAAGGTGGCCAGAGCCGGGAAGAAAGCCCACAGTCGGCGGACGGCCGGTGGCCGCAAGCGCTAGCAGCGATCAGTTTCCCCACGACAACAGCAGTTGCGAGGACATGCGAGCACCTTGGCTCCAGTTTTTCGACATCGCGCGACTCGCCTTTGAGTCTCAGCACGTCATCGGCATGCGCATGATGCGGCTTGCCGGGGGCGGCAGCACCGCCCAGCGCGAGATGCAGCGCATGGTCGTCGAAAAGACGGCGGCGATGTGGAAGGCGCAGGGTATCGCGGCCAGCGCCATGCTGACGGGAAGCTCGGCGGACGTGGCGGGCGATCGGGTGCTGCGCAGCTACAGCACCGCGGTGCGGGCCAATCGCCGGCGGCTCACGCGCAGCCGCTGAACGTCGCGTTTCGCGATCGTTCTTTTCAGATTACGTCTTACGGCGCGCCGCCAGCTTTCGTTCCGCATCGGCAATGATGAGAAGCGCGGCTCTTTCGGAGCTTTTTATGAGACTGAGCAGCGGTGTCTCAACATGGGCACGCGGCCTTTCCGTGGATTCGCACCGGGCTGTCGCAATGATGGCTCCAACCTGCGCACGAATACCCGGTTTGCTGAATACGTCATCCATTGACGCGGGAGGGTGAGTGAGCAGTGCCCGTATCGCGTCAGGATTCCAATCGTCCGCCAAATGAGGGCCTGGTGGCCGCATAGATGAGGCCATGGGGCACCGCCTTTCGGTCCTCCCTCCTGGCAACAGCGGGCACGGCAGAAAGGTTCCCCCTGCGAAGCCGGCAGAACTTGCTTGCTGAGGATCGGACAGACGGTCATGCCGTCGTGAGGAACCTCGCCAGCGTTTGAGCGGTTAACGTCATGCGACGAACGCGGCCGCGGGCCGCAAGAGCTGTCGCATGAACTGCCGCGCCAGGTTCTCTCAACGCGCGCGGAGTTCCCAAAGACGCAAAACAGCAAAGGAGTCACTCATGGCAGCGAAACCCATTCCCGATGGCTATCACACCGTCACCCCCTATCTGACCGTGCGCGGCGCCGCGAAGGTGATCGATTTTCTCGCGCAGGCGTTCGGCGCCGAACGTCCGACGGAGACGATCAAGCGGCCGGACGGATCGATCATGCATGCGCAGGTCAAGATCGGTGACTCGCGCGTCATGATCGCGGAAGAGAACGAAATGGCAAAGGCTGCACCAGCCACGCTCTATCTCTACGTGCCGAACGTGGACAGCGCGTATCAGCAGGCCATCAAGGCCGGCGGCAAGTCGATCATGGAGCCGATGGACATGTTCTACGGCGACCGCAGCGGCGGCGTGAAGGATCCATCCGGCAACAGCTGGTTCCTGGCGACGCACAAGGAAGACGTCAAACCGCAGGAAATGCAAAAACGCGCCGAGGCGTTTTACAAAGAGAAACACAAGGCGGCGTAAGCGGGGCTTAGAGTCCGACTGCCATTCGTCATTCCGGGGCGCCGCCATAGCGCGTCGAAGACGCGCGTGAACGCGCTTACGGCGGCGAACCCGGAATGACCGCAGAGAGTTTTCCGCTCAGAGGCTCAGTTCATGCGGCTGATCTTGGAGCCTTCCAACGTCAAATTGTACATCAGGCCCTTGGGGTCGATGATGAAACCGACGATCGGCGCGGCAACCTTCGTGGTATCGAGCGAAGCGCCGGCGCCCACGGTGAGGATCGCGATCGAACCATCGACGCCGACCTTCCAACCATCGATGCGGCGGAATCCCTCCAAGGCTTGCGGCGTCATGAACACAATGACCACCGACCTCGACTGGGCTCCCAGTTGTAAGCCGATGGATGCGGATGCGGTGTTGTAGCGTGCGACCGGTCTGCCTGCGATGAGCAGCTCGCCTTCGCCATATTCGCCACCGATGCCAATTCCGGCCTTTATGATGGTTGGGAACACCAATACGCCGGCTGACCGCCTGACCAGGTCCTGCGATCCAGGGACATGGCGATACAGATGATCGAGCGTCTCACGGATGCCGTCGGCCCGGCTTGAGCCGAAACTGCCAAGCAGCGCTACGGCCGCAATCAACAAAGCAAACGCTAAGCGTGTGCGCATCATCATGGTTTGAATCCTTCTAGCGGCGATGGGGCTTGTCCACTCGCCGCGCGTAAGAGGTGCGAAAAAGGTTCGATACGTGAGGGATGGCCCCGGACGAACTGCGCCAGGATGGATGTCCGTTGTGGGTAACAAACCTAGAGGACAAAAGGTTCCATAAGGTTAATAAGGGGGCTTCCCGGCGTCATTCCGGGGCGCCGCGCAGCGGCGATCCCGGAATCCATAGTCCCTGCATTTGCGGTACAATTTCGGCAGGGGTTATGGATTCCGGCACTCGCTTCGCTCGGCCGGAATGACAGAGACGCCGTGCGGGTTAAGCATTGAAGGCCATTTGCCTTGTAACGGCCTCACGTGGCGCGCACGGTCGCGCATGACCTCGCCGACGTGCCCCCATTGCAACCTTCCGACCGTATTCCTCCATCAGACCAAGCAAGACGACGTCCGTTCGGGACGCAGCATCTTCGAGTGCAAGAGCTGCTTCCGCTTGATCAGCCAGCCGATCACCTACGTGCTCAAGCCGGTCGCCTAGAGTCCGGCTTTGAGTCTGGCTCTTGCCTGACCGCGACCGAATGTCCGTGGAACCCGAATTACCTTGGAGCCTTATGTGCGATATCGTACATTGGGACATCACCGACAGCGGCCCTGTGCCAGGCGTTGGTGGCTGAGAGCCAGCGAGCTCCCGCCTGAATGGAGGGAAAGCCGTGATGTCTCGGAGGCCCAAATCTCGTGCGCCCAAATCTCGTGCGCCGAAACAGAAGCCCCTCAAGCGAGTCGAAAGCCGCAAAGCGGCGAAGCGCGCGCTGTTCGATGCTGCGGAGTTTTTAGCGACGCCGGGCATCGGTCGCGACATTGTCAGGTATTCAAAGAAGGCGGTCATTTTTAGTCAGGGCGATGACGCCGATGCGGTTTTCTATATCAAGAGCGGCAAGGTCAAAGTCGCCGTGCTTTCCAAGCAAGGCAAGGAAGCTGTCGTCGCGCTGTTGGGGCCGGATGAATTTTTTGGCGAAGGATGCTTGATCGGACAGCAGAAACGTTTGGCGACAGCGTCCGCTCTGACGGAATGCGAGACGATGCGGGTGGCCAAGACCGAAATCCAGCGGGTGCTTATCGACGAGTCCGGATTTTCGCAAATGTTTGTCTCCCACATCTTAGAGAGGAGCGCGCGGGTCCAAGAAGACCTGGTCGATCAGCTGTTCAACTCAACTGAAAAACGGCTGGCGCGGCTGCTGCTGCTGTTGGCCAATTTTGGCAAGGAAGGCCGAGCAGAGCCCATTCTCGCCAAGATCAATCAGGAGACTCTCGCTGAGATGATCGGGACAACCCGGTCCCGCGTGAGCCACTTCATGAACAAGTTCCGCAAATTGGGTTTCATTGAGTACAACGGCCAGATTGAAGTCCACAATTCTCTGATGGGCGTGCTGCTGGCCGAGCAGCCACGCACTGTGAGCGTGCCAGGGGCTAACCCCTCGCAGTGAACCGGCTAGTGGAGCGGATTTGAATTCGCTACCCACCCACCCGCGCACCCGTGAAGCGAATGTCAAATCCAAAGCTCCACTAAAGCGTAATGCATTTAGTTTGGTGCATATCCTGAGTTTTTGAAATAGTTGGCGCATTCGTCGCTGGTGAAAGCGCCGAGAAGCTCGCCGATGGCGGCGCAGACGGTTTCGACCGTTCGGGCGGCGGCTTTGCGCAGCAGATGCT
>CAMDDZ010000041.1 GCA_945893145.1 Rhodoplanes serenus | reverse complement strand
GCCAAGGCCAACCACCTGAGCTATATCGGCGACGCCCGCGTGGGCGCGGGTGCCAATGTCGGCGCCGGCACCATCACCTGCAACTACGATGGCGCCGCCAAGCATCGCACCGACATCGGCAAGGGTGCTTTTATCGGCTCGAATTCCGCCCTGGTTGCGCCGGTAACGATCGGCGACGGTGCGTATGTGGGTTCGGGTTCGGTGATCACCCGCAACGTGCCGGCTGGCGCGCTCGCGGTCGGCCGCGGCCAGCAGGTCATTAAGGAAGGCTGGGCCGAACGCTTGCGCAGCCTCAAGTCTATAGGCAAGAAGAAGGGGCAAGCGGCTGAATGACGGCGCGTTTCGCCGCCACCGTGTGACCAAGTTTAATCGCCACGGTGCGCCCCGATTGGGTTGTCACAGCCGGACATGCATTTTGATTTCCGTCGGAACTGCGGCTGCGCTTTAAGCGAGTTGTCGGCGCCGATTTGGGCGTGGGGTAGGGGTCAAGGCTTTGTGCGGGATTGTCGGAATTCTCGGCCGTGAGCCGGTGGCGGGCCAGTTGCTCGATGCGTTGAGGCGCCTCGAATATCGCGGCTACGATTCGGCCGGCGTTGCTACGCTGGAACATGGCGTGCTGACGCGCCGCCGTGCCGAAGGCAAACTCCGGAACCTGGAGACGCGGCTTGCCCGCGAGCCGCTCGACGGCACCATCGGCATCGGCCACACCCGCTGGGCCACCCACGGCAAGCCGACCGAAAGCAACGCGCATCCGCACGCCACCGATCGCCTCGCCGTCGTGCACAACGGCATCATCGAGAATTTCCGCGAGCTGCGCGAGGAGCTGGAGAAGAAGGGCGCCAAATTCGGCAGTGAGACCGACACCGAAGTGGTCGCCCATCTGGTCACCGAGGAGATGAAGCAAGGCCGCTCGCCGATGGAGGCCGTGAAGGCTGCGCTCCCGCGGCTGCGCGGCGCGTTCGCGCTGGCCTTCCTGTTCACAGGCGAAGAGGATTTGCTGATCGGCGCTCGCAAGGGATCGCCGCTTGCGGTCGGTTATGGCAATGGCGAGATGTATCTCGGTTCGGACGCCATTGCGCTGGCGCCGTTCACCGAAACCATCAGCTACCTTGAGGATGGCGACTGGGCGGTGGTGACCCGCAAGGGCGTGGAGATCCACGACGCTGGCGGACGCATCGTCGAGCGTGCGGTGGTCAAGTCGAACGCGCGCGCTTTCCAGGTGGACAAGGGCAACTACAAGCACTTCATGGCGAAGGAAATCCACGAGCAGCCGGAAGTCGTCGGCCATACGCTCGCGCATTACCTCGACATGAACGCCGAGCGGGTTGCGCTGCCGATGACGCTGCCGTTCGATTTCAAAAAGATCGATCGCGTTTCGATTTCGGCCTGCGGCACTGCTTATTACGCAGGCCTGGTCGCCAAGTACTGGTTCGAGCGTTTCGCGCGCCTGCCGGTCGAGATCGATGTAGCATCCGAATTCCGCTACCGCGAGGCGCCGTTCCAGCCCGGCAATCTCGCGGTGTTCGTCTCGCAGTCGGGCGAGACCGCCGACACGCTGGCGACGCTGCGCTACGCGCGCGAGCAGAAGCAGCATGTGATTTCGATCGTCAACGTGGAGACCTCGACGATCGCGCGCGAAAGCGATGTGGTGATGCCGACGCTGGCCGGCCCCGAGATCGGCGTTGCGTCGACCAAGGCCTTCACCTGCCAGCTTGCGACGCTGGCTTGCCTTGCGATCTACGCCGGGCGGCTGCGTGGTGTGCTGACCGCAGAGGACGAGCGCAACCTGGTGCGTGCGCTGGTCGGCGTGCCGCGCCTAATGGCGGAAGCGCTGCGGCTCGAACCCGAGATCGAAATACTGGCGCGCGATCTCTCCAAAGCCCGCGACGTGCTGTATCTTGGTCGCGGTACCGCCTATCCGCTGGCGCTGGAAGGCGCGCTCAAGCTCAAGGAAATCTCCTACATTCACGCCGAAGGCTATGCGGCGGGTGAGCTCAAGCACGGCCCGATCGCGCTGATCGACGAAAACATGCCGGTGGTGATCGTGGCGCCCTACGACAAGAGCGCGCGGCGCGAAGGCGTATTCGAGAAGACTGTGTCGAACATGCAGGAGGTCGCGGCGCGCGGCGGCCGCATCATCCTGATCACCGACCCGAAGGGCGCCGCCGAGGCGGCTGCGACATCTGTTACCACCTTGGTCCTGCCCGACATGGCGACGACGGTGACGCCGCTGGTCTATGCTATCCCGGTGCAGCTCATCGCCTACCATACGGCGGTGAACATGGGCACGGATGTGGACCAGCCGCGCAATCTGGCGAAGTCGGTTACGGTGGAGTGAGTTTCGATCCGATGATGCCGATTGACGACGTTCCAGCCGTTCCGCCGGCGCCAGTTGAGCCGCCGCCGCATCATCGCGCCGCAGCGCGCCTGCGCAATTATTTCCTCACCGGCCTGATCCTGGTCGGCCCGCTCTACATCACCATCAATCTGACCTGGTGGCTGATCAACTGGGTCGATGACGTGATGCGGCCGTTCCTGCCGGACGCGCTGCGTCCCGAGACCTATCTGCCGTTCCGCGTACCGGGTGTCGGCCTGATCGTCGCATTCCTGGGCCTGACGCTGCTCGGCTTCCTCACCGCCAACCTGGTTGGGCGGACGCTGATCGAGTTCGGCGAAAACCTGCTTCACCGCATGCCGATCGTGCGGCCGATCTACAAAACCGTGAAGCAGATTTTCGAGACCCTGTTCTCCAAGGGCAGCTCGGGTTTCCGTAAAGTGGCGCTGGCCGAGTTTCCGGTCGGCATGTGGTCGGTGGTGTTCATCGCGTCGCCGCCGAGCCGCGAACTCGCCACGCGCTTGCCGGGAGGTGACTTCGTTTCGTGCTTCCTACCGTGCACGCCCAACCCGACCACGGGCTTTTTCTTCTACGCGCCGCGCAGCCAGGTGATCGAGATCGACATCACGGTCGAGCAGGCCATGGCGTTGATCATGTCGGCTGGCATGGCGCAGCCGAACGGTGACGGCCAACGCAAGCTCGCAGCTCTGGCCGACAGCGCGCGCGCCGGCCAGGCTGCCGCCGCGCCGCCAACCGTGCCGGTGAAATAGTTTGGCGCCGCGCACGATCGCGCAGGCGCCGCAGCCTCGGCGGCGTTTAGGATTCATTTACCATATAGCCCCCAAGGTCGCTTTCGCGCCGGTATTGCACATTGCTAGGGGCCGTTGCCGTGGATTTGGCGTTCGATCTTCCGGCTGCGCCGCGCATTCTCGTGATTACGATGCGCCGGCTTGGCGATGTTCTGCTGACGACGCCGCTGGTTCGCACGCTGCGCCGCGGGTTCCCCGATGCGCGCGTCGATATGCTGGTGTTCGAGGGGACCGAAGGAATCCTCGCGGGCAACAGCGATATCGATCGCATCATCACCTTGCCGCAACGCCCCACGGGCGCGCAAACGCGCGCCCTGATGCGAAGCCTCTGGCGGCGCTATGACTTGGCCGTATCGACTCAATCGGGCGATCGTCCGACGTTTCTGGCTTTCGCGGCCGGCCGCCACCGCGTGGGACTGGTTCCGGCCGACCGCAAGGGCATGTGGTGGAAGCGCCGCGCGCTGCATCGCACCGTACCGTCCGATCCACAATTGCATCGCGTGACCGAACTGCTGCGGCTGGCCGATGCGTTGGGGATCGAACGCTGCAACGAGATGGTGGCGCCCCAACAGGCGCCACAGACCGTGCCGCGAATGCCCTACGCGGTATTGCATGCCAATCCGATGTATCGGATCAGGCGTTGGACGGAGCAAGGCTGGCGCGCGCTCGCCAGTGCATTGCGCGAGCGCGGATTGTCGGTGGTCGTGACCGGCGGTCCCGATCCGGCAGAACGCCAATATCTCGACTCGCTGTGGAACCCGGTCACGCCGCCAGTCGAGCGGATGGACGGCCGGTTGAACTGGCCCGAGTTGTCGCAGCTTTTGTCGGGCGCGTCGGTTTACGTTGGGCCTGACACGTCCATGACGCATCTCGCCGCCGCCGCCGGCTGTCCGACCGTGGCGCTTTATGGTCCGGCCAGTCCGCACTTGACCGGGCCGTGGCCGGTTGGCGGCCTCGACGACGCCTGGGAACGCTCGGGCACAATTCAGCAGCGCGGCAATGTCTGGGTGCTGCAGAACCCATTGCCCTGCATGCCGTGCGACCGGCTTGGCTGTGAGCGGCACCTTGCAAGCTATAGCCGTTGCCTCGATGAACTGCCGCTGCATCAGGTGATGACTGCGGTCGATCAGGCGTTGCGCTTCGAAAAAACGTCGCCCCCGCTGCAACCCGCTTTGCCGGCCGATCAAAGCAGCCGCGTCGTTACCCGGCCCTGAGCAGCCGGATCGCCTCGTCGCGTTCGAACAGATAGAGCAGGTGGCGCAGCGCCTGACCGCGCTCCGAACGCAGCTCGGGATCGCGCGACAAGGTGAGCGCGGCGTCGTCGCGCGCGGGCGCCAAGAGCTTGCCGTGAAACTCCAGCCGTGCGACGCGGAAGCCCGGCACGCCGCTCTGCCGCGTGCCGAGCAGATCGCCTTCGCCGCGCAATCGTAAGTCCTCCTCTGCGATGCGGAAACCATCCTCGGTCTCGCGCAGGATCGCGAGGCGGGCCTTGGCGGTTTCGCCGAGCGGCGCCCTGTAAAGTAGGATGCAGGTCGAGCGCTCGCGGCCGCGGCCGATGCGGCCGCGCAACTGGTGGAGCTGGGCAAGTCCGAAGCGTTCGGCGTGCTCGATCACCATGACGGTCGCGGCCGGCACATCGACGCCGACCTCGATCACCGTGGTGGCGACCAGGAGCTGGGTCTCGCCCGAGCCGAAACGCGCCATGGCGCGGTCTTTTTCGCTGCCCTTCATGCGGCCGTGCACCAGATCGGCCTTGGCGCCGAAATGCTTCTTGAGATCGTCAAAGCGGTCTTCCGCTGCCGCGAGATCGATGGTTTCGGATTCTTCAACCAGCGGGCAGACCCAATAGACCCGCTGGCCCTTGTCGATCGCGCGGCCGACCGCATCGACCACCTCGTTGATGCGGCCCTGCGGCACGGCGCGGGTGTCGATCGGCAGGCGACCGGCGGGCTTTTCCCGCAATTCCGAAATCTCCATGTCGCCGAAATAGGTCAGCACCAGCGTGCGCGGGATCGGCGTCGCGGTCAGCACCAGCATGTCGACGGCATCGCCCTTGCGGGCGAGCGCAAGCCGCTGGTGCACGCCGAAGCGGTGTTGCTCGTCGACGATGGCGAGCGCGAGGTCGCGGAACGCCACCTCATCTTGAAACAGCGCGTGGGTGCCGACCACCAGATCGATGTCGCCGAGCGCGAGACCGTCGAGCGCGTCGCTGCGCTCCTTGCCGCGCTCGCGACCGGTCAGGATAGCGACCCGCAGCCCCGCGGCCGCTGCCAGTGGCGCAATGGTCGCAAAATGCTGACGCGCTAGGATTTCGGTTGGCGCCATGAGCGCAGCCTGCCGGCCGGCCTCGATGACGGTCGCGGCCGACAGCAGCGCCACCACGGTTTTGCCCGAACCGACGTCGCCTTGCAGGAGCCGCACCATGCGCTGCGGCTGCGCCAGATCGGCAACGATGTCGTCGACGGCGCGCGCCTGCGACGGCGTGAGAGAATACGGCAAGGCCGCGATCACCTTGGCGCGCAAGATACCTTCGCCCGAGGAGCCGCGGCCCGGCTGGCGGCGCTGGTGCGCGCGCACCAGCGCGAGTGCAAGCTGGCCGGCCAGGAGCTCGTCATAGGCGAGCCGCGACCACGCCGCGCCCTCTGGCTTGACGTCGGTTGGCTCCTCGGGCCGATGCAGCGCATTGAGCGCTTCCGGCCACGACAGGAACTGGTTGCGCGTCAGCCATGCCTCGTCCTGCCACTCCGGAAGCATCGGTAGCTTGGTCAGCGCCGCCTCGGTCGCCTTGCGCACCTGATTGATGCTGAGGTCCTCGGTGAGCGGATAAACCGGCTCGACCATCGGCAGCTTGTCGAGGTCTTCCGCGCTCACCACGCGGTCGGGATGGACCATCTGCAGCGTGCCGTCGTAGAGCGCGGTGGTGCCCGACACGTAGCGCAGCTCGCCAACCGGAAAGAGCTTTTTCAGATAATCCTGTTTGGCGTGGAAGTAGGTGAGCACGATGTCGGCGGTGTCGTCGCTGGCGTAAATCTGATAGGGCGCGCGCGAGCGGTGGGGCGGCGAGGGGCGGTGGCGGTCGATGGTCACTGCCACGGTCACCACGGTGCCGGGCGCCACGTCGCGCAGCTTGGGCTGCGAGCGGCGGTCCACTGTGCCGGTCGGCAGGTGGAACAGCAGGTCGATGATGCGCGGCGGCGCATCCTCCCGCCCGAGCAGCCGGCCGAACAGCTTCTCGACCTTCGGTCCCACGCCCGGAAGCGCGCGAAGCGATGCAAACAACGGATCGAGCAGGTTCGGCCGCATGGCGCTACGCTGCACAGGTTTTTGACGGGCTTCAACAAGGCCGCGTATAGGAAAGATTGTCGGTGGAGAACAGCGCGATGTGGCGACGGCTGGGCTTGGTTTTCGTGATGCTCCTCGCAGGCGCGGGGATTGCGGGCGCTGAGGACTATCCGGCGCGCCCCGTCACCATGGTGGTGGGGGCCGCGGCCGGCGGCCCGATCGACGTGTTCGGCCGCCTGTTGGCCGAACGCATGAGCCCGGCGCTCGGCCAGCGTGTGGTGATCGAGAATGTCGGCGGTGGCGGCGGTACGCTCGGCGCGCAGCGCGTCGTGCGTGCCGAACCGGACGGCTACACGGCGCTGCTCGGCACCATCGCGACCCATGCCAACCCGCAGCTCTACGGCAGCAAGCCGCTGTATGATCCGCTGACGGATTTCACGCCGGTCGGGCTGGTCGCCGAAATTCCGCTGATCGTGATTGTCCGCAAGGACTTTCCGGCCAACACGTTCCAGGAGTTCGCGGCTTATGCCAGGGCCAATCCCGGCAAGCTGAACTACGGATCGGCCGGCGTCGGCTCGGCGTCGCATCTCGGCTGCGTGATGGTCGACCAGGCGATGGGCGCCAACACCCAGCACGTGCCGTATCGCGGCACCGGTCCCGCGATGCAGGATCTGCTCGCCGGACGCATCGATTTCCTCTGCGACATCGCGGTGACGGCGGTGCAGAGCATCAAGAGTGGCACCGTCAAAGGTCTTGCCACGCTGGCGGGCCGCCGCCTGCCGGTGCTGCCGGACATGCCGACGGCGGCCGAAAGCGGCTTGCCGATGGTGCGGGCCTATACGTGGACGGCGGTGTTCCTGCCGAAGGGCGCGTCGCCACAAGTGGTGGCGAAGCTGAATACCGCGACCGTGACGGCGATGAATTCGCCGGGGCTCAGCGAGCAGTTGAGCGACCTCGCGGCCGTGCTGGTGACGCCCGAGCGCCGGACGCCCACCTATCTGGCCGGTTTCGTGAAGTCGGAATGGGACAAGTGGGGCGCCGCGATTCGCGCCGGCGGCGCGATTCCCAAGGAATAGAGCCCAGCGTTAAACGCAGAGCGCCGCTGCTGACAGCAACCGCCGGCCCGCCTATATAAATCCCGCACCCGGCCCCCGCCGGGTTTTTGCCGTTGCTGAGCGGACCAAGCGGATGACTGGAAGCACACGATCGAGCGACGGCCTGGACGAGCGCCGCCGCCGGATCTTGTTCCGCTCCTGGCATCGCGGCACGCGCGAGGCTGATTTGATCATGGGCCGCTTTGCCGACGTCCATATCGAACAGCTCAGCGATGCCGAGCTCGGCGAATACGAGCATCTGTTGGACGCGCTCGAAAGCGACCTGCTGGCCTGGATGACGGGCGTGAGCGCGGTCCCAGCCGAGCACGACACCGCGATGTTCCGCCGTGTGCGCGACTTCCACTTCGGGGCGGGACGATAAATGGCCAACTCCATGGCGAAATCCCCCGCCGAATTGTTGGCGCCGGACCGGCCGCTGACGCTGGCCAGCGTCGCCGACGGCGCCGAAGGCCTCGTGATTTCGGATCTCGCCCGCGCGGTCGCGGCCAGGCCGAACGCGCCGGCCACCAGCGCGCTGGTGGTGTGCCGGGACGGCCCGCGCATGGCGGCGCTTGCCCGCTCGTTCGAGTTTTTCGCCCCCGACATCGAGGTGCTGCAATTCCCGGCCTGGGATTGCCAACCCTACGACCGGGTGTCGCCGCACGCCGGTATCGTGGCGCAGCGCATGACCGCGCTGTCGCGGCTCGCCCGCATCAAGGGCCGCGAGCGGCCGTGCGTCGTGCTCACCACCGTCAACGCGGCGCTCCAGCGCGTGCCGACCAAGGACTTGCTGGCCAAGCAGGCGCTATCGGCCGCGCCCGGCAATGTGCTTGGCATGGAGGGCGTGGTTCGCTGGCTTGAGCTGAATGGATTTTTGCGCACCGCGACCGTGCGCGAGGCCGGTGAATATGCGGTGCGTGGCGGCATTCTCGATCTGTTTCCGCCCGGCATGGACCTACCGGTGCGGCTCGATTTCTTTGGCGACACGCTCGAAACCATCCGCAGCTTTGATGCAGAGACCCAGCGCACCGTGATGGAGATGCGCGGGCTCGATCTGGTGCCGGTCTCCGAATTTCAGCTCACCACCGCCACGATCAGCAAATTCCGCACCGGCTATGTGGCGGCGTTTGGCGCGGCGTCGCCGGACGATCTGCTCTACGCGGCGGTGACCGAAGGCCGCCGCCATATCGGTATGGAGCATTGGCTGCCGCTGTTTCACGACAAGCTCGATACGCTGTTCGACTATGTGCCCGGCGCACCGGTGGTGCTGGAGCCGCTCGACGAGGAGGCGGGGCACGAGCGGCTCAGCCAGATCGCCGACTACTTCCAGGCCCGCAAGGACGCAATCGCGGGCGACAGCGGGCCACCCTACAAACCATTGCCGCCCGACCGGCTCTATTTGACCGAAACCGAATGGGACCAGCGGCTCCGCGCCGTCTCGGTGGCGCGGCTGACGCCCTTCGCGGTGCCCGAGAGCCGTGCAGTGATCGATGTCGGGGCGCATCAGGGCCGCAATTTCGCAGCCGAGCGCGCCGACGAGAACGCCAATGTGTTCGACGCGGTGACGAAGCACGTTCAGGCGCTGCAAGTTACCGGCAAGCGCGTCGTGGTGGCGCTGTGGAGCGAAGGCGCGCGTGAGCGCATGCGCAAGGTGCTGGCCGAGCATGGCCTCGCCAACCTGTCGCCGGTCGCCTCATGGCCCGACGCGCTGCGGCTGCCGAAACCGCAGATAGCGCTGGCGGTGCTTGGGCTCGAAAGCGGCTTCGAAACCGTGCAAGCTGCGGTCATCGGCGAGCAGGACATTCTGGGCGACCGTCTGGTGCGCCCGCGCCGCGCCTCAAAGCGCGCCGAAAACTTCATCGCCGAGGTGACGAGCCTGAACACTGGCGACCTCGTGGTCCATGTCGATCACGGCATCGGGCGGTTTGTCGGATTGCAGAACATCGAGGCGGCCGGTGCGCCGCACGATTGTCTGGAAATCCACTACGCGGACGCCGCCAAGCTCTACTTGCCGGTGGAGAATATCGAGCTGCTGTCGCGCTACGGCTCGGAGGACGCGGGCGTCGAGCTCGACCGGCTCGGCGGCAGCGGTTGGCAGACGCGCAAAGCGCGCATGAAAAACCGCATCCGCGAGATCGCTCACGAGCTGATCAAAATCGCGGCCGAGCGCAAGCTGCGCGATGCGCCGCGGCTGATCGTGGAGGCCGGCGCCTACGACGAATTCGCGGCCGGCTTTCCCTATGAGGAGACCGAAGACCAGCAGGCCGCGATCGATGCGACGCTCGACGATCTGGCCACCGGCCGTCCGATGGACCGGCTGATCTGTGGCGACGTCGGTTTCGGCAAGACCGAGGTCGCGCTGCGCGCCACCTTCGACGCTGTGATGAACGGCAAGCAGGTCGCCGTGGTGGTGCCGACCACGCTGCTGGCGCGCCAGCACACCAAGACCTTTACCGATCGCTTCCGTGGTTTTCCGGTCGAGATCGGCCAGGCTTCGCGGCTCGTTTCCAGCACTGAGCTTGCGCGCGTGAAAAGTGGCATCGCCGACGGCAGGATCGACATCGTGGTCGGCACCCATGCACTGCTGGGCAAGGCCATCAAGTTCAAGGATCTTGGCCTCGTCGTGGTGGACGAGGAGCAGCATTTTGGCGTGGCTCACAAGGAGAAGCTGAAAGCGCTGCGTGCTGAAGTGCACGTGCTGACGCTGACCGCGACCCCGATCCCGCGCACCTTGCAACTGGCGCTGACCGGTGTGCGCGACCTTTCGATTATTGCGTCGCCGCCGGTCGATCGGCTGGCGGTGCGCACGTTCGTCGCCCCCTTCGATGCGCTGAGCGTGCGCGAGGCCATCATGCGTGAGCGCTATCGAGGCGGGCAGGCGTTCTACGTCGTGCCGCGCATCGAGGACATCGCGGGGGTGAAGGCCTTTCTCGACAAGAGCGTGCCGGAGGCGAAGGTCGCGGTGGCGCACGGTCAGATGCCATCGCAGGTTCTGGAAGACATCATGTCGGCGTTCTACGACGGCAAATACGACATCCTGCTATCGACCACGATCATCGAGTCCGGCCTCGACATTCCGAGCGCCAACACGTTGATCGTTCACCGCGCCGACATGTTTGGCCTCGCGCAACTCTATCAGCTGCGTGGCCGCGTCGGCCGCTCAAAGGTTCGCGCCTATGCACTGTTCACGTTGCCGTCGAGCAAGAAGATCACGCCGCAAGCCGAGCGGCGACTGAAAGTGCTGCAATCGCTCGACACGCTCGGCGCCGGCTTCCAGCTTGCCTCGCACGATCTCGACATCCGCGGCGCCGGCAATCTGTTGGGCGACGAGCAGTCCGGCCACATCAAGGAGGTTGGCTTCGAGCTCTACCAGGAAATGCTGGAGGAGGCGGTGCTGTCGCTCAAGGCCGGGATCGCTGCGCCGGTTGCCGACCGCTGGTCGCCGCAGATCACCATCGGTACCCCGGTGCTGATCCCGGAGGATTACGTTGCTGATCTTTCGGTGCGGCTCGCGCTCTACCGGCGGCTCGCCGAGATCGAGGAGGAACGCGACATCGAGTCGTTCGGCGCCGAGCTGGTCGATCGCTTTGGCTCGCTGCCCGAGGAGGTCGAGCATCTGCTCAAGATCGTCGCCATCAAGGGCCTGTGCCGGCGCGCCAATGTCGAGAAGATCGAGACCGGGCCGAAGGGCGCGGTGATCTCGTTCCGCGACAGCAGCTTCGCCAACCCGGCGGGCCTGATCGCCTTCATCAGCAAGCAGGGCAATGCCGCGCGGGTGCGGCCCGACATGAAGGTCGTGCTGTTTTACGACTGGGATAAGCCGTTGCAACGGCTGCACGGCACCACGGCGGTGCTGCGTAATCTGGTCCGGATCGCCGAGCAGGCCAAGGCGGCGTAGTAGGTCGTTGATATCTACAAAAAAACGCGCCAGTGCCTTTACATGGACAAATGACCTATCTTAGGTTGTGCACGTTGAGATTGAACAATGGGGGACTACCATGAAATGCAAGCTTATAGGAATTATGTTATTGGCCGCGTTAGCGCTTGCTCTCGTGCATGTTGCGCCCAGCGTCGCGTTGGAAACGCAAACACCGATAGCTTCGACGTCGGCTAACGGACCATCGAGTGCGCTTGCACGGATGCTCGGTAATCGCCTCAATTCTCCGCCGCCGATGAGTAAGTCTCAGGAGGCACAGTTTTTTCCCACGTGCTACTGCGCGAACAGCTGCTATCAATGGTGTGGTCCGAATTGCGCCATCGCTCGCGCGATGGTGCAGCAGAATTGTCCGATGGGCGGTTTTGCAAGTTGTGTCCCGGGTGGTTGCTGACGAACAGTCTCATCGCTGCGGCGGCTCGTCCGAACGGCCGACGATGTGGTGATGGCACGGCGAAGCTAATGCTTCGTTTCTGACGCCCGGAGGCAAGACCTCATCCTGAAGAACGAGCTAAGCTCGTTCTTCAGGAACTATTTCTCGCTTGCCGCCTTCAGGATCGGCGTCAGTCGCGCCACCTCGCTGTGCACAAGGGCCGCAAGCGGCTTCGGCCCGCGCTGGCTCTTCTCGGTGATGGTGGCGCCGAGATCTTCGATGCGCTTGCGCACAGCTTCGTCGTCGAGCGCCTTGTCGAGCGCGTCGGCCAGCCGGTCGATCACCGGCTGCGGCGTGCCCTTGGGCGCGAACATCGCATAGAACGGCGAAGCGTCGAACTCCGGTAGACCTTGCTCGGCCGCGGTCGGCACGTCGGGCAGCAACGGATGGCGCTTGGCAGTTGCGATTGCCAGCGCCTTCACGGTGCCGGCCTTCACATGCGGATAGGGGCCGTGAATCGGATCGCAGAGATAGTCGACCTGGCCGCCAAGCATCGCGGTCCACACCGGCGCGGTGCCGGTGAATGGCACCAGCGTTGGCTTGATGCCGATGGCGCTGTGCAGCAGCAGGCAGCCCACATAGGACACCGAGCCGACGCCGGCGTGTGCGGCGTTGATCTTTTTCTCGTTGGCCCTGGCGTAAACGATGAATTCCTTGAGGTTGTTCGGCGGGAAGTCCTTGCGCACCGCCAGCACCTCGGGCTGAGTGGCGATCAGGCCGATCGGCTCGAAATCGGTTTCCGGATTGTAGGCGAGGTTCGGGTAGAGCGCGGGCGCGGCCGCGTGGGTTCCCATGTGGCCTAGCTGGATGGTGTAGCCGTCCGGCGTAGCACGAGCGGCTCGCGTCGAGCCGGTGGTGCCGCCGGCGCCGCCGACGTTCTCGACGATGAACTGCTGGCCAAGCGCCTTGGAAAAGATGTCCGCCACAATGCGTCCGGTGATGTCGGCAGGGCCGCCCGCCGCGAATGGCACGATCAGGGTGACGGGGCGCGACGGATAGGTCTGCGCCTGCGCGCCGCCGCTCGCGGCAACGCTGAAAGCAATCGCGAGAACGAATTTTTTCATGGGCTTCCTCCCGAACCTGTTTTGCGAAACGTTATCACGCAGCCCGCGCGCCCAGTGTGAGCCGGATCGCCGCAGCGTCAGGCTCGGAAGCGCTCGAACAACTCCGGCTCCGGATCGGCGCCGAGGCCGGGCCGGTCGGGCACTTCGACCGCGCCGTTCACGTCCGGCACGGTCTTGGCGTAGGGCACCTGCGCGACATCGGCGAACATGCGCTCGAGCGGCACCTCGCGTTCCTTGCAGGCGATGCAATGCAGCGTCGCGAGGTAGCCTGGGCCGAAATAGAACATGTGCGGCACGCAGGTGATGCCGGCCTTCTCGGCTTCGGTCGCGATCTTCCAGAGATGCGTGATGCCGCCGATCTTGTTGACGCTGGGCTGCACGAAATCGACGGCGCCGGCCGCGATCATCTTGCGGAAATCCGAAGGGCTTGTGGCGTTTTCGCCCATCGCGATCGGCACGCCGGTCGCCTTGCGCAATTTGGCGGCGGATTCAAAATCCTCCGGCGGCCAGATCGGTTCCTCGACCCAATGCGGGTTCGACGCCTTCATGGCCGCGACCGGCGCATCGGCTTCGCCCGGCAGCCATGCGCAGTTGGTGTCGACCTTGATCGGGATGTTCGGCCCGGTCACGGAGCGCGCCGCCGCGACCGCCTCGGGCGTGCGCTCGTGGAGCTTGATGTGCTTGTAGCCTCGTTCCAACGCGCGGGCCGTGATGCGTTTCACGTTCTCGACGTTGCCGGCGTACTGGATCAGCGAGGCATAGGTCTCGACGCGCGTGCGTTTGGCGCCGCCCAGGAGCTTCGACACCGAGACGCCTTCGAGCTTGCCGCGAATGTCCCACAGCGCGATGTCGAGGCCGCTCATGGCGTGCATGATGACGCCGGCCCGGCCGAGGCCGTGCAGCATGCGTTCGATCCGCGGCATCAGTTCGCTATCTGTTGGATCCTGGCCGACCGCGACGCGGCGGATCAGGGTTTCGACGGCGGTGACGGCGGCGGCTCCGCTGAAGCCATTGCACTCGCCCCAGCCGACCACGCCCTTGTCGGTGGTGACCCGCACGTAGACCGCCTCGACATGGGTGCGCGGCCGGCCGGCGAACAGCGGCGGCTCCGCCCACATGTCGTGCGGAATGCGCAGATGAAAGGCGTCGATGGCGGTGATGGTGACGGGCATTCCGGACCTCGGGTCTGGGGGCAGGCGCGCTATAGTGGCCGACATGACGCGGTATGTAATCCGGCTTTTTGCAGTGCTGCCCTGCCTATTGATGGCATCCGACGCGCTCGCCCACACCGGCGACGTGACCGGCGGCTTTGCCAGCGGGTTCGCGCATCCGCTGCTCGGGCCCGATCACGTCGTCGCCATGGTGGCGGTTGGGCTGTGGGGTGCATTCCTCGGGCCGCCCGCGATTTATCTGCTGCCGGTGGTGTTTCCGCTGGTGATGGCGGCGGGTGGCGTGCTCGGCATTTTGGGCGTGCCACTGCCGTTCACCGAAGTGGGCATCGCGTTGTCGGCAATCGTGCTCGGCCTGATGGTGGCGATGGCGGCGCGTCCGCCGCTCTGGATCGCGGCGCTGCTGGTCGGCGTGTTTGCGATCTTTCACGGCTACGCCCACGGCGCCGAATTGCCGCCAGGCGCGGATGCTTTGGCTTATTCGGCCGGCTTCGTGATGGCGACCGGCGCGCTACACTTGGCGGGCATCGCGTTCGGCCTGCTGGCGCGCTGGCCGGCCGGGCGGATCGCCGTGCGAGCGGCTGGCGGTCTTATCGCTGTGGCGGGCGTCGTGTTCCTGGGCCGGCTGGCATGATGCTTCGCGCGCTCGCCACCGTCGCGTTCGTTCTCCTCGCTGACCCGGCGATGGCGCACCCGCCGCCGCTCGGCCTCAAGGGCTTCTTTGGCGGCCTGCTGCATCCAGCCTTCGTATCCGGCCATGTGCTGGCGCTGCTCGGGCTTGGGCTGTTGATCGGCCAGCAGATGCCGGCGTGGGGCATGGCCGCACCCGCCGCTTACATCGTCGCGCTGGCGGCCGGGCTCGGCGTCATCGCGCTCGCGTTCGCTCCCACATGGGCGGGCGAAGCCGTGTTGGTGCTGGCATTGGTGACGGGCGGGCTGGTCGCGTTGGCGCGGCCGCTCCCGGAGGCCGCGGGTTGTGTGCTTGCGGTCGCCACCGGCTTTGCGATTGCGCTCGATTCCCCGCCGGAGGTGATCTCGGTGCGCGAGGCCAACATCATGCTGATCGGGACGGCGTTCGGCGCCAGCATCCTGCTGGTCGCCGTTGTCGAGGCGGCCTCGCGGCTGACGCGCAATTGGCAGCGCCTTGGTGCGCGTATTTTCGGTTCGTGGATCGCGGCGAGCGCGATCCTGGTGCTAGCAATACGCCTCGTGCGCTGACTACTCGGCGGGCGCGGCTGCGCCGTGCTCGGCCAGGAATTGCTCGCGATTGTTGGCGATCTGCTCGATCGCCTGGGCCAGCACTTCAGGTGGCTGCGCGCCGGTCACCGCCGCAACCCCGCTGATGATGTAGGTCGGCACGCCATCGATCCCGGCCTCCTTGGCCGAATTGGCTGCCGCCTCTACGGTGTCCACATCGGCATCGGTCGCCAGCTTTTCGCGAACCTGCGCGGCGTCCATGCCGAGGTCCGCTGCGGCCTTCACCAGGGTGGCGCGGTCGCTTAAGTCAGCGCCTTCGGTGAAATAGAGCTCCATCAGGCGCTGCTTCATCTGCGCGGCCTTGCCGGTCGCGGCCGCCCACAGGATCAGCCGATGGCAGTCGATCGTGTTGGGCTGCCGGGTCATCTTGTCCACCGCGTAGGTCAGGCCTTCCTCGGCCGCAGCCTGCGCAACCCGCCCGGCGATGCTCTTGTAGCGTTCCGGTGAGCCAAATTTTTTGGTCAGATACTCGTTCCGGCTGATGCCCTCGCGCGGCACCCAGGGATTGAGGAAATAGGGGTGAAATCGAACCTCAACCGCAATGTCCGGTTTGAGCGACAAGGCCTTCTCAAGTCTACTCTTTCCGATAAAGCACCAGGGACACACCACGTCCGAGACGACGTCGATGGTAACGGGCTTCTGTGCGGCATGCGGCATGGCGGGCCTCGCTGATTGACCCGCTAGATTTAGACGCGCGGCTACTCGGCCGCAACGGTGCGCGGCGAAATGCGCGCCAACAGCGTCAGCATGGTGTCGGTCGATTTCAGCGTCGCCAGCGTCACATTCGGGGTGATCTGGGCCCGCTCGCGGTCGGGCCGCAACATGGTGTGCTTGAGCACGCTGGCAAGCCTGCGCGCCACCACATGAGCCGACCGCAGGTCGGTCTCCGTGAAAGTGAACAGGATCGAACCGTCGTCCTGCCGGCAAGCGAAATCGATGCTGCGCACCAATCGGCTCATCAGCCGTGCGGCGTCGAGGCTGGTGCGAACATCGACTGTCTCGTCGAACGAAAAGCGCGCAATCGACAGGCCGACACCGCGCTCGCCCGCATCATCGATGGCGCGATCGAGGTCGCGGCCGAACGCCTGGGTGTGCATGAGGCCGGTGCGCGGATCGAGCATGCCCTTGCATTCGATCGACTTGAGCAGGCGCTTGAGGCGCCCCTCAAAGGCATGCAGCCGCACCAGTGGAAGCAAGCGCTCGACCAGCACCTGCGGGTCGCGCGCGCGCTGGAAGTTCGGCAGATTGTTGTAATCGAGACCGGCGCCGAGCACGGCCACCGGCAGGTCGCGGAAGCGCGCGTCTTCGGCCATCACGGTCAGGAACGCCTCGACCGCCTTGGGCGGCAGCCCGTCGCCGATCACGATGCCGTCGATCTCGCGGGCGTTGAGGCAACGCGCGGCGGAATCCACGCTCAGCGCACCCATCATGCCGACACGCTCGCCCACCGCGACGCCCAGCACCGGATGGATGCGGCCACGGCCGACCACCAGCACGGTGGCATCGTCCAGCGGATCGCCTTCGGGCAATTCGGCGATGATGTTGCGCTCTTCCTTGAGCTGGGCCGCGCGGCGCAGCACGGTTGCGTGCAAGGCGCGCAGCCGCAGCGCCGATGCAAGCCGTGCGATCAGGCGCTCGACTGGCGCGTCAGCCGAGATCGGCAGCGCACCGGGAAGGACGGGTTCGGTATCGTCGCGCACGCGGACGATCACCGGAAGGAAAGGCTCGGCGTTGGCGAGATGTTGCGCCAGCGCTTCGGCGACCTTGGAATTGACGGCGTCCGGCTCGGCCAGCACGACAGCCGCGGGCTTGATCGATTTGAGCGCCGCCGGCGCGTCCGCCCAGCGCGTCTCGATAATGGGAAATGCACCCGCGGTGGTGAACGCGGCGACGAGGCCGCTGGCCGGTTTTTCGGCGACCACCACGATTGGACCTTGCAACGCCATCGTCACTCGCAACACAAAGGACGGGCCAAGCCTACAAGGCGGCTGTTAACGGTGCGTCAACGATCTCGGAAGGCGTTGGCTACGCGGCCTGTGGCTTGCGCCGGGCGCGAAATGCGTCGGCCACCAGCGGGTTGACGCCCTGCGCCGCGAGCGCCTTCTGCACGGCGTCCGGATCCGCGGCGCTGCCGGCCAGCCGATGCCCGGCAAGAGCGTCGGGCAGGGCCGCGAGCACGGCGCCGTCTTCAGTCCGGGTCACCAGATCCTGCAACTCGGTGAGCCCAAAGCGATAGCCGCCGACGCTGATGATGCCGGGCGGCGGGCCGGTCACCACCATCGCCTTGGTGTCGCGATCGAGGCGGCAGGTGTAGCCGGTGTCCACAAGCCCGCTCGGGTCGGCCTTCAAATACGGCTCGTTGCCGCGTTCCGCGCCGGGCGGATAAATCTGCTTCGGCACCATCGGGCCACGCAGCGCCACGGTGCCGGCGTCGGTGCGCACCAATTCGGCAACCAGCACGGCGCCGGCCGCGCCGCGTGGCGCGAGCACCGGCCCAAACGGAATCGGCGCAGGTCTGCCGCCGGGGCCCCGGCGCGCGCCGAACAAGGCGGTTTCGCCGAACGCCAGCACATCGACGAGCCCGGCATTGGCGTGCCGCCACGCCGCACTGACCGGCAAGCGTTCGGGCGCCCGCCACAACGCGAGCACGGTTTGCAAATTGGGATGGGCGAGCACGCCGGCCTCAGCGAGCCGCGGCACCAGCGGCCCGGGCAGCACCACCGCAGTGCAGTGATCGTGTTGCAACTGGGTTGAGAGCACTGCCGCATCGAACGGATGGTGCAGCGAAAGTGTTCCGCCGGTGAGCAACCACGGCAACACCGTCAGCGCGAGGCCTGCGAACGAACTCATGGTGCAACCGCCGAGAATGACCGCGTTCTGTTCCAGACGGCCTTCCAACAGCACGGCAAGGCCGCCCGCGATCATCTCGATGTGGTTGCGCGCGACCGGGACGAGACCCGCTGGCGTCATCTCCCAAGTCACCAGCCCGAGATGGGCGGCCGGATTGGCCTCGCGCCGCACCGGCGCCAAAACTTCGGCTTTGTTCTCCGAGAACACATCGTCGAGCGGGATGACGCCGTCGGCGAGCTTGGTGCCGAAGCCGCAGACATAGCGGATCGGAAAAATCTCCGCCGCCACGTGCATGGCGATATTGCCGTGATCGACGGCGCCGACGCGCGATGCGGTCACCACGGCCTTGGCGGCGATGCGGGTCAACGCCGTAATCGAGTCGGCGCGGCGCCAGAGCAGCGGCAGCGGCGCCGCAATCATGCCGGCGCGCAGCACGCCAAGGAGCGTGAGCACACCCTCGACGGTGTTGGGCAATTGCAGCCCGACGATGGAGTCGGTGGCGAGCCCGAGCCGGCGCAGCCGCGCCGCGATGCCGGTTACGAAATGATCGGCCTCCGCGTAGGTGATCCGCAGCGGTGAGCCATCCGTGAAGGTTTTGCGGTTCGGCGGATCGGCGAGCGCAATCGCATCCGGCCGCCGCGCAACCGCGCGGCGGAAAATGTCGTCGAGCGTGGCGCGGCCGCCGGCATTGGCCTGCGGCGAACGGGGATCGCCGAGGATCACGGTTGGCTCCTGCGACAGCGGCGGTTCATGCGTTGTCTCATGGTGCGATCATGTTGCGATGTTGTTGCGATCATGGGCTGCGGCGCCACCAGGTTTCAGGCAGGTAGCCGTACAACGAGGTGACTGCTGGATGTTCGACTGTAGCCCAGCGCGCCACCCATTGCTGCGGCAAGTAGAACAGCGGGACGGCATAGAAGCCGGACATCAGCACGCGGTCGAGTGCGCGCACCGCGGCAACGAAATCGTCACGATCGCGAGCTTTCAGCATCGCGGCGATCAACGCATCAAGCGCGGGGCTTTTCACGCCCATATAGTTGCGCGTGCCCTGTTCGGTGGCTGAGGCCTGGCTCCAATAAAACGCCTGTTCGTTGCCGGGCGATAGCGACTGGTCCCAGCGGTTTTCGATCATGTCGAAGTCGAACGAGATGCGCCGCTGGTCGTATTGCACGGCATCGACTGTCCGCACATTGACCGTGATGCCGGCGCGCTTGAGGTGTTGCGCAAACACCAGTGCGAGCCGCTCCTGATCCTTGGTGGTGACCAGGAACTCAAAGGCAAATGGCTGGCGTGTGGTGCGTGAGCGCAGTTCGGTGCTGCTGAGTTCGTAGCCTGCGGCCCCCAGCAATTCGAGCGCGCGCTTGAGCGCGTTGCGATCGCGGCCGGAGCCGTCGGTCACCGGCGGTTGCCAGGTGCCCTCCAACACATCGGCCCGCACCGCGCCGGGGAAGGGGGCGAGCAGCGCCCGTTCGCGGTCGTTTGCAGGCCGGCCGCGCGCCGTCAGTTCGGAATCCTCGAAATAGCTCGCCACGCGGCGGTAGCTGTCGAAGAAGAAGTTGTGGTTGACCCATTCGGCGTCGAACAATAGCCCGAGCGCTTCTCTGACGCGGATGTCGGCGAAGATCGGACGCCGCGTGTTGAACACGAAACCGGAAAACACTTTAGGCAAACCGTAGGGCAGTGCTTCCTTGATGATGCGGCCGTCGCGCACCGCAGGCACGTTATAGGCGGTCTGCCAGCGCCCGGGATCGAGTTCGGCGCGCAGGTCGTAGAGGCCTTTGACGAATGCCTCGAGATGCGCATTGCCGTCGCGATAGAAGTCGAAGCGGATCTCGTCGAAATTCCAGAGGCCGCGGTTGATCGCAAGTTCGCGGCCCCAATAGGACGGATTGCGTTTGAGCGTCAGGCTGCGGCCGACATTCACCTCGGACAGCACGTAGGGTCCGCTGCCGACCACTGGGGTGAGTGTGGCGTCCTCGAACGTGTCGGGGTTGGTGGCGTGCTTGGCCAGCACCGGCATCAGGCCGAGGATCAGTGGCAGTTCGCGATCGTTGGTGCCGGTAAGGTCGAAGCGCACGACCCGCTCGGACAACACTTCTGCTTTGGTGACCTTGACGTAGTAAGTGCGGTAGTTCGGGCGGCCTTTGTCGCGCAGGAGCTGCCACGAGAAGATCACGTCGGCCGCCGTCACCGGTTTGCCGTCGGAGAACGTCGCCGCAGGATTGATCGTGAAGGTGACGTAGGTGCGCTCCGCATCGGTCTCGACCGTCTCGGCCAGCAACCCATAGAGCGTGAACGGCTCGTCGTAGCCGCGCGCCAGCAGGCTTTCGACCACGTGGCCGCGGATTTGCGGGACCGCGATGCCTTTGACGACCATCGGGTTGAGGCTGTCGAAGGTGCCGAGCACGCCGTAGGTGAGGCGTCCGCCCTTTGGCGCTGCGGGATTGACGTAGCGCAGATGTGGAAATCCGGCCGGTAGCGCAGGCTCGCCGTGCATGGCGATGCCGTGCCGCGCTTGCGCGGCTGCGGCGCTGACGTGGCCGGCTGTTGCAGTAAGGGCTACGCAGAGGGTGGCGGCGCCCCACCACGCGGCGCGCAAGCCAAAGCCTGACGGCGCTCGCAGACGGAATTGGGACGCGCTCACGGCACCTACTTCACAAGTCGTTTGAATCTCTTCGAATAAGGCTCGGCGCATTGCACCGGCGCGGCGCTAGCTTGGGGCTCCGAGCCGCCGATCCAAAGCCGCTTGGCAGCCTTATCACCGACATTCCCACAAGGCTTTATCAGGGCATGGATTTCGGCTATTCACTTCGATATCCCGGTCACGTTCTTGCCTTTATTGACGTCAAGAGAGGCCCGGGGCGCCCCGCGCGGGCCGAAAGCTGCAACCGGCGGCGAATAGACAGAGGAACCAGTTGATGACGCATTGGATCAAGTCCGCGGGCCCGCGGACGATCAGCCAGATTTTCGCAGTTCTCGCCGTCGTGGCGTTGGGTTTGGCTGCCGTGCCCGCAGTGATGGCGCAAACGACGCCGCCGGCAAAGCCGCCAGCGAAGCCCGCCCCGAAGCCTCAGGCCCAGCCGGCCCCGGCGCCTGCCCCGCAGGCCCAGCCACAGGCTCCGGCGCCGCAGCAGTCTGAGGTGCCGGCGTTGATCTATTCGCCGTGGGTCAAGCTCTGCAACAAGGACCCCGACCCCAACGCCAAGCGCATTTGCGTCATCGTCAAGGACGGCCGCATCGAGTCGGGTCTGCTCGTGGTCAGCGTTGCGATTATCGAAATGGACGGCGAGCCGCGCAAGCTGATGCGCATGAGCCTGCCCTATGGTGTGCAGCTTCAGGTCGGCACCCGCATGATCATCGACCAGGGCACGCCGGCGACTGCGCCGTATGTGACATGCCTGCCGCCGGTCGTTCCGCCGGGCGGCTGCATCGCCGACTACGAGGCGACCGCCGACATCATTGGGCGCATGAAGAAGGGCCAGGTGCTGACGGTGCAGGCCATTCACATGAACAATCAGCCGATGAGCCCGCAGCTCGATCTCAAGGACTTCGCCAAGGCCTACGACGGCGCACCAACCGATCCGAAGGTCTATGAAGAGCAGATGAAGAAGATGCACGAAGAGCTGCAGAAGAAGGCTGACGACCTGCGCAAGCGCATGGAAGCCCAACAGCCGCCGGCAGCAGCGCCGACCCGCTAATCGCGGCGCGACCGCATACGCGAAAAGGCCCGCCACACGGCGGGCCTTTTTGTTTCAGCGCGTTAGGATCATGCGCTAGTTCAAGACCGAATGGCGCGGCCGGTATTGGCCACTGTCATCGCGCTCGAAGGTTTCGGCGACTTGCGGATGCCGGACCGGCTTGCCTGAGGTGTCCGGCAACAGGTTTTGCTCGGACACATAGGCGACGTACTCGCTCTCCGCGTTCTCGGCGTAGAGGTGGTAGAACGGCTGATCCTTGTGCGGGCGCACCTCGGCCGGGATCGACAGCCACCATTCCTCGGTGTTGTTGAACACCGGGTCGATGTCGAAGATGACGCCGCGGAACGGAAACAGGCGGTGCTTGACCACCTCGCCAAGCTTGAACTTGGCGCTGCGCATCTTGATCAGGTCCGCGGGCGGGGTCTTAGACATGTTCTTGGGCATGTTCTTGGGGATGATCTTGGGCATGGTTCCGAATCTAGTGTTCAATTGTGGCGTACAACGGGCTCACAGCCCGTAGCGGGATGCCATTTCGGGGTCTTTGGCGGCGACCAGGCGGGCCAGATCGACCACCACCTTGGCCTGTTTCCAGGTGGCGTCGTCCTGCATCTTGCCATCGATCATAGCGGCACCGGTGCCGTCCGGCATGGCGGCGATGATCTTGCGCGCGGTCGCGACCTCGGCCGGATCGGGCGAGAACACCCGCTTGGCGATGCCGATTTGCGAAGGGTGTAGCGACCAGGCGCCGGCGCAGCCCATCAGGAAGGCGTTGCGGAATTGCGCCTCGCAGCCCGCCGGATCGGAGAAATCGCCGAATGGTCCGTAGAAGGGCTTAATGCCGGCGGCCGCGCAGGCATCGACCATCTTGGCGGTGGTGTAGTGCCAGAGGTCCTGCTGGAACGCGGCGCGCTTTGCGTCGTCTTTCGCGTCGGCCAGAACCACATAATCGGGATGGCCGCCACCGACACGCGTGGTCTTCATGCCGCGCGAGGCCGCTAGGTCGGCTGGGCCAAGGCTCATGCCGTGCATGCGCGGCGAGGCGGCCGCGATGCTCTCGACGTTGTTGACGCCCTGCGCGGTTTCCAGAATGGCGTGGATCATGATCGGCTTCTTGATCCCGTGCCGGGCTTCCAGCTGCGCGAGGAGCTGGTCGAGATAGTGGATGTCCCACGCGCCTTCGACCTTCGGCAGCATGATGACGTCGAGCTTGTTGCCGATCGCTGCGACGGTCTGCGTGATGTCGTCCAGCACCCACGGTGAGTTGAGCGCGTTGATCCGTGTCCACAATCCCGTGGCGCCGAAGTCGGTGGCCTTCGCCATCGCAATGAAGCCTGCGCGCGCGGCCTCCTTGGCGTCGGCTGGAATCGCGTCTTCGAGGTTGCCGAGCACCACATCGACTTGCCGGATCAGCTCCGGAACCTTGGCGGTGACCTTCTCGACATGCGGCGGCACGAAATGGATCATCCGCTCGAGCCGCACCGGCAGCTCGCGGAGCGGCTCAGGCGCGCAGATCGCAAGCGGCTGATAGAATTGGCGCGGGAGTTTCATGGCCGTCCTTCCAAAACGCCGATCTGCCGTTTAGAGCAATGCAAACGGCGCGCCAAGAGCGGCGCCTGCACGGTCCCGCATGATCGACGTCATCAATCTGGCCTTGCCGTATTTCGGCCTGATCATCCTCGGCTTCGCCTGCGGCCGTATCCAGAAGATTCCCGATAACGGGCTGGCCTGGATGGGCTTCTTCATCGTCTACATGGCGCTGCCGGCGCTGTTCTATCGCATTTTGGCAAAGACGCCGTTCGAGCAACTCGCCAATCCGCCGTTTATCGTCGCCACGACGCTCGGCACCTTCCTGATGCTGCTGCTGTCGCTCGGCATCGCTTACGCGATCCGCCGCGATCTCGCGCAATCGACCATCGCGGCACTGGCCGGCGCCTATGGCAACATCGGTTACATGGGGCCGGGTTTGGCGCTCGCGACGGTCGGCGCCCAAGCCTCGGTGCCGGTCGCGCTGATCTTCTGCTTCGAGACGCTGCTGTTCTTCTCGCTGGTGCCGTTCCTGATGGCGATCGCGCGCCCCGGCAGTCCGACCTTTCTGAGGGCTGCGCTCGATGTCGCGCGCCGCATCATATTCAATCCCTTGATGATCGCGACCGCGCTCGGCGCGCTGTCGGCGGCGCTGCATTTCGAGCCGCCAGTTGCGCTCGACCGGCTGATGCAATTCCTGCAAAGCGCCGCAGCACCATGCGCGCTGTTTACGCTTGGCGTCACAGTAGCGTTGCGTCCGTTTACGCGAGTGCCCTGGGAGGTGCCGCTTCTGGTGCTGATCAAGCTGGTGCTGCACCCGGTCATCGCGCTGGTGTTGCTAATCTGGTTCGGCCCGTTCGATGTGACCTGGGTGAAGACCGCGGTGCTGATGGCGGCCTTGCCGCCGGCGCTGAGCGTGTTTGTGCTGGCGCGCCAATACGACGCTTGGATCGAGCCGGCCTCGAGCTCGGTGCTGCTTGGCACGCTGCTTTCGGTTGTGACGCTCACCACCGTGATGTGGCTGGTGCAGCATGGCGGATTGACGCAAGCTCTGGTCCGCTGACCACGGCATCGCCATGCAACCGCTCGCCAACATTCTGGTGCTCGATTTCACCACGCTGCTGCCGGGGCCGCTGGCGACGCTGATGCTGGCGGAAGCCGGCGCCGAGGTGATCAAGATCGAGCGGCCGGGCGGCGAGAACATGCGCCACTATCAGCCGCGCTTCGACGGCGAGAGCGCGATGTTCGCGCTGCTCAACCGCGGCAAGAAAAGCCTGGTGCTCGATCTGAAGCAGGCAGCCGATCTTGCCAAGCTCGATCCGCTGATCGCGCGGGCCGATGTGCTGATCGAGCAGTTCCGGCCCGGCGTGATGGAACGGCTCGGGCTTGGCTACGAGGCGGTGCGCCAGCGCAACCCGCGCATCGTCTATTGCTCGATCACCGGCTACGGCCAGCGCGGCCCGCGCGCGGACGAAGCCGGCCATGATCTCAATTACGTCGGGGCGACTGGCTTGCTCGCGCTCAACCCCGGCCCGGTTGAGCGGCCGGTGGTGCCGCCCGCGCTGATCGCTGACATCGGCGGCGGCACGTTGCCGGCGGTGATCAACATCCTGCTCGGGCTTCGCCAGCGCGATCTGACCGGGCAGGGCTGTTATGTCGACGTCGCGATGGCGGACGCCATGTTCACCTTCGCGGGCCACGCGATTGCGTCGGGCCAGGCGGCCGGACAATTTCCCGGCCCGGGCGGAGCGCGGCTGACCGGCGGTTCGCCGCGCTACCAGCTTTATCCGACCCGGGACGGCAGGCTCGTGGCCTGCGCCGCGTTGGAGCAGCAATTCTGGCAGGCGTTCGTTGCGGCGATTGGGCTTGCCACGGATCTGATCGACGACACGCGCAATCCGGCCGCCACCCAGGCCGCGGTGGCGGCGATCATCGCGGGCAAGACCGCCGATGAATGGCGGCCGATCCTGGCCGCGGCCGACTGCTGCGTGACCGTGATGGCGACACTGGAAGAAGCGCTACGCGATCCGCATTTCGTCGAGCGCGGGCTGTTCGCCCACAAGGTCGCGGGCTCGTCCGGCGTCACCATGCCGGCGCTGCCGGTGCCGATCGATCCGGTGTTCCGCGAGTCGCCCGGCAGCGTCCGGAAGGTGCCGAAGCTTGGCGGCGACTAAGCCGGCTTAGCGGTGCAGAAAGCCGAGATGGACGCCGAGCGCCAGCATGCCGAGGAAGAATAGGAAGCGGAACACCTCGGGATGCACGAATTGACGGATGTATTGGCCGAGGAACATGCCGGCAAATGCGATCGCGACCGCGACGAGCGACGCGGTGGCGTTCGCCACATTCAACATGCCGTTTGCCATCAGGACGAAGGACAGCGACAAGGTCGAAACCGAAAACGAAATGCCCTGCGCTTGGACCATGTCGTCGCGCTCGAGCCCGAGCGACTGGATGTAGGGAATGACCGGCGCCATGAACACGCCGGTCGCCGCCGAAACCACTCCGTTCGCCGCGCCCATCAGCGGGCCGAGCCACCATTCGGTGTGCGGCGGCACCTGCATGCGGATGCGAGAGATGCCGAGCAGGCCGTAAAGGATCAACGCGACGCCGAGCGTCTTGCGCGCGAGCGAGGCGGCGTCGGGCGTCAGCAGGCCGAGGCCAAGAGCGCTCGCCAGCCAGGTGCCGATGCAAATGGCCACCATGGTCGGCCACAGCCGCCGCATCAGCGGCCCGAACGCAGGCCCGAACCAAGCCTGCCAGATGTTGGTGATGAACGCTGGAATAATCGCCAAGGCAGTCGCTTCGCCTGGCGACATGATCAGGCTCAGGATGCCGACCGCGACGGTCGGCAAGCCTTGGCCCATCACACCTTTGACGAAGCCCGCCAGAATAAAAGCGCCGGCCGCGAGAGCGAGGATCGCGGTCGAAATGGGCAGCCCCAGCAATTCCATGCCCAACCTTTGCCGTAGCCTGCGGCAGGCGGCAATGGGCGAATGGGGGAGGCTCCCTTCGGGTGAAGCGAAGGCCTTCAGCTCGAAATTCTACAGCAGCTCGCCGCGCATCAGGCGAGGTTGTGCCGAGGGCTGCACGCCTTCGCGCATCACGGCGCGGCGCAGCGGGCCGATCCGGTCCATCAGGAAAAGCCCGAGCCCGCGCGCGCCCTGCACCGGGATGAAATCCGAAAGGAGCGTGCGGTTGAGCAGATCGACCGCGAGCGTGCGGCCTTTCACATCGGTGCGCCGCGCCGCGTCATAGCGTGCGAGCAGCTGAGGCGCGCCCACATCGCCGCCATCGCGGCGCGTATCCACCACAAGCTCGCCGATGGTGGCGGCGTCGCGCAGGCCGAGGTTGAGGCCCTGGGCGCCGATCGGCGGGATCAGGTGGGCGGCTTCGCCGACCAGTGCGATGCGGTCGCGGCCGAACTGACGCACGGTCTCGATTGAAAGCGGGAACGCGCCACGTCCAGGTTCAAGCGCGATCTTGCCCAGGATCGAGTGCGAGCGCCGCTCGATCTCCTGCGCCAGTTCGGTTTCGTCGAGCGCGCCGAGACGCTTCGCATCGGCGGGTTCGGTCACGCAAACGAGGCTCGATCGCTCGCCCGGCAGCGGCACCAGCGTGAAGGGGCCGTTCTCGGTGTGAAATTCCGTCGATGTGTCGTGGTGCGGCCGGGTGTGGCGGAGATTGAAGGTCAGCGCGGTCTGCGGATAGCTCGATCCGTCGATCTCGATACCGGCGGCAGCACGACAAAGTGAGCGCCGTCCGTCCGCGCCAACCACAAGCCGTGCCGTGACGGTGCCGCCGCTCTTCAGCTGGATGGCGACACTCGCGTCGCCGATTTCGAGTGCTTGAGCTTCGTCGGCGATGCGCCGCAGCGAGGGCAGTTCGCGGGCCCGCGCGTCGAGCGCCGCGGCGAGGTGGCGGTTCTCGATATTGTGCCCGAAGGCATCGAGGCCGATTTCCTCCGCCGCAAAGCTGACCTCCGGGGCGCGGATCAGCCGGGCGGTTGCATCGACGATCCGCATTCGGCGCAGCGGCGCGGCCTCGGTCCGGCAGCGCTCCCAGGCGCCGAGCGTCTCCAGCGCAGTCACGGAGCCCGCCAGCAACGCGGTGGTGCGATGGTCGGTTTCGGGCGGCTTGGCGATCAGCGCGGTTTCGAGGCCCGCTTCGGCGAGCGCAATCGCGGCCGTAAGCCCCGCCGGACCCCCGCCGATCACCGCCACTTCCACGGTTAACCGCTCGGCCATGTCGCTTTCCTAGCCTGTTCCTATCGTGTTCGCGGTCGGAACACGAGCCACGGAAACCATGATCTGGGCTGGCGATTTCGCTCGCCGCTTCAATGCGCTATCAGTTGAGTGTGAGCGATTTTGTGCATTCGCGTGAGCTTGCGCATCTGACCGCGGCCGAAACCAGGCTTTCGGCCGCGCTGGCGCGGCCGCGGCTGGTCGCCTGGATTTGCGTCGTGGCGCTGACCGCGCTCGGCTGGTTGGCGGTCGGATTGATGACGGCCGGTTCCGGCGTCTGGGCTACGCTGTGCCGTCCGCTGCTCGATGGCGGCTGGAACGAACTCGCGCTCGCGGCGCCGATGTGGGTCGCGATGACGCTCGCCATGATGCTGCCGACCGCGGGTCCGATGATCCTGACCTATGCGGAGATCGCGGATACGGCTGCGCGCCAGCGCGAGCCCGTGGTGTCGCCGCTGGTGCTGGCGGCGGGATATCTCACGGTTTGGTTCGGCTTCGCGCTCCTGGCATCCGCGCTGCAAATCGCGCTGGTGCGTTTTGCGCTCATGAAAGCTGGGGAGATGAGCGTGCTGTTCGCCGGCGCGATCCTGGTCGGCGCCGGCGCCTATCAATTCTCGACGCTGAAACACGCCTGCCTCACGGTGTGCCAGCGGCCATTCCCATTCTTCTTCGCCAATTGGACGACCGATCGCGGCGGCGTGTTCCGGCTCGGTCTGCGGCAGGGGCTTTACTGCGCCGGCTGCTGTTGGGCGATAATGCTGGTCATGCTCGCGGTTGGCGCCATGAACATCGTCTGGATGGCGGCGCTCGGCGTGCTGATGACCATCGAGAAGATGACGGTGACGCCGCGCTTTACGTATGGACTCGGAGTGCTCTTCATCGCCATCGGTTTGGCCTTCTTTGTATCGGGGTTGTTGTAATGGCGTCGCGCTGGGATCCGGATATTCGCTCCAACGAGCCGTGGTCGCTGAAGGGCGAGCTCGCGCTCTCATGCAATTGCGAGATTTTCTGTCCGTGCGTGCTTTCGCTCGGCAAGCACGCGCCGACCGAAGGCTATTGCCAGACCTGGGCGGCGGTTCGGATCGACGATGGCCGTTTCGGCGAAGTCGATCTCTCCGGTGTCACGTTCGGCTTCATGGTCGACATCCCGGGCCGCCTCGGCCGCGGCAATTGGACGGTGGCGCTGTTCGTCGACGACAAGGCATCCGCGCAACAGGTCAAGGCGCTGACCTGGATCATGACCGGTCGCGCCGGCGGGTCGACGGGCCTGCTCAAGATTCTCGCAGGGACCTTCCTCGGTGTCCGGCAGGTGCCGATCACCTACAAGCTGGAGGGCGAGACCCGCGTCATCAGCATCGAGAAGATCGTCGATGGCGCGATTACGCCCGTGCGCGGTGCCGACAAGGGCAATGTCGTCATCCGCAACAGCGAATACTGGATTGCCCCCGACATCATCGTGTCGCGCGCCGACCGTTCGCGCTTCCGCCTGTTCGGCCGAAACTGGAATTTCGAGGGCCGTTCGGCGGAGATTTGCAAGCTCGACTGGGGCAATCAGAAGTAACGGGCGGCTTCCGCTGGGAGCGTCGGGACGCTAAAACAGCGTCCGTGCGGGCTCTGGCATTCTCGGTTCATGTTCTGACAGCATGCGGGGCAGCGCTCGCGCTGCTGGCGCTCGCGGCTGCGGTTGCGGAAGATTGGCCGCTGATGTTCGCGTGGCTCGGCGTGGCGCTCGTCGTCGATGCCATCGATGGACCGCTGGCGCGCCAGTTCAAGGTCGCCGAGCTGCAGCCGCGCTGGTCCGGCGACACGCTCGACCTCGTTGTCGATTTCACCACTTACGTGTTCGTGCCGGCCTACGCGATCGCCGCAAGCGGCTTGATGCCGCGATGGCTTGGCCTCGCGGCCGGCGCGGTGATTGCCGTGACCAGCGCACTCTATTTTGCCGACCGCAACATGAAGACGGCCGATAACAGTTTCATGGGGTTCCCGGCGGTGTGGAACCTGATCGCGTTCTATCTTCTGTTGTTGCGGCCATCGCCCTGGGGCGGGGCCGCAACGGTCGCGCTGTTTGCCGTTTTGACCTTTGTGCCGATCAAGTTCGTACATCCGCTGCGCGTGGTGCGGCTGCGGCCGTTGACGATGATGATGCTGGCAGCTTGGGCGGTTCTCGCGGCCTTTGCATTGTTTCGCGACGCGCTTGCGCCGAACATTTGGATTACCGCGGCATTGTGCATCATAGCCCTGTATTTCCTCGCCATCGGCCTGTTGCCCGCTCGCCGGATCGCATAGATAAGCGCAATGCTCGACTTGCTGTTCGACCCGAATGCCTGGGCCGCGCTCGTCACGCTGACGGTGCTCGAGATTGTGCTCGGCATCGACAACGTGGTGTTCATTTCCATTCTGGTGGCGCGCTGCTCGGCGCGAGATGCCAAACGCGCCCGGCAGATCGGCCTGTCGCTCGCTTTCGTATTCCGCATCATCATGCTGTTCGGCCTGACCTGGCTGATGAAGCTGACCTATCCGATCTTTTCGATCTACGGCCTCGGCTTCTCCTGGCGTGACCTGATTCTGATCGGCGGCGGCATGTTCCTGATCGCCAAGGCCACCCACGAAATTCACAGGGAGGTCGAGGCGCGGGACGAAGAGGCGGCCCCTGGCGTAGTCTCCCACTCGTTCGCTTTGGTGGTTGTCCAGCTGATTGCGGTTGATCTCATTTTTTCGCTCGATTCGATCATCACGGCCATCGGCATGGTGAGCCAGATCGAGATCATGATTGCAGCGGTGCTTCTCGCCATGATTGTCATGTATCTGGCTTCCGGACCGGTGTCTGGCTTCATTACCGAACACCCGACAACGAAGATGCTGGCGCTCGCCTTCCTGATGCTGATCGGCATGGCGCTCATCGCCGACGGCTTCGAAGTTCACGTTCCGCGCGGCTACATCTATTTCGCGATGGCGTTCGCGGCGGCGGTCGAGGCCTTCAACGTGATCGCGGGGCGCAATCGCAAACGCGCACGCAAGAGCTAGTCGGGCAAGAACGAAGTTCGGAGACGTCATGGCCACTCAACCAGTCCTCCTGATCACCGGCGGTGGCCGCGGCATCGGTGCGTCCACCGCCAAGCTCGCGGCGTCGCGCGGCTACGACGTGGCGGTGAACTACAAGTCCAACTCCAGCGCGGCGGTTGCGCTTGTCGCCGCGCTGAAGCCGCTCGGCCGCCGTGTGATTGCGCTTCCGGGCGACATGGCGAGCGAGGCCGATGTCGAGCGGGTGTTCAAGGGTGTCGATGAGAAGCTCGGGCCGCTGACACACTTTGTCTACAACGCCGGCATCCCGGGCCGCTCCAGCCGTCTTGAGAACGCCAGCACCGCCATGATGCGGCAGGTGATGGACGTCAACGTGATGGGCGCGCTGTGGTCGATGCAGCAGGCGATCAAGCGCATGTCGAAGAAGCACGGCGGGCAGGGCGGTTCGGTGGTGCTGCTGTCGTCGGTCGCGGCCAACATCGGGGGGCCGAACGAGTACGTCTGGTACGCCGCCTCCAAGGGCGCGATCGAGTCGATGGTGCTGGGGCTCAGCAAGGAGCTGGCCGGCGACGGCATCCGGGTCAACGCGGTGTCGCCGGGCGTCATTGCGACCACGATCCACGCCGATGCCGGCACGCCCGACAAGCTTGAGCGCGCCGTGCCGATGATCCCGCTCGGCCGCACCGGTCAGCCGGAGGAGGTCGCCGAAGCTGTGATGTTCCTGCTCTCCGATGCGGCCTCCTATATCACCGGCTCGGTGCTGCGCGTCTCCGGCGGGCGATAGCCCATCGCGCGGCGTCTCTTGCTTAAGTGCCGTGCGACCCTATGATCGCGCCCCGAACGCCATCGCGCGGGCATCGTGCCGCGCTAAGACACGGGAGTGAATCATGGTTGCAGCGGTCCGGGTGCACAAAACAGGCGGCCCTGAGGTCCTGACCTACGAGCAAATCGAGATCGGCGCGCCGGGCGCGGGGCAGGTCAAGGTCAAGCAGCACGCTTCGGGCGTGAACTACATCGACACTTATTTCCGCATGGGCATGTATCCGTCGCCGGTCGGTCTGCCTTTCGTGTCGGGCAACGAAGCCGCCGGCGAGGTGATTGCGGTTGGCTCAGGCGTTACCGATCTCAAGGTGGGCGATCGCGTCGCCTACGTGCATGCGCTCGGCGGCTATGCCGAGGAAAAGCTGTTGCCAGCCGATCGCGCCGTGAAGCTGCCCGACAACATCACTTACGAGCAGGCCGCCGCGATGATGCTCAAGGGCATGACCGCTGAATACCTGCTGCGCCGGACCTACAAGGTGCAGGCCGGCGACAAGATCCTGGTGCACGCAGCGGCCGGCGGCGTCGGCCTGATCCTCTGCCAATGGGGCAAGGCGCTCGGCGCGACCGTGATCGGAACGGTCGGTACCGAGGACAAGGGCAAGCTCGCCATGGCGAATGGCTGCGATCACATCATCTATTACCGCAAGGAAGATTTCGCGGCGCGCGTGAAGGAGATCACCAAGGGCGAGCTCTGCGCCGTGGTCTATGACGGCATCGGCAAGACCACGTTCCCGGCCTCGCTCGATTGCCTGCGGCCCATGGGCATGTTCGCGAGCTTCGGCAGCGCCTCCGGCCAGGTCGAGGCGTTCAACATCAACATTCTGCAAACCAAGGGCTCGTTGTTCGCCACCCGCCCGACACTCAACAACTACGCGGCCAAACGGGCCGATCTGGTCGATATCGCCAAGCATCTGTTCGACATTGTCGGCAGCGGCAAGGTGAAAATCCCGATCAACCAGAAGTACAAGCTGAAAGACGCCCGGAAGGCGCACGAGGATCTGGAAGGCCGCAACACCACGGGTTCGACCATCCTGCTGCCGTAGCGCAAATGCTGCCTGTTTTGCGACCATGCCCGGGCTTGACCCGGGCATGATTTTTTCGTGCAACAAGGCCAACGAAGAATCTTGAAGCAGCCCGATGGGCCGTCTCACCACCCACGTTCTCGACACCTCGATCGGCCGCCCCGCGGCCGGGGTGCGCGTGGTGCTGCGGCGCGACGGCGAGGTGGTGGCCGAAGGCACGACCAACGCCGACGGCCGCATGGACGGGCCGCTGCTCGACGGTACGGCGTTCCGGCCCGGCCGCTATGAACTGACCTTCCACGTCGGCGATTATTTTCGTGCGCGAGGCCTAGCGCTGGCCGATCCGCCGTTCCTCGACGTCATCCCGCTGCACTTTGGCATTGCCGAGGACACGCACTACCACGTGCCACTCTTGGTCTCGCCCTACGGCTATTCGACCTACCGGGGCAGCTGATGGAGGTCTTCCTCGGCGAATGGCTGAACCTGCTGATCCGTTGGGCGCACATGATCGTCGCCATCGGCTGGATCGGCACGTCGTTCTATTTCATGGCGCTCGATTACTCGCTGTCGAAGCAGGGGCGGATGAATCCGGGCGTGCTCGGCACCGCCTGGCAGGTGCACGGCGGCGGATTCTACTACGTGGAGAAATACACGGTCGCGCCCGCGACGCTGCCTGAGGTGCTGCACTGGTTCAAATGGGAAGCCTATCTCACCTGGGTGACGGGCTTCGGCCTGCTGGTGGTGCAGTATTATTTCCACGCCGACGCCTTCCTGATCGATCCCGCCGTGATGCCGCTCAGCGCCTGGCAGGCGGCGGCGATCTCGGCCGCCTCACTCGCGGCCGGCTGGTTTATCTACGACGGGCTCTGCCGCAGCAAGGTTGGCGACAACACGGTGGTGCTGGCGCTCGCCGTGTTCGCGCTGATCCTGATCGCGTCGGTGCTTTACACCAAGGTGTTCTCCGGCCGCGGCGCCTTCATTCACGTTGGCGCGCTGGTTGGCACCATCATGGCCGTCAACGTGTTCGGGGTGATCGTCCCGAACCAGAAGAAAATGATCGCGCAGATGATCGCCGGGCAGACGCCGGAAGCCCGCTATGGCGCGATCGGCAAGCAGCGCTCCATTCACAACAATTACCTGACGCTGCCGGTGCTGCTGATGATGGTGTCGCAGCACTATCCGTTCCTGTTCAGCCATCCGCACTCTTGGCTGGTGGTTGCGTTGATCATCGTGAGCGGCGGGCTCATCCGCCACCTGCTTAACCGCGTCGACGCAGGCGACGATTGGAACCGCTACGGCTGGGCGGCGCCGGTCGCGGCGATTGCGCTGATGGCAGCGATTTTCGTCACCGCGCCGCAAGCGCCCGCCAGCGGCCCCAAGGTTGCGGATGCGGCGGCGCTCGCCATCGCGCAACGGCATTGCACCAACTGCCACGCCGCGCGTCCAACGCATCCGGCATTCAACGCCGCGCCGAAGGACGTCTCGCTCGAAACACTCGCGGACTTGCGGCGCTATTCCGCTCTGATCCTGGCGCAGGCGGTGCAAAACCGCGCCATGCCGCTCGGCAACCAAACTGGAATGACCGAGGATGAACGCCAAACGCTCGGCCGTTGGGTCAACGGACTGAAATAGGATCGCGATCATGTCGATGAATACGACCGCCGTGCCGCCACCGCTGCCGCTCTCGCCGCCCTGGGGCTTCTGGATGACGCTGGTCTGGGGCGTCGTCGCGTTCGTGACGGGCGCCGTGGTGGCATTTCCAGCGGGTTACGCGATTCTGGGAGGACGTTTGACTGGTGGGATGGACGACGGCGTGCAGCTGTCCGTCATCATGGGAGTTTCGCTGACGGTCCAAACCTCGGTGGTCTTGTTGGCCGCCAGGTGGCGGCGCTGGCCGGTGGCGGATTATCTCGGCCTTGTTGCACCGCGCGGCCGCCGTGACTTGCTGGTGGCGTTGATCTGTCTGGTTGTGGTCGGCGTCGCTCTGAGCCTGTTTGCGATCGCGGCCGGCCGGGACATGGTTTCGCCATTCCAGATCAAGACCTACACCAGCGCAAAGGCCGAGGGCTGGCTGGCGGCGTTGATCTTTGTGATCGTTGTGGTGGCGCCGGTCGGCGAGGAAATCCTATTCCGGGGTTTTCTTTATCGTGGCTGGGCCAAACCGGGCTACGAAATCTACGCCATCATCGGCATCACGATCCTGTTCGCAGCCGGTCACATTCAATACGACTGGGTCGGCATCACGCAGGTCGCCGTCATCGGATTGGTGTTCGGCTGGTTCCGCTGGGCCACGGGCTCAACCCTGCTGACCATCGTGATGCACATTCTGGTCAATCTGGAATCCGTGATCGAGACCGTGATCAAGGTCGAATTCCTGTCGTGAGTGCGCCCGACCCGCAAACGCTGGGCTCCCGCGCCGAGGCGATGATCGCGGAACTTGCCACGATCTCGGCCGAGCCCGGCCGGCTGGTCCGGCTGTATCTGACGCCCGAGCATCGCCGCGCCGCCGATCTGGTGGCGCGCTGGATGCGAGAAGCCGGGCTTGCCGTGAGCGAGGATGCGCTTGGCACGGTACGCGGCCGCTGCGGGGAGGGCCGACGTCTCATCATCGGCTCGCACATCGACACCGTGATCGACGCTGGCCGCTACGACGGCCCGCTCGGTGTCGTCGCCGGAATTCTCGCCGCCGAGCATTTCGTGCGCGCCGGCAGGCCGCTGCCATTCGGTATCGACGTGCTGGCCTTCGGCGACGAGGAGGGCTCGCGGTTTGCCTCAACCTATTCGTCGTCAATGGCCTGTGCCGGCGGTTTCGAGCACGAAACCCTTCCGTTTGCCGACCAGAAGGGCATCACACTCGGCGATGCGCTGCAGGCGTATGGCAAGAATCCCGCCGACATTCCGACGGCCGCTTACAAGCCGGGTGAAGCCGCGGGCTATATCGAGGTCCACATCGAGCAAGGCCCGATCCTCGAAGCCAAGGGCCGGCCGCTCGGTGTGGTCAGCGGCATCGTCGGCCAGAGCCGTATGCGCATCGTGGTGACGGGCGAGGCAGGCCACGCCGGCACGGTGCCGATGAATTTGCGTCACGATGCGTTGCTGGGTGCTGCCGAGATGGCGGTTGCTTTGGAGGCGGTTGCCCGGAAGCATCCTGAGGACGGCACAGTCGGCACGGTCGGCCGCATCGAGGCATCGCCGGGGGCGGTCAATATCATCCCGGGCCGGGTTGAATTCACGGTCGATCTGCGCTCGCTCACCGACCGGTTGCGGCTTACGGCATTGGCGGAATTTCAGACGCAGGCCCAACGCATCGCGACGGCGCGCGGACTCAAAGTCGCGTTCGAACTGTTCCACGAGGTGCCGACCGCCCTTATGTCACCCGCGCTGCAAGACACTTTGGCGCAAAGCATCATCGGCGTCGGTCATGAGCCGCTCCGCTTGCCATCCGGCGCGGGGCATGACGCGCAGATCATGGCGCGACTCTGCCCCGCCGCGATGCTATTCGTGCGCTGCCGTGGCGGCATCAGCCACAACCCGGCCGAGTTCGCGAGTGTGCCCGACATGGGGCTCGCGATTGCGGCGCTGATCGGATTCATCGAGCGGTTCAAACCAGAGATAGTGAAATGAGCGATTTTGTCGAACAGAATTTTGCCCGCGAGGTCGAGTTCCTCAAGGGCCTGGTGCGCGTGCCGTCGGATAATCCGCCGGGCGATTGCGCGTGCCACGCCGAGGCCGCGGCGGCGATGCTGGAAAAGCTCGGCTTCAAAGTCGAGCGCCATCCGGTGCCGGCCGATGTGGTGAAGCGTTACGGCATGGCTTCGGTAACGAACCTGATTATTCGGGAGCGCTTCGGATCGGGTGGGCCCATAGTTGCGCTCAACGCCCATGGCGATGTGGTGCCGCCTGGCCAAGGCTGGGTCCACGATCCTTATGGCGCCGTGGAGCAGGGCGGTGCGATCTATGGCCGCGGCGCTGCGGTATCGAAATCGGATTTTGCGAGCTATGCCTTCGCGCTGCTGGCGCTGAAGGACCGGCCTGCGGGCCTGCGCGGCACCATCGAGTTGCACCTGACCTATGACGAAGAAACCGGCGGCTTCGTCGGGCCAAAGTGGTTGCTGGACGAAGGCCTCACCAAGCCCGATCTCGCCATCAGTGCCGGCTTTTCCTACGCGGTGGTGACGGCGCACAACGGCGTGCTGCATCTCGAAGTGACAGTGAAGGGCCGCCAGGCGCATGCCGCGCTGCCGGAGAGCGGCGCCGACGCGCTGGAGGCCGCAACTGGGGTGCTCAATGCTCTCTATGCCGAGCGGAAGCGGCTCGCCAAGCGCAAATCGAAATCGCCCGGCATCGGCTCGGCCAAGCTCACGGTCGGGCAGATTTCCGGCGGCTTCGCCACCAACGTGGTGCCAGACCGCGTCGTCATGCGGCTCGACCGGCGCATCATTCCGGACGAGAACGGCGCCAAGGTCGAGAAGGCGCTGATCGCGCTCATCAAGCGGGCAGCAAAGCGCAAAGGGATTTCGGTCGAATGCCGTCGCATCATCCTGGCCGAGCCGTTGAAAGCTCTGCCCGGCATCGAACGGATGGTCGAGCCGTTGACGCGCCATGCCAAACGCGAGCTGAAGACCAAGATTGTGGTGAAGGGCGTCCCGCTCTACACCGACGCCCGGCATTATTCGGAGCGGAAGATTCCGACCGTGCTCTATGGCGCTGGCCCACGCACCATTCTCGAGGCCAACGCGCACAGCGCCAACGAACACATCAAACTGTCGGACCTGAAGGCCGCCACGCGGGTGATCGAGGCGACACTGCGCGATCTGCTCGCCTCACAATAGCTTTGCGATCTCGGCAAATGCCGCGTGCGAGGTGACGCCCGCCGGCCGCCGCGGCAGCGGAACGATCGGGATGCCTTCAGCAAAGTGCATGAGCGTTTCGATCGTGTGTGCCACCGGGACCGGAGAGCCTGCCGTCTCATTGACGACCAGCGCCTTGGTTACAAGTCCGCGCTGCCGCAACACATCGAGCGCTGTCAGCGTGTGGCTGATCGAGCCGAGATAACTGCCGGTCACCACGACGAGAGGCATTTCCAGCGCAGCCATCCAGTCCAGCACCGTGTGGCGTTCGCCAAGCGGCACCATGACGCCGCCGACGCCTTCGATTAGGAGCGTGGCGGTGTTCGCCGCCATGGCGTCGCGGCAGAATTTCACCAGTGCGTCGAAATCGAGCGTGCGGTTCTCGCGCCGCGCCGCCATGTCGGGCGAAACCGGTGCGGTAAAGCGCCAGGGCGCGATCGCTTCAATCTGCGCAAGCGTCGCGGACTTCCCTTGTGCCGCAAGCAGCAGGCCTGGATCGCTGCCATCCGCTTCGGCTGGATAGAAGCCCGTTACCACTGGCTTGAGCGCCGTAACGGCGGAGCCGGCCGCGCGCCAATGCCGGATCAGGCCGGCTGCAACGAAGGTCTTGCCGATGTCGGTGCCGGTCGCAGTGACGAAGATTGCGGTCATGGTCAGTGCTTCAGGATCTTCTCGCGCACCACAGTGGCGAGCCGCTCGATCTCGGTATCGGGATGCGCGGCGCTGAACGCGAGCCGCAGCCGCGCGGTGCCGGCCGGAACGGTGGGCGGGCGGATCGCGACCACCAGGAATCCTTCGTCTTCCAGGAGCCGAGAAGCCTCGAGCGCGGCTGATGCTTCACCCATGACCACCGGAACGATGGCGCTCTGCGCCTCGGGCAGGTTGGTCAGCCGTGTGAATGCGCGCGCTTTGGCGAGAGGCCGCGTTGCCAATTCCGGCTCGCGCTCGATCAAATCAAGCGCCGCGATGGCGGCCGCAACAGCGCCCGGCGGCAATCCGGTGGAATAAATCAGGGTGCGTGCGCGATTGCGCATCAGCTCGATCACGGGTTGGCTCGCAGCCAGATAGCCGCCATAGGAGCCCAACGCCTTCGACAGGGTGCCAATGCGCAGCGGCACATCGGGGCGCGGCCCGTATTCGAGATCGTGGGCGTCGTCAGCCATCAGCCAAGCGTCGGTTTTCCGCGCCAGCGCGGCAAGCTCCGGCAGCGGCGCGCGGTCGCCGTCCATCGAGAACACGCTTTCGGTGACGATCAAGGTGTGGCGATGCGCGCTGCGATTCTGGGCCAGCAATTCGGCTGCGTGCGCCACGTCGTTGTGGCGGAACGGCTGCACCTCGGCGCGCGAAAGTCGCGCGCCGGTCCACAGGCTGGAATGAGCCAGTTCATCGATCAGGATCAGGTCTTCCCCTCCGAGGAGCGCTTGCGCGACCCCTGAATTGGCCAGATAGCCGGAGCCGAACACGCAAACGGCCTCAGAACCCTTGAAGGCGGCGAGGCGAGCTTCGAGTTCCGCATAGAGCGGATGGTTGCCGGTGACGAGGCGCGACGCACCGGCGCCCACGCCATACCGCTCGATTGCCGCAATCGCGGCTGCCTTAAGCGCCGGATTTTGCGTCAATCCGAGATAGTCGTTGCAGGAGAACGACAGCAGCCGGCGGCCATTTCGCTCGGCCCAGATGCCATCGCTGCGCCTGGTCGGCACCAGCGCGCGGCGCAGCGACGCCCGTTCAAGATCGGCGAGCTTTTCGGCCGCGAATTGGTCGAGCGACGGCATGTTTGCCGTTTATAGTACGGCCGTATGGATTCTAACCACTGGTACGACGCGGGCCTCGGCCATACGTGGCTGCCCTATGCGCAGATGAAGACCATGCGGCCGCCGCTCGCCGTGGTGCGGACCGAGGGCTGCCGCATTGTATTGGCCGATGGCCGCGAACTGATCGACGGCATCGCCTCGTGGTGGACCGCCTGCCACGGTTACAACCATCCGCACATCAGGCAGGCGGTCGAGCGGCAACTCGCCATGATGCCGCATGTGATGTTCGGCGGCATGGTGCATGAGCAGGCGCTGACGCTCGCCAAGCGGCTGGCGGCGCTACTGCCGGGCGATCTCGATCGCGTGTTCTTCTCCGAATCTGGCTCGGTCGCGGTCGAGGTTGCGCTCAAGATGGCGGTGCAATACTGGCTCAACCGCGGCGAGCGCAGCCGCACCACGTTCATCGCGTTTAAGGGCGGCTATCACGGCGACACCACCGGCGCGATGGCGGTGACTGACCCGGATAGCGGCATGCACGACACGTTCCGGGCGCTGCTGCCCGCGAACCTTGTCATCGATCTGCCGGCGGACGAAAGCGCCGCCGCGGCGTTCGATTCATGGCTGCACGCCAATGCCAGCGGCTTTGCGGGGATCATCGTCGAACCCCTGGTGCAAGGCGCCGGTGGCATGCGCTTTCACGATGTTGCGACGCTGCGGCGCCTGCGTGCCATCGCGGACCGCCACAATCTTCTGCTGATCTTCGACGAGATTTTCACCGGCTTCGGCCGCACCGGCTCGCTGTTTGCCTGCGAGCAGGCCGGCGTGGTGCCTGACATTATCACGCTGTCGAAGGCGCTCACCGGTGGCACGCTGCCGCTCGCCGCCACGATCGCGCGCAAACACGTGTTCGAGGCGTTCTGGTCGGACGATCCGAAAAAGGCGCTGATGCACGGGCCGACCTACATGGGCAACGCACTCGCCTGCGCGGCCGCCAACGCCTCGCTCGATCTGTTCGAGCGTGAGCCGCGCCTGGAGCAGGTGAAAGCCATTGCCGAGCAAATGGCGCGCGAGCTTGCCCCCTGCAGCCGGATGGCTGGCGTCAAAAGCGTGCGGGTGAAGGGCGCCATGGGCGTGGTCGAGATGGAGCGGATCGTGGAACTCGATGCGCTGCGCGCCCGTTTTGTGGAGGAGGGCGTCTTCATCCGGCCGTTCGGCAATGTGATCTATCTGGCGCCGAGCTTCACGATCACGCCGGACGAGCTGTCGAAGCTGACGGCCGCCATCGCCAAGGTGATCGGATGATCCGCAAGCTGAGCGGTTCTTCAAGCGGTTAGAAGCCGACCACAGTTCCGTGCAGATCGTATTCGTCGGCGCGCTCGATCTTGACGGTCGCGATCTCGCCGACGCGCAGCGGGCGTTTGCTTTTCACATAGACGGCACCGTCAATCTCAGGCGCGTCGCCCTTGGAGCGGCCCTTAGCGACAGTCGGTCCCACTTCGTCGATAATGATCTCAAGCCGCTTGCCGACCTTGCGCTTGAGCCGTCGCGTGGAGATGGCCTGCTGGCGCTGCATGAACCGGTGCCAGCGTTCCTCGGTGACGTCTTTCGGAACCGGCGTTGCGAGATCGTTCGAAACCGCGCCGGCCACCGGCTCATAGCGGAAGCAACCGACGCGATCGAGCGCGGCTTCGTCGAGCCATTCGAGTAGTAGCTCGAAATCCTTTTCGGTTTCGCCCGGGAAACCGACGATGAAGGTCGAGCGCAGCGTCAGGTCGGGGCAGATCTCGCGCCAGCGTGCGATACGCCCGAGCGTCTTTTCCTGCGCGGCCGGTCGTTTCATGCGCTTGAGCACATCGGGCGCGGCATGCTGGAACGGAATGTCGAGATAGGGCAGCACGCCGCTCTGGCTGTCCGCCATCAGCGGGATCACATCGTCGACGTGCGGGTAGGGATAGACGTAGTGCAGCCGCACCCAAGCCCCGAGCGTGCCAAGCTCGCGCGCGAGATCGAGAAACTTGGCGCGCACCTCGCGGTCTTTCCATCGGCTCGCGGCGTATTTGATATCGACGCCATAAGCAGATGTATCTTGCGAGATGACCAGCAATTCCTTGACGCCAGCCGTGACCAGGCGCTCGGCTTCGCGCAAAACGTCGGCGGCCGGCCGCGAAACGAGATCGCCGCGCAGCTTGGGGATGATGCAGAAGGTGCAGCGGTTGTTGCAGCCCTCGGAAATCTTCAAATAGGCGTAGTGCCGCGGCGTGAGCTTGATGCCTTCCGGCGGCACGAGATCGAGAAACGGATCGTGCTGGGGCGGTGCCGCGCGATGCACGGCCTCGAGCACGCTTTCGTACTGCTGCGGACCCGTGATTGCGAACACAGAAGGGAACTTGCCGGTGATTTTTTCCGGCTCTGCGCCCATGCAGCCGGTGACGATGACCTTGCCGTTCTCGGCAAGCGCGCCGCCGATCGCTTCAAGCGACTCGGTCTGTGCGGTTTCGAGGAAACCGCAGGTGTTGACGATGACGAGGTCGGCGCCCTTGTGCTCGTGGGTGAGCTCATAGCCCTCGGCGCGCAGTCGCGTGATGATGCGCTCGGAATCGACCAGCGCCTTCGGGCAGCCGAGCGAGACGAAGCTGACCGTCGGCGCCTTGATGTCCGAAGCTTTGGATCTGGGCGCGCGGGTCTGTTTGGGAATGGCGGATCGCACGGCCGATCAGCTATAGACCTTCCAACGCAAGATCAAGGCGGAAGGCCCCAAAGATGAGCGGCAAGCTTCTGTTGGTCGGCAGTATCCCGCTGGACACCGTCAAAGAGGTATTCGAAGCCTTCGGCGCGCCGCTTGGTAAATATCTGTTCGCCATGCCGGATGGCGAGGTCGGCCCGCGGCGGCATTGGATCAGCCGGGTGCACTACCAGGTGCTGGCCGGCCATTCCGAGCTCGATATCGTGCGGCGACCGGCGCCCGACGAGAATGGCATCGAGCGGCTGGCCCCGCGCAGCGCCGGCGACAGCTGGCTGTTCAAGGTGAAGGACGGTGTCCGGCAGGTGCGCTTCGGCGATCCGGGCTGGCGGCTCGGCTACGCACGCGACGCCATCAACTCTTATTTCGTGTTCCAAACGCTGCGGCAGAATGGCGTGCTGCCCGCGCATCTGCGCTTTCAGGTGTCGATCCCGATGGTCAACAGCGTGCTGCCGCCGCGCATCTTTCCGGATCAGAGCGACATCGAAAAGGTGAGGCCCGGGTATGAAGAGGCGACGCGAGCGGAGATTGCTACCATCGTCGAGAAAATCCCCGCCAAGGATCTCGCCATCCAATGGGATTGCTCGACCGAAATCCAGGACTCCTATGGCGCCGTGCCCGGCTATCCGCTCGCTGGCGCCATCGAACGCAATCTGACCGAGGTGCGCAATCTATCGCCGCACATTCCGGCGGACGTGGCGCTGGGCTATCATTTTTGTTTCGGCACGTTGGGCGGCTGGCCACGTTTTGCGCCGAACGATCTCGGCCAGGCCGTGAAGCTTGCCAACGCGTTCGTTGCGGCCTCGGGGCGGCGGGTCGACTGGATTCACATTCCCGTGCTGGATCGTAGCGACGACGCTTTCTTTGCGCCGCTGAAGGAGCTGAAACCGCAGGGCGCCCGCGTCTATCTCGGCGCGATCCACAACATGGCGGGATTCAAGGCCCGGATCGCGACGGCGCGTAAATACTGCGCCGACTTCGGACTCGGCGCCTATTGTGGCTTTGGCCGCGTACCGGCGTCGGAGCTTGCCGGTATTTTGGCCGATCACCTCAACGCGGTGGCGATGGCGGAGAACGGCTGACGGTGCGGACCCGATCAGCTGCGCTTTTTGTCATTCACGGTGCGCTCGACCTCCGCGCTCAGGCGCTGATAAACGCCGAGCCCAACCACAATCAGGATCGCGGTGAGGAGTAGCGAGGTTGGGTAAATCATCTCGGCGACGTTGTCCCGGCTGACGCGGAATACAATGACGAGACCTTCGATGAAAACCGCGATCGAGATCGTGGATATGAACTTGGTGAGGCTGCGGCGTGCTTCCGCTGCGTTTCGCATTTCGCGGCCGCGGATCACCTCCTCCTCGATGAAATACTTGGCGACGTCGAACACCGCCATGGCGATGACGACATAGCCAATGGCCGCCAGCAGGGTGCTGCTGGCATGGTCCCATTGCGTGCCGATTGAGCCCGCCACCTCGATTGCGCCATACACCACGAGCGCAAGCGACATCGCCATCAGCGCAAGGCTCGCGACCCCGAAGACAACGCGCGAGATCAGCTCCACCGTGCGTTCCATGACGGCGATAACGCGCAGAGGCCCGATTGGGTTCGGCCGCAATCCGCGCAATTACGCCAGGGCGGGGAGCGGCGCCGTCCAGGCGTCGTAGCCATAGACCCAGTCCGGATCGGTCGCTTGCCGCATCCAGGTGTTCTGCTGCGAGGTGCCTTGGATGCGCGCGGTGCGCTCCCGTCGCATTGTCTGGTAGCGCACGAAGGCGGCTGGCAAGTCATTCGGCTGCGCCTCGATACAGCGGCACAGTACGGCCGCATCTTCCATGGCGGACGCCGCCCCCTGCGCCATGTATTGCGTCATCGGATGGCCGGCGTCGCCGAGCAGCACCATCGGCCCTTCACCCCAGCGCGCGAGCGGATCGCGATCGACGATGGCCCATTTGTGCACGCGCGGGCAGGCGGTCATCACCCGCTGCACCTGCTCGTGGAATCCCTGAAAGGCTGAGCGCAGCGTGGCGAGATCGCCGGTTGCCGACCACGATTCCACGGTGAACTCCGGTTCCGGCACGCTGGTGACGAAATAGACTTCGTCGCGTGCCGCCGTGACGTAGTAGATCACGATGTGGCGGTCGGGGCCCCACCACTTGCAGCACTCGTCGAGGGCGTAGCCGTTGAGCAGGGCGGCCGAGAAGGTGGTGCGGTAGGCAACGCGGCCGGTGTAGTTCGTCCGCTCCGGTCCGAGCCACAGCTCGCGCCCCCGCGAATGAATGCCGTCGGCTGCAATCGCGGCATCGGCTTGTGCGCTGGTACCGTCGGCAAAGCGCAACGTTACGCCGCCACCATTCCAATCGAGCCCGGTGAGTCTCTTGTCGAGCGCGATCAATTCGCTCGGCACCGCCGAGGCGAGTGCCTCGTGCAGGTCGCCGCGATGCATGAGCAGATAGGGCGCGCCGTATTTAGCTTCGGCTTCGGCGCCCAGCGGCAGCTCATATTTCATCGCGCCGGTGTCCCAGTCGCGGTTGGTCCAGGAGCGCGGTTGGAAGGCGGCCGCCCGGATGCGCGGCTCGAGTCCGATGCCGCGCAGCACGCGCATCGCATTCGGGCTCATCTGAATGCCGGCGCCGAGGCGGACGAACCGCTGTGCCTGCTCGTAGACCCGGACCGCAAAGCCGCGCCGATGCAATGCTGCCGCGAGCGTCAGCCCGCCCATGCCGGCGCCGACGATCGCAAGACTTGGCGTTGGAACCATGCGCGAGAATGCGATGCCGGCTGGGCCGCGGTCCATAGTCCCGCATTGCGCCGCTGCGCGGCTTGCATTGCGGCCCGGCATCCCGCATTGAGGGCGCCGGACGGGTGGCCGAGTGGTTTAAGGCATCGGTCTTGAAATTCTAACCCCGCCGTACCGGCTGATACCGGACCATTTCAAAACGTCATGTTTTGCAGGGCTTTTTTGCCTAACGAAGCGTTCGCCATTCGTTTCAATCACGGGCCGTACCAGTGCGTTCGGTAGCAATTGTGGTAGCAGCGGACGCGAAATGTTCTCGCCTTTCGACAAAAGACCGGGGTGGGGTGCCGGGTGGGGTCGGAACGACTTCGCACGCGGTACATTCGGAGTGGTCGTCTCTTTCGCGGCGACTTCTGAAAAAGTCCGTCGGCGACAGACGCCTTGAAGTGGCCGGAGGCGGTGCGGCATTCAAGGGTAAGCAGATTGAAGAGGCGCAAAATCGTACACATGAGCACGTGAAGGAGGCGCAAGAGAACCGCGCACGGGGCGTGAAGGTTGCTGCAACGATGCGTGACGCCACGGCGTACACGTTAGAGCTGGTCAGCCCCCTTCGAGACCCTCGAAGAGAAAGACGACTTCATGCGAGGCAAGATCACGGAAATGGTCGAGTGGTTTCTCAAAGAGTGGGGCAAGACTGAGCAAAAGGCTGACGTGCCATTCCCGTAGTCTTGTACTCCGGCACACCGCGCTTTAGTGGTAGAGCGCGGGAGCGGGAGGGGCAAGTGAACCACTACAAAGCGGCTATTTGGTTGGCTGTCGCCTTGACTGTGCTTCAAGGCGCCTTCGCACTCTACTACATGCGAAATATACCAATAGATCGGTGGCTGCTTTGGGTGGCCTTGGGGCCGGTGACCATCATGGGTCTTTGGTTGCTTAGTGCATTCCTGCGGTATTCAGCTGCGGCGATCCTGTTGTGTTGGGGTGCTGTGATGTGTTGGCAGCTAGTCTCAGACTTTCAGAAATTCTCGATCATTGCATTGTTCTTTTTCCTCGCGTTCATCGCAATAATGCTTAGCCTCGGCGCTCTGCTGCTTTTATCAAAGCCATTTTCGATGGAGTTCACGCGACAAAGAGCAAGCATGCCGAGGTACAAAATAATTTCGCGAAGAGTGCTGCATTGGACGATAGTAGTCGTGGCCGCAGTGGCCACGCTGAATGATATCGTGCATCTCGCCCAAAATTGAGCGTGTGATGCCGATTACGTTCAATTCAATATTGCTGGGACACGGGATTGATCCTTCGGCGGTCGCGCTGGTGAGGCATCAGGACAACCGCGCCGACCGCGATCGAACGCCATACAAACTATGGCGGGATCATCACGAAGACTTCATGGAATATCAGCGACGGCAAAGCACCACTCGCCGCAATATTTTCGGGCGGACCTATTGGGCGGTATTCGTGGTCACGCCAGGTGGCGACACTGTGTTCGACCAACTCTATCACCAGCAGGGATATGCACCAGGAGTGCTAGGAATTACTAAGGTCCAGTCGCCAGGGAAAGTCGAGGAAGAGCCATACGACACTTACGAGATCGCCGTAGATAATCGCCTATCCGAATTTTCGGGAACCCTGCTCATCGAGTGGGGTGAGGGCTACATCCAGTACACGCAATATGCCGAGCGAAATGACAAGAGAGTGCGTGAACTGAGACCCTCGTTCAAGGAGGAGGAGTTCCCTGGTTTCCTCAGATTCATTAAGCCGCTTTCGGAAATTGCGTCGCTACCCAAAGGATGGGTACCGCGCCTACAGGAGGCCAAAGGTGTCTATCTGCTGACATGCCCCAGAACTCACGAACAGTACGTCGGGTCAGCGGCCGGTGAAGGAGGGTTTTACGAGCGGTGGCGGCAACATCTCGCGGTAAACGGCGGTGCAGTAGGCCTTCAAAGCAGACAAGCGAGCAACTATCAAGTCTCAGTGCTTGAGGTCGCCGGTAGCAGAGACAGCTTGCAAGATATTGTCGAAATCGAACAACTTTGGATTCGAAAACTGCAAAGCGCAGAGATGGGTTTGAATCGCGGCCGAGCTGGAAACGTTCCGTTGAAAGCGACAGATTGTTGTTGGTTAGGCTGTGTCGATAGTTCTTCCGCTATCCCCACCCCCTAGCTTGCACGATTTCTTCCATGCCCGCGAGTAATCAGGAGCACCAATCCGCAGCAGGGGGTCGTGCATCCCACTTGAAATCGTAGGGACGGGCATGTCCTTCCGCGATGAGCATCTCGCCTACGTCTTTGCCGTTCACAAACAGTCGCCCACATGCCCTTCCAAAGTTACACCGTTCTGTCCCTTGCGTGTTCTCAGGGCAAGAGCACGGTGCTAACTCAACGGTTGGTTTGCCTGTGGCAAGTATCTCGCGAAGACGTGTTGCAGCGCGCTTGCCGAGTTCAATTTCCTTATCACACTTGGCACGTAGCTTTGAGGTTTCGGGCGTATCGAAGCCAAGCAATCGAATGCTGATTGCGACTGTGTCGCCGTCCAGCACCCTGACTTTACCGACTGGAACTGGCTCCGCTGCCAATCCAGATGTCAAAACGAAAAATGCGATGGTTGCCGCGAGAAAGCGCATATGATCCTCCGATATCCCCAACCGCTAGCTTGCACCTTTATGCGGGCGAAGAAGAACATTTCATCAACAAAAAAGCTCGAAAAGGTTTCAGCATGAGCCGTGACTTTGCAGCGATGATGACCGGCGCTACCAAAAAGGGCTAAAGGTGCAAGCTAGGGAGTGGGATAGAGAGTCCAAGAAGGAAGCAACATGAGTGAGTTTTGGCTTGGAGTGTTGATTACACTTATAGTTGGTATCCCTGGGGCCTATGCAATGGCTCTCTTGGCCAACATGCACACTCCTCGATTGGCGCAATACCTCCAGTCGCGAAAACTTCTCAAGACACACAAAACGAAACAACAGGCTCTTCGAGTTTTCAATCGCATCAAAGCATTTCACGATGGCACGAGCGACCGCTACGCCTTCTATATTCTCCTGACGGGTAGTGCAATTGTTTGCACCATCGTCGCGTCAACTCTCGTTCTCTCTGTTGTCTTCCAAAATGAGTTTCCTATCCACTACTCCTTCGGCATTCTCATCTTGTTTGCGGCGCTGACGTTTCTGATAGCACTACTTTTGTTGAGCAGCATTTATGAGACCTCTCGACAGCTTGAAAGGTTCGATGATTACAAGGCCGAGTTCGAGCAGCGTTGGGGAGCTATTGATCCTAAGACTTGATGGCACTTCCGCTCCTGCGCCCTACTAGCAAGGCGCAGTTTCGGCCGATGACATTCCGTTCTAACATCGCGCTTCGGCAAAGGAGCCTGCATCATACCGGCGGGCTCCCTATCAGAGGTGGGAGAAGCAAGTGCAAAAGAGAGACCTGTTTCCAATCGCATTTCTATTCGTTCTTTGCGCAATCGGGGCCCTATTATATTTTCCCCAAAATCAGTTCCCCTTGCCGACGCGCGTCGCAGCGGTCGGGGGATTTATCGCTTTCGTTGGTGTGGTGGTGATGTCTCGGCAGGTGTTAC
>CAMDDZ010000040.1 GCA_945893145.1 Rhodoplanes serenus | reverse complement strand
GCGCCCAGTTGGTGACACGGGGACCGGATGAACGGCGGCGTAAGCCGCCGGGATCAGGGCGGGCGAGAGCTCGCTGCCGGTTCTTGTCAGTTACGGTTCCGAGACGCCCAAAATCGCCGCGATGGAGCGTCGGCCGGCGACGCGCCCCCCGAAATTGGGGCGCCACGCCGGTTAGTCCCCGGTGGAGTAATCCATCGACGGACAAGGCGTGATCGAGATGTGGCGTCGACCGGCGCTCCATCCCCTCGGACTGATCCGAGGGTACGGCCGTCCCCCCAACTTCGACGCTAACCGCGCCGCGAGGACGAAGACGCATGCGCGCAACAAATTCGAGATTCGATCCGCCTCATCCTGAGGAGCACGAGCAAAGCGAGTGCGTCTCGAAGGACGAGGCGGCCAGGGCAGCGGCCACATGGTTCGAGACGCCCGCCTTCGCTGCGCTACAGCGGGCTCCTCACCATGAGGCCGAGACGGCTGGCACCGTACAGCGGACTGTGCGACAGTCCGCTTACATCCCAAGATCAAGAATGCACGGAGGAACACCATGACCCCAGCGCGCGTCACCGGAGTGCGGAGTGTCGAGCTCGGCGTCCGCGATATCAATGCGTCGTTGAAGTTCTACAGCGAGGTCTGGGGCCTCGAAGTCGCGTCGACCGATGGCGATGCAGTGCATCTGCGCGGCACCGGCGCCGAGCATCACGTGCTGACGCTGCGCGAGCAGGGCAGGGCGAGCCTGCTCGGCGTGCATTTCGCAGCGACAGATCGCGCCGCGGTCGATCAGATGCACGGCAAGGCCAAGGGTTTTGGGGTCGATGTGGGCGCCGCGCCCGCTGAGATTTCGCCGAATGCTGGCGGCGGCTATGCTTTCCGCTTCAAGACGCCGGACGGACTGCCGATGAGCATTTCGGCCGACGTGAAGTCCCATCCGACCACGATGCTCGACCGTTCACGGCCCACGAAAATCAGCCACGTGGTGCTCAATTCCTCGGGTGAGGGCACCAGCGGCCAGGTCAAGTTCTTCATCGATGCGCTCGGGTTCCGGCTCTCCGACAGTTCGCACATGATGGAGTTCCTGCGCTGCAGCGCCGATCATCACAGCCTCGCGATCTTCCGCAACAAGGGTCCCTCGCTCAATCACGTCGCCTATGAGGTGCCCAACATCGACGGCCTGATGCACGGCGCGGGCCGCGTCAAGCAGAGCGGCTTCGACATCGAATGGGGCATCGGCCGCCACGGGCCGGGCAACAACGTGTTTTCGTATTTCATCGAGCCGGACGGCTTCGTCACCGAATACACCACCGAGCTCGATCAGATCGATGACGCGGCTTACGTGCCGCAGACGCCGGAATTCTGGCAGAAGGTCGCGCCGACGCCGGATCGCTGGGGCGTCGCGGGCCCGCCGTCGAACCGGATGCGCGCCGCAATGTCGGGCGAGTTCTACGCGGCAGAGCGCTGCGAAGAAATCATGGCGCGCAAGCGCGCCTGACATGAAGCTCGTCAGTTTCGTTCAAAGCGGCGAGGAGCGGCTCGGTTTCCTCAACGGCGATGTGATCGTCGATGCGCTGCTGGCGTCGGGTGGCAACGCCGCGTTCGCCAGCGCGCTTTCGTTCATCCGGTCCGGCGACGCTGGGTTCAAGGCCGCCAAGGCGCTGCTCGGCAATCCACCGAAGCAGGCGTGCTTGCCGGTGAAGATCGTCACACTGACCGCGCCGATCCGGCCCTCAACCATCCTGTGCAGTGGCTCGAACTACAAGGACCACAACGCCGAGAAGGCCAACACGCCGATCAGCGGCAAGGAACCGGAGTTTTTCGTCAAGACCGCCGACTGCGTGGTCGGCCCGGACGAGCCGATCGTGTTCGACTTGCGGTTCTCCAAGAAGCTCGACTGCGAGTCCGAGTTGGCCATCGTGATCGGCAAGGCCGGGCGGCATATCGAGACCAAGGACGCGCTCGATCATGTGTTCGGCTACACGATCTGCAATGACGTCACGGCGCGCGACCGCCAGGTGCGGCGTACGCCCGAAGGCATGACCTGGTACGAGCTTGGCAGCGGCAAAGCGTTCGATTCCAGCGCACCGCTCGGGCCCTGCATCGTCACCGCCGACGAGATCGGCGACCCGCAGACGCTCAAGCTGCTGTCGCGCGTCAACGGCGAGCTGCGGCAATCGAGCAACACCGGCAACATGATCTGGAGCTGCGCCGAGCTCATTCATTTCTTCTCGCGCAACTTCACGCTCAAACCCGGCATGGTCATCATCACCGGCACACCGGCCGGCACCGCCTGGTCGGCCGACAAGGAATTGGGCGGCAAGGGCGTCACCCAGCCGGGCCTGGTGCCGGCGACGCGCTATTGCCTGCCGGGCGACGTGGTCGAATGCGAAGTCGAGAAGATCGGCGTGTTGCGCAATCCGATCGCTGAAGCAGGCGAGCAACGCGCACGCGTCGCTGCCGAATAACCGAGGAGGGTGCCGATGGACCGCCGTAGATTCCTGCAAGGCGCGCTTGCCGCGCCCATGGTTGGCGCACTCGGATCGTCCGCTCAGGCGCAGGCTGCCTGGCCGGCGCGCAACATCACCATGATCGTGGCGTTCCCGCCGGGCGGGCAGGCCGATCTTGCGGCGCGGCCGGTGGCGGCCGCGCTGGAGAAGATCCTCGGCAAGTCGGTGGTGGTCGACAACCGCGCGGGTGCCGGCGGCATGCTCGGCAATGCGGCAGCGGCGCGCTCCGAGCCCGACGGCCATACACTCCTGATGGCGCTCTCCTCGATGACCTTCCTGCCGGAGGCCGAGCGGCTCTACGACCGCAAACCGTCCTACGAATACGACCAGCTGGTGCCGATCGCGCGCGTGCTGGCCGATCCGGGCGTGCTCTGCGTGCGGAGCGACTCGCCGTACAAAACGGTGGCCGATCTCATCGCAGACGCCAAGAAGCGGCCGGGCCAGATTTCGTTCAGCTCGTCCGGGAATTATGGCGCGGCCCACGTGCCGTTCGAAATGTTCCAGCAGGCCGCCGGCATCAAGCTGCTGCACGTGCCCTATCGCGGCGGCGGACCGGCGCTGACGGCGTTCATCGGCAAGCAGGTCGACATCACGGCGCAGGCGCCTGGTCCGATCACGCCGCATGTGCAGAGCGGCGCCGCGCGTCTCCTGGCGAACTGGGGGCCCAAGCGCACCGCCGAGTATCCCGATGTGCCGACCTTCATCGAACTCGGCTACAAGGACGTCGAATATTATATCTGGGCCGGGCTGTTCACCCCCAAGGGCACGCCAGAGCCTGTCATCGCGCGGCTGCGCGACGCCATGCGGGAGGTGATGAAGAACCCGCAGGTGACCGACGTTTTCGTCAAAGCTGCGAGCCCGCCCGCCTATCTGGATCAGCCGGAATTCCAGAAATTCGTCGATGACGATGCGCGGCGATTGATTCCGGTCATCAAGAAAATTGGAAGGCTGGACGAGCCCAAATGAAAGTCGGACTTTTCGACCACATCGAGCACGGCGAGCGGCCGCTCGCGCAATTGTTCGACGAGCGGCTGGCCTTCATCCAGGCCGCCGACGAGGCGGGCTTCTATTGCTTGCATCTCGCCGAGCATCACCAGACGCCGCTCAACATGGTGCCGGTGCCGGGCGTGTTCCTCGGCGCGGTGGCGCGTCTGACCAAGCGGATCAAGATGGGGCCGCTGGTGTATCTCCTGCCGCTCTACTCGCCGCTACGCATGATTGACGAGATCTGCATGATCGATCACCTGAGCCATGGGCGGGCCGAGATCGGGGTCGGCCGCGGTGTGTCGCCGTTCGAACTGAAGTACCACAAGATCGAGCACGACCAGTCGCGCGAGATTTTCATCGACGCCTTCGACTGTATTTCGGCTGGCCTCGGCGCCTCGATGCTGAACTACAAGGGCAAGCACTACGAATACGAAAATGTGCCGATCGCGCTGCAGCCTTTGCAGAAGCCGCATCCGGCGTTCTGGTACGGCTCATCGGGTGCCGAGGGTTCGACCTGGGCGGGCGAGCGTGGACTGCATTTCGTCACGCTCGGACCCAACGAAGCCGCCAAGGAGAACATCGACATCTTCCGCGCCGCTTTCTCAAAGCGCGGCAACGCAGCCCAGCCGAAACCCGAGTTCTCCGGCGGCGTCGCGATCGGCGTGCAGCGCCACATCTTCATCGACGAGACCGACGAGAAGGCCAAGGCTTGGGCCAAGTCCGCCATGGAGGCCCATCTCGCCAACATCAATTGGATCAGGGCCAAGCACGGCGTCACCGGCACGGCAGCGCGCATGAAGAACGTGCGCGGCCAGAATTTCGAAGAATGCGTCGCCGAAGGCACCGTGATCGCGGGCTCGCCCAAAACGGTGCTGGCCGAGATCGAGCGTCAGCACGGGCAGATCGGCTTCAACTATCTGCTGACGTATCTATTCCTTGGCACCATGTCGATGAACGACGCCATGCGCTCGCTCAAGCTGTTCGTCAGCGAGATCATGCCGAAGGTCGAGCGGATGTGAGGGGCGTGTACGACGCCAGCCGTTCGTCCCCGCGAAAGCGGGGACCCAGAGCTAAACCCAAAATGTGAGAGCTTGGCTCCCTGGGTTCCCGCTTGCGCGGGAACGAACGGAGTGTGTGGCGACCGCAACTGAAAAAATTCACGAAAGATGTTTTTTGAGGAACCGTTCCATCGCTTCGTAAAACTCGAAGCGGTTCTCTTCATTCGCGAAGCCGTGACCTTCATTCTCTTTGACGAGATATTCAACCGCGATGCCTCGCTTGGCGAGCGCCGCGACCATCTGATTGGATTCGTCGATGTTGACGCGTGGATCCTGTGCGCCCTGCGCAATCAGGAGCGGGACGCGAATCTTGTCAGCGTGCATGACCGGCGATCCTTCGGCCAGCAAGTCTTTGTCCGTTTCAGGATGGCCGACCATCTCGTAGAACATGTCGAGCATCGGCTTCCAGTAAGGCGGAATGGTTTTCAGAAATGTGAACAGGTTCGACACACCGACGTAGTCGACGCCGCAACAGTACAGCTCCGGCGTGAAGGCGAGGCCGGCGAGCGCGCAATAGCCGCCATAGCTGATGCCGTAGATGCAGACGCGCTTCGGGTCGGCGATGCCCTGCGCGATGACGTGCCTGACTCCGTCAGTCACGTCGTCCTGCATCGTCTTGCCCCATTGCTTGAAGCCTGCCTCCCAGAACGCGCGGCCATAACCGGTCGAGCCGCGGAAGTTCATCTGCAGGACCGCATAACCGCGGTTGGCAAGAAACTGGGTCTCCGGGTTAAAACCCCAGCCATCGCGCGCCCACGGCCCGCCATGGGGATTGACGATGAGCGGCAGGTTTTTGCCGCCGCCTTGGGGCAGGGTGAGGTAGCCGTGAATGGTGAGGCCGTCGCGGGCCTGGTATGTGATCGGTTTCATCTCAGCGAGATCGACTTCCGGGAGCCACGGCGCGATCTCGGCCAGTTTGCTCAACGTCTGGGACGCCGCGTCGTAGAGATAGCGAACGCCCTGGGTGCGATCGCTCCACGCGGCGACGACGAAAACAGTTTCATCCCGATTGTGACTCTGCAGGTCGATCTCATAGCCCGAGAGCTGCCGTTCCAGATCGGCGTAGATCGTTTGCGTTTCGGCGTCGAAGATTTTGCGCTGGCGCTTGGAGGTTACGAACTGCGCCTCGGTGTAGACCTTGCGTTTGTGGGACCAAGCAAGGCCCAACACGTCAACCTCCGGATGCTGGAAGATGACGCTCTCCTCCTTGGCGGTCGCCGGATCGACACGCACGATCGCCGCTTTGTCACGGTTGATGTTGGAGGAGGCGAACAGCAGCTTGTCGTCGAAGTCGAAAAACAGCGGCGCGATCTCTTCCTTGAAGCTGGTGGTGATGACCGCCGTGAAGGGAGTGTGCTCGTCGGGCCGGTGCAGCACGCTGGAATTCACGCCATCGGTGACCAGCGCGAGCCGGATGCGGCCGGAGTGATCGGTGACCCAGCCGGTCACGTTGCCCGGGTTCTCCGCAATGAGCGTGAGCTGTTTGGTATTAAGATCGACCCGGTAGGCATCGAAGACCTCCGGGTTGCGCTTGTTCATCGCGATGATGATTTCGTCATCGTGATCGGGACGGTCGTCGATGATGTTGGCGCGCACCTTCTCAAACGGGGTGAGGTCAACAAGATTCTTGCCGTCGGCATCGACCGACACCACGTGAAAGTTCTCGTCGCCCTTGAAGTCTTTCCGGAAGACGATGCGGCCCCGACCCTTCCAGAAATATCCGGCCACATCGCGCTCGGTCTCGCTGGTGATGCGAACTGCGTCGCCGCCTCCGCGCGGTTGCACGAACACGTTCATGCGGCCTTGGTAAGGCTGCATAAACGAAATGCAGCTGCCGTCGGGCGAGACTTGGAACCTGGATTTCTCCGGATTCTTGAAGAAGTCGCGCAGCGGAATCAGTTTGGCGGGCATGGGCTACCTCTCAGCAAGTCCGAGCGCCAAGCATCGCGGTCACCCGTTCTCCATCGCCTCCTTCTTCCACACCTCCCAGGAATCGCCGAGCCGCTTGGGATCGCTTACCTCGTCCTCGGCGATGTATGTGATCGGCCTGCCCAACGACAGTGCAGTGACGAGCTGCTGCGCGTTCACCTCGGTGTAGAGCGCGCGATGCACCGCGCGCGGGATGTCGCCTGCCACCACGAGGTTGCCATGGCCGCGCATCAGCGCCACCGGCCCGTCGCCGAGCACCTTCGCCAGCGCCGCGCCCTGCTTGTTGTTGGTGACGAGGAGGCCCTGCGTCAGGCCGACGTCGCGAATCTCGAAGCACGGGCAGCCCTTGGCCAGGAACGAGGCGATGTGCGAGATCGCCTTCAGCGGTTGGTCCGTCACCGAGAACGGGATCACGGTCGGCGAGTGGCTGTGCACCACGGCGTTGACATCGGGCCGCGCCTTGAACGCCGAACCGTGGATGAACCGCTCGAGGAACATGCGGCGGTCGCGCTGATCGACCGGATTGGAGTCGAGGTCGAATTCCATGATGTCTTCGGCCGACACCAGCGCCGGTGCGCGAGCGCGCGACAGCAGATAGCGCTCCGGATTTTTCGGGTGCCGCATGCTGACGTGGCCCCAGGCGTCGAGCACGCCGTGCTGCGCCAGGATGCGGCTCGCCGCCACGAGGTCTTCGATCAGAGCGGGATCGACGGGGCCGCCGGAGGGAATGGAAGTGTCAGCCATACGTTTTCACCTTCAGTTCAATTGAAATCCGGTCTTCTGCACGATCGGCGTCCAGGCCTTCATTTCGCTTGCGATCAACGCCGCAAAGTCGGCGGCCGTCCCGCCATGCGGCTCAAATCCGATGCGCGCGATTGCGGCGCGCACCTCGGGCGATTGCAGGCTGTCGTTGACCGCGGCATTGAAGCGCCGAACCGCATCCTCTGGTACGCCCGCGGGCCCGAGGAAACCATAGTACGTCACCGAGGCCACTTCAGGCAGGCCGCTTTCAGCCATGGTCGGCACGTCCGGCAACTCGGGATTGCGCGTGGCGCTGGTGACCGCAAGCGCGCGCAATTTGCCCTGTCGAACCAGCGGGGCGAGCGTCGAAATGGTGCCGACATTCATTTGGATGCGGCCGCCCAGAAGATCGGGAATGGCCTGGGCGCCGCCCTTGTAGGGGATGTTGGTGATCTGCGTGCCGGTCGCATACTTGAACATCTCGCCGACCAGCTGCGGCAGCGTGCCCTGGCCGAAGCCGAAGTTGAGCTTGCCCGGGTTGGCCTTGGCATAGGCGACGAATTCCTTGACCGTCTTTGCCGGTATTTCGGGCGCGATCACCAGCATCAGGCCGCCGCTCACGACGGTCGCGATTGGCGTGAAATCCTTCAAGGGATCGTAGCTGAAGGTCTTGTTGACGAGCGGCGTGATGAAATGCACTGGGCTGTTGGAGAACAACAGCGTGTAGCCGTCGGCGTCGGCGGTCATCACCGCCTTGAGGCCGATGGTGGTGCCGCCGCCCGGGCGGTTGTCGAGCACGATCGGCTGGCCGAGCCGTGCCGACACCTGCGGCGAGATCAGCCGCGCCACCACGTCGTTCGGCGAGCCTGGCGTGAACGGCAGGATCACCTTGATGGGCCGGTCAGGATAGGATTGCGCCTGCACCTGGCTTGTTATGCCTGCGACGCAAAGCAGCGCCGCCAAAAGCCTTCGCATCGCGGACCTCGTTTCCTTGCGGCGGGGAGGATGCAACAGGCGTCTCGCGGGCTCAAGCAGCCGCGAAGACGCGAATGGCAACGCCCATCCGTTGTGGAATTGTGCCCGGAACTGGCCTTTGGGCATGCCGAACACTCTGGCGATGGGCCGGGATTGGTATAGAATCCTGCCCAACAACGGGCGCCAAAGCCCAGGATTTTAGGGAGAGCGACATGAACCTCAAGCGAATGCTCTATTCTACCGTTGCGGTAATCGGCGTCGCCGCGTTGTCCGGCGCGTTCGTGGCGACGATGCCGGGCCCGAGCGTCGCGCAACAGACGGCGGCCATCGCCATCGACAACGACGACATCGGCGGGACCGTCATGGGCCCGAGCGGGCCCGAAGCTGGCGTCTGGGTGATCGCGGAGACGACCGATCTGCCGACCCGCTACACCAAGAGCGTCGTTACCGACGATCAGGGCCGCTACGTCATTCCCGATCTGCCGACCGCGAATTACACCGTCTGGGTGCGTGGCTATGGCCTGGTGGATTCACCCAAGGTGCGCGCGAAGCCTGGCCAGCAGCTCAACCTCACAGCCGTGAAGGCGCCGAATGAGGCGTCGGCCGCGCATTATTATCCGGCGATCTATTGGTACACGATGATGAAGATCCCGCCGGCCAGCGAGTTCGGCGGCCACACCGACATTCCGAAGAACATCACGCGGGAGACTTGGATCCAGCGGATGAACAATGTCGACTGCGTCGGCTGTCATCAGCTTGGACAGGAGTCGACGCGTACGATCCCGGCCGCACTCGGCAACGTGCCGGGTGCGGACGCCTGGATGCGCCGCATCACGTCCGGCCAGGCCGGCGAGAACATGACGAACCGCCTCGCCGGACAGCTTGGCGGCGCGCCGTTCAAGTATTTTGGCGACTGGACCGACCGCGTGGCCAAGGGCGAACTGCCCAAGCAGAAACCGCAGCGGCCGCAGGGCCTCGAGCGTAATCTTGTTGTCACCACCTGGGACTGGTCGACGCCGGATAAGTATCTGCACGACCTGATTTCGTCGGATCGGCGCAATCCCACGGTCAATGCCAACGGCTCGCTTTACGGCGCGCCCGAGTATTCGACCGACAACATGCCGATCCTCGATCCGAAGACCCACAAGGTCACGTACTTCAAGATGCCGGTGGCCGATCCGAACATGCCGCTGTCACTTGGACCGGGCCACGCCGGCGCGATCAAGCCGGCGGCGCCTTCGCCGTATTGGGGCGACGAGATTTTGTGGGACACCAAGGCCAATCAGCACAACGCGATGTTCGACAGCAAGGGTCGGGTCTGGCTCGCTGCTAGCGTGCGCGGCATGGACAATCCGGCCTGGTGCAAGAAGGGCTCCAATCACCCGTCTGCCGCGGTGTTCCCGATTGATCGGTCGCCGCGTCAGGTCGCGATGCTCGATCCCAAGACGATGAAGTACTCCTTCATCGACACGTGCTTCGGCACGCATCATCCACAGTTTGGCTATGACGCCGACAATACGCTGTGGCTCTCCGGCACCGGTCCGGTGGCCGGCTGGGTCAACACCAAGATCTGGGACGAGACCCAAGATCCGCAGAAGGCAGTCGGCTGGTTCCCGTTCGTGCTCGACACCACCGGTAACGGCAAGCTCGACGAGTTCACCGAACCCGGCAAGCCCGAGCCCGGCAAGGACATGCGCTTCAATCCGGGGTCCGGCCCGTATGCGGTGATGCCGAATCCGAAGGACGGTTCGGTCTGGTACACGTCCGGCGTGTTCGGTGGCGCACCGGGCTTCCTGCGCTACGATCCGAAGACCAAGCTCAGCGAGTTCTATCAGCTGCCCAAGGAGGCGATCGGCCTGCGCGGCGGCGATATCGACGCTAACGGCGTGGTTTGGGGCTCCGGCTCCGCCGGCCACCTGATCAGCTTCGACCGCAGCAAGTGCAAAGGTCCGCTGAACGGGCCGGCCGCCACCGGCAACCATTGCCCGGAGGGGTTCGCGCTCCACAAATATCCGGGGCCGGGCTTCGAGGGCGTGCCGAACTCGAGCGCCGAGGCGAGCTACTACACCTGGGTCGATCAGCACAACGCAGTCGGGTTCGGCCCGAACGTGCCGATCTCGACCGCCAACCTGCAGGACGGCTTCGTCGCCTTCAAGGACAACCAGATGATCCTGATGCGCGTGCCTTACCCGATGGGCTACTACGCCAAGGGTCTCGACGCGCGCATCGACGATCCGAACGCCGGCTGGAAGGGCCGCGGCCTGTGGAGCGCCTCCGGCGACCGCACGCCTTGGCTCAACGAGATCGGCAAGGGCGCGCGTCCAATGGCCGTGCACATCCAGGTGCGGCCTAATCCGCTCGCGCACTGAGGCTCAAGGTTGGAATAGCTTTAAGGGGGCGGCCAATCGTGCCGCCTCCGCTTTTTTCGCGCTAAGTTATCACGGGGGAGCGCGATGGATTTTCTGTTCGACTATATCTCGGTCACGACGTTCTGGACGATCCTGCTGATCGTCCACGGCCTGCTCGCGATTGCGCTGCTCGGCGCGCTGACGCACCAGGCCGCTTCGGTGCTGATGCCGGTGCGGGTGCCGTCCGATGGCTTTGTGACGCGCTTCCGCGCTGTGAAGGGCGCGGGCTACGTCACCGCGGTCTGCGTGCTGTGGGTGCTGACGTTCCTGATGGGCGCGTGGATTTACATCAAGTACCGCATCTACGTCCGCATCCCGATCGAGCGTGCCGGGTTCTGGAAGACGCAGGGCTTCTTCGAAATGAAGGAACACATGGTCACCATCGGCCTCGGCGTGCTGCCGGCCTATTGGTACCTCTGGAAGAACGCGGATGACGCCGGCACCGCGACGGCGCGCCGCTGGCTCACCGTGGTGCTGGCAGCGATCTGCTGGTTCAGCTTCCTGGTCGGCCACGTGGTCAACAACGTGCGGGGCCTGGGCTCATGAAGGCACTGGCGTCGTCGCAAAAGTTCCGCAATTTCGTCGTGGTGTTTTCGCTGTCGGCGACGGTGATCTATGTGCTCAGCGATTTGTCGGGTTGGGCGCCGTTCACCTACCACCCGGCGACTGGCCGGCTCGAATGGGGCCGCACCCTGCCGCGGCAGAACGAGGGTCCGGTGATGTACTGGTACGGCTGGACCGTGGGCATGCTGATCGGCGCGTCGATCCTGGGGCTGCTCGGCACGCTGCTGCCCGAGAGGGTGGTCAAGCGCATCCCGCTGGCTCTCATTTGGATTCTGCCGATTCTCGCGATTCCGCTGCTGGTCTACTCATTGATGCCGTTTTGGACCAAATAGAACGGCTCCCGGCTCCCGCGATCCTGCGCTATAATGTCGGAAAGACCCCCGACCAATGGGAGAGCGCGAGATGAAACCACGCAGCGGTATTGTCGCGGCGCTGGCGTTTGGCCTCGCTGTGGGATTGGCGTCCGGCGCGCGCGCCGGCGGCGACTACGACGATCACGACGAGCAGAACGCTGATGCGGGGCCGGCCTATTTCGGCTTCGTCAAGGACACCCGCGGCGCGGTGATTTCGCAGGCCAAGGTCACGGCGCAGATCAAGAACCGCGGCATGCTCATCACCCACACCAACATCCTCGGCGCCTACAAGCTCAGCATCGCCGGCAAGGAGGTGAAGGTGGACGACATCACGATCTCCTGCAGCAAGGATGGCTACAAGCAGATCCGCGTGGTCGAGCGCCTGGCGAGCGGCGGCGAGAGCGGCGTCGAAATCGAGTGCACGCTCCAGCGGCTTTGACCGCTGAACCGCAATGCGCAGCCTCATCGCGCTGCTGATTTTCCTCTTCACCTGTCAGCAAGCTTGCGGCGCGGGCGTTAAGCTGCGCTACGCGCAGGCGTTCTCGGCGCTGCGCAGCATCTTTGCGCTGCCGCTGTTCGTGGCTGAGCGCGAAGGCTATTTCGTCCGCGAGGGCCTCGATTTCTCCATGCTGCCGGTGTCGGGCGGTGGTGAAAGCCTGATCGCGGCGCTGCACGACGGCACCGCCGACATCGCTCACGTGGCGACGCCGTTCCTGGTGCAGGCGGCGCTCAAAGGCTCCGACGCGGTGGCGATCGCGGCCGAATTCAACAACCCGGTCTATAGTTTGATCGCCAAGCCGGAGATCAGGACCTATGCCGATCTGAAAGGAAAGCTGATTGGCGTTGCGGCGGAAAACGGCTCGATCACACTGTCGATCCGCAAGCTGCTCGCCGCGAATGGGTTGCAGCGAGAGGATTTCCGCGCGCGCTTCGTCGATGGCACGCCGGCGCGGCTCGAATGCGTGATGCGCGGCAACTGCGATGCGGTGCCGCTCGGGCAGCCGCAGGATTTCGTTGCGCTGCGGCGCGGCTATCAGCTCCTGGGGCTCTCAACCGACGCGGTGCCGGAATATCTCTACACCGTCACGGCGGCGCGCCGCTCCTGGGCCGCCGCAAACCAGGATACGCTGCTGCGCTACGTCCGGGCGCTCGCGGCGGCGTTTGCGTTCATCCGCGATCCTGCCCGGCGGGATGACGTGGTGCGGACCGTCGTCGAGACCACGGGCTTCGCCGAGGTGAATGCCAGGCTCACGCTCGCACTCTATCTTGAGCCCGACCGCGGCGTGCTGCCCAAGCGCGGCGAGATCGACCCAAAGGGGATGGCGCAAGCGATCGCGCTGATGGGCGAGGGCGGCGCGCTCAAGGCTCCGCTGCCTGCGGCGGAGCGGTTCTACGACCTGCAATTTCTTCGCGCGGCGGGAATCCCGTAAGGCCACGCGCCTTATTGCTGGTTCGACCAGTAGTTCATCGCGGCCGACGCGGTCGCGCCGCCGATCACGCAAGGCAGGCCGAGCACAGTCAGCGAGGCGGACGCTGCCGCGATACAGCCAACTGCGATTGCACCCTGGCCGACCTGGCTCCAGAGCGACACGTCCCGCCGGTATCCCGGGCCTTTGCGCTTGAGGTCTTCGATTGAAGCCAGCGCCTGCTTGCGGAGCGTCGGCGCCTGCATGGTTTCGCCGGCCTCGATGGTTTCCAGCAGCAGCTTGTTCACTTCAGTGCTCTGGTAAGGCGCCATCTCTTTCAGCATCGCGAGCAGATCGGGATAGCGCGCCACGTTGTTGGCAAGCGTCACCTTGGCCATGCTGCCGACGGTGAGCCGCTCCACGCTGTCCCGGTCCTTGGACCACGGCAGCATGGTGAGAATGCGCCAGATCGGCTGGTATTGGCCGGTCGCGAAATACTCGCCCCACAGCGTGTCGAGCAATTCGGGATTGTTGGCGAAGGATAGCTTGGGTTGCGGCGGCTTGTGGCCGAAGTGCATTTGCACCTTTTCGGTCCAGGTCGGATCGCGATCGAGCTCGAGATTGCCGAGCAGCGGCAGCTTGCCCGAGAGGTATTGCTTGATCATGACCTGCCGCGCCGGCAGGAGCGGCGCGAGATCGTGCAGGCGGCGTTGCCAGTCCGGCAGGCCGGAGAACGCGACCGCGCGCACCACCACCCATTGGTCTTCGACCGGCAGCGGCAGCATTCGGGCGATGAGCTGGTCGGCGATGGCCGGGTTGCTGCCGATCACGCCGGCCATGAATCCGACATAGAAGCCCGAGGTCTCGACCTCTTTGAGCACACCCGCCCGGCTGAGCGTGCGCACGGCCGCCGGCAGGCGGTTGGGCTCAGGCTTGGCGCGATAGGTGTCGATCCAGCTCAACACCGAATCACGTGACAGAAATCCCAGATTGGACGTCGGCGAGGCCGCCAAGGCCGGCACCGACAGCGTGAAAACCGCAATCATGAACGTAACAGCGCGATGCAATGTCCCCTCCCGAAGCATCCCGCCCAGCGCGCGGAACTGACCAACGGGGTGGGACGCTTTCGTGGGTCGGGCGGGGCGGACCTGGGACGAAGTGATGGCAAGAGTGTTGCAAGCGACATTAACGAAGCGGGCGGTTTGCCCCGGCTTGGCAGCGCTGGCGCGATTGTCTACGTCAAGGTCTCACACGGTTTGACCCAAGTTCTTCACCCATGGCCGAAGACATCCCCTTCAACAAAAAGCTCGATCTGGTGCCCGGCCAAGTCGATGAGGTGATGCCGGGCGTGCGGCGGGTGCTGTGCAATAATCCAAGCCCGTTCACCTTCAAGGGCACGGTCAGCTACATCGTTGGCCGGGGCAAGGTCGCGATCGTCGATCCGGGCCCGGACGACGCAGCCCATGTCGCAACCTTGCTCGACGCGGTGCGCGGCGAGACCGTGACGCACATTCTGGTCACGCACACCCATCGCGATCATTCGCCCGCGGTGCCGAAGATCAAAGCCGCGACCGGCGCCGTGGTGCTGGCGGAGGGCCCGCATCGCGCGTCGCGGGCGCTCAACGTCGGTGAAGCACCGCGGCTCGATGCCTCCAACGACACTGACTTTCGGCCAGACCGTGCGCTAGCCGACGGCGAGGTTGTGTCCGGCCATGGCTGGACCATCGAGGCGGTGACGACGCCCGGCCACACCGCGAACCATATGGCCTTCGCCTACAAGGAACCCAACGTCATGTTCTCCGGCGATCATGTTATGGGCTGGTCGACGCCGGTGGTGGCGCCGCCGGACGGGTCGATGGGCGATTACATGGCGTCGCTGGAAAAGCTTCGCCCGCGCCGCGAGACGATCTATTTTCCCGGCCACGGGCCGCAGATCACGGACGCGCCGCGCTTCGTCGCCTACTACATCCTGCACCGCAAGGCGCGTGAGGACTCGATCCTGCATCGCCTCGCCAAGGGCGAAACCGATATCCCGACGGTGGTGCGTGCGATCTATATCGGGCTCGATCCGCGGCTGGTGAAGGCCGCCGGCCTCTCGGTGCTGGCGCATCTGGAGGACTTGGTCGCGCGTGGGGCCGTCGTCACCGAAGGCCCGGCCTCGATCGAAGGACGTTACCGCTTGGCGGGCTGAGGCTTGGCGGCCGGTGCGGGTTTTGCCGCTGGCGGCTTGCGTTCCCGCTTGTCGTCGCTGCGAAGATCGACCGCGTCATCGATATCCGCCAGCAGGCTGCGGATGCGCGCCGCGTTGGCGCCGAGGTCGTGCCGGCCGTAGCGCGATGCCGAGCGGATGTCGATCACCGAGCCGTCCGCCGTCGGCCGCACGCGTATCGCCACGTCGTCGCGGAATCCCATGATCGCGGTGCGCGCCACCGCCTCGATCTGGCCGTTGGGCCGGCCCGCCTGGGGCGGCCGCTCTAACACGACGCGCCACTTGCGCTTGGCGATGACCTTGATCGCCTCTTCGTAGGCGATTTGCGGCGTGGCGGAGACGCTGAGCGGCTGCACATCGGGATAGGCGCCGCGCTGCAGATCGGCCGAATAAAGCCCGGCGTATTCCACCGTGCCGCGCGGTCGCAACCGCGCGATGATGTCGAAGCGCGGCGGGTCGATCGGGTCGGTGGTGATGTCGTTGATCGCCGGCAGGCGGTAAGCGCGCACGCCGAGATAAGCCGGATAGGCGATCAATGCAGCCCCGATGGCGATGGCCGACAGCGCGTGGCCGATGCCGTCGATGCCGTCTTTCCAGATCGCCACAAAGGCACCGAACGCCAGCACGATGCCGACGACCGCGAACGCCAGCGCGCCCGCGAAGGTCGCCAGTGCTGGCACGATCTCCAGCATGCCTGAGCGCACGATCAGGATCGCCAGCACGGTCGCGGCAAGCGAAAAAAATGCGCACCAGCGCGCCCAGACCGCGAGCCGCGACATCCGTTCGTCGGCGAGACGGCGGCGTGCCATGCCTTATCCGCAGATCCGTTGCAGCGCGGCCCATTCATCCGGCTCGAGCAGCGGCTGTGGTGTGATCTGAGGCGCAGCGGCGTTGATGGCAGCGATCCGCGCTTTGGTCTCGGGGTGATCGAGCAGGATTTTCACGCCGGGCTCGATGGCGCCGGCGATGCGGTCGAGAAGGGTGCCGAGCGCACGCGGATCGCCCTTGATCTTGGCCATGATCTGCAGGGCGTAGCTGTCGGCAGCGGCCTCGACGTCGCGCGAGTAGGCGGACTGCACGACCGTGCGCGCCGCGATCACCACAACGCCGCCGCCGGTAAAATCGCCAAGCAGCATGCCGAACAAGAGCGACAGCCCGGCCGCTTGGAGGATCGAGCGCGTGCCGTCGCGGTGCGCCACATGCCCGACCTCGTGGGCGAGCACCGCCGCGACCTCATCGGGCGACTTCGATTTGTCGATCAGCCCTTTGAACAGGTAGATGTGGCCGCCCGGCAGCGCCACCGCATTGGCTTCGTCTCTGCGCACCACGATGGTCTTGAGCGGGATTTGCAGATTGGCGGCGCGTTCGAGACGTCCAACGAGTTTTTCGAGCGCGAGCCGTCCGGCCTTCTCATCGTCGGCCGCCCCGCACTCGAATGACTTGCCGTTGCGCTTGGACGTATCGAGCATCGTGCGCACCTGCGAATCGACCGCGGCCCCGAGCCGGTATTCGACCGACAGCGGGATCAGCGGCGCGAGTCGCTCGGTCAACGCCGGCACGCCGAACACACCGACCAGCACCAGCGAAACCACGGCCGCGACGCTCCAGGCCACGACCTTCTTGCGAGATCGGCGCTCAGCCGTGCCGCTGCGGTCGAGCGTGACGGCGAGCCGGTCGATTTCGGCGGCGAGCGCCGGATCGCGGGTTTCGACGCGGGCCAGCACCGGATTGTTGAGGCGGCCGAGCCGGAGCACGTCGGCGGATGCCGACAAGCCCTGCAACTCGGCATAGGGCCATTCGGCCAGCACTGAGCCGTCGAGGGCGCAGACCCGGAGTGCGCCGGGGGCGGCGTCGATCAACACGTCGTGCCGCGCGCTGGTCTTGCCGTCGAAGTAAACGCCGGCGCCTGAGATCATTAGAAGCTGCCTACGTTGAGCGCGTCAGCCAAGCCTTCGCCGACTGCCGAGCTGGCCGAGCCTTCGGCCGTCACCAAGTCGAGCCCAGCGGTGTTTGTCAGCGCGACCGATTCCACCCCGCGGATCCAGATCTGGAGCTTGGCAGTGGCCTGATAAATCGTGGAATAGCCGAGCATGGATACGACATAGATCATGATGCTGACTGCGCCCACAATGAATTCCGCCAGTTCCGATCTCGGGCCGGCCGCAATGGCTGCGCGAAAGCCGAAAAATACCGCCGCGATCACGACGGCGACAGCCAGCGAGTACAGCGTGGTGTAGCCGAGAAACCGCATGTAGGCGCCGTAGATCTGGGCGATCCGCAGCCGGCAGGTGATCGTTACTTCGCCGAACCGCAATCCCGAGGCCCACCAACGCAGCGTGATCGCCTGGAACATCGGAAATAGCACGATCGCCAGCAGCGCGAAGAGGGTGACCCCGATGATCGCCATTCCGACGGCAGCGTAGAGCTCGGGGAAGCGGCTCACCATTTGCTTGATGATCTCTTCGCCGCTGGTGCCCGAATAGTTCACCGACCGCACGGCGTCCCAGTCCACCGTCATGAGTGGGAACACGATGGCGACGGCGAGCGGCGCCATGAGCAGGAGCCACATCGGAAAGCCGCGCCAGAACAGGCTGAAGCCCGAGGCGACGAACGCCCCGTTGAGATTGCCGTAAAAGGTGTTCCGCATCTTGTAGCGTTCGAGGCTCGCCTGCGCGAACGGATAGGCAAGCCCGATCGTCAGCACAATGATTGTCCACCAGAGCACGGCGTAGATCGCATAGAGCCAGGCCTTGCCGGTTTGGTGGAAGCGCACGCCGCGAAACACGGTGCGGGTGAGACGATAGCGCCGCGCGCGATAAACCGCGATGTGGCCGAGGTACGCGAGGACCGGAAAGGCGATCACGCTCATGACCTGGCCGAACACGCCGAGATTGAGCGAGATGATGAAGAAGAACACATAGAGCGGAATCAGGATCGCGATCGCAATCAGAAAGCCGATGAACAGCTCCGACGCGGTGCCGGTGTATTCCAGGCTCTCGCGCTTGACCTCGGTGTTGGACCATAGGAAACGCCGGATATCGGTGGTGAGCCAGAAGCGGTAGATGCCGAGCGTGACCAGCAGCAGCAGCGCGCCGCGGATCAGCAGCCACCAATAGGAATGGACGTCGCCAACGAAACGCACCGAGCGCTCATCGGGGGGGATCGCGGGTGGAATGGCGCCAGGCAGCACCGCGAAGCGAGTATCGAGCACGGTCATGGACGTCCTGCAGGCATTGGATCAAGCATGGGATCGCGTGGCGCGGAGCTTAGCGCATCGATTGGTCGCGCCGGCAGGTATTTCGGTTCAAGCGGCGGTGCCCGGCAGAACATGGTCTTTGAAGCGTTCACGCAGCACGGTTTTCTGGATTTTGCCGGTCGCGGTGTGCGGAATTTCCGTCACAAAAGCGACATCGTCGGGCATCCACCACTTGGCAATCTTACCCTGCATGAAGCTCAAGATTTCATCCTTGCTAGCCGCCTGATCTTTCTTCAGCACCACGATCAGCAGCGGACGCTCGTCCCATTTCGGATGCCGCACGCCGATCACGGCAGCTTCCGCAACCTTGGGATGACCGACCGCGAGATTTTCCAGATCGATGGAGGAAATCCATTCGCCGCCGGACTTGATGACGTCCTTGGAGCGGTCGGTGATCTGCATGTAGCCGTTCGGGTCCATGGTGGCGACGTCACCGGTGTCGAAGAAGCCCTCGTCGTCGAGGATGTTGGTGTCATCCCTGAAGTAGCGCTTTGCGACGGCCGGCCCGCGCACCTTGAGACGTCCGAACGTCTTGCCGTCCCACGGCAGGTCCTTGCCCTTGTCGTCGGTGATCTTCATTTCGACGCCGAACGGCGGATGGCCTTGCTTCATCTGCAGGTCGAGCTTGGCCTCGCCGGAAAGCCCGATAGTTTCAGGCTTCATGGTGCAGAGCGAGCCGAGCGGGCTCATCTCGGTCATGCCCCAGGCGTGGATCACCTCGACGCCGTACTTGTTCTCGAATTCCTGTGTCATGGCGCGCGGCGAGGCCGAGCCACCGATCACGATGCGCTTGAGGTGAGGAAGCTTTGCCCCGGTCTTTTCCAGGTGCTGGAGCAGCATCAGCCAGACCGTCGGCACGCCCGCCGTGAAGGTTACCTTGTAGGTGTCGAGCAATTCGTAGATCGAGGCGCCGTCGAGCTTTGCCCCCGGCAGCACCAGTGAGGCGCCGGTCAGCGGCGTCGAAAACGCCAGCGACCAGCAATTGGCGTGGAACAGCGGCACCACCGGCAGCACCACGTCGGTCGCCTTGATGCCTTTGGCGTCCGGCAGCGACGCCATGAAGGCATGCAGCACGTTCGAGCGATGCGAATAGAGAACGCCTTTGGGATTGCCGGTGGTGCCGGATGTGTAGCACATGCCGGCGGCGGTGTTCTCGTCGAAGCTCTTCCAGGCGAAGTCGCCGTCGGCTTCCGCGAGCCATTCCTCGTAAGATACCGCGTTCTTCAGCGAGGTCGCCGGCATGTGCGCGGCATCGGTGAGGATCACATAGCGCTCGATCGTCTTCAGGCCCGCAGCGTGCTTCTCCAGGATCGGCAGGAACGTCAGATCGACGAACATCATGCGGTCCTCCGCATGATTGACGATCCAGCAGATCTGCTCCGGGAACAGGCGCGGATTGACGGTGTGATAGATGGCGCCAATGCCGAGGATGCCGTACCAGGCCTCGATATGCCGCCAGGTATTCCAGCCGAGTGTGGCGACGCGATCGCCAAGCTTGATGCCGTCGCGGTCGAGCCGTTGTGCGAGCTTGAGTGCGCGCTGCCGGATCTCGGCATAGTTGGTGGTGTGGATCGGCCCTTCGACCGAGCGCGTTACCACCGGCCGCCTGCCGTGCTGGATCGCGGCGTGGTCGATGATGCGATGGCACAACAGCGGCCAGTCCTGCATCAGGCCAAGCATGGAAGTTTCCCCTCTATGTGTTCGGGCCGGCGCTCCCACGCCGGCTAGTGGTCCGATTCTAACATTCGCATTCGTTCTCGGCAGGCTTTCTTGCGAATGTTAGAATCAAAGGACCACTAGCAAGTATAGGTTTCTCGTGGAGCTTTGGATTTGACATTCGCTTCGCGAGCCCGCGGCGGGTGGGTAGCGAATGTCAAATCCGCTCCACGAGCGCCAAGGTTAGCGCATGATCCGGAAAAGTGGGTACCGGTTTTGCGCCCGGCAACACGTCGCGTCGCTGCGGCGCAAACAAAGCACTCGCCCGGTATACGGCGAAATCCGGCAAACGGATGCGGCGTCCGGCGCTTTTTAGCGAGACGTACTTTTCAGAACGTATACCGCTTGCCGACTGCGGACGGCGCCAAGACCCCATCCCCGAAGGCGTTGGCGAGCGCCGTCATGGCGCGCCAGCCGGTGCAATGCCCGGCCGCGATGGTTTTCAGGCCGAAGCCGCGCAGGCCATCCACGGTCTGCGGGATGATCGCCTCGTTCGGCCCGGACAGGTGGAGGCCGCCCATCGCGGCGTGGAGCGGCACGCCGGGAAAGCGCTCGCGCGCGTCGGTCAGCACATTGACGATACCGGCGTGCGAGCAGGCGCTGAGCACCACGAGGCCCTTGCCTGCGACGTTGATCGCCAGATAGCGCTCGTCCATCAGCAGTTCGTCCGGCTCCCAGCTCTGACCGTCGTCGGCGAGCCGCATCTGGCCCGGGTAGCCGCGTTCGTAGGGCGTGACGCGTGGGATTTCGCCGCTGACATAGAACATGTCGTCGAGCAGCGCCTGCGGCTCGCGCGTTGCGATCACCTCGGCGCCGAATGCCGTCAGATCGTCCACGCTTGGAATGTCCTCCATCCGGCGAATGGCGCCGCTCGGCAGTTTGACACCACGCGAGCGGAACATGCCGGGATGCGCATAGAACGGAATGGTGCGGCCACCGCTGCGTGCGCGGATTTTGGTCAAGGCCAGCAGCATGGCGCCGGCGTGGTCCCAGTGGCCGTGCGACAGCATGATGGCTTCGACCGATCCGAGATCGGCGTCGAGCCGGGTGGTGTTGCGCTCGAAAGCGTATTCCTCGGGTCCGGTGTCGAACAACATCACACGACGCTCGTCGCCGCGATGCGCGATCAGGAGGCACGACAAGCCATGCGCCGCACAGCAAAGGCATTTGGCAGTGGTGAGCCGAATGCCCCGGCGCAGGAGGCCCGCCGACTCCGTTTCGACGAACGACGGCGTGCTCGACAGCATGTCGGTGGCGTTGTCCACCAGCACCTGGATTTCGAGGCGGTCGACGGGCGCAAGTGGCATGCGAAGTTATCCATCTCGGAATCTGCGACGTTAAAGGCAAGCACGAAAGCCGAGCGGCCGGCTAGCCAAATCGCGCGAGGCTGAAACGTGAAATATCATGCCGGGTCACGCCCGTCGTGGCGAGGTCGGAGAGGATTTCGCCGATCACCGGCGCGAACTTGAAGCCGTGGCCGGAGCAGGGCGACGCGACGATGATGTTTTCCGCGCCTGGCAGCCGGTCGATGATGAAATGGCCGTCCGGCGTCATGGTGTAGAGGCAGGTCTTTGCTGCGGCGAGCGCGCCATTGGCGGCCGGGATGTGGTCGGCGAGCGCGGGGCGGATCAGCGCCTCGTCGTCCGTGTCGACCGCGCGGGCGCCTTCGTCGGGATCGATGGTCTCGTTGGCGTGATGATGCTTGGCGATCTTGAGCAGGCCCTGCGCGTTTGGCGGAAAGCCGTAGTGCTGGCCGTGCCGGTTCTCCAGCAGGAACACCGGAAATTTGCCATCCGCGAACGGCGCGGGGTCGATGGGCTTGAACCAAGCCTGCACCTCGCGCGTGACACGGAGCCGAACCGGCAGGCTGGGCAGGAGCTTCGGCAGCCATGCTCCCGCGGTGACGATCGCGATGCCGGCTTCGATCGTGGTGTGCTCGGTCTCGATGCGCACGTGGCCGCTACGCGGCGTCACCGAGCTGACCCGCTCGAACAGGCGAGGCTCGACGTTGGGATGGCGCTGCGTGGAATCGAATTGCGCAAACGTCGCATCCTCGACCGCGAGCGTGCCGCCGTCGGGCTGGAACACGCCTACATAATGTTCCGGAAGCCGGAACGCCGGGAATCGCCGCATCGTCTCGGCGGCGTCCATCACTTCGTGCGGCAGGGCATGCTGCTGAGAAGCGGCGAGGGTTCCCGACACCACCGCGCTGTCGGGCGGGCCGATCTCGACGATGCCGGTGATCCGCATCAGGCGCTGCCCGGTCTCGGCTTCGAGTTCGCGCCACAATTCGTAAGCTCGCCGCAGCAGTGGCACGTAGGACGGATGCTCGAAATAGCCGAGCCGGATGATTCGGGTTTCTCCGTGGGAGGAACCCTTGTCGTGGGCTGGCTTGAACTGCTCGATGCCGACCGCGCGCACACCGCGCCGGGCAAGCGTCGCCAGCGCGGCGCTGCCCATGGCGCCGAGGCCGATCACCGCAATATCGAACTGGGCCATCCCATCCCCGATTGAGCCAGCATCGCCATTTGTCTACATTCGCCCCGAACTTAGGGAAGGAAACAAGCCATGGCCCGCACCATCCGCCTGCAGAGCGACAGCAACGCCCATGATAGGCCATGGCGGGTCGCGGTCGAGCAGGGCTTCTTCAAGGACGAGGGCCTCGACGTCCAATACAACGAGGACAATCCAAACGGTGTCGCCGGCCGTGTCGAAAACTTCCCGCAGCGCTGGAAGGAGAGCCAGCTTCAGCAGGGCACGCTCGATGTCTATCCGGTCTGCGAATGGGGCGCGATCGAGCGCGTTCAGCAGCTCGGCAAGGGCAAGATCATCGGCCTCGATACCACGGCGCGCACCGGCGCCATCATGGTGCGCAAGGATTCCAAGGTTCAGAGCCTCAAGGATCTGGCCAACGTACCGATCGCGGTGACGTGGCATGCCGGCACGTTCTATGCGGCGATCGAGGTGATGGAGGCGGCGGGCGTGCCGTTTGCCGATATCAAGCTCGAACACGCCAACGACCGGCTCGACGCGTTGCTCTCGGGCAAGAATGAAGCCGCGGCTCTGATGGAGCCGCTGGTGAGCCGCGCCGTCGCTGCGGGCGCGCGCAAGATTGCCGATTTACGCTGGCGCGGCGGCATTGTCGCGGGCGAGGACGTGGACGATGAGACGGCGGCAAAGCTCCGCCGTGGGCTCAATCGGGCGGTCGAGTGGCTGCGCGCCAACGAGGATCGCTCGCGCGAAGAGCTCCTGCGCGATCTGACGCCGGAACAGCGCAAGACCGGCATGATGCCGGAGCTCCTTGGCGTGCTGGGCTATCAGGCGGTTGAGTTCAACGAAAAGGTCGATTGGATGCTCGACCGCGGGTTCCTGAAAGAAGCGCCGGACTACAAGGACGTGGTGCGCAGCAAGTAGCGACTGCGCGATACGGCCCGATGGACTCGCGCTCACGGGGGCGCGGAGCGTGAGGACAGTCCGTGTCATTACAAAAGCCGCAATCGCGGCCCGCATTGCAGCCCATGAGGCTTCTTTGCGTCGTCGCGCTTGCGCTCGCTGTCAGCCCCGCTCTCGCTGAAAAACGAGCTCCGGCGCCAAAGCCCGCCGCGCCGGCTGCATCGGCGCCGGCCACTGCGGCACAAAAACCAAGTGACCCGAAAGCCGAGACTGCGACGTCGGCATGCCAGCAGCGGCTCGCTGAGTTCGCAGCCTTTACGCCGCTGGCCGAGCTGAGCGGCCCCGGCCAATGCGGCGCCACCGACGTGGTGCGGCTCGACGCGATCCTGCTGAAAGACAAGACCAGAATTCCGCTCAGTCAGCCGGCCACGCTCCGGTGCAGCATGGCCGAGGGCGTGGCGCTGTGGGTGCGCGACGACATGGCCGCCCTGACCGCTGCCGAACTCGGCGCGCCATTGGCAGGCCTCGTGAATTACGAATCCTACGAGTGTCGCGGGCAAAATCGCATTGCCGGCGCCCGGATGTCCGAGCATGGCCGCGCCAATGCGTTCGACATTCGCGGCCTCAGGCTTGGTAGTCCGAACGGCAGCCCGACTGCTCCCCGGAATAGCAAACCGAACGGCGCGATGGTGGAATTCACCAGCCCGATCGTCTCAAAAGGCTTTCGCGAGGCTCTGCGCAAAAGCGCCTGTACGCGTTTCACCACGGTGCTCGGGCCTGGATCGGACCGCTATCACGAGGATCACATCCACGTCGATTTGGCCGAGCGCGTGAACCACTATCGTCTGTGTCAGTGGGACGTGCGCGAGCCGCCCGTGCCGGTCACTGTGCCGTTGCCGATGCCGCGGCCCGGCACGCGGGCCGAAGCCGGCACTGCGCCGGGCCGTTAGCCACAAAATAAAACGGCGCCGAGCCTTGGGCTCGACGCCGCTTGATCGATCTGGTTCGGCGAATTAGTTCGGCCGGTCGATGCCGCCGAGCGCGACGCGCGGGTTATAGGGCGAATCGCCTTCCGTCAGCTTCAGCACCACCACCGTCGTGCCGACCTTCACGCGATTGAAGAGATCAATCACGTCCTCATTGACCATACGAATGCATCCGGAGGAAACCGCCGAGCCAATGTATTCCGGCTGGTTGGTGCCATGGATGCGATAGAGCGTGTCCCTGGTGCCGCTGTAGAGATAAAGGCCGCGCGCACCCATCGGATTGTGCGGGCCGGGCGCGACATACGACGGCAGGCCAGCGATACGCTTCTTGGTGTCGGCAGTGGGTGTCCAAGACGGCCATTCTTCCTTGCGGCCGACTTTGGCGACGCCCGTGAACACCAGCGCTTCTTCGCCGACGGTCACGCCGTAGCGGATCGCCTTGCCCTTCTCGAGCACGTAATAAAGAAAGCGCGCATCCGGATCGACCACGATCGTGCCGGGGCCTTCCTTGCGATGGTAATCGACGATGTGCCGCAGATACGGCTCAGGAATCGACGCCTTGGCGTAGGGCGGATTGGTCAGCAGCTTGCGGTCGCGCGCCGTCAGGTTCGTGTCCGACGACGGCTCGGCGGACTGCTGTATGCAGCCACCCAACGCCATGCCCAGGCTCAGAAGGATGACGGTGAGACCGATCCTTCCAGCTCCGCAACCACGCATTCCCATGCTTCCACCCCGACGATCAGGTTCGAGTCGTATTGATAGCCGAAAAACTGCCGCACTATCCAGACGATAGGGCAGATGGCGGCAACGCTCCTGTGGAACTGTGGCAGGAAAGCCGCAGGGTTCCGGCAGACCAAACGCCACTTCACACGGAATCCAACCACTTAAGGCGATGTTAAGCAGGCGTTTACCATATCGGCAGCTTATGCGGCAGATGGCCCTGCGATTGTGGATTGCAGGTCTGGTGCGAGGTTGCGGCCAAAACCATGACGCATCGAGGGAAATTGCCTCGATAGCACACGATTTATCGCCCATTTCTGCCGTGATCGGCGGCCATCAAGCGTCCTTGAGGACGTACTGAGTGGAGGAAATCGAAATGACTGCAAATACGGGCCCCCAGCCCGGCCATCAAACCAACCAGCAGCCGGCTCGCACGCATGAGCTGACCAATCTGGACCGCCGCTATGGCGCCATCGGCATCTTGGCCGTGGCTGCGGCGCTTCGTTACACCGGCACATCCAAGAACGCGGCCGATGCCCCGGTCGCCCCGCGCATCGATCTGCGCTTCGTCGAAATGGCAGCCTGAGAGCAAGCCCCAGTCTCAGGCGCCCGAGCGGCGCGCGCTTCATCGTCACGCTGATGTCATCCAACACACGGCCGCACGCGAGTGCGGCCGTGTGGCGTTACGGCGTTAGCGTTGTTTGACTCCGCCGAGCCAATTTTGCTTGCCGGAGAGCAACGATCGCGCCAATGATCGCGCAGTCGTTGCGCGCTCTTCAGGTCCGGGTGGCTCATGCTCACTGCCTACGTTCCGCATGGCTCGTCACTTGAGCGCCATCCGGTGCCACCCGACGGCGAGGTGCCCGAGCACGCGGTGTGGATCGACCTGCTCAATCCGGCGCCCAACGAGGACAAGCTGATCGAGCGCCGCCTCGGCATCGCGGTTCCGACCCGCGAAGAGATGCAGGAGATCGAGGTTTCGAGCCGGCTCTATGTCGAGCACCACGCGCGGTTCATGACCGCGACGATGATGTGCAACTCCGACACCAACGTGCCGAAGACCACCGCCGTTACCTTCATCCTGTCGCATCACAAGCTTGTCACAGTGCGCTATGACGAGCCGCGGCCGTTCATGATCGTCGGCAACAAGCTGGCGCGCCATTCGCCGAACAATGTTTCCGGCGAGATGGTGCTGATGGACCTGCTGGATGCGGTGATCGACCGCGCCGCCGACATTCTCGAGCGCATCGGTATTGAGGTGGACCGCGTCTCACACGACATTTTCGAGCCGGAGAACGGCGCCACCGAGCGTTCGCTGCCCTACAAGGACATCCTCAAGGCGATCGGCAGCAAGGGCGACCTCACCTCCAAGGTGCGCGAGAGCCTCGTTTCGATCGGCCGCTTGCTGTTGTTCCTCGCCAACGAGGCCGAGGGCATGCGCTGGCCCAAGGACACGCGGCTGCAGCTGCAATCCATGCAGCGCGACGTGATCTCGCTGTCCGACCACGCCACGTATCTCAGCAACAAGATCACGTTCCTGCTCGACGCCATGCTGGGCGTCGTGCAGATCGAGCAGAACAACATCATCAAGATCTTCTCGGTTGCCGCCGTGGTGTTGATGCCGCCGACCCTGATCGCGTCGCTCTACGGCATGAACTTCAAGCACATGCCGGAGCTCGATTGGGAGTTCGGCTATCCGATGGCGATCGCGCTGATGCTGACCGCAGCGGTGCTGCCGTATTATTTTTTCAAATGGCGGAAGTGGCTGTAAGCGAGCCGGACGCGGACCCGCCGAGCGGCGCTAAACGTGCTGCCCGCCGTTGATGTGAATTTCCGCGCCATTCACATACGAGCTCGTCTCGGTGCACAACACATAGATGATCTTCGCCACCTCGTCGGTGGTGCCAAGCCGGTGCAGCGGGATATGCGGCACGATGGTCTCGGCGGTGCCGGGAGAGAGGATCGCGGTGTCGATCTCGCCCGGCGCAATCGCGTTGACGCGGATGCCGAGCGGGCCGAAGTCGGCCGCCATTTCGCGGGTCAGTGCGGCGAGCGCCGCCTTCGAGGTGCCGTAGGCCGATCCGGCGAACGGATGCACGCGCGAGCCCGCGATCGAGGTGACGTTGACCACCGAGCCCTTGGCGGCCTTGAGTTCGTCCACCAGGCCGCGCGCCAGCATGATCGGCGCAAAGAAGTTGACCTGGAACACCTGCTGCCAGACGTCGCGCGTGGTCTCGATCGAGGATAGCCGTTTGCCGCCTTCGGCCTTGGGTGAGATGGCGGCGTTGTTCACCAGCGCGTGCAACTCCCCATCGGTGAGCCGCTGCTTGATCTCGCCGATGGCATGCGTCGTGTTCTCAGGGTCCGCGAGATCGACCTGAATGTGATCCTCGGGCCCCATTTCCCACGGACAATTCTCCGGGAACGGATGGCGCGAGCAGGTGAGGACGCGCCAGCCGGCTGCGGAAAAGCGTTTCACCGTGGCGTGGCCAATGCCACGACTCGCCCCGGTGAGGAGCAGCGTGCGGCGCGGTTGGTTGGTTTGCGGTGCGGTCGCCATGCGAACCCACACACTAACTCACGGATAAAGCCGCGTCTTGCTCCACGGCGCGCCGCGGTTCTGGCGCTGAAATACGATGCGCTCGTGCAGGCGGAACGGCCGGTCGTGCCAGAACTCGATGGTCAGCGGCACGAGGCGATAACCCGACCAGTGCGCCGGCCGCGGCACGGTGCCGATCGCATACTTGGCGGTGTAGAGCGCGACCGCCTTCTCGAAGGCGAGGCGGCTTTCCAGCGGCGACGACTGCTTGCTGGCCCAGGCGCCGATCTGGGACAGCCGCGCGCGGCTGCCAAAATAGCTGTCGGCTTCCGCTTCCGACACCCGTTCGACCGGCCCGCGCACGCGCACCTGCCGGGTCAGCGATTTCCAATGGAAGTTCAGCGCCGCCTTGGGTTGGGCGTCGAGTTCCCGGCCCTTGGCGCTCTCGACGTTGGTGTAGAACACGAAACCCCGGTCATCGACGCCCTTTAGCAGCACCATCCTGACGTTTGGCAGCCCGTCGGCATCGACGGTTGCGAGCGCCATGGCGTTCGGATCGGCGGGTTCCCGGCGGGTGGCCTCCTCCAGCCACGTGGCAAACAAGCGCAAGGGTTCGTCGGCCAGGGTGAAATCACCAGTCGTTAACCAGGTTGGGTGTTCAATCGGAGCCGTGTCGGACATTTTCCGGAGTACCCATATGGCCGGTTCCGCGGCCAATCGTGCGTCCCGGCTGTCCACTTATAGTGGAAGGTCCTCGGCACGCCTACGCCTGCCGGCTCTTGCCGCCCTTTTGGGACTTGGCCTGACGTGCAGTGGCTGCGCGGTATCGGGCTCTCTGTTGGGCGGCGAGGATAGCGCCAAGGCCTATGCCAAGGCCGATCCGGAGACCACCGGTTCGGTGCCGTCATCGACGCCGGCCGCCGCGCCGAATCTGCCGTCCGAAGCCGATCTGGTCTACGCGCGTGCCGCGGTTTCTGAAGTGCTCACCCGCGGCGCCAAGACCACGAGTGCGTCCTGGGAGAATCCAAAAACCGGCGCGCGCGGTACCGTTACGCCGATCGCATCGGCCTATACCCAGGGCGGCCGCACCTGCCACGATTTCCTGGCGAGCTACGTGTTGGGCGGCTCGGAATCCTGGATGCAGGGCGAGGCCTGCCGCGGTGCCGACCGCAGCAAGTGGGAAGTGCGCACCATGCGGCCCTGGAAGCGTTCCTAGCGCCCGCCCGCGATCCACAGCCCGCGTTGCAGCCGGGCGCGACTGTCACCACATATAGGGCTTGAGTAAGGGTGAAGCGGCCGCATATCCATGCGGACGCGGGGCAATCTTGCGGAGCCGAACGAATGCGCGACCCCTATGAGGTCTTGGGGGTGCCGAAGACTGCGAGCGCGGAGGCGATCAAAAGCGCCTTCCGTAAGCTCGCGAAAAAGCTGCATCCCGACGCCAACAAGAACGACAAAAAGGCGGCCTCGAAGTTTGCCGAGCTCAATGCCGCCTATGAGATCGCCGGCGACGAGGACAAGCGCAAGGCGTTCGACCGCGGTGAGATCGATGCTGAGGGTAAGCCGCGCTTTCAGGGCTTCGGTGCGAGCGGCGGGCCGGGGGCCGGAGGGTTCGGCCGCGAGGGCGGCTTCGAGAACTTCACGTGGGGGCCTGAAGGTTTTCAGCGCGGCCCGGGCCGCGGCGGCGCGCGCGGTTTTGGTGGCGGCATCGACGACATATTGAAGGACATGTTCGGCGGCGCTGCCGGACGCCGGACGCAATCCGGTCACGACGATTTCGGGCCAAGCGGTCCGCACGGTTCGGGCCGCGACGTCACCGGCAGCGTCATCATCACGTTGCCGGAGGCCGCCGTTGGTACGTCGCGCCGCGTGCAACTGCCGACCGGCAAAGAGATCGACGTCAAGATTCCGCCGGGGCTCACCGACGGCCAGACCATCCGGCTGAAGGGGCAGGGGCTACCCGGCCCGGGTGGCACCCTTGGCGACGCGCTCATCACGGTGTCGGTCGCGCCGCATCCGACCTTCAAGCGCGAGGGCGCGGACCTGCGGCTTGAATTGCCGGTGACACTCTACGAAGCCGTGCTGGGCGGTAAGGTGCGGGTGCCGACACTCGACGGCGCGGTCGAACTTGCCATTCCGCCCGGCTCCAGCAGCGGCAAGAGCTTTCGCCTCAAGGGCAAGGGCATGCCGTCGAAGGACGGCCCGGGCGATCTTTACGCCACGCTCCGTATCGTGCTCCCCGAACGCGGCGACGCCGAGCTCGAGGAGCTGATGAAGAAATGGCAGAGCGGCAAGCCTTATGATCCCCGCCGCGATATGAGCTGATTGGCTGAGCTGCGCGTCGGCGTGGGCGTGCGGTTCTCCAACTGGTCATAAGCTGCGCTGGCGACGGCCTTAAGCCGCGTCTTGTCGCCCGGTCCGCTCACCACCCAGCCATAGCCGCTCTCGATCCAGTGGACCGCGCCAAACGTATCGCTGGCACTGTAACGGAACGCGATGCGGGGCTCGGCCACTCGCGAGCAATAGATGGTGAAGCGCTCGCCGTTCGCGCTTTCGTACATGAACAGCGCCGCCGGTCCGCTCACGCCGGGCAGCAGCCGGCCGCCGAGCAGCTTCAGATCGAAGGCGCTGAGGTCGGGCGCGCGCAAGGTCGTGCCGACGCGGCGCGACAGCCACGGCAGCAAATGGGCCTCCTCGGCCTTAACCTCAATCGGATGGCGCACCTCGCCGATGTAGAGCCGGTGCGCGGCCATGGCCTCATTCGTCATCAGCTCGACCACGTTTGGCGCAGCGGCAGACGCACCGCGCGCCATCCAGCCGGCAAAGCCGCCGACCGCGAAGGCGACGATTGCCGCCGCGGCTGCGGCCGCAGCCCATGAGCGGCGGCTGCGGATGATGCGGTCGAGCGCCAGCCGATCGGGCACCGGCTCGTTGGCCACCGCGCCGTAACGCGCGCGGATCGACTCGGCCTGGGCGCGCCAAGCGGCGACGCGGACTGCGTCCTCGGGATGGCTTGCCAGCCAGTTCTCGACGGCTTCGCGCCGGTCTGCCGGAAGCTCGCCATCCACCAGGGCGTGGAATTCGTCTTCCGTTGCGGGCGAGTTGCGATCGGTCATCGGAACACCTCGTTCTTCTTACTTGATGCGGCGAAGCGCGGGGCGCTCGCCGTCGAGATAGGCTTTGATCTGCATGCGGGCGCGGGCCAAACGCGACATGACGGTTCCGATTGGCACGCCCTGCACTTCGGCAACTTCGCGGTAGGTCAGTCCTTCCAACACGACCAGCAGCAGCGCCGTGCGTTGCTCATCGACAAGCATCGCCAGCGCGCGCTCGATGTCGCGTCCGCCGGCTTCCGGACCCGCCGCGTCCGGCGCGTCGTCATCCTCGATCGACGTCAGCACCGGCCGGCGCGCCAGCGACCGTAACCGGTTGCGGTTGAGGTTGGTGAGGATCGTGTAAAGCCAACTCCGGATATCGCCGCCGTGAAACAAATGTTCGGAGCGCAGCGCTCGCACCAGCGTGTCCTGCACCAGGTCGTCGGCCGCCTCCGCTTCGCGCGTGAGCGCCCGCGCGTAGCGCCGCAACGCCGGAATCGTCGTTTCGATGTCTTGCCGGAACGAGGCCAATCGCGATCTCCTCAACCCGCCGCTCGCATCAGCGCCACCGGTATTGTGCTGGCGTCAGCCACGCGAGCGCATCATTGGCAGACTTCCGAGGCCCGTGCCGCGAACCTGCGCGCCACGCTTGGTGACTGCTTACTGACTGCTTGTTACTCACTGCTTGGCGACCGCTGGGCAACAGTTCTCTACACGACCAACACCGGGTCTTCGCTGCCTATTCCCCGGGGCCAAGTGTACAAACCGGGCACGCAGTTTGGCCGTCGCATCGCTTGGATACCAGCTGGACCTCATATGTCATGCGGCCCATTAACGCTTCCGAAATGGCCTGGATGCGGCTGCTTGAAGGGCTTTTGGCCCTATGTCATAGGAGGCCGCCGGCTGTGGCCCGGCGCTGGGGTGCGTAATGGCGGAATCCGCAGGTCTTTTGCGCGGCAAGCGCGGCCTGATCATGGGGGTTGCCAACAACCGGTCAATCGCCTGGGGCATCGCCAAAGCCTGCCGCGCCCAAGGCGCGGAGGTCGCCTTCACCTATCAGGGTGACGCGTTGAAGAAGCGCGTCGAACCGCTTGCCCACGAAATCGGTGCGCTGGTGGTGGGCCACTGCAATGTGACGGAGCCTGCAACCATCGACGCGGCGTTCGCGGCGGTGCAAGCGGCGTGGGGCTCGCTCGACTTTGTGGTCCATGCGATCGCCTACTCCGATCGCGATCAACTCGATGGCCGCTATGTCGACACCACGCCGGAGAACTTCAGCCAGTCGTTGCTGATTTCCTGTTACTCGTTTACCGCCATCGCGCAGCGCGCCGAAAAGATCATGCCACGCGGTGGCTCGCTGCTGACCATGACCTATTACGGATCGGAGAAATGGATTCCGCATTACAACGTCATGGGCGTCGCCAAGAGCGCGCTCGAGGCGTCGGTGCGCTACTTGGCGTGCGATCTCGGCACTCAGAACATTCGCGTCAACGCCATCTCGGCAGGCCCGATCAAGACGCTGGCCGCGGCCGGCATCGGCGACTTCCGCTACATCCTCAAGTGGACCGAGCATAACGCGCCGCTGCGGCGCAACGTTTCGACCGAAGAGGTGGGAGACGCCGCGGTCTATCTGTTGTCCGATCTGTCGCGTGGCGTCACCGGCGAAATCCATCACGTCGATACCGGCTACAACATCATCGGCATGAAGCATCCGGAAGCGCCCGACATCGACATCACGATGGACAAGGAGTGAGGCCGCGCGCGGCGGTCTGATCAACATGGCGCCGCTCGTCCTCTATTACGTCCGCCACGGTGAAACGGATTGGAACGCCGAGCGCCGTCTGCAAGGCCAGCACGACATTCCGCTCAATGCGCTTGGTCGCACGCAAGCGGCACAAAGCGGCGAGATTCTTCTCGATCTGTTCGCGCGCGACAAACGCATCGCGGCCGACTTGGATTACGTGGCAAGTCCGCTCGGCCGCGCCCGCGCAACCATGGAGTTGATGCGCGGCAAGCTCGGGCTTGTGCCTGGCGAATACCGCACCGACGCACGGCTGTTGGAAATGTCGTTCGGCCGCTGGGAGGGCTTCACCTATGCCGAACTCGAGGTCCATGAAGCCGACGCATTGGCGGCGCGCGAACGCGACAAATGGGGCTTCGTCATTCCGGGCGGCGAAAGCTACGAACAGCTCGCGCAGCGGGTGGGCGGCTGGTACCAGACCATCGTGCGCGACACCGTGGTGGCGGCGCACGGCGGCGTCGCCCGCGCCCTGATGGTGCATCTCGGCATCGAGTCTGCCGAGCGCGCGTCATTCGGCGACATCGGGCAGGGCGTCGTCTATGTGTTCACGGGCGGCAGTGTGGCCCGCTACGGCTGAACTTGAGCGATAAGAAAATATCGTTTTATTTCAGTATGTTGTAGACCTAAACCGCTCTCCCAGCCGGTCGCCAAGCCGCTCGGCTTTGACCCCGGAACCGACGCGGGATACCAAACCCGCCACGGACAAGAATTCCATGTCGTTCAATACGTTCGGTCACATGTTCCGGGTCACGACCTTTGGCGAGAGCCATGGGCCGGCGATCGGCTGCGTGGTGGACGGCTGCCCGCCCGGCATCCCGCTGACCGAAGCGGATATCCAGCCCTATCTCGACAAGCGGCGGCCCGGCCAGTCGCGCTTCACGACGCAGCGGCAGGAACCGGACGCGGTGCGGATCATTTCCGGCGTCTTCACCGACGAACGCACGGCCGTGCAAGTGACGACCGGAACGCCGATCGCGCTGCTGATCGACAACGTCGACCAGCGGTCGAAGGATTATTCGGCGATCAAGGATAGCTATCGTCCAGGGCACGCCGGCTACGCCTATGACGTCAAATACGGCGTGCACGATTATCGCGGCGGCGGGCGCGCTTCCGCGCGCGAGACGGCAATGCGGGTTGCCGCCGGCGCGGTGGCGCGCAAGATCGTGCCGGGCCTGAATGTGCGCGGCGCGCTGATCCAGATGGGTTCGCACAAGATCGACCGGGCGCGCTGGAGCTGGGACGAGGTCGGCAACAACCCGTTCTTCTGTCCGGACGCGCAGGCCGCGAAAGCCTGGGAGGTTGAGCTCGATGCCGTGCGCAAGCGCGGCTCTTCGGTTGGCGCCGTGATCGAAATCGTGGCCGAGGGCGTGCCTGCCGGACTAGGCTCACCGGTCTATGGCAAGCTCGACGGCGATCTGGCGGGCGCGCTTATGGGTGTCAATGCGGTGAAAGGCGTCGAAATCGGCGCGGGCTTTGCGGCGGCTGAGTTGTCCGGCGAACAGAACGCCGACGAGATGCGCATGGGCAATGACGGCAAGCCGCGCTTTCTCTCCAACAACGCCGGCGGCGTCCTGGGCGGCATTTCGACCGGGCAGGCTGTAATCGCGCGCTTTGCGGTTAAGCCGACGTCTTCGATACTCACACCGCGCAAAAGTGTCGATCGTTACGGCAGCGAGGTCGATGTGATGACCAAGGGCCGCCACGACCCTTGCGTCGGCATTCGTGCGGTGCCGATCGGCGAGGCCATGGTGGCTTGCGTCATCGCCGACCATTATCTGCGTCAGCGCGGCCAGGTCGGCGAGAGCCCGGCGTGGCCCTTCAAAAAGTCAGGTGGTTAGGTCCGTGTTCGAAGCCCATCAGCGTGTTGAAACCATCGTTGCCGCCTTTGCGCGCGGCGAGCTTGTTGTCGTCACCGACGACGACGATCGTGAGAACGAGGGCGATCTGTTCATCGCCGCATCGCTTTGCACGTCGGAGAAAATGGCGTTCATCATCCGCCATACCTCAGGCATCGTCTGTGCGCCGCTTGCGGCGGATCTTGCGCGGCGGCTGCATCTCGACCCGATGGTGGCCGCGAACGACGCGCCGCTCGGCACCGCCTTTACGGTTTCAGTCGATGGCCGCCACGGGCTGACCACCGGCATCTCTGCCGAGGAGCGAACCAACACGGTGCGCGCGCTTGCCAATGGCAATAGCGGCGCGTCCGACTTTGTCCGGCCCGGCCATGTCTTCCCGCTGGTCGCCAAGGACGGCGGCGTACTGATGCGCTCCGGTCATACCGAAGCCTGCATCGACCTTTGCCGTCTTGCCGGCCTGCCGCCGGTCGGCGTGCTGTCCGAATTGATGAACGACGACGGCACGGTGATGCGCGGGCCGGCGGTGACCGCCTTCGCCGAGAAACACAAGCTCAAGCAGGTTTCGATCGCGGATTTGATCTCCTACCGCCAGGCGCGCGACAAGCTGGTCAAGCGTGTCGGCGAATTCCCGGTCAAGAGCGAGATCGGCACGCTCGCGGGTTACGCCTATGTGACGCCGTTCGATGCCGTTCAGCACATGGCCTTCGTGCACGGCAAGATCGGCGACGGCAAAGACGTGCTGGCGCGGCTGCATCGGGCCGACATCATCCGCGACGTGTTCGGCGGTGCGCACCCGGTGCATGCGGCGTTGCAACGCTTCAAGACCGAGGGCAGGGGCGTCATCGTGTTCCTGCGCGATGGCGCGGCCGGCGTGCCGACCCACGCTATTCCGTCGAGCGAGCACGGCTCGGAAGCCGCGCGCACCCGCCAGTGGCGCGAGGTGGGGCTGGGTGCGCAGATTTTGAAGGATCTCGGCATTTCCTCGATCCGGCTGCTCAGCAGCACGCGCATGACCTACGTGGGTTTGGCCGGGTTCGGCATCGAGATCACCGGGACCGAAGCCGCGGACTAATTGGCAACGCGTTCGCCCGCATGGCGGGCGCAGGGCTCCTGACAATCGCCGTTTCCGCACCTTTTCCTCGCCGCCCGCCCGTGTCACCATCCTGACGCTGGGGCGACGGAGAGTCTCATGGTGATGCGGCTTTCGATTTTTGCCGCCATCGCGATCGCGTTCGCGGCGGCGTTTGGCGCTGGGCCGCTGGCCAGCCCGGTTGTTCGCACCCAGGGCAGCGCTGTCGCGGTCGATGCCGAATTGGTGCTCGCGGTCGATGTGTCGTGGTCGATGGATCCGGACGAGCAGGCGCTCCAGCGCGAAGGCTATATGGCGGCGATCACCTCGCCCGAGTTCATGAATGCGGTACGGCAGGGCGCGCATCGCAAGATCTCGATGACCTATTTCGAGTGGGCGGGCATTCATCACCAGCAGATCATCGTGCCGTGGCGGCTGATCGATGGTCCTGAATCTGCCGACGCCTTTGCGGCCGACATCGGCCGCGCGCGTTACTCGCGCGCCTCGCGGACCTCGATCTCGGGTGCGATGCTGTTCGGTGCGCCGCTGTTCGATGGCAGCGGCTATCGTGGCATCCGTCGCGTGATCGACATCTCGGGCGATGGCGTCAACAACAACGGCCCGCTGGTGACGGTCACCCGCGACGAAGTGCTGGCCAAGGGCATCACCATCAACGGCCTTCCGATCATGCTCAAGCGGCCGTCGTTGTCCTCGCTCGATATCGAGAACCTCGACGTCTATTACGAGGACTGCGTCATCGGTGGACCCGGCGCCTTTGTCATCCCGATCAAGGAGCGCGATCAGTTCAAGGCGGCGATCCGAACCAAGCTCGTGCTTGAGATCGCGGGCCGCGTGCCCCCGGTGCGTGTTGTGCCAGTCGCAGTGAGAGCGCCGCGCGTCTCATGCACCATCGGCGAACAATTGTGGCAGCAGCGGTGGGGCAATTAGCTCGTGCCGCCAGCCCGCGCGTCTAGTTGAGTATGAGCGCGGTCGAACGCGTGTTGATTGTCGGAGGCGGCATCGCCGGCATGGCGCTGGCCATTGGTCTGCAGCGCGCCAGCATTGCAGCCGAGATCGCCGAGATCGATCCGGATTGGCGCGTCTATGGCGCGGGCATCACCATCACCGGGCCGACGCTCCGCGCGTTCGACCGGCTTGGCCTGCTGGGGCGGATCGAGGCCGAGGGCTTTTGCTCCGAGGCCGCCCGGATCTGCGACCAGAACGGCAACGTGATCCTGGCATCGCGCGTGGCGGGCCAGCCCCTTGGCCCGCGCATCCCGAACAGCGGCGGCATTTTGCGGCCGGTGTTGCATCGCATCCTGTCCGAAGCGACCCGCGCGTCGGGCGCGCGGGTGCGCCTGGGCATGACGGCAGATGGGCTCGAACAAAACGGTGACAGAGTTGCGGTCCGCTTCTCCGATGGATCGAGCGAAAGCTTCGACCTTGTGGTTGGCGCCGATGGTATCCATTCGCGCATCCGCGAAATGGCGTTTCCCGATGCACCGAAGCCCGCTTTTACCGGCCAGGGTTGCTGGCGCGCCGTGATCGCGCGGCCGGTCGAAATCGACCGCCCCCAGGTCTATGTCGGCGGACCTGTGAAGGCCGGCGTCGTGCCGGTATCGCGCGACGAGATGTATCTGTTTGTGCTCCAGCACGTGCCCGACAATCCGCGCATGCCCGAAGCTCGCTGGCCCGAGCTGCTGGAAGAGCAGCTGCGCGGTTTCGGCGGCGTGCTGGGCGCCATCCGCGACAGGCTCGATGCGTCTGCCCGGATCAACTACCGGCCGCTCGAGAAGCTTCTGGTGCCGCCGCCATGGAGTCAGGGACGTGTCGTGCTGATCGGCGACGCCGCGCACGCCACCACGCCGCATCTCGCCTCGGGCGCGGGTCTCGCCGTCGAGGACGCGCTCGTGTTGTGCGAGCTGCTTGTAAGCGAAAGCGCCATCGAGGCGGCGTTGTCGCGCTTCCTGCAGCGGCGGTATGAGCGCTGCCGCATGGTGGTGGAGAATTCCGCCAAGCTTGGCGAATTGGAGATGCAAAAGTCAGCGCCGCAACAGCAGGCCGAACTGTCGCGCGCGTCAATGCTGACGCTCGCCGAATCAATTTAGCGTTCGAACCGCGCCACGACCTCGACATGCGCCGAATGGCGGAACTGATCGACCGGCGTGACCGCCGTGAGCCGGTAGCCGCCATCCGCAAGGATGCGCGCATCGCGGGCGAACGTCGCCGGATTGCAGGACACCGCGATCAGGAGCGGCACCGCACTTTTCGCCAATTCACGGGCGAGGGCCTCGGCACCTTGGCGTGGCGGGTCGAACACGACCGCGTCGAAGTTCTTGAACTCCTGCGCCACCCAGGGCCGGCGGAACAGGTCGCGCACCTGTGCCTCGATTGGCTTGAGGCCCTGGGTCGCACGGGCGGCGTGCTCAATCGCGGCGATTGCTGTGGCGTCCTGATCGACTGCGGTGACACGCGCACGTTCGGCGAGCCGCAGCGCGAATGGACCGATGCCGCAAAATAGGTCGGCTATTCTCTTGGCTTCGCCAACGTGGCTAGCCACCAGCCTCGCCAACGCCGTCTCGCCCGCGGCGGTGGCCTGCAGGAAGCCGCCCGGCGGCAGCGCAACGCGCGCTCGGCCGACCAAGATGGTCGGTGTCACGCGTTGCGCGATCAGCTCGCCATGCCGGGTGAGGCGGGCCAGCCTGTGGGTTTCGGCCAAGCGCGCCAAGTCCTGGGAACGCGCCGACGTCAGTGCGCCCGAACCGCGCACGTCGATGTCGAGGCCTGCGTCGCTCGCGGTGGTCTGGATGTCGAGCGGCTTGCGTTCAGGCCGGAGCTCTTCGGCAAGCGCCCATGCCGCCTTGAGTGCGCCATCGAGGCTCGGCGCCAGAACCGGGCAGCGGTCGATCGCCACCACCTGATGTGCCCGCAGCGCCGCGAACCCCACCTCGATGACGTCGCGTTGGCCGCGCCGGGCATGGAACGTGGCGCGCCGGCGGCCCTCGCCGTGGGCGTCGATCAGCGCCTCGACCGGTGCATCGAGCCCCGCCTGCCGGAGCGCCGTGACGACCAACTCGCGCTTCCACTCGCGATAGCGCTCCGCGGTCCAGTGTTGGATCGCGCAGCCGCCGCAGATGCCGAAATGCTGACAGAACGGAGCGATCCGCTCCGCGCTTGGCGTATCGACATGCAGCAGATGCCGGCGGTCTGGATGGCCGGGTACGCGTTCGACCTCCACGGTCTCGCCCGGCAGCGTGTAGGGGACATAGAGCGGTCCCGCCGGCGTATCGGCGATTCCGTCGCCACGATGCGCCAGGCGGGCGATGACAAGCCGCTCGGTCAATTAGGCGAGCCGGAAAGTCTCGGCCTTGACGTCCTTGCCGAGGGCCTCGAACACCTTCTTGACGATGCTCTTGGCGTCGAGACCGGCGCGGGCGTACATGGCGGCCGGCGAATCGTGGTCGATGAATATGTCCGGCAGGACCATCGCACGGACCTTCAGGCCACGATCGAGCGCGCCATGTTCGGCGAGCGCCTGGAGCACGTACGAACCGAAGCCGCCGATCGAGCCTTCCTCGATGGTGATCAGCACCTCATGCTCGTTGGCAAGCCGGAGCACCAGATCGGTATCGAGCGGCTTGGCAAAGCGCGCATCGGCCACGGTGGTGGACAGGCCGAAGGAGGCAAGCTCCTCGGCGGCCTTGAGCGCTTCCGAGAGGCGCGTGCCGAGCGACAGCAGCGCGATCTTGCTGCCCTCGCGAATGATACGGCCCTTGCCGATTTCGAGCGGCTTACCTTCAGTGGGCATCTCGACGCCGACGCCTTCGCCGCGCGGGTAGCGCAGTGCCGAGGGCCGGTCGTTGATCGCAACCTGTGTCGCGACCATGTGCACCATGTCGGCCTCGTCGGCCGCCGCCATGATCACGAAGTTGGGCAGGCAGCCCAGATAGGCGACGTCGAACGAACCGGCGTGGGTCGGGCCATCGGCGCCGACCAGGCCGGCGCGGTCCATGGCGAAGCGCACCGGGAGCGATTGGATCGCCACGTCGTGCACCACCTGGTCATAGGCGCGCTGCAGGAAGGTCGAGTAGATCGCGCAGAACGGCTTGAAGCCCTGCGTCGCGAGGCCCGCGGCGAACGTCACCGCGTGCTGCTCGGCGATGCCGACGTCGAAGGTCCGCTTCGGGAACGCCTTGGCGAACAGATCAATGCCGGTGCCGGACGGCATCGCGGCGGTGATACCGATGATCTTCTCGTCTTTCTGGGCTTCCTTGATCAGGCTCTCGCCGAACACCTTCTGGTAGGCCGGCGCATTCGACTTGGCCTTGGCCTGGACGCCGGTGATGACGTCGAATTTGACCACGCCATGATACTTGTCGGCGGACGCTTCGGCAGGCGCGTAGCCCTTGCCCTTCTGCGTCACGACGTGGACCATGATCGGGCCCTTCTGCGCGTCGCGGACGTTGCGCAGCACCGGAATGAGATGATCAAGGTTGTGACCGTCGATCGGACCGACGTAATAGAAGCCAAGCTCTTCGAAAAGCGTGCCGCCGGTGAGGAAGCCGCGGGCGTATTCCTCGACGCGCCGCGCGCGCTGCTCCATGAACTTCGGCAGCTTCTCGGCGACCTGCAAGCCGATGTCGCGCAGCTTGAGATAGGTTTTGCCCGACAAGAGCCGCGACAGATAGGCCGACATCGCGCCGACCGGCGGCGCAATCGACATGTCGTTGTCGTTGAGAATGACGATGAGGCGGGAGTCCATCGCGCCGGCGTTGTTCATCGCCTCATAGGCCATGCCGGCGGACAGCGCGCCGTCGCCGATCACCGCGATGCAATTGTTGTTGCCGCCCGCGAGGTCGCGCGCCACGGCCATGCCGAGCGCAGACGAAATCGAGGTGGAGGAGTGCGCGGCTCCGAACGGGTCATATTCGCTCTCGGCGCGCTTGGTGAAGCCGGACAGCCCGTCGCCCATTCGCAGGGTGCGGATGCGGTCGCGGCGGCCGGTGAGAATCTTGTGCGGATAGGCCTGGTGGCCGACGTCCCAGACCAGGGGGTCGCGTGGCGTGTCGAACACATAGTGCAAGGCGACGGTCAACTCGATCACACCGAGGCCGGCGCCAAGGTGACCGCCGGTCACCGAGACGGCGTCGATGGTTTCGGTGCGCAACTCGTCAGCGAGTTGCCTGAGCTGTCCTACTTCGAGCTTCCGGAGGTCGTCAGGCGTTCGGATAAGATCGAGCAGGGGCGTCTTGGAAGGTTGGGACACCAAGCATCTCCACGAAAGATCAAAGGCTGAACCCGCCCCGGGTCCGCCAGTCCCCATGACGCTTACACCAGAGCGCATATAGGACGCAATTCAAGTAGGGTCCAGACCGCCTGGCTGTGAAAAAAGACCATGTATTCGCCATATAGTGGGCTGGTTAACCCAAGGATTCGTCCATGAATCGCGTTGTTGAAACCGTCCGGATGTTCTTGGCGCTGTCGCTCCCATACTTTCGGTCCGAGGAGCGGGTGCGGGCGCGGCTGCTTCTGGGGGCGGTGGTGGGCGCCGAGTTGGGGCTGGTTTACGTCGCGGTTCTGGTCGCCCAGTGGAATGCCCGCTTTTTCGACGCGCTGGAGGCAAAGAACTGGTCGGCGTTCAGCAGCGCCCTCATCCTGTTCGGCTTCATCGCGATCGGCGCAATCATTGTCGGCATGTCGCAGTACTATTTCGGCCAGACCCTGCAAATCCGCTGGCGGCGCTGGATGACCGAAAACTACGTCTCGGTCTGGATGGCGGAGGGCCGCCACTACCGGGTGCAGGTCGTCGATACCAGCATCGACAACATCCACCTGCGCATCGCCAACGACGTCTATTTGTTTGTCCAGCGCACCCTCGAACTCGGCACCGGCATGCTGAGCAGCATCGTGGCGCTGCTTTCGTTCTCCTACATCCTGTGGGGCATCTCGGCCACGACGCCGCTGCCGTTGTTTGGCATCGATTTTTCATTCCCCGGCTATCTGATCTGCGCGGCGCTTGCCTATGCAGGCGCCGGCACCTTGATCGCCCATTGGATCGGCTGGCGACTGATCGACCTCAACTTCAACCAGCAGCGTTACGAATCCGATTTCCGCTTTGCCATCGTGCGCGCGGCGGATCACTCCGAATCGGTTGCGCTCATGCACGGTGAGGAGGTCGAGCGTGCGGAGTTGAGGCGCCGCTTTGGCAATCTGGTGCGCAACTGGACCGCGCTGGTGCGGCGTCAGACGCGCCTGACGGCATTTGTATCCGGCTACGGACACGTCTCGACGCTGGTTCCGAGCCTGATCGTGAGCCCGGCCTATCTGACCGGCGTCATCACGCTGGGAACGCTGGTGCAGTCGGCGCTGGCGTTCTCGCGCGTTGAATCGGGCTTCGCGTTCTGCATTCAGGCCTACAGCAAGCTTGCCGAATGGCGGGCCATCATGGATCGCTTGGCGCAGATGGAGAACGCCATGGTCGCGGTCGATGCGGCGCGGGTCCAGACCAAGGGGATGATCGCGGTGGCGGCCGGGCAGGGGCCCAATCTCGAGGTCGCCGGTCTCGCGCTGCGGCTGCCTTCGGGCGGCATGATCGCGGAGATGCCGGAACTTTCGGTCGCGCCCGGCGAGTGCGTATTGATCACAGGCCCATCGGGCGCGGGCAAGTCGAGCTTGTTCCGTGCGTTGACCGGACTTTGGGCGCCGGGGCAGGGCCGCGTGACGCAACCGCACGGCGCCGACATTTTGGTAATGCCGCAGCAGCCGTACTTTCCGCTCGGGCCGTTACGGCAAGCCATCACCTATCCGATCCCGGCCGAGCGGGTTCCCGGCCCAGAAGTGCGCGCGGCGATGGCCGCCGTTGGGCTTGGTCATTTGGCGCCGCGGCTCGATGAGGATGCCGACTGGAGCGTTCTGCTGTCGGGCGGCGAACAGCAGCGGGTGGCGTTTGCGCGAGCGCTGCTGCGCAAGCCCGCCGTGCTGATGTTCGACGAGCCGGTCTCGACCCTCGACGACGCCGCCGCACACGAGCTTTATCGTGTCCTGCGCGATCGCCTGCCGCAAACCGCAATCCTGTCGATCGACCGCCGCAGCGTTCTGCGCGATTTCCATGCGCGCACCATCGAGTTGAATGCCAACGCGGAGACATCGTCGCGACACCCGGCCGGTATGGCCGCGGTGCCCGCCTGAGCCGTCCATCAACCGGGAAACCCAACCAATGCTCAAGATGAACTATTGGCAAGCCGAGTGGCCACTCTTGGTCGATGTCTGCCCGTGCGACGTCCACTTCAACGAGTGGGTCACGAGCCAGAAGCTGAAAGATAAGACCATCTATCATTTCGGCACCGGCACCCATCATGTGGTCGGGATCGAGCAGGCCAAGCGCAAGAACCGGGTGTTCGCGATCACCGCCTCGAAGGAGGAATACGACGCCTATGTGAAGCTGGTCACCGAAAACTCCACGGTGGCGAAGAACTATCTAGCCTATTTCGGCGACATCTATCTCAGCAATTCCGGCGTGCTGCCGGAATTCGACGTCGTGACGCTGTTCCACCTGTGCGAATTCTTCCAGCCGAATACGGCGAGCAAGGAATATGGCGGGCTGACCGACCGCAAGGTGCTCGACCTGCTGACCGATCGCACCCGCAAGGGCGGACATATCCTGTTTTACAAAGGCTCGGACGGCTTCGCCAAAAGCAAGCCGATCATCGCGAAATGGGAAAAGGCCAAGCCGGTCAAGCTCGTCGGCGAATTCAAGACGCTGCTGGTCTATCGGAAGAAGTGAAGCATGATCCCGAAAAAGCCTGCCCCGGACTTGATCCGGGGTGGGAACCGGTTTCCCGCCTGCGCGAAGCCCTGGCACCTTCTCGTCGTGTGGCTAGATGCTTCGGCGGGCGAAGGCAGGTCGGACAAGATCGTGCTTGAAATCCAGCCGGTTACTTGACGTCGAGCGGCTCGGTGCCGGTGGGCTTGCCCGAGGCATCGAGCGTGATCTTATCGACCCGCGCCTCGGCCTGACGCAGCAATTCCTCGCAGCGTTTCTTGAGCGCCTCGCCACGTTCGTAGATCGCGACCGACTCCTCAAGCGGCACCTTGCCCTCTTCGAGCCGCTTGACGATCGTCTCCAATTCCTCGATCGCGCGCTCAAACGTGAGCTTCTTGATGTCGGTGGTGTTGTCGGCCATGGACGCGTCCGGATGGGGGCGGCCGTCGAGTCGGCTGCCGTTCCGATCCTTCTATCACAGCCCGATCAGGATGGGGATGCGGCGCTGGCCGCTTGCAGCCGCAGCCACGCGGAGAACAACCTGTGGGCAACTCACCCGCGCATCAGCGCCGTAACGTGAGCTGCGACCGATTGCGACAGGCCTTCGAGATCGTAGCCGCCTTCAAGCACTGAGACGACGCGGCCGCCGGCCGTCTTGTCGGCTACGTCCATGAGCTTGCGCGTCGCCCAACCGAAATCCGTATCGACAAGCTGCAGGTTGGCCAGCGGATCGCGCCGGTGCGCGTCGAAACCGGCCGAGATGATGACAAGATCCGGCGCGAAGTCGGTCAATCGCGGCAGAATGCGCGTCTCGAACGCCGCCTTGAACTTGTCACCAGCGTCGCCCGCGCGCAGCGGTGCGTTGACGATGGTGTCGTATTCGCCGCGTTCGTTGAGAGCGCCGGTGCCGGGGTACAGCGGCATCTCGTGCGTCGAGCAATACATCACGCTCGGATCGGCCCAGAAGATTTCCTGCGAGCCATTGCCGTGATGCACGTCGAAATCGACGATCGCGACACGGCCGAGGCTGTGTTTCGTCTGTGCGTGACGCGCTGCAATCGCGGCGGTGTTGAAGATGCAGAATCCCATCGGTCGCGTGGTTTCGGCGTGGTGACCGGGCGGCCGCATCGCGACGAAGGCGTTGTTGGCCTTCTTCGCCACCACCTGATCGACCGCGAGCAGGGCGCCGCCGACCGCGCGCAGCGCTGCCTCGAAGGTGCCGGGCGACATCGAGGTGTCGGCGTCGATCTGCACGCGTCCCTCTTTGGGGCTTGCCTCGCGCACCTGTTCGACAAAATCCATCGGGTGACAGAGCGCGATGCTTTCCAGCGGCGCTTCCGGCGCCTGCACGCGCATCAGTGGGTTGAACTGGTCTGCCGAGAGCACGCGCTCGACCGCCCGCAGCCGGTCCGGTCGCTCCGGATGCCCTTCCGGCGTCAAATGATTGAGCGAAGCCGGATGGGTGACGAGAAGAGTGGCCATTGGGGTTCCAAACGAAGCTGAGACGAAAGACTTAAGCCTTCAACTATGCCAAGGAAAGATTCAGTCCCATCTTTTTCCGCTGACGCTCACGCCAGGCGGCGGGGGCGGATTGTCGGGAACAAAAAACGTGGCGGCGAGGGGCTCGCTCGGCACCGCACGATATTTTTCGAAATCGGTGACGCCTTCGCCGGCGAGGAAACTGTCATCGATCAAGAAGTTCCCGGTGAACGTCTTGGCGTCTTTCAGAAAGATCGCATAGGCCGCGTCCGCCATGATCTCCGGGATGCGCGACATGCGCATGACACGCTCGCCGCCGAGCAAGTTCTTGATCGCCGCGGTCGCAATAGTGGTGCGCGGCCATAGCGCGTTCACCGCAATGCCTTTTTCGCGCAACTCACCCGCAAGGCCCAGTACGACGAGGCTCATGCCGAACTTCGCCATCGAATAGCCGGTCGAGCCGGCGAACCATTTCTCCCGCATGTCGAGCGGCGGCGAGTTCATCAGGATGTGGGGGTTCGTGGCCTTGGCGAGATACGGGATCGCGTATTTCGACACCATGAAGGTGCCGCGTGCATTGATCTGATGCATCAGATCGAAGCGCTTCATGTCGGTTTCGGCGACCGGCGTGCGCGACACCGCGCTTGCATTGTTCACCACGATGTCGATGCCGCCGAAGGTCGCGGCGGTCTTTTCGATGGCCGATTTCACCGCCGCCTCGTCGCGCACATCAACGACGAGCGGCAGTGCCCGGCCGCCGGCTTTCTCGATCTGCTCGGCCGCAGTGTAGATGGTGCCCTCGAGCTTGGGATTGGGCGTCTCGGTCTTGGCCGCGATGGCGACATTGGCGCCGTCGCGCGCGCAGCGGAGCGCAATCGCAAGCCCAATGCCGCGCGATGCGCCGGTGATGAATAGCGTCTTGCCTTTCAGCGACATGGGTCGGCCTCGCGATTTTGGTTATGCGTACGGCAGCGTCAGCTTGCCTTGGGCCGACTTGTCATCTTGTCCAATGCCGATCAGATGTCCATCGGGATCGCGGATGTCGAAGTCGCGGCAGCCGTAGGGCTGATCCTCGGTCTCGCGGTCGAACGCGACGCCGCGCGCCTTCAGCTCGGCCGCCATCTCGTCCACGTTGTCGACGTAGAGATAGACTGCCCAATACTGATTGAGCGGCGCCGGGCGCGGCGTGCGGGCGAGATCAAGATAGAGCGCGACGTCATCGCGGCTCATCAGGCAGAAGGTCGGCGGCTCGCCGAAGAACAAGCCTGGACGGAAGCCGAGCTTCTCGCGGTAGAACGCACCGTTTACAAGCACTTTTTTCCTCACACAAATCAAAGGGGTAGGGAAAAAAGACTCCGAAAAGACTCCGGATTTTATCGGTCCGAACCAAAAATCCGCGCCTCCATCGCTAACGCGTGGATATTGATGCCAAAACTCTCGTCCAGAACACGGGTCACGTTCTCTGCTCCAAGTGAGGGGCTATGAGAAGCATACTCATATTGGACGTTGAGAAGATCATCGAGAGTTCCGGGGCCAATCTTCTCTCCAATAACTCTCAGATTTAAGCCGTGCAGTTTGTGAAACTCATTCACGACTGCGCTTTTCCATGTCCTACGATGAAGTGCAGTGAACAGACCCATGTGTCCCCCCAGTCAATCTCGCAGCAAGAAGTGGGAAGCATAGAACGATTGCTTCAGCTCGTCGCTAATGAATGTGAAGACGACCCGCCCTCCGTCCGCCCAGTGATACGTCCAGTCTGAACCCTCCATTCCGAGACAATTTGCGAGGCACAAATATTTCTCGATGGATTTATCGTTGGCGGTCAGGACACACTTTGCGGAAAACTTCATAGCTGGCTCTGCCTCCGCCTAGCGGGCGGCTCAGTGGATAGGCAACTTCTCGTCGTCCATCGTGGCCCGGTGGCTGCACGCCAGGCATCGGATTCCCAGCAGGCCGCCCCACAGGGCCACCGTATGAAGGTTTGGAAGCATGAGGAACGAACGGTGAAGCGGTTTGTTGTCTCAAGTCAACCGGTCGGGCAATGTGCCAACCTCAGTAGGAGAACGTGATGGCTGCGAAAGTTCCTTGGTCTTCGAACAAGGACGAATTGCGAAAGATGTTGGCGGACGCAGCAGCGGCGACTGCGTTGTTGCCGATCCACGACGGGGGCGGGAAAGAGCAAAAGTCAGCAAGACGTTCGATCGTTCGCGGAAAGAGACTAGCGCTACGCACGGCGGTTGTTGAGGTGCAATGAAAAACGGCGTCCTGCAGGCCAACGAAGGTTTCGACATTCTCGTGAATAGCGTCCATCGGACGTTTCGCGACGTGAAAACCTACGCGCACAACGCGGCGCTTCTGATCAAAACAAAGAATAAGCAGGCCATCGTCGAGATTGTTGACCGATCAACGGGCGCGAAGATGATGATGTTGGATGACGGCCGGACGGCTTAGGCCGCCTGCATCCGCGCATGATGCCGCTCATAAACGCTCGGGACGTAGCAGTACCACATTGAACTGGCGAACCGGCCCGGCCGCTCTTCCCCTTTTACGCCATGCGGCAAATCGCGGTACTGCTCGCACAACTCTCTTAGTCGTCGATCGGCGTTGCTGGCTTTGAAACCGGCGTCCAGCGCCATGCGCTCGAACTCGCCACCATTGACCCAAGTGCCAGGTTGTTCACGCAAGTAGACGAACAGCTGGTGCTTCAAGCTGTCGTCACCGCGCTTCATACCTTCTTGTGCAAATGCGCCTTCAGAGCGCGAGCAAGAAAAATGTAAACTGAGTTGCACACCCTGGCGTGTCCCATCGCCGTCGAAATTGAAGTTATCGAAACTTCGTCGCGTACCCAGGCGAGAGCAAGTTCGACTAGCTCGCTGCTAACGATCTGGCTGCGGTGTTTTTTGATTACGGCTGCTTTGGCCTTTTCCAAAAGTGTTGGTGTCATATGGCCCTATCGTACCACGCGGCTACACATGGCAAGTGTAGGGGTGTGGATAGCGAAGTTGCACAGATGTTTGTGTATGAGACAATTGCAGTAGGGCAGGTTCGTTGTTCCTCCGCGCTTTTAGGTAGAGCAAGAGGAGTTCTAGCCCCTCCCTCCTAAGTGATCTAAGAGCCTAAAGCCGGAGCAACAGCGAATCTGTCGGTCGAGCATTACTCACCAACCAATTCTTCAATGCCAAATTTCACAATCAACCACGGCCGCAGCATCATGCGAGAGCTGCGATGGAAGCGGTCGAAGTTCTGCAAGTTCTTAGACGCGACGCTGCTCGTGCTGCTCGTTGTAGCGATTGCAGCGTACCCGTTCGTGTTCGGTGTTTGGGTCGCATTAAAAGTGGTCGGCTAACTCACGCGTTCTGCCCGCCGTGCTCGTGAGTGCGGCGGATAGAGCGACGACAAATTTATGATCTACGAAGTAGTGTGGGTTGAAAACAAGAATGCAGATTGGAAGGTCGCGACGTTGAGAGAAAAGATCGACGGCGGCAAAGAAGTTACCGACGTGTCGATCAATCGAACGAACAAGCAGGGTCAGGCGTTCCCCAACTTCGACGGGATAGCGCCGGGTGCAGAGGTGCACGGAGAGTTCTGGCGCTCCCCGGCAAACAAGAATTACCTCTTCCCTCCCAAGCCTCAGACGCCTCGAAGTGGAGGAGGTGGTGCGGCGTTCAAGGGTAAGCAGATAGAAGAGGCGCAAAATCGTACGCATGAGCACGTAAAAGAAGCACAGGAAAGTAAAGGGCAAGCGATCAAGGTTGCCGCGGCCATGCGCGACGCCACGCTGCTAGCAATCTGTGTGTTCGCCGTCAGCACCCCTGAGACCATTTGAGGGACTTCACGAAGGGAGGATTTCTGGTTCATCGTAGCCGCAAGGAGCGAAGATGAAACAGAAACCCGGACCGGGCAAAGCGCCCGCAGAACAAGTGCTGAAGGACATTCGGCGT
>CAMDDZ010000039.1 GCA_945893145.1 Rhodoplanes serenus | reverse complement strand
CGCGGCTTTGCACCTTGTCGCCTTCGGTGCCGGCGAGCGGCGAATCGTTGATGCGGAACGTCATGGACAGGGTCGGCGGGTCGATCGGCTGGGCCGGAATGGGGGCTGTCACCTCGGGAGCACAGATCGTGTGCGAAACCGTTGCCTCCGGCAGGCCGGCCAGCGCCACGATGTCACCGGCGCTGGCTTCATCGACTGCAGTGCGCTCCAGTCCGCGGAACGCCAGCACCTTGGTGACGCGGCCTTGCTCGATCAGTTTGCCGTCACGGTCGAGCACCTTCACGGCCTGGTTCGGCTTTATCGAGCCTGAGGTGATGCGGCCGGTGACGACGCGGCCGAGATAGGGATTGGCCTCGAGGATGGTCCCCAGCAGGCGGAACGGCCCTTCCTCGACCGTCGGTGGCTTGACGTGTCGCACCACCAGGTCGAACAGCGGCTTCATGCCCTGGTCCTTCGGACCTTCAAGCTTTTCCGCCATCCAGCCTTCCTTGGACGACCCATAGAGGATCGGGAAGTCGAGTTGCTCGTCTGTGGCGTCGAGCGCCGCGAACAGGTCGAACACCTCGTTGACCACCTCGACCGGCCGCGCGTCGGAGCGATCGACCTTGTTGATGGCGACAATGGGCTTCAGGCCCATCTTGAGTGCCTTGGAAACCACGAACTTGGTCTGCGGTAGCGGCCCTTCGGCTGCATCCACCAGCACGATGACGCCATCCACCATGTTCAGGATGCGTTCGACCTCGCCGCCAAAGTCGGCGTGGCCGGGGGTATCAACGATGTTGAGGCGGACGTCCTGCCAGAGGATCGAGGTCACCTTGGCCAGGATGGTGATGCCGCGCTCGCGCTCCAGGTCGTTGGAATCCATCGCGCGCTCCTGCACGCGCTGATTCGTCCGGAATGAGCCGGACTGCTGCAAAAGGCGGTCGACCAGCGTGGTTTTGCCGTGGTCGACGTGGGCAATAATGGCGACGTTGCGAAGGTTCATATGATCTCTAAATGCGGACCGCGGGCTCCTGGCAGAAGCCCGCGGCGGTATTGCGGCGCAATATAGCGATGGATCGGTGGGACGCAACCGCCGCGTGGGGCGTTATCATGGCCCGAAGCAGGGCATGTCCCACAAACAAGAGGTTGGCACAATGGCGCAGAAATTGACCGGGCAGGCCCGTAAGGAGGCGCTGGCGACGCTGAGTGGCTGGAACGAGGCCGCCGGTCGCGACGCGATCAGCAAGAAGTTCGTATTCAAGGATTTTAACCAGGCTTTCGGTTTCATGACCCGTGCGGCGCTGGTGGCCGAAAAGATGGACCACCATCCCGAATGGTTCAATGTCTACAAGACGGTCGAGGTGACGCTCTCGACCCATGACGCCGGTGGCCTGACCGAGCTCGACGTGAAACTCGCAGGCGCCATGGATCGGCTGGCGGGCTGACCACGCCACACGCGCCTTGCGCCTGCCAGATTTGCCGCCCATCTATTCCACCATCGCTGACGGGAGCGGGACAATGCGATTTGGACGGGCGGCGGCGTGGAACGGTGACGAGCGCATGGCGCGCGACGAGGCGCAACGCAATGAAGCCACGGTGCGCCGCGGTTTCTGGCGCAAGCTCGGCCGGCTCGCAGCGCATATTCCGTTCGCCGAGGATCTGCTGACCGCCTATTACTGCGCGTTCGACCGGAGCACGCCACACCACGTGCGTGCGGCGCTGCTCGGGGCGCTGGCCTATTTCGTGCTGCCGCTCGACGTGATCCCCGACATGCTGCCGGTGCTCGGCCTCTCCGACGATGCCGCCGTGCTGGCCGGTGCGCTCAAGCTCGTGTGGAACCACATCCAGCCGCAGCATCGTGACGCCGCGCACGACGCGCTGGCGCGGATGACGCAATAGTTTTTTGCTGGAGCATGATCTTTTCCGAAAACCGGTTCCCGCTTTTCGGGATCATGCTCTACGGCCGCAGCACCGCTTTGCCCATTACCTTGCGCGCCGCGATGTCATTGAGCGCCCGCGCCGCATCCGCCAGCGGATAGACGCGATGGACGTGGCAGGAGAGCTTGCCCTCCGCCGCCCAGCGCACCAGATCGGCCATGTTGGCGTGATGCTGTTGCGGGAAGCGCTCGGTCCAGGTGCCCCAGAACACGCCGCGCACGTCGCAGCTCTTCAGCAGCACGAGATTGAGCGGCAGTTTCGGAATGTCACCGGCCGCGAAGCCGACCACGAGCAATCGACCCTCCCAGGCGAGCGAGCGCAGCGCGGGCTCCGAATAGGCGCCACCGACCGGGTCGTACACCACGTCGATGCCATGCTCGCCGCCCAGCCGTTTCAGCGCCTCGCGTAAATCGTCGCGCGCGTAGTTCACGCCGTCGTCGGCGCCGTGCTGGCGCACGAACTCGATCTTGTCGTCTGACGACACGCAGGCGATGACGCGTGCGCCCATCAGTTTGCCAAGCTCGACCGCGGCGAGGCCTACGCCGCCTGACGCGCCCAGCACCGCCAGCGTCTCGCCGTTGCGCAGGTGTGCGCGGTCCTTCAGCGCGTAATAGGATGTGCCATAGGTCACGCACAGCGCGGCGGCGCGATCGAAGTCGAGGCTGTCTGGAAGCCGTACGAGGTTTGCGGCCTTGGCGATGTACTTCTCGCGCGCGGTGCCGTAGCGCGCATATCCCATCACCCGGTCGCCAATTCGCACGCCGGTCACATCGGGCCCGAAGCTCTCGATGGTTCCCGCGAACTCGGCCCCCGGCGAGAACGGAAAGGCCGGCTTGGTCTGGTACTTCCCGGCGATGATCAGAGTATCGAAAAAGTTGAGCCCGACCGCCGCCACCCGGACAACGGCCTGGCCGGGCCCGGCCACGGGGTCCGGCAGGTCGGCAATCTCAAGATCGTCCGGGGTGCCGAGATGGGTGCAGAGAACGGCTTTCATGGTCCGATAATCCAGATGGCATCTGCATTCTCTCCGAAATCCGGCGTGCGGTGGCGCGCGGTTTGCGGAGGGGCTGCGACCTTTCGGCCTTCACATTGCCGATTTTCCCCATTACTTCGCTATATTAGGGGTGATTTGAAGTGCTGGGTTTTAGCTGCCCACGAGTAGCCGTCATCCGCGAGGCACGATGACCGAAAACAGACCTTTCCGGTGCTTGCTTCCGTTGCTGGTCGCAGGCGCATTTATGATGCCGGCGCCGCTGATGGCGCAGGACCAGCCGCCGCCTGCGCCGAAGCCGGCGGCCAAGCCGAAACCAAAACCGAAGCCGCCCGTCGCGCAGGATGCTCCTGCTGCTGCAGCCAATCCGGCGGCGCAGGCGACGCTGCTGGGCCAGTTCGGTGACTGGGGCGCTTATGCTGCGAAGCCCAATGGCCGGCAGGTCTGCTTCGCGCTCGCCAAGCCGACGTCATCGGAGGACAGCCCCGCCAACCGCCGTACTGCCGCCAACGCGGTCTATATGTTCATCTCGACCCGGCCGTCCGAAAAGGTGAGGGACGAGGTTTCGATCCTGGTCACCGGCTATGAGTTCAAGCCGAGCGCGGATGCGGGTCTTGCGATCGGCGGGACGAACTTCACGATGTACACGCAGAAGGATGGCGCCTGGGTGAAGAACCCCGGCGACGAGGGGCGCATGATCGAATCCATGCGCAAGAGCCCCGAGCTGGTAATCAAGGCCACCACCTCGAAAGGCACCCACACCACCGATCGGTTCTCGCTCAAGGGCATCGCGCAGGCGCTCGATCGTGTTGCGCAGGAATGTAGCCAGTAACGAAGTCTCTTTCGAATGAGTATCCTGGCGTGGGGCCAGACCCAACGCCGACATGATCCATGACCACTGTGCTGGAATCCTCAATTGCGCTCGAGAAGACGCCGCTCGAGCGCTATGTGCCGCCGGCCAAGCCTTCGCTGGTCGGGCTTTCGCGCGCCGCGCTCGCGCAGGCGCTGGGCGCGATCGGCATTGCGCCGTCGCAGCAGAAAATGCGCGTCCAGCAGATCTGGCACTGGCTCTACGTGCGCGGCGCCAAAGACTTCGACCAGATGTCGAGCGTGTCCAAGGAAGTGCGCGCGATCCTCGACACGCATTACACGTTGGCGCGGCCGGAGGTCGTGGCCGAACAGGTGTCGGTCGATGGCACGCGCAAGTGGCTTCTGCGTCTGCCCGGAGAGGTCGCCGGCGAGCGGCCGCACGAGGTCGAGTGCGTTTACATCCCTGAGACCGACCGCGGCACGCTTTGTCTGTCGAGCCAAGTCGGCTGCACGCTCACCTGCACGTTCTGCCACACCGGCACGCAGCGCCTGGTGCGCAATCTCACGCCAGGCGAGATCGTCGGCCAGATCATGGTGGCGCGCGACCGGCTGGGCGACTTTCTCGGCGCCGAGCGCGTGACTGGGCCAGGCCTGCCGACCGAAGGCGACCGCTTCATCTCCAACATCGTGATGATGGGTATGGGCGAGCCGCTCTACAATTTCGAGGCGGTGCGCGATGCTTTGCTGGTCGTCGCCGATGGCGATGGGCTCAGCATCTCCAAGCGCCGCATCACGCTGTCTACGTCGGGCGTGGTGCCGAACATTTCGCGTGCCGGCGAGGAGATCGGCACGATGCTCGCGGTGTCGCTGCATGCCGTGCGCGACGAATTGCGCAACGAGCTTGTGCCGCTCAACCGCAAATACCCGATCAAGGTGTTGCTCGACGCCTGCCGCAATTATCCGGGCGTGTCGAACGCCAAGCGCATCACATTCGAATACGTGATGCTCAAGGGCGTCAACGATTCACTCGAGGACGCCAAAGCGCTGGTGCGGCTGCTCAAGGGCATTCCCGCCAAGATCAATCTCATCCCGTTCAACCCCTGGCCCGGCTCGAAATATGAGTGCTCGGACTGGGATCAAATCGAGAAATTCTCCGAGATTGTGTTCAACGCCGGTTACGCCTCGCCGGTGCGCACGCCGCGCGGGCGCGATATTCTCGCCGCCTGCGGCCAGCTCAAGAGCGCGACCGAAAAGCTTTCGGCGCGCGAGCGCATGGCTCTGCGTGCCATGGCAATGACGGATTGAGAACAAAATGATCGCGGTTCGCTTCCTGCTGCGGTTCCTGGTCGTGCCGTTCGCGGCGTCGGTCGCCGTGTTCGCCGCGCTCCTGGTGGTGGTCATCGCGCACTGGAGCCGGTTCGCGGCCATCATCTCGGCCGATCCCAACGCTAGCGACAATCTCTTGCTGACGGTGCTGTTCGTCGGCCCGGCGTTCTTCCTGATCTGGTCGGTCGGCACCGTCGTCATGCTGCTGCCGGGGCTGATCGGCATAGTGATCTCGGAGGCGTTCGCGATCCGCTCCTGGATGTTTCATGTGCTGGCCGGCGGCGTGGCGATGTGGGTTGGCCGGCTGACCACGTTCGATGAGACGCGCAAGCAATACGAATTCTTCGACGATCCCGCGACCGTGGTTGCGGCCGGCATTGTCGCGGGCTTCGCCTACTGGGTGATCGCAGGCTGGAACGCGGGCTTCTGGAAGCCCGTGTTTGCGCCGCCTGCGCAGCCATCCGCGCCACCGCCTGTGCAGCCCGTGCCGCCCGCCACATCCATGCCCCCCGTATGAATCGAGCCGGGTTGATCATCGCGCTCGCGATCGGCCTTGCTGGCGGATTGCTGTTCGGTCTCTATCCCGATCTCGATCTGAAAGTAGCGGCGTTTTTCTACGATCCGGCGAAGAAGGACTTTTATCTGCGCCTCAATCCGGTCGCGGGATTTTTTCGTGACGCTGCCATGTGGGTGATCGGCGCCCTGATCGCGCCGTCGTTCATTGCGTTGGCGCTCAAGCTCGCGCTGCCGCGTCGCAAGCTGATCGTCGCCGGCCGCGCGATTGTGTTTCTGATCGCGACGCTCGTGGTCGGTCCTGGCCTCGTCACCAATGTGCTGCTGAAAGACTATTGGCCGCGCTCGCGGCCGATCGACGTGCCGCAGTTCAATGGCGAGGAGCGTTTCACCGCCTGGTGGGATCCACGCGGCGCCTGCGCGAAGAACTGTTCGTTTGTCGCGGGCGAGGGCAGTGGCGCATTCTGGACCATCGCCCCGGCCGCTCTCGCGCCGCCCGCGCTGCGGCCGCTCGCTTATGGCGCGGCGCTGACATTCGGCGTCGCGGTGAGCGCGCTGCGCATCAGCTTCGGTGCGCATTTCGTCAGCGATGTCATCTTCGCCGGCGTGTTTATGTTCTTCGTCATCTGGGCCGCGCACGGCCTGATCTATCGCTGGCCGCGCACGCGGCTGACCGATGAACAGGTCGAGCGCGCGATCGAGCGGATCGCGCTGCCGCCGCACGATTTCGTCATGGGTCTGTTCGGCGCGCGGCGCGGCTGACGAGAATAGCCCTTTGCGGCGCTGGCGGGAACCGCAGCATGGCTATCGGCGTTGCCCCGCGAGTGATCCGGTCGCAGGGAGTATTCGCATGTTCAGCAGCAAGTGGGTTGCGCCAGCCCTGATCTTCTTTGCCGGCGCCGTGGTGGGCCGCGTGCTGGGGCTCAAGCCGCTGCTGCGCGGCGCTATGACGGTCGCGACCCTCGCCGGTGTGGGTGAGGCGCCGAGCCATGCCCGGGCGCCGGGGCGCAAAATCGTGCACCGGCCAGCGCGGCGGCGGGCCGCGGTCAGGCGCTCACGCGCGGCCTAGGTCATTGTCGTGATTCCATTATTTCGACGATGACCCCACCAGCCGGCGCGCTTGCGCCCGGTCGCATTCCCCCTATAGTCCCCGCAATTTTCCGGCCGAATAGGCCCATGCGGAGGAGTCGGCGGCTTCATGCCGAAGGGGGACATCAAAAGGGTCGTGCTGGCCTACTCGGGCGGCCTCGACACCTCCATCATTCTGAAATGGCTGCAGACCACCTACGGCTGCGAGGTGGTGACGTTCACGGCTGACCTTGGCCAGGGCGGCGAGTTGGCGCCCGCGCGGGAGAAGGCGCTGCGAGCCGGCATCAAGCCGGAGAACATCTTCATCGAGGACGTGCGCGAAGAGTTCGTCCGCGACTACGTGTTTCCGATGTTCCGCGCCAACGCGCTGTACGAGGGCCAGTACCTGCTGGGCACTTCGATCGCGCGGCCGCTGATCGCCAAGAAGCAGATCGAGATTGCCCGCAAGGTCGGCGCTGACGCGGTGTCGCATGGTGCGACCGGCAAGGGCAACGATCAGGTGCGGTTCGAGCTGAGTTATTACTCGCTCGAGCCCGGCATCAAGATCGTCGCGCCGTGGCGCGAATGGACATTCAAGGGCCGCGAGGAGTTGCTGGCGTTCGCGCGCGAGCACCAGATCCAGATCGCCAAGGACAAGGAGGGCGAGGCGCCATTCTCGGTGGACGCCAACCTTTTGCACTCGTCCTCGGAAGGCAAGGTGCTGGAGGACCCGTCGAAGGAAGCGCCTTCGATCGTGTACCAGCGCACCATCTCGCCGATGGAGGCGCCCGACAAGCCGACCGAGGTCCGCATCGGCTTCGAGAAGGGCGACGCCGTCAGCCTCGACGGCAAGCCGATGTCGCCCGCCGCAATCCTGACGCGGCTCAACGAACTCGGCCACGACAACGGCATTGGCCGCCTCGATCTGGTCGAAAACCGCTTCGTCGGCATGAAGTCGCGTGGTGTGTATGAGACGCCGGGCGGCACCATCCTGCTCGCCGCGCATCGCGGCATCGAGTCGATCACGCTCGACCGCGGGGCTGCGCATCTCAAGGACGAGATCATGCCGCGCTACGCCGAGCTGATCTACAACGGCTTCTGGTTCACGCCGGAGCGCGAGATGCTGCAGGCCCTGATCGACAAGAGCCAGGAGTATGTCGAGGGCGAGGTGCGGCTCAAGCTCTACAAGGGCAACGTCATGGTGACCGGCCGCGAAAGCCGCGCGTCGCTGTATTCGTCGACGCTGGTCACATTCGAGGACGATAAGGGCGCCTACGATCAGAAGGACGCCGAAGGCTTCATCAAGCTCAACGCGCTGCGGCTGCGCACACTCGGCCAGCGGCGGAAGAAGTTGAAGCTCGATAAATAACGGCCGCAATCATGCGGGCACGATGATACGTAAGGTCGAAGACATGCAAAGCGGACTGCGCTGGCTCGCCGCCGCGCTTGTCGTTGCATTGTCCGGCTGTATGACCGCTTCAAACGAAACCAAGGTCGACGAGAACGCGTTTCCGGCGAACTATAAGACCGAGGTCATCTATGTCGTGCCCAACTTCATTGCGTTCCCGACCAAGATTCGCGACGCGTCGATCTCGGAACCGGCATTGACGTCGGTCGGCGGGGTCACCCGGTACGCGTCGTGCGTCCGTTTCACCCCGCGCGTGAACGACACGCAGTACGGCGCGCCTGAGGTGCGCATCGTCTATTTTGTTCAGGGCAACATCACCCAGTTCATTCCCGCCAACAAGGCGCAGTGCGGCGCCGCTGCCTACAAGCCGTTCCCGGAGTTGGAAAAGATTTGCCCGAGCGGGGACTGCAAATAGCGCGGCACGGAATGGCGGCACGCTAACTCATATCCACCGTTGTCTTCCGGGTCTCACCGAGATTGGGCTTGTGGCCGGTGAGCCGTGCCTTGGCGAACTCGAAGACCGCGACCGCACTGCTCGCCGGCCCGTCCCACAACTCCGCGCGCTGCGGATCGAGCCGCAGCACGCGCACGTTCGGATCGCTCGGTCCACCGGGCCACCAGACATCGTCCGTGCGTTTCCAGATTTCGGTAGCCTTGGCGGTGTCGCGCGTGACACTGGCGCGCGCCGTGATCGAGAGATACGCGTTGTCCTTGGCATCGACGACAATGAAGCAAACCTCGGGCGCGGCCGCGATTTCATCGTCCTTCAGCCCGCGCACGTCGGTGACGATGTAGATCGCGTTGCCTTCGCGATCCGGCCGCGCTTCCACGGGCCGCGCGCGGAGGCCTTCATCGAAGCGCGTCGTCAGCATGCCGACGCCGATTTTCTCGACGATATCCCAAACCCGATCGGTGAGGCTTTGGAGCGCCATGCCGATCAACGGCCTTGGTGCCGTTGAGGTTCCGGCGTGGCTTCTGGCACCTGGTTCTTGGTGCCGATTCTTGGCTCGGTTTCTTGCCACGGTTTCTTGGCGAACGGCGCGGGACTTCCTATATGCTCGGCGTCGAACGGCCGAAGCCCCGCTCCGGTGCGTTCATGGAGGCCTGGTTGTCATGATCTACATCCTCGCCGTCTTCATCCCGCCGCTCGGACTGTTCCTCAACGGCCAGATTCTGTCGGCTGTGTTCAATGCTGCCATGATCGTGCCGTGCCTGCTGCTCGGGCTGCTGTTTCCCCTGCTGTGGCTCGTGCCGTCGGCGCATGCCGTGATCGCGATCTACATGGCTCGCGAGGACCGCAAGCATCGCGACATCGTCGATGCCATCGAGCGTCACGGTCCGCCGCCCGGCTGGCGGCCATAAACTCGAGTTCTCACGCAGGCGCGTGACAGACCGCTTCAATGTTGTGCCCGTCCGGATCGAGCACGAACGCGCCGTAGTAGTTGGGATGGTAATGCGGGCGCAGGCCCGGCTTGCCGTTGTCCTGGCCGCCCGCCGCAAGCGCTGCACGGTAGAACGCATCGACGCTGGCGCGATCCTTGGCCAGGAACGCGACATGCAGCGGACGCTGCAGCTTGCCCTCGTCGGCGATCCAGAAATCCGGTTTCTGTCCGATGCCAAAGCCCGCGGCGGCATGGCCGTGCTCGGTTTTCTCAGCCGGCACTTCCATGATCAGCGCGTAACCGAGCGGCGCCAGCGCCTTGCCGTAGAACGCCTTGGCGCGGTCGAAGTCCGAAACCGAAAAGCCAATGTGGTCGATCATGGCAAGGCTCCTGGCCACCGGCCGCGTCAGTCGTTGTGGGTCTCGTGTATCGAGGCTGCGCCACGCTTCCAATAACCCGCCGCCTTGACGAACGCCTTCTCGAGGCCGCGTTCGTCCAGCAGATGGCGGCGCAGAAGCTTGGCGGTCTGCGACTCGCCGGCTGCCCAGGCATAACCGTCGCCAGTCTTGGGCAGCGTCAGCGCGCGGACCGCGTCGAGCAGCGGTGCCGGGTCCTCGGCGCGCGACAGCGGCCGATGCACCCAGGTGACTTCGACGGTGGCGCGGCTGGTGAAGCTCTGTTCCTCCTCCCGGCCAGTGGCGGCGGCCACCACGAAGGCGTGCACGCCCGCGCGCAATTCCTCGAGGCGGCGGCCGATCGCCGGTAGCGCGGTTTCGTCGCCGATGAACAGGTACCAGTCGAAATCGTCCGGGACCACGAACGAGCCGCGCGGCCCGCCGACCGCAAGCTGCTGACCGGGTGCGGCTTGGGCGGCCCAGCTCGTGGCCGGACCGGCGTCATGCAGTGCGAAGTCGATGATCAGCTCGTTGTGGCCATAGCGCCGGGGCGTGTAGTCGCGTCCCGGCGAGCGTTCGACGCCCTCCGGCATTTGTCCGTCCGGACCGGGCTCCGGCAGCGTCGGCGCGATGCGGCCAGGCAGCGGGAAGAACACTTTGACATGGTCGTCGTAGGCCGCGCTGTGGAACCCGTCGAGATCTCCGCCGAGCGTGATGCGCGCCATCTGCGGCGTCAGCCGCTCGATGCGCTTCACGGTGAGGAGACGGCGGCGCGGCTGGTGGCGGACGCGGGTGATGGCGTGTCGGGTGGGGGTGAGGGTGTCGCTCATAGCTGTAAAATAGCTACGCCGCGGGCGGCGGGAAGGGCCGCTTCGCTTCGGCGGGTTGGAATAGCTCCAACCCGGTCCGTCACACCTGCCGCTCGACCATCCGTTTCTTGATCTCGGCGATCGACTTCGCCGGATTGAGGCCCTTCGGGCAGGCCTTGGCGCAATTCATGATGGTGTGGCAGCGGTACAGCCGGAACGGATCTTCGAGATTATCCAGCCGTTCGCCGGTCGCCTCATCGCGGCTATCGCTGAGCCAGCGGTTGGCCTGCAACAGCGCCGCGGGGCCGAGGTAGCGGTCCGAATTCCACCAATAGCTCGGGCACGACGTGGTGCAGCAGGCGCACAAGATGCACTCGTAATGACCGTCGATCTTTTGGCGGTCCTCGTGGCTCTGCTTCCACTCTTTTTCCGGCGTCGGCGTCTTGGTCTTCAGCCACGGCTCGATCGAGGCGTACTGCGCGTAGAAGTTCGTCATGTCCGGCACGAGGTCCTTGACCACGGACATGTGCGGCAGCGGGTAGACTTTGATCGTGCCTTTGATCTCGTCCATGCCCTTGGTGCAGGCGAGCGTGTTGGTGCCGTCGATGTTCATGGCGCAGGAGCCGCAGACGCCCTCGCGGCAAGAACGGCGGAACGTCAACGTCGGATCGATCTTGTTTTTGATCCAGATTAGCGCGTCGAGGATCATCGGCGCGCAGTCGTCGCGATCGACGAAATAGGTATCCATGCGCGGGTTGGCGTCGTCGTCCGGGCTCCAGCGATAGACGCGGAAGGCGGTGACGTGGCGCGCGCCGGTCGGCCGCTTCCAGGTCTTGCCTTCTGTGATCTTGGAGTTCTTGGGGAGTGTCAGCTCAACCATGGATCAATCAGGCTTTCTTTGGGGTGACTGCCGAGGCGAGCCCGGCAAGCACCCATTTCACCAAGTAGAACACGATCGCCGTCAGCATGAGCGCCAGCGCCCCGGCGAACAAGTAGGCAGTCAGCCGCGCCGGCGGCAGCACCACATAGCCCGACTGGGCGACGAAATCGATGGCGTCCTTGACGTACGGCAGCGTGGGCGTTTGCACCAGGACGTCGGCTGCATCCTTCAGAAACGGCAGTTCGCTGAGGGCGGTACCCGACTGCAAAACCGCCAGCGCGATCAGGCCGCCATGAATCATGCCAACGAACACGCCGACCACAACGGCGGTGCCGAAGTTTCGGCTGATCAGGCCGTACAGAACTGCGATGGTGCCGAAGACGAGATTGATAATCATGACAGTGTCGATCATGGATGGCCTCGGGTTGCTGTGGGATCGGATGTCAACGCGACATCCCCACCATGCATAATCCAGACCAAACCTCCGATCGGTTGTGCTTTTTAAGTGGGGCATGATCTTTCGGAAAACCGGTTCCCACTTTTGCGGATCATGCCCTAGTAGACCCGCGCTTTGGGTTCGATGTAGGCGACGTCGTTCGTCAGCGTGTAGGTGTGGACCGGACGATAGTCGATCTTCACATTGCCCTTGTCGTCCATCCAAGTCAGCGTGTGCTTCATCCAGTTCTTGTCGTCGCGGTCGGGATAGTCCTCGCGCGCGTGCGCGCCGCGGCTTTCGGTGCGATTGAGCGCCGCATCCATCGTCACCACGGCTTGCGCGATCAGATTGTCGAACTCGAGCGTTTCGATCAGATCGGAATTCCAGATCAGCGAGCGGTCGGTGACGCGCACGTCGCTGGCGGCGCTGTAGGCCTCGTGGATCAGCTTGTGGCCTTCCTGCAGGACTTCGCCGGTGCGGAACACCGCGCAATTGTTCTGCATCACCTTCTGCATGCGCGCGCGCAGCTCGGCGGTTGGCGTCGCGCCATTGGCGTTGCGCAGCTTGTCGAGGCGCGATAGCGCGAGATCGGCGGAATCCTTCGGCAGCTCGGGCTGCTTGTCGTTCGGCGTCAGCGTATTGGCGAGATGCAGCGCTGCGGCGCGGCCGAACACCACGAGGTCGATCAGCGAATTCGAGCCAAGCCGATTGGCGCCGTGCACCGACACGCAGCCGGCCTCGCCCAGCGCCATCAAGCCGGGCACCACCGTGTCCGGATCGCCGCCCTTCTTGGTCAAGGCCTCGCCCTTCCAGTTGGTGGCGACGCCGCCCATGTTGTAGTGCACGGTCGGCAGCACCGGCACCGGTTCGCGCGTGATATCGACACCGGCAAAGATGCGCGCGCTCTCGGTGATCCCGGGCAGGCGTTCGTGCAGGATCGCCGGATCGAGATGGTCGAGGTGCAGGAAGATGTGATCTTTCTGCTTGCCAACGCCGCGGCCCTCGCGAATTTCGACTGTCATCGAGCGCGAAACCACATCGCGCGAGGCGAGGTCCTTGGCGGACGGCGCGTAGCGCTCCATGAAGCGCTCGCCTTCGGAGTTCACGAGGTAAGCGCCTTCGCCGCGCGCGCCTTCGGTGATCAGGCAGCCGGCGCCGTAGATGCCGGTCGGGTGGAATTGGACGAATTCCATATCCTGAAGTGGTAGTCCGGCACGCAGCACCATAGCGCAACCGTCGCCCGTCTGGGTATGTGCGCCAGTGCACGAAAGATAGGCACGGCCATAGCCGCCGGTCGCCAGGATTGTTGTCTGCGCGCGGAAGCGATGAATCGAGCCGTCATCGAGGTTTAGTGCGATCACGCCGCGGCAGCGGCCCTCGTCCATGATCAGGTCGATGGCGAAATATTCGACAAAAAATTCAGCCGAATGCCGCAGCGCTTGGCCATACATGGTGTGCAGCATGGCGTGGCCGGTGCGGTCGGCGGCCGCGCAGGTGCGTTGCGCGGTGCCCTTGCCGAAATGCGTGGTCATGCCGCCGAACGGGCGCTGATAAATCTTGCCGTCTTCCTCGCGGCGCGAGAACGGCATGCCCCAGTGCTCGAGCTCGTAGACCGCCGCCGGCGCCTCGCGCACCATGTATTCGATGGCGTCCTGGTCGCCGAGCCAGTCGGCGCCCTTGACGGTGTCGTACATGTGCCAGCGCCAATCGTCCTCGCCCATGTTGCCGAGCGACGCCGCGATGCCGCCTTGCGCCGCAACCGTGTGCGAGCGCGTCGGAAACACTTTGGTGATGCAGGCGGTCTTCAATCCGGCTTCGGAGCAGCCGACCACGGCGCGCAGGCCGGAGCCGCCGGCGCCGATCACCACCACGTCGTAGCTGTGGTCCTCGATCGGATAGGCGCGGCCGTTGACCTTGGGACCGCCGCCGTTCTGATTGCCGTTTACCGCCATTGCTTACAGTCCAAAATCTTACAGTCCGAATGAGAGTTTGAGAATCGCGAACACGGCCGCGAGCCCAGTGGCGAACGAGAAGAACGTGTTGCCCATCAGGGCAACGACCTTGAGCATCTCGTCATGGACGTAATCCTCGATGATGACCTGCATCCCGAGCCACATGTGATAGACGCTGGTGATGATGAACAGCAGCATGACGATCGCGACCGGGGTCGAACCCAGGATCTGCACCACTGCTGCGTGATTGCGCCCGAGCAGCCCGACTACGATCAGAACCAAAAGAATGGTCAGCGGAATGTTCGCGACCGAGGTCAGGCGCTGATGCCAGAAATGCCGCGTGCCGCTGTGCGCCGCACCGAGATGGCGAACGCGGCGCAGCGGCGTGACGATTGATTTGGGGCCTCGCTCGGTCATCGCATGCCACCCATGACTAGATAGCCGACCAGCCAGAGCACAATGGTGAGGCCGATCGAGCCGACCAGTGTGGCGATCGTCAGCCATTCACGCTCGTTCGCTTCGAAGCCGTAGCCGAGATCCCAGATCAGATGGCGGATGCCGCCGAGGGCGTGGTGAATGAGCGCCCAGGTGTAGCCGAACAGGATCAGCCGGCCGATCACCGTTTCCATGAACCACTGCACGGTCGCGTAGGCATTCGGTCCAGCGGCGGCGGCGAGCAGCCACCAGACCAGTAGGAGGATGCCGAAATAGAGCGCGCCGCCCGTGATGCGATGGACGATGGACATGATCATCGTCAGCATCGGCTTGTAGATTTGCAGGTGCGGGGAGAGCGGGCGCTCCTTGAGTGGAGCTGATTTTATCTCGGCCATGATGACTACTCTTCGGCGGCTGCCATTCCGCTCTGCGTTACGAGTTTGGTAGCCGATGGTTGGTTGCACCGCAACGCGGCAGCCGCGCGCGCCGAATCTTCTCCGGCCCGCCGACAATGCGAAACACTACCCCAGATTCCGCTATTTGCTTCGTAGGCTGCGAAGTATTATCCTGCATAAAGGACGCTACAATCCGTATTTCGGATAGCATCCCTTCGTTAATGGCGAAGGATCGCGATGCGCTTCGACCTCACAGATCTGAGCCTTTTCCGCCATGTGGTGGAGGCAGGCAGCATTACGCGCGGCGCAGAGCGCGGTCATTTGGCGTTGGCCGCGGCGTCAACCCGCATTCGCAACATGGAAGAGACGTTGGGCGCTTCCCTGTTGGTGCGCGGGCGGCATGGCGTCGCGCTGACGCAGGCCGGGCGTACCTTGCTGCAGCACGCCCGCATCATGCTGGCGCAGGCGGAAAAGCTGCGGGAGGACCTTGGCGCCTATGCGGGCGGCCTCGCGGGCCAGGTCCGGGTGCTGTCCAACACCAATGCCCTCACCGAGTTTCTGCCCGAGACGTTGAGCTCATTTCTGGCTGCCCATCCAAACGTCAGCGTCGATCTGGAGGAGCGGTTGTCCGATGAGATCGTCGGGCTGATCGCGGAAGGCGTTGGCGATATCGGCGTGGTGGCCGGGACGGTCGATGCCAGCCGGCTCACCACCTACCCATTCCGCACCGACCGTTTCGTGCTGGTGGTGGCGCGCGACCATCCGCTCGCCCGCCGCTCCAAGATCGGTTTTGCCGAGGTGCTGGAACACGACTTCGTGGGCCTCGACCGGGCGAGCGCGATCCAGCGCTTCCTGGCCGACAAGGCGAGCCGGGTCGGACGGCCGTTGCGCCTGCGCGTGCAATTGCGAAGCTTCGACGCGGTCTGCCGGCTGGTCGAGCGCAACGTGGCCGTCGGCATCGTGCCGGAGACCACCGTCCGATGGGCCGCCAAGACCATGGCGATCAAGGCCGTGGAGCTGACCGACCCCTGGGCGGTCCGCGACCTGACGATCTGCGTCCGCGATGTCGAGGCGCTGCCGCCCTACGCCCGGCAGTTGGTGGAACACATGCGTGCTGCGTGAATTGACTTAATCGAGCCAGGGGGCCGGAATAGCTGGCCGCTGTTGCGGTTTCCCAAGCGGGGCGTCCGCCAGATTTAACCAGGAGATTTGACCATGTTTGCTCTGAAACACTTACAGACGGCCGGCGCCGCCGCGCTTCTTGTTGCTGCCTATTGCATGCCGGCAGCCGCGGCCGACTTGGCGACCGCCCAGCTCAAGGACCGAAGTGGAAAAGCCATTGGCGATGTCGACCTGACCCAGACCCCTGGCGGTGTGTTGCTCCGGGTGTCCGTGAAGGGATTGGCGCCCGGCGAGCACGCGTTCCACATCCACGCGGTCGGAAAATGCGAAGCCCCGTTCGACTCGGCTGGTGGCCATTTCAATCCCGGTAGTCATAAGCACGGCATCGTGGCCGGGCCGGGTCACGCCGGCGACATGCCGAACCTTCACGTCCCGCAGAGCGGCGACCTGATGGTGGAAGTCCTCAATACGGCGATCACGCTCGAGAAGGGCAAGCCAAACTCGGTGTTCGACGCCGACGGCTCGGCACTCGTCATTCACGCCAAGGCCGACGACTATCGCAGCGACCCGGCCGGCAATGCCGGCGACCGCATCGCTTGCGGCGTCGTTCAGGAGAAGTAGTCCCTACCGCGGGATGAGCGCCCAATAGTCGAGATCGAGGATCACGGCTGGGTCGTATTCCTCGCCTGACTTGAGCGGAAACGCTGCGCACGGTTGGTCCCTGGTAGCGACCGTGCGCAGCCGCAATGCGCCAACGTCGTTGCGTCCCGGCAGCTCGGACTTCGCCAAAACCTCCGACCACGCAAACACGGTGCCGCCCGCGAACAGCGGCGCGACATGTCGGCCGCCGTTGATGGCGGAGATGTGAAACGCGTTGGCGAGGCCGTTAAACGACAGCGCGCGGGCGAGCGAGATCGCGTGTCCGCCATAAATCAGCCGGCGGCCGAAGCGGCCCTGCGCCGCCGAGAACTGATCGAAGTGGATGCGTGCGGTGTTCTGGTAGAGCCGCGTTGCAATCTGATGTTCGGCCTCCTCGACCGTGATGCCATCGGCGTGGTCGATCTTGTCGCCAACCTGATAATCGCCGAAACGCGCCGCGCTGCCCGCGAGGTCGAAGTCGTATTTGCCGGGGTCGATCGGCGGACAGGCGGTGCCCAAAAGTTTCGGATCGACCGCGGTTGGCAGCCGCGGCACGTGATCGCCGGGAGCGGGTGCCGCCTCATCGCGTTTTCGCACCATGACCCAGCGCACGTATTCCAGCACGGTGGTGCCGTTCTGATTGCAGCCCCGCGTGCGCACATAGACGATGCCGGTTTTGCGGCTGGAGTTTTCCTTCAATCCGATCACGTCGGATTGCGCCGAGAGCGTGTCGCCGGCGAACACCGGGGCGAGGAATTGTCCCCCGGCGTAGCCAAGATTGGCGACGGCGTTGAGCGAAATGTCCGGCACTGTCTTGCCGAACACCATGTGAAACACCAGCCAATCGTCGACCGGCATATCCGGATAGCCGATTGCCTTGGCGAAAGCGGCCGAAGACTGCACCGCAAAGCGCGCGCCAAACAGTCCAGTGTAGAGCGCCACTTCACCGCTGGTGATCGTGCGCGGCGTGGCGTGGCGAATGGTCTGGCCGAGGCGGAAGTCCTCGAAGAAATTGCGCGGCCCGGCGTTGATCATGAAGGTCTCTGCGGCGCCCTAGGCGGGAACGCGGTCACGGGAAACTGATCCGGTCCGGCGGCCGAACCTGCTAATAACGGAATGACCATGACCACCGCAACGGCAGAGAATAGTCAGACGCCGCCTGTCGCGCAGGCAGTCATCCACCCGCTGTGGGTGCGCATCACGCATTGGATCAACGTGCTTGCGATGATCGTGATGATTGGCTCCGGCTGGGAGATCTATAACGCCTCGCCGCTGTTTGCCTTCGTGTTTCCGAAGTCGATCACGCTCGGCGGCTGGCTCGCCGGCGCCCTGCTGTGGCACTTCGCCGCCATGTGGGTGCTGGCGATCAACGGCATCGTCTATGTCGTGCTCGGCCTCGTCACCGGCCGCTTTCGCCGCATGCTGTTTCCGATTCGGCCCCGCGAGGTGGTGGCAACGGTCCGCGACGCGCTGACGTTCCGGCTCTCGCACGCCGACCTGTCTGTTTACAACGCGGTGCAGCGCCTGCTTTATCTCGGCGTGATCCTGGCCGGGATCGTGATCGTGCTGTCGGGCCTGGCGATCTGGAAGCCGGTGCAGATGCAGGAACTCACCGCGTTGTTCGGCGGCTATGACGCCGCGCGCTATGTGCATTTCTTTGCCATGGCGACGATTGTCGGCTTCCTTGTGATCCACATACTGCTTGCCGTCCTCGTCCCCAAAAGCCTGCGCGCCATCGTGACCGGCCGATAGGAGCAGGTCATGCCGCGCATCCGCAAAATCATTCCCGGCGTCGATCCGAAGCTCCTGATCAAGGACGCGGCAAAGCTCTTACCCAATCCGACCCGTCGGCTGTTCTTGCGCGGCGCCACGAGTCTCGGCGCGCTGACCTTCTTCACCGGCTGCGACATCGTCGATGGGGACTCGGCCGAGCGTGTGCTGCGGCGGGTGTCGCGCTTCAATGACGCGGCGCAGGCCTGGCTGTTCGATCCGAACAAGCTCGCGCCGACTTATCCTGCCAGCGCGATCACCAAGCCGTTTCCGTTCAACGCATATTACCAGGAGGATGAAGCGCCTGAGGTAGCGGCCGAGGGCTTTAAGCTTGAGGTCGGCGGCATGATCGATAATAAGGAGCCGTGGATGCTGGATCGGCTCTATGCGCTGCCCCAGGAGACGCAGATCACCCGTCACGTCTGCGTCGAGGGCTGGAGCGCGATCGGCCAATGGACCGGCGTGCGTCTCTCCGAATTCTTGCGGCGGCTTGGCGCTGACACGCGCGCCAAATACGTCTGGTTCCAGTGCGCCGAGGGATATTCCAACACCATCGATATGCCGACCGCGCTGCATCCGCAGACGCAGCTCACCTTCAAATTCGCCGATGAAATTTTGCCGCGCAAGTACGGCTTCCCGATGAAGTGCCGCATCCCGACCAAGCTCGGCTTCAAGAACCCCAAGCACGTGATAGGCATCCACGTCACCGACAAGAACCTCGGCGGCTATTGGGAGGACCAGGGCTACAACTGGTTCAGCGGACTTTAGTCCGCCTGCAGCAGCGCCACGCCCGCTATTCCAGAATGCTCGCGTGCACCAAATATCGCAGCGGCCCCGGCGTAATCGCATCGAGCGGCCAGCAGGTCGACAGGATGATGCCGCGTCCCTTGGACAACGGATCGATGCCGCTTTCGTCGAAGCGCACCACTGAAGTGTGCGTGACTCGATAGCGGAACGCCTTGCCGTCGCGGCGGGTCACCGTGATCTCATCGCCGATCTCGACGTCCTTGAGAAAGCGAAAATGCGTGTCGCGGTGCGCCGAATAGACGGCGATGCCGGGCTCGCCGGCGTCCGGCGTGTTCTCGACATGGCCGGGCCCGAAGGCCAGCGCCTGTCCGGTGCTGCCGGCGAGCACGATCGCGTGCGCGCCGAGGCGCGGGATGTCGATGCGCGCCACCGGCCAGGTGTCGGCCGACGGCCAGGGCTTCACATCGCGGCCGGTCTTCAGCGTCTCGGTGAAGGCGCGGTCGAGCAGCACCTGCGCGAGCAGCGCCTTGGCGTGGATGTAGGCGCCCTGGCCCGTGAGCGTCAGGCCGGCGGCGGCGAGCAGCACGATAAAGACAAGGCGGATCATGGCCTTCACTCTGAAAGAGGTTGCGCGCGCGGCCATCGGGGGCTGGCCGCGCGCGCATCAGGAGGGAGGTGGGACGAGGGGACTAATCCCTCCTGTTTTGCGTTACACGCTCAGCGCCCAGCGCCGCCCAACCAGGAAGCGCAGGAAGGTCAGCGCCAGCAGGATGCGCCGCCAGGCCATCAGCCCGAGCGCCAGCATCAGCATGAGTGCGCCGGCGAGGAGCTTCAGCTCGGCGTCGGTCGCGGTCCGGGGCAGCGGCACATTGGACGATTGCACCGCCATCGCGACTTGCTGCGGCGCGCCGCGCTTCTGCATTGCCGGCGCCGGGATGCCGGTGACAGCTTGCGCGTACTGCTGCCGCACCTGCGATGCGTCGCGATCCGGCCGCGGAGCGGCGCGCTGCGGGCCGAACACCTTCTCGAACTCCATGCCGGCCGGCAGGTTGAGCGGCAGTTCGGTGGACGTGAGGCTCGCGCCCTCCGGACGGCTCGGCGTCTTATCGATGGCGACGAGGCTGGTCAGCCGGGTCACGAGCTGATGCTCGAGGCCAAGCGCGAGAATGCTCTTGTCGGTGTCCTCGGGCGGCGCCTGCCGCATGGTGCGGGCGATCTCGGCGTCGGCGATCTTGCGTCGCGCCCAGAGCTTGGACAGGCCCTTGCCTTCGGCAGCGTTCGCGACCGGCAGCGTGACGATCCAGGGGCGATCGCCGATACGGCCTTCGATCTTGAGGCTGCCGGCGAGCTTGTCGAGTTTGGCGGCGAGCACCAGCGGCTCGCCGAGATAGATGTCGGGCAGCGCCGCAGGTGTCATATCGGCTTTGGCGTCGGAGAACGTCGCCGTCAGTCCAGTGACGACCGGGCTTTCGAGCTTCGCGAACAGGCCACGCATGCGCTCCTCGACTTGCTCGACCGAGGCGATGTTGGTGTAGGTGCCGCGCCCGAGCTCGGCCGCGCGCGTCATCAGGAAGTTGTTGGGTGCGGAGCCGATGCCGATCATGAACACCCGCGAGCGGCCGCGCATCGACGTGATGGTGTCGAACAGCTGGGCCTCGTTGCCGATCAGGCCATCGGTTAGGAAGATCACCTGACGCACCGAATCGGCGTCATTGCTGCGCGGGTCGGTCAGCGCTGCGCGCATCGGCGGGATCATCTCGGTGCCGCCGCTCGCCTTCAGCGCATCGACGAATGCCTTGGCCTGCGCGACGCGCTCGCTGTCGGCCGGCACGCTGTCCGGGAACAGCACATCCATGGTGTGGTCGAAACGGATGACGTTGAAGCGGTCGCCGGATTTGAGCCGGCCGAGCGCGTAGATCAGGCTCGCCTTGGCCTGCAGGATCGACGTGCCGCCCATCGAGCCGGAGTTGTCGATGACAAAGATCACCTCACGCGGCAGCGGCTTCTGCTCGGCCTGCTCGATGGCGGGCGGCGTCACGAAGGCCAGCAGATAATCGGTGCCGGCGACTTGCTCGCGGAACAGTCCGACCGATGGTGCCTTGGTCGAAACAGGCTTCCAGGTCAGCTCGAAGTCGCGATCCGCCGGCACCGGGCCCGCGGCGAGCTTAATGATGCGAATGTTGTCGCCGTCGCTGTCGATCCGCACCTGATGGTGATGGCTCTTGATCTCGCCGAGCGGAAAGCCAGCCTGCAGCTTCACCGAGATGGTGGTCGGATTGACCGGCGCGTTCTGAGCCGGATCGAGCACCGGCGGCGTGATGCGGTCGCGGTCGGGGACCGGGTCGTTGGTCACGACACCCCAGCCGGTGTTGTCGGGGCGCAGCTCAACCATCTGCACCACGGGCGCCGGGTTATAACGCGGGCCGACGACCAGCGGGATGCGCAGTGAGAACGTGTCGCCGCTCTGCAGCACCGGCTCCTGATATTCGATCTGCACCAGAACGGTTTCGCCCGGACCGATGTTGGCGACCGAGTTGGTGAAGATGTTCGGCCGCTCCTGCTCGATGAGCGCGGCCTTCTGTCCGGTCTGCTTAGCCTGGTCGTAGAGCACGCGCGCCTGTTGGCGCTCCTTGACGTCGCCGACCACGATGCGGTCGCCGATCACCATTTTGAGCGTGTCGACCGCGCCGCCGTGCGGCAGCGGATAGACATAGATGGCCTCAACCCATTTGTCGGTCGGGTTGTGGAATGCCTGGGTGATGCGGGCGCGCAGCGTCGGCCCGCTCACGGTCAGGTCGATATCGGTGCCGAGCCGTGGCGCATCGACGTAGCGGTCGCCGTCCGCTCGCAGGAGCAGCGAGCCGGCGCGGGCTTGCGAGGGTTTGACATAAGCCGGGGCTTGGTCGGCCTGCGGGTTGGCGTATGCCTGGCCATTCGCAAAAAAAGCCGCAATTGCAGCCACAATCGCAATCAGGCATTGCAGGGCATGCAGCGCCGCCCGATCGAGGGAGACGGCCCTGGTGCGTGTTGTGAGTCGGCTGGGTGTTTCGATTTCAACGCTGACATTCATGTCCATCGCTCCCAATGTGGCCCGTTTGGCCGGTGCCGTTGTGCTTGCCGCCGTGCGAATCCGCGAGCGTGATGATCGGCATTGTTCGGCCGCCGCCCGCCGCGTTGCGGAGCGCCGGTGCGGAAATGTGAGGCTTGGTCCGGTTTGACCTGGGCGAGGGGGACGACCTGATGAACGAAACCGAGAAACAGCTCTCGGCCGAGCAAAGCCGGCAGGTCGCGGCGATCGTCCGCGAAGAGCTGGCGCGGCGGCGCATCTCGCGCCAGCAACTGGCTGAGCTGGCCAAGATCAGCATCTCGACCTTGGAGAAAGCGCTGGGCGGGCGGCGGCCGTTTACGCTCGCCACCACGGTGCGGCTCGAAGAGGCGCTCGGTCTGTCGCTGCGCAAGAGCAACGGCGAGATGGCGAGCGTGGCTCCCGCGAACGGCGATGTCGCGCCGGACGGGCTTGGCTCCTATTCGCGCCGCGCCGTGACCTGGCTCGAGGGCAACTACCTGACCCTGCGGCCGTCGTTCGGCGAAGCCGATGCGATCTACGCCTATTGCACCGAAATCGCCTGGGACGGCACGGCGTCATGCCTGGCGTTCCGCGAAACCGAGCGGCTCGATGCGGCGTTCACGCAATTCGGCGAAGTGTCCATCCCGAACCAGTCCGGCCACATCTATCTGGTCACCAACCGGCATGGGCAGTACCGGCTGATCATCGTGGCGCGGCCGACGATTGCGGGCGAGATGCACGGCATCCTCACCACGCTGCTCGCGGGCCGCGGCTCGCTGCTTACGCCGATTGCGGCCCCGATCGCGCTCATTCCGATGCGTACCCTCAAGGAGCCGGCGTTCGGCCGCATCACGGCGAAAGACGCCTGCTACGTGGCGTATCGGAAGTACATCCAGCGCACCATCGACGAGCCGTTTGCGGTGTTTCGGCCGAGCTAGGCCGCCTGTTGTGCCGCTGCAGGCGCCTTCTCCGCGTTGAGCGACGCAATGGAGCGCTCCTTCTGCTTCGACGCCATCGCCTCTTCCTCGGCGTCCTGCGGTGCGCCCCAGAATTGCGCCAGCGTCGGCCCGTTGGTGATGCGGCGGTCGCGGAATAGGAATCCCAACACCTCGTGCGGCCAGACCCGGCGGCCCATGCGCGTGTACCAGCGTTGCGCGTGGCGGATTTTGTGGTCGTGGTGAAACAGGCGGAGCAGCGCCTTCGGCCGCAGCTGCACGATGGCCTCGATGCACTTCACCCAGAGGGTCAGCCGCCACGGCGCCATGTGTCGCGTCGCCAGCACCTGGTGCTTGTAATCCCAGCGGCTCTGGTCGGTCTGGATCACGCGGCGGTCTTTGGCGATGCGGAAGAACGGCGTCCAGCGGTGCGGCGTGACGTAAAGCGTCTGGATCTGGTCCGGGTCGTAGGACAGAAGCTGCCTCAGCCCGCGCCACAGGTCGCGGTCGGTTTCCTCCTCGAAGCCCACCACCCAGGTCGCCATCGACAGCATGTCGTGCTGGCGCAGCAGCCGGATGGCCTCGCGGTCTTTCGTCGTGCTGCCGCCCTTGCGGATCAGGTCGAGCGTGGCCTTGTCGGTGTTCTCCATGCCCATCAGGAAGCGCTCGACGCCGGCCTTCTTGTAGAGATGCAGGATGTCGGCATCGCGCACGATGTCGTCGGCGCGGGTCGAGCCGACCAAGGTCAGCTCGACGTTCTCGGCAATCAGCGCTTCGAGAAACGCCATCCAGGCCTTGCGCGAGGCGGTCGGGTTCTCGTCGGCGAAGTTGATCACCTCGACGCCGTGCTCGCGATGCAGCCACGCGATCTCGGCGGCGAGCTTCTTCGGGTCGCGGTGACGCCACCGGGTCCAGAAGCCGCGCTGGCCGCAATAGTTGCAGAGGTGCGGACAGCCGCGCGAGAACTGGATCACCACCGCGCGCTTGTTGCCCCAATAGCTGTAGCGCGAATGGTCGATCAGCTCCCATCCGATCCGAAAGGAATCGAGGTCCTGGATGACGGGCGCCTGCTGCGTGCCGACGACCACGCCGTTGCCTCGGAACGCGATGCCGCGGACTTCGAGCAGTGGGCGGCCGGTTTCCAGCGCCCAGATCAGCCGTGGCGCGGTCTGCTCGCCTTCGCCGCGCACGATGACGTCGATCTGCGGCTCCTGCATCAAGACTTCGCGCCAGTGGTAGGTCGGAAACACGCCGCCATAGACGATCCAGATGTCGGGCAACGCGGCGCGCAGGAGGCGCGTCAACTCGGCCACGATCGGATGGCCGGAGGTCGAGCCGGAATGGCCGAGCAGCACGGCACGCGGCGCATATTCGACGGCCTGCCGCACGATTTCGTCGAATGGCATCGGGCCGAACTCGGCGTCGAGCAGCTTCACCTCGTGGCCTTCGTCGTTCAGCGGCCCGCCGATGCTGAGCAAGCCCAGCGGCGGAAGCTGCTCTTTCGGGATGCGGCTGCCGATCGCAGGGTGCGGCGGATTGATGATGAGAATACGCATGGTGCTGTCGCCTCCGGGCGCGAACGCCCCTCTTTTCGTCCCGCGCTGTCATGCGGGCGGCGACGCCGAAATTCGAGCGTGATGATCAGGATTGTTCGGCCGCGACTTGCCGCGATGTGCGGGCCGTTGCGGATTCGTCCGGGGCACGGGCTTAACGCCTTGCCAAGCCGCCAGCCGCCCTTTAGCAATCCGCGCGGTTTTGCGTGAAGAAACGAGGCACCGTATGGCGACCCACAAGCTCCTTTTGCTGCCCGGCGACGGCATCGGCCCCGAGGTGATGGCCGAGGTGAAAAAGCTCATCGCCTGGATGAACAGCCACGGCATGGGCACGTTCGAGACCGAGGAGGGGCTGTGCGGCGGCTGCGCCTACGACGCCCATAAAGTCGCGATCACCGAGGAGACGATGGCGAAGGCACATGCGGCCGACGCCGTGATCTTCGGTTCGGTTGGCGGACCGAAATGGGACAAGGTGCCCTATGAGGTGCGGCCCGAAGCCGGTCTCCTTCGCCTGCGCAAGGATTTGGCGCTCTACGCAAATCTGCGGCCCGCCGTGACCTATCCGGCGCTCGCCGATGCCTCCTCGCTCAAGCGCGAGCTGGTCGAAGGCCTTGACGTGATGATCCTGCGCGAGCTGACCGGCGGCGTCTATTTCGGCGAGCCCAAGACCATCACCGATCTCGGCAACGGCCAGAAGCGCGCGGTCGACACCCAGGTCTACGACACCTACGAGATCGAGCGCATCGGCCGTGTCGCCTTCGAGCTGGCGCGCAAGCGACGCAACAAGGTCACCTCGATGGAGAAGCGCAACGTCATGAAGACGGGCGTGCTCTGGAACGAGACCATGACGGCGCTGCATCAGCGTGAGTTCAAGGACGTGCAGCTCGAGCACATCCTCGCCGACGCCGGCGGCATGATGCTGGTGCGTAATCCCAAGCAGTTCGACGTCGTGGTCACTGACAACTTGTTCGGCGACATGCTGTCCGACGTCGCCGCGATGCTGACTGGCTCGCTCGGTATGCTGGGCTCGGCGTCGCTCGGCGACATCGACCCGAAGACCAAGAAGCGCAAGGCGCTGTATGAGCCGGTGCACGGCTCGGCCCCCGACATCGCCGGCAAGGGCGTCGCCAATCCGATCGCCATGATCGCCTCGTTCGGCATGGCGCTGCGCTATTCGTTCAATATGGGCAAGCAGGCCGACATGATCGACAAGGCGATTGCCGCTGCGCTCGACAAGGGCCTGCGCACCGGCGACATCATGTCGAGCGGCATGAAGCAGGTCGGCACCCAAGAGATGGGCGACGCCATCATCGCCGAGGTCGAGAAGCTCGCGGCCTGACGCCTCGCACCGGCACGTCAAACAAAAAACGCGCGGCCTTGAGCCGCGCGTTTCGTATTCAGGCCTGTGGTTACGGTCCGCTCAATACCAGGTGCGCGGGTAGCCCTGCTCCCAGCGCGGGTTGAGCGGCGCGCGATCGGTCGAGCCGCGCATGCCCGGCGCATCGAGCGCCGTCGTCCCATAGGGCGAAATGGCGTAGTCGGTGAACTTGCGCTGCCCAGGCAATACCTCGGTACCGCCGTCGAGATAGGAGCGCGGCGTCACGATCAGCTTGGTCCGCGTGCGGCCATCCTCGCCCCGGGTAACGAATACGGTGGGTTGCGACGCGCGCGTTGCCGCCACCGCCCGCCTGGGGGCCTGGGCGTCGGCCGGTATCGCCAGCGTTGCGGCGAGAACGGCAAAAACCGCAATCGCGGCAGGCAATTTCAAATTCATCGAACCCTCACGAACGTTGGCGATACTTTAGCCGTCATTTCCGCGCCGCAACAGAGGCGGCTGGCGCCTCGAATGCGACGATTTGCGGAGTTTTGCACTGCAAACCTTCTTTCTGGTGCATGCGTTCCCACGATAGGCTTATTCTCGAACATAGCGGCACTACAGCAACACTTTTCTAAACAAACAACAAAACACAGGAGGAAGCGGTGATCCGTGACAGCGAACGCTCCATGCAGGAGCTTTACAGCGACGATCCCGAACGCGCGGACGCCGAAGTGTTTGGCCGGAAAACCGGTCTCGATCGCCGTGGCTTTCTGGGCGGCACAGGGCTTGCCGCCATGGGCGCGGTGCTCGGCGGTGCGATTCCGTTTGCGGCCAATATGCCCGGTGGCCTGATTCCAGCGGCCCATGCGCAAACCGCGACCCCGCCAACGCCGAAGGGCCCGCAATACCTGAAATTCCCCGGCAAGAGCGAAAAGCTTGTCGTGCTCGGCGATCGTCCGCTCGTCGCCGAAACCCCCGAAAGCCTGCTCGACGATGACGTAACGCCAACGGACAAGTTCTTCATCCGCAACAACGGCATGCTTCCGGACGAGGCCAAAAGCCCTGAGACCTGGAAGATCGTTGTCGACGGCGAGGTCAACAAGAACCTTGAACTCACGCTCGGCGAGTTGAAGACCAAGTTCCAGCCGGTCACGCGCGCATTGGTACTGGAGTGTGGCGGCAACGGCCGCTCGTTCTTCACGCCGCAGGCGCGCGGTAACCAGTGGACCAACGGAGGCGCCGGCTGCGCCGAATGGACCGGCGTGCGGCTTGCCGATGTCCTGAAGGCAGCGGGCGTGAAATCGTCGGCGGTCTTCACCGGCCACTATGGCTCCGATCGCAGCCTCGCCGACGCAAGCAAAGACGCGCTGTCGCGTGGCGTGCCGATCAAGAAGGCGATGGACGAAAACAATCTCATCGTGTTCGCCATGAACGGCCAGCCGCTGTCGAATATCCACGGTGGGCCGGTCCGCCTGGTCGTCCCGGGCTGGCCGGGATCGGTGTCGGCGAAATGGCTCACTCGCATCTGGGTGCGCGACAAATATCACGATGGTCCGGGCATGGGCGCGACCTCCTATCGCGTGGCGATCAAGCCGATGGTGCCCGGCGATAAGCCCGAGGATGGCAACTTCCGCGATCTGGAGTCGATGCCAGTCCGATCGATCATCACGAGCCCGGGCAATGGCACCAAGCTCGCGAAAGACACGCGCGAGCTCAAGCTGCGCGGTGCCGCCTGGGCAGGCGACAACACCGTGCGGACGGTGGCGGTCTCGATCGACTTCGGCGCCACCTGGCAGAACGCCACCGTGGCGCAGCCGAAGAACAAGTACGCCTGGCAACGCTGGACCGCGAGCGTGAAGCTGCCGAGCGACGGCTATTACGAGATCTGGTCGCGCGCGACAGACTCTCGAGGCATCATGCAGCCGCACGTCGCCGGCGCCTGGAATCCGCAAGGCTATGGCGGCAATCCCATGCACCGCATCGCGGTGCTGGTCGCTTGATCGCGATGTTGAAATCTTGTGCGGCGGCCAGCCTCGTGCTGGCCGTCGTCTTATTCAGCTTGAATGGCGGGTCGGCGCAGACGCCGCGGTTCACGCCCAGTGACGAGAAGCCCGAGGATTTTCCGGCCGGTCCAGGGCGTGACGACACGTTCTATTTCTGCACGGCGTGTCACAACTTCAAGCTGGTCGCTCAGCAGGGCATGACGCGCCGGCAGTGGGAAGAGTCGCTGCAGTGGATGACGGACAAACACAACATGCCGCCGCTGCCGCCGAAGGACCGGGACATCGTGCTCAATTATCTCGAAGCGACATTTCCGCCGCGCACACCCGCCAATCGCGGCTGGCAAAGTCCGTTTCAGCCGCGTTGAGGGCGATGCCGGTTAGGCCGGCAGCTTCCGGCACGCGAACAGCACGCTCGACGCCAATGCGCGGACGCCCGGCACGCGGCTCGCCAGCCGGTCGATCGAATAAGCGGCGCGCGGGATTAGCGCCTTGGTGAAGATGCGCTCCCACATCGCGGTTGCGATGTGATAGCCGCGCGTGCGCAGCACCGTGCCGCCGCTGCGTTCGAAGATGCCGCGGATGTGGCCGGGCGAGTAGAGAAACGTCTTGTCCATGTGATCGACATACATGCGCTCGATCACGCTCGCCGGCTTGGCCCATTGCGGTGAGAACATGATCTCGGCCGACAACGAGCTTTCGAAATCCACCAGGATGAGCCCGCCGGGCTTGGTGACGCGCACCAGCTCAGGGATGGTGGTCTGCGCCTGGACGTAGTTGAGCACTGCGCCGACGCAAAGCGTCACGTCGAACAGATTGCTGGGAAACGGAATGTGTTCGACGTCGCCGACCACGGCTTTCGGCAGCCCGCGGCACTGCCGTTCCGAGATGTCGAGGTTTACGCAGGTCGCGTTGGCCGATACGCCGTAGTCATTGCCGCCGCAGCCGGCGTTGAAGACCATGCCGTCGGTCGGTGGAACCATCTCCCGCACGAACGCGCCGATGCTGTGCTTGGTGTAGGTGCTCCAGATATCGTCGGCTGGCCATGGATGTTCCATCAGCTCGTAGGCCACCTTGGCCCGCGATTTGACGTCGAAAGCGTCTGCCGACATTCCAGCCCTTCCAGCGATTCTTTGCGCCTGGATTTTAGCGAAAAACCCGCTGCTGTCATTCGGGCCGGGTGATGCGGCATTCCGGAATGACGAATGGGTCGCGTATCCCATCGCTCCACCCGATGGTTTACAGCGGGAAAAGTCATATATGGGGGCAGCCGCCGAACGTTGAATTGGTCAGGTTTCTCGCCTAGAAACCTGCGCACTAGTGCCCCGTTTCCGAAGTTCGTGATAGCGGATTTCCGGCCATGTTTGGAGAGTTCGAATGGGTTTCAAGGTCGCGGTCGTGGGCGCCACCGGCAATGTGGGCCGCGTGATGCTCGATATCCTCGTCGAGCGGCGCTTCCCCGCCGACGAGGTGGTCGCGCTCGCCTCCCGCCGGAGCCAGGGGGTCGAAGTCTCCTTCGGCGACAAGACCCTGAAATGCCGCAACCTGGAGAACTACGACTTCACCGACGTCGACATCTGCCTGATGTCGGCCGGCTCGGCGGTGTCGAAGGAATGGTCGCCGAAGATCGCCGCTAAGGGTGCGGTGGTGATCGATAACTCCTCGTGCTGGCGCTACGACTCCGACGTGCCGCTGATCGTGCCCGAGGTTAACGCCGACGCGATCGAGGGCTTCCGCAAGCGGGGCATCATCGCCAATCCGAACTGCTCGACCGCGCAGCTCGTGGTCGCGCTCAAGCCGTTGCACGACAAGGCGAAGATCAAGCGCGTAGTGGTAGCGACCTACCAATCGGTGTCCGGCGCCGGCAAGGACGCCATGGACGAACTCGACCGCGAGACCAAGGCGGTCTACTCGCTGCAGGAATTCGAGGGCAAGAAATTCCCCAAGCGCATCGCCTTCAACGTGATCCCGCACATCGATGTGTTTCTCGATGACGGCTTCACCAAGGAAGAATGGAAGATGGTGGTCGAGACCAAGAAAATCCTCGACCCCAAGATCAAGCTGGTTGCCACTTGTGTGCGCGTGCCGGTGTTCATCGGCCATTCCGAGGCCGTCAACATCGAGTTCGAGCAGCCCATCACCGCCGACGAGGCGCGCGACATCCTGCGTAGCGCACCGGGCTGCATCGTGATCGACAAGCGCGAGCCCGGCGGTTACGTGACGCCGCACGAGGCCGCTGGCGAGGATGCCACCTACATCAGCCGCATCCGCGAGGACGCGACCGTGGAGAACGGGCTGGTGCTGTGGTGTGTGTCCGATAACCTGCGCAAGGGTGCGGCGCTGAACGCGGTGCAGATCGCCGAAGTGCTGGTTAACCGCAAGCTGATCCAGGCCAAGCAGAAGGCGGCGTAACGCGCCGCCGTTCCATTCTGATGTCATGCCCCGCGAAGGCGGGGCATCCAGTATCCACCAGCGACTACTGGATCATCCGCTTTCGCGGATGATGACAGCCGCATTTTGCATCTCTGCTGAAGTTTCGCCTCACCGCTGGATTGGCTTGAACTCGCCGGTCGCCGGATCGCGCACCGTCAGCTCGCCGGTCGCCACTGCGAAATAGGCGGCGTGTAGCATCAGTCCGCCGCGCTCCACCGCCGTGCGCACCCAGGGAAACGTCATCAGGTTGTCGAGCGTGGTGACGGTCGACTGGTGCTCAAGCGCCGTCACAAAATCCGCGTGACTGGCGAACCGCTCGCGGCCGCCGAGCTTGGCGGCAGCCGGCGCGATCAGCTCCATCCATTTGCCGATAAAGTCGCCCGACGACAGCGGCTTTGATTGCTCAGCGTAAGCCCGGATCCCGCCGCAATGGCCGTGGCCGAGCACGACGATGTGCTTCACCTTCAACGCCATCACCGCGAACTCCAGCGTTGCCGACACCGCGCGCGTCGCGCCGTCCGGTGTGTACGGCGGCACCAGGTTGGCGACGTTGCGGGTGACGAACAGCTCGCCGGGGCTGGCGTCGAAGATGACCTCAGGCGAGACGCGCGAGTCGCTGCATCCGATCACCATGATTTCGGGCGACTGGCCGCTTTCGGCGAGCGCGCGATAGCGGGTCTGCTCGGTGGGCAGGCGGCTGGCACGGAAGGCGTTGTAGCCGTCGAAAAGGCGCTGCGGGAATGTCATGAATGGCCGATGCTGAAAGCACTGGGTTTCAGCACATTCAAATCCGGATCGCCATGTCAAATTGAATGAAATTTAGAGCGATATGCCTCAGGCCCGGCACGGGCCGGACCTGAGGCGGATTGTTGGTGCTATCGAATCCGCGTTTGCGGCGGTGGCGAAAGCGCGTCCGGACTTGGAATCGTCACGCGCTTGTCGATCTTGTGCTGATCGGCCATGCGCGGGTTGCTTTGATAGCTGGCGGCCACAAAACCAAGAATGATGGCGGCAACCAGCATGATCCCAAGCAGCCACATCGCGGTGGCGGCATCGTATTCGAAGCGGCTCTTTTGAGTGGCCTGCTGCGGCATGGGTCCTCACATCACTGGAATGATCGGAAGTATGGGCGGCGCCAGCGGCGGATCGGTTAGCGCCGGCGCGAGGCTCGCCACTTCGGTTGTGGCGTTGGTCGTCATGTAGAACAGCAGCAGCGCGAACAGCATGAACAGCGCGGCCGCCAGGCCTGTGGTCCAGTAGCTCACGGCGGGTGCCGCAGAGCCATCGAAGGGGCCGTGGTGGGTGATGGTTGCCATTGGTCGCCTCCATCCTTGTCAGGAGGAAACTCCTGGGCCGGACCCCGGGTTCCCACCGGTTTTGCGGTGATTCAGGCCCAAATCGCCATGCGAAGGCCGTATTCGTCGGGTTCCGGCGGGTCCGGAAAGGGCTGGGCCTTTCCGGCATGAATGCGCTGCGCAATAGCGGCACAAGCCAGCGCATCCAGCAGATCATCTAGGCCAGCGCCTTTCGGCGCCGGAGCATTAACCGCTCCGACAGGACAGCCGGCGGCGATCAGAAGCGCGCGGCGCAGCGCTAGGCCAGGCTCGTAGGGCCGGCTCTTGACCTTCTTTGGCTCGCTCAATGCGCGGCCACCGTTCAGCCGCCAGAACGCCAGCTCGGGATGCACCTCGAACACCCGCGCCGCGACGTGTGCATCGGCGCGCAACGCCTCGTCCACTTCGCGGATTTTCGGCGCAATGTTGAAGAGCTGCTTGGATACCTTGCGCGGCGGATCGGAGGTCGCGAGCGCAAGCCGGCAGGCGTCGCGATAGTCACCGGCGTAAATCGCGGCCCGCGCCGGCACCGAGAACACCGACGATTGCCGCGCGCCGAGCAGCGGCCGCACCGCGTTCTCGGCGGCACGGCCGCCATAGCCGGTCCGCGCCGGCAGCCCGATCGGGATGTCGACTGCGATGATGGCGGGCGCTTCGGGCGCGGCCAGCACATCGCCAAAGCGCAGAACGACACGGATGCGCACCTCGCCATCTGCCGGCCGGACGAACGCGGCGAGCCATCCGCCTTTGCAGCCATCTGCACCGACGAACCATGTGCTTTTCGAATTTCCGCCCATCGCTGCAACGCTGGCACAGCACATGCTTCGCCGCTAGGCTGAGCATACCAAGGCAGACCAAGAGACGAGCCGACCGATGTCCACCGCCATCCGCCCGCGCCGCAGTGTGCTCTACATGCCGGGCTCGAACGCCCGCGCCATCGACAAGGCGCGCACGCTGCCGGTCGATGGCATCATTCTCGATCTTGAGGACGCGGTTGCGCCGGAGGCCAAGGAGCAGGCGCGCAAGCAGGTGACGGAGGCGCTTAAGGCCGGCCGCTTCGGTTCTCGCGAGGTGTTCGTGCGAGTGAACGCCATCGACACGCCCTGGCATGCCGACGATATGTCGGTGGTGGGACACGCCGCGCCGGACGCCATCCTGGTGCCGAAGGTCGGCACGGTCGCGCAGCTCGAACGCATCGGCCAGCGCCTGCTCGACATGAAGGTCGATCTGAAAACCCGCGTCTGGGCCATGATCGAGACACCGGAAGCAATCTTCAACATCAATGCGCTTGCGGCCGAGGCGCACGATTCCGAGACGCGACTCGCGGGCTTTGTCATGGGCACCAACGATCTCGCCAAGGAGACGCGCGCGCGAATCGTGCCGGGCCGCCAGCCGATGCTGTCATGGCTGGCGCGTTGCCTGCTGGCGGCGCACGCGCACAACATCGACATTCTCGACGGCGTCTATAACGACATCGGCAACGCCGACGGCTTCACGGCCGAATGCGTACAGGCGCGCGACATGGGTTTCGACGGCAAGACGCTGATCCATCCCAGTCAGGTCGATGCCTGCAACGCGGTGTTCTCGCCGTCGGCCGAGGAGGTCGATCAGGCGCGCGCGATCATTGCGGCATTCGGTCGCCCGGAAAACAGGGACAAGGGCGTGGTTCAGATCGACGGTCGCATGGTCGAGCGCATGCACGCCGACATCGCCCGGCGCACGGTGGCGATCGCGGATGCGATCGCGGCGAAGGGATGAGGGCGCGATCTATCCGCCGTTCGTCCCCGCGAAAGCGGGGACCCAGGAGCGGCAAATCGAGGGAGCGGAAATCCTAAAGCTGGGTTCCCGCTTGCGCGGGAACGAACGGAGTGTGTGGCGCTCTCGTCGCTACGCCCACGGCCTCGCGGCCTTCGACTTAGCCTCGAAGGCGTCGATCTTGCTCTTCTTCTGCTTGGTCAACTCGATGTCGTCGAGGCCATTGAGCAGACACTTCTTGCGATGCGGATCGATCTCGAATTTCACCACGCCGCCATCGGGGCCGCGGATCTCCTGCTTCTCCAGATCGATCGAGAGCGTCGCGTTGGCGCCGCGCTCAGCATCGTCGAACAGCTTCGCCAAGTCTTCCTTGCTGACCTTGATCGGCAGCAGCCCGTTCTTGAATGAGTTGTTGTAGAAGATGTCGCCGAACTGGGTGGAAATCACGCAGCGGATACCGGCGTCAAGCAGCGCCCAGGGCGCGTGCTCGCGCGAGGAGCCGCAGCCGAAGTTGTCCTCGGCGACCAGAATCTTGGCGTTCTTGTAGGCCGGCTTGTTGAGCGCGAAGTCCGGGTCCTCGCTGCCGTCCGGGAGCTTCCGAATTCTCGAGAACAAGCCCTTGGCGAGTCCGGTGCGCTTGAGCGTCTTGAGATAGTCCGCGGGAATGATCATGTCGGTGTCGACATTGACCATCTTGATCGGCGCGGCCACGCCTTCGAGCTTGGTGAACTTTTCCATCGGGCTTTCTCCTCGCGCTTTTGAATGGCCCGTGACGGGCCGCCGGTCAAGACCCGCTATTCGGCAGCCTGATCCGCGCCTTTGCGCTTGAAATTGGCGTCGTATTTCAGCTCGCAGACCTTGATGTCGTACTCGGAATAGTACTTCAGCCGGCCCTGCTTTTGCGCTGCGATATGCTCAGGATGGGTGCGCCAGGCCGTCTGGCCTTCCTGGTGCTCGAACTCCACGATGGTGACGCGCTCGCCGTCCTCAGCCCAAAATCCCTTGTGCGAGATATAGCCCGGGATGGTTTTGGCGATCTGCTGCATGCGATCGACCAGCGCGACGTACTCCTCCTGCAGGCCAGGCATGAGGCGCGAGCGGAATACGGTGACGATCATGGCGGGCTCCTGGCGAGGCCCCTGTACGGGACCTGTGCCATCGTATCAGCAAGGTCCCTCCGCGATCCAATGCATGTTCTTGATGGGAGTATTCGGCGCGCGCGATTGATGCGCCGCTATTGCTTTTCGACTTGGCGCACCGAGGCCAAGCCGTGCACCCAACTTTGCTTGGAGCGCGACCAGATCTGCACCTTCGGCACCAACTGGTCGCGTTGCTGGATCGTTCCAACGCGAACCATGTAAGTCTTCGGGCCGTCGTCAGGCGATGTCGAGAAGATCGATGAGCCGCAGCGTGGACAGAACGCCTGTTGGCGCTGATTTCCGCTCTCTCCGGTCTTCACATAAATCGTCGGCTGCCCTGCCGTGATGCGGAAGCTGTCGCTGCCGATAGGGACGACAATCCGGAATGCAGTGCCCGAGAGCTTCTGGCAATCAGTGCAATGGCAGATCGCGGTCTTTTCGGGATCGGCCTCGCCTTCGTAAGCAATGAAGCCGCAATGACAGCCGCCTTCGATCTTCATGTCATGTCGCCTGCTTCTCGTGCTTCGGCAGCGCGCCCATCGTCGCGGTCCACGGCCGCGCCGAGCGCATCCACTGCTGCCGCTTCGGCGCGAGCTGGTCGCGCTGGTGCAGGATGCCGACCCGCACCGTATAGGACGGCTGCACACCACTACCCTCCGTGGTCGAGTAGATCGGCGTACCGCACTTCGGACAGAAGGTCTGCACGCGCGGCTTGCCGCTGTCCGCAGTGGTCTTCACGTAGGTCGTCGGCTGGCCGGTCATCTTCATCGTGTTGCCGGGGACGGGAATCGAAATGCGGAACGCCGAGCCGGTGCCGGTTTGGCAATCGGTGCAGTGGCAGATCGCGACCTTGTCAGGGTCCGCCTCGCCCTCGAGGGTGATGAAGCCGCAGTGGCACGCGCCGGTGACTTTCATGAGACACTCCGTGTTGCTTGCCGGCGTGCACGCCGGGCGGATGACCTCGGTTTCTCCCCGCGATCATGCCAAGGCTATTCGTTGCGGTACACCTACTTCACGCTGCCTTCGATCCCGTACATATCGTCATCCGACAAGCCGAAATGGTGTCCGATCTCGTGCACCAGCACATGCGCGATGACGTGCCCCAGAGTCTCGTCGTGCTCGGCCCAGTACAGCAGGATTGGCACGCGATAGAGCCAGACCATGTTGGGCATCTGCACCGGCGCACTGTCCGACTGGAACGGCAGGCCAACGCCGTGAAACAAGCCCATCAAGTCGAGCTCGCTTTGGATGCCCATCTGGTCGAGCACCTCGTCGGTGGCGAAATCCTCGACGCGGATCGCCATGCCTTCGCAGCGGGCGCGGAATTCCGCCGGCAGTCGCTGGTAGGCCTCAACCGCGATGACTTCGAACTCGGCGAGCGACGGCGCTTTCAACGGCCGCCAGGCGAGCGGGTCGCGCTGCGTGTCATCGCTCATTTGCGGCGCACCAGCTCGACGACGTCGTAGCGCGACTCGTAAGCGGGCGTTGGAATCTCCAGCCGCAGCCGGTCGGGATCGAGCCGGAATAGAAGGCCCACTTCGTCGATTTTCGGACCCGAGCCGTAGGGTTTCGGCTTGTCGCCGGCGATGTAGCCGGTGCCACGGAACACGAAAATCTTGCCGTCAAGGCGGCGCAGTGTGCCGGTGTTTCGCTGCGAGCCGGTGAGCTTTTCATATTTCGCTTCGTTGCCGCGGCCCTCGATCCGGCACTCGAAAAAGTCATAGCGCACGACCGGCAGCAGTGTGCCGCCAACTTTCGTCACCCGGCAGCGCCAACGCCCGGACAGCTCGCGCGCGTCAGCGATCGGCTGCGTTGCCTCGTCCATCAGCGTGCGGAGCGTGAGATACTCCGTCTGCTCCCGGTGCGCCTTGGCTTCCTCGAGTGCCTTGGCTCGCATTGTGCTGTGCTCGGTCAGCCGTTTGACATCGTCCGGTGTGAGACCGAAACGGCTGAAGTCCTGGGCGGCAACGGGCTGCGCCAGCAGCAGGAAACCAGCGATGAACCAAGGCGAGACGCGCATGGCGGGACTTTTAGCACGGGGATGGGGGCGTTAGGCATAGCCCGACGAAGGGCGCCATACGGTTGACGCCGCCCTAGCGATGGGGGAGCGTAAGCCTATGAAGCGAGCCGCATTGCTTGCCGCATCGTCCGTCCTGTGCGTTGCGGTTTTCGCCGCCACGCCTGCCGCGGCCGCGCCGGCAGAAAAGCCGCAGGCGGTGCCCACTCAGTCTGACATCTCGGCGCAAAGCCGGCCGCGCGTGCGGCCGCAAATCCGCGTCACGCCGCGGCCCTATCCCTACCGGAATTTTCACACCATCTATCCGCTGCCCTACGACACCGAGTACCCCGGCCCGAATGCGGTGCGGGAATGCGTCGATGCCTACGTGACCGAGCTGCGGCCGAGCGGCGCGGTGATCGTGCCGCGCATGCGCTGCCGGTGGGTGCGGGGCTAAGCCGGCACGGAACTTTCACTGGTTTCATTCAAAACTTGTCATGGGGCGCGGCAATCGCGCGCAACCGAAACCGCCTTGAAGCGTTGAGTCGCTTGAGGCGACAGAAGGAGAATGCCATGACAAGACTTCTTGCACCGCTGGCTGCGATTGGCGTGATGACGCTGGTCGCATTGCCGGCCCCGGCGAGCGCCAACGAACGCGCGGTCACCGGCGTGGGTAACATCGAGCAAACCGACGTCAGCGCGGCTCGCCGTGTCTACCGGCGATACTATGGGCGGCCCTACGTGGGTCCGCGCTATCGCGCCTACTACGGACGTCCGTACTACGAACCGTATTACTCCTATGGGCCGGCGTATTACGCGCCAGCGCCGTTCCCGTTCTTTCCTTTCTTCGGCTGGTAGGAAACGGTTCGGCTGAATACGTAGAAATACAAAGGCCCGCCTCACGGCGGGCCTTTCGTTTTGCTTTTGCTTGTTTGATTTCGTTTGGTCGCATTGAGCGCTTCGGGCGCGCGGCTATTCAACGCTGCGGGACCCTCGCCAGCGCTCCTCTAGTGCCAGTCGCGCACGTCGACAAACTTGCCGGCGATCGCCGCGGCCGCCGCCATCGCGGGCGACACCAGATGTGTGCGGCCCTTGAAGCCCTGGCGGCCCTCGAAGTTGCGGTTCGAGGTCGAAGCGCAGCGTTCGCCGGGTTTCAGCTTGTCGGGGTTCATCGCAAGGCACATCGAGCAGCCCGGCTCGCGCCAGTCGAAGCCCGCGGCCCTGAAGATTTTGTCGAGACCTTCGGCCTCGGCCTGCTCCTTCACGAGGCCTGAGCCCGGCACGATCATCGCATAGACATTCGCGTTCACCGTCTTGCCGGCGGCGACGCGCGCGACGTCGCGCAAGTCCTCGATGCGGGAGTTGGTGCAGGAGCCGATGAACACGCGGTTGATCGCGATGTCGGTGATCTTCTCGCCGCCCTGGAGACCCATGTATTCCAGCGAGCGCTTGGCGGCACTGCGCTTGTTGTCGTCGGGGATTTCCGACACCACCGGCACGCGGCCGGTGACCGACGTCACCTGCTCGGGCGATGTGCCCCAGCTGACGATCGGCGGCAGCTTCGCCGCATCGAGCTTCACCTCGCGGTCGAAATGCGCGCCGTCGTCAGTCGGCAGCGTGTCCCAGTAGCGCCGCGCGTCGTCCCAGGCCTTGTCCTTCGGCGCCTTCGGCCGGCCCTTCATGTAGTCGTAGGCCTTCTGGTCGGGCGCGATGAAGCCCGCCTTGGCGCCGGCCTCGACCGACATGTTGCAGACCGTCATGCGGCCTTCCATCGACAACGCGCGGATCGCCTCGCCGGCGTATTCCAGCGCGTAGCCGGTGCCGCCCGCGGTGCCGATCTCGCCGATGATGGCGAGGATGATGTCCTTCGCGGTCACGTTTGGCGGCAGCTTGCCGTCGACCACCGCGCGCATGTTCTTCGACTTGGACTGGATCAGCGTCTGCGTCGCCAGCACGTGCTCGACCTCGGAGGTGCCGATGCCATAGGCCAGCGCGCCGAACGCGCCATGCGTCGCCGTGTGGCTGTCGCCACAAACCAGCGTCGTGCCGGGCAGGGTGAAGCCCTGCTCCGGCCCGATGACGTGGCAGATGCCCTGACGGATGTCGAACTCGTCGTAATATTCGAGGCCGAAAAACTTGGCGTTCTCGGCGAGATACGCGATTTGATCGGCGCTCTCTTGGTCTGGATTCGGCAGCTTGCGATCGCTCGTTGGCACGTTGTGATCGACCACCAGCAGCGTCTTGTCCGGAGCGTGCACCTTGCGGCCGGAGAGGCGTAGGCTTTCGAACGCCTGCGGGCTCGTCACCTCGTGAACGATGTGCCGGTCGATGTAGAGCAGACAGGTTCCGTCCGGCTGCTCGTCAACCAGATGATCGTTCCAGATCTTGTCGTAAAAGGTGCGCGCCTTGGCCATCACTCGTCATGCTCCGGAGAATTTTCGCCGCCGCAATATAGGTGCGGCGGCTAGTTTTTGCACATTTCGGAGACCGTGTTCCAGGTCACGGCTGCCATGTTGTATTCGCGCCGATCCTTGCGCCGGTCCACGTAATCGACGGCGGCGGCGTAGATCTGGCCGTAGGTGAGTTTGCGCTGATCGATGCACTGGACGACGTCGGCGATCGTGGCTTCGGCGGGCGATTTGCGCCCCTGCGCCAGGGCGGTGAAGTTGTGCCACGCATCGATGACGCCAATGATGTAGCCGCGCTTGCGCTCGTCATCGAGCTCCATCCAGCGAGTGCCGTCGATGGCAAAGGCCTTGCTGGCGGGGCCGAGTAGCAGCAGGCTGAGAACGAAAGCCAAGCGAACGATAGCCAAGCGAATGTCGCGCATAAAATCCTCCTTCCGTGCAGAACCTGATGGCCGGCACGCTAGCAGGATGGGTGTGGGGGTCACAATCGCCGCCGGCGACCAGTGGTCCCCGTGCAGCGGCGGGGGGCTACTTTTTCGCCTCGGCCGCCACGTCGGTGCCCTGTCCGCCGTGATGCGCGCCTTCGGCGATACGGGCCTTCTTGCCGCGCAGACCGCGCAGATAATAGAGCTTGGCGCGGCGCACCTTGCCGCGGCGCATCAGCTTGATCGAGTCGACCATCGGCGCGTGCAGCGGAAACACGCGCTCGACGCCCTCGCCGTACGAGATTTTGCGCACCGTAAAGCTCTCGTTCAAGCCGTGACCGGAGCGGGCGATGCAGACGCCCTCATAGGCCTGGATGCGGGTGCGCTCGCCTTCCACGACCTTCACGTTGACGAGCACGGTGTCGCCCGGCTCGAAGTCCGGGATGGTCTTGCCGGCGGTGAGCTTCTGGAGCTGCTCTTTTTCGAGCGTTTGAAGGAGGTTCATGGCAATTCTCCGTGGACGAGCGCTGGCCTAGCCGCGCTAAACGAGGCTTCAATTTCAGGGTCGGCGAGCTTCTACGACAAAGCCGCAGGCTTGTCATCCCTTCCGTGCGGCGGCCGGCGCCGGCCGGCTTTTCCGCTCCGGACGATATTAATCTTCTGTTTCAGCGATTTGGGCCTGGCCTTCGCGCCCAGGCCGTGACTGACGGCGCCGGACCCTGCGGTCCGCCTCAGTCGCGGCGGTCCTTGTTGGCGAGGTATCGCGCCCACAGGTCGGGCCGGCGCGCGCGGGTGAGCCGCTCGGCCTCCGCGCGCCGCCAGGCCGCGACCTTGGCGTGATCGCCGCCGGTCAACACCTCGGGAACGGGCACCCCTTCGAAGGTCACCGGGCGGGTGTACTGCGGATATTCCAAGAGCCCATCCGAAAAGCTCTCTTCTGTGCCTGACGCCTCTTTGCCCATGACGCCGGGAATGAGACGCACGCAGGCGTCGCACAGCACCAGCGCCGCGATCTCGCCGCCTGAGAGCACGTAGTCGCCAACCGAAACCTCTTCGAGATTGCGGCCCGCAATCAGGCGCTCATCGACGCCTTCGAAGCGGCCACACAGCACCACCACGCCATGGCCTTTGGCCAGAGTTGCAACGCGCGCCTGCGTCAACGGCGTGCCGCGGGGGCTCATCAGCAAGCGCGGGCGGCCATCGCCGGGGAGTGCATCGATGGCACGCGCCAGCACGTCAGCCTTCATCACCATGCCGGGGCCGCCGCCGGCCGGCGTATCGTCGACGGTGCGGTGCTTGTCAGTCGTGTGCCCGCGGATGTCTTGCGCCTCGAGCGCCCAGAGGCCGGCCGCGAGCGCTTTTCCGGCGAGGCTCATGCCGAGCGGCCCGGGAAACATTTCGGGAAAGATCGTCAGCACGGTGGCGCGCCACACGACGCTCACTCCGTCACGTCGAGCGGCGTCACGACGATCCGGCCGGCGTCGATGTCGATGTTTGGAACCGCCGTGTCGGTGAACGGCACCATCAGCGGCTCGCCGCCACCATCGCGCGCGATCTCGATCACGTCGCCGGCGCCGAAATTGTGGACCGCGCTGACGCGGCCGAGCGTGGCGCCCTGCTCGGTCACCGCGGCGAGCCCAATGAGATCGGCGTGATAGTAGGTGTCGGGCTCAACGACCGGCGGTAGCCGGTCGCGCGAAATGTAGAGCTTGAGGTTGGTCAGAAGCTCCGCCGCGTTGCGGTCATCGACGCCCTTGAGGCGGGCGACGAAGATGTCCTTCGCGGGTCGCAGCGCTTTGATCTCAAAGCGCCGCGTGCCGTCCTCGCTCTCCAGCGGCCCGTAGGCGGTGATCGCCGCCGGGTCTTGCGTGAACGACCGCAGCCTGACCTCGCCGCGAATGCCATGGGCGGCGCCGATCTGGGCAACGCAGATGCGGTCGGTCACGGCGTCCGCCGGCGGTCAGCCTTAGCTCGCAGCCGGAGCGGCTGCAGCCGCGGTCGCCGCCGCAGCCTTGGCGGCTTCGGCAGCCTTCGCGGCTTCTTCGGCGCGGGCTTTGCGCTCCTTGCGAGGAACGGCCTTCTCCGGATTGTTGCGCTTGTCGCGCTTGGCGACGCCGGCGGCATCGAGGAAGCGCATCACGCGATCGGACGGCACCGCGCCCTTCTTCATCCACTCTTTCACCTTGTCGAGATCGAGCCGCAGCCGCTCGGTCTTGTCCTTCGGCAACAGCGGATTGAAGAAGCCGAGACGCTCGATGAAACGGCCGTCACGCGGCGAGCGCGAGTCGGCGACAACGATGTGATAGACCGGCCGCTTCTTGGTTCCGGCGCGAGCCATACGGATGACAACAGGCATTGGTGTTCCTTTCGACGTTGATCGTTGAGTGACTATTTTTTCTTTCCGAAGAATCCCGGCGGCAGGCCGCCGGGCGTGGGAAGTTTTCCGCCGAGGCCGGGCAAGCCGGGTGCGCCGGGGAATTTTGCCGGCATAGAACTGGGTAAGCCGGGCATCGTTGGTGGCAACGCGCCGGCGCCGGGCGCGCCCGGCATATTCTGCGCAAGTTTCGCCATTTCCTCAGGCGACGGCATGCCGCCGCCGAAACCCATCATCTGCGCGAGCCCGGCCATGGGGCCGCGCGCCTTGCCGCCGCCCATCATCTTCATCATGTCGGCCATGGTCCGGTGCATCTTGAGGAGCTTGTTGATCTCCTCGACCTTGGTGCCGGAACCTGACGCGATGCGCTTCTTGCGGCTGGCTTTAAGAACATCGGGATGCTTGCGCTCGCCCGGCGTCATCGAGTCGATGATCGCCATCTGGCGCTTGAGCATGCCCTCGTCGAGATTGCGTTCGGCCATCTGGCCCTTGATCTTGGCGACACCAGGCATCATCGCCATCAAGCCGCTCATGCCGCCCATCTTCTGCATGCCGGTGAGCTGCCCGCGCAGGTCGGTCAAGTCGAACTGGCCTTTGCGCATGCGCTCGGCTGCGCGCATCGCCTGCTCTTGGTCGATCGAGGCGGCGGCCTTCTCGACCAGCGAGACGATGTCACCCATGCCGAGGATGCGGCCGGCGATACGCGCCGGATCGAAATCCTCGAGCGCGTCCATGCGCTCGCCGGTGCCGATCAGCTTGATCGGCTTGGCGGTGACGGCGCGCATCGAGAGCGCGGCGCCGCCGCGGCCGTCGCCGTCGACACGGGTCAGCACGATGCCGGTGAGGCCGACGCGCTGATCGAACGAGCGCGCCAGATTCACCGCGTCCTGGCCGGTCAGGCTGTCGGCGACCAGCAGCACCTCGTGCGGATTGGCGGCGCGCTTGACCTCGGCGGCTTCCATCATCATCGCTTCGTCGAGCGTGATGCGGCCGGCGGTGTCGAGCAGCACCACGTCGTAGCCGCCGAGCCTGGCGGCCTGGATGGCGCGGCCTGCGATCTGCACCGGCGACTGGCCCTGGACGATCGGCAGCGTCTCGACGCTGACCTGTTTGCCCAGCACGGCAAGCTGCTCCATCGCGGCGGGCCGCCGCGTGTCGAGCGACGCCATCAGCACTTTTTTGTTGCCGCGCTCGGTGAGGCGCTTGGCGACCTTGGCGGTGGTCGTGGTTTTGCCGGAGCCCTGCAGGCCGACCATCATGATGGCGACCGGCGCCGGCGCGTTGAGATCGATCGACTGCGCGTCGGAGCCCAGCGTCGCCACCAGCTCGTCGTGCACGATCTTGACGACCATCTGGCCGGGCGTGACCGACTTGATGACGTCGACGCCGACCGCGCGCTTCTTCACCTGCTCGACGAAGGCGCGTGCCACGTCGAGCGCGACATCGGCTTCGAGCAGCGCGCGGCGAACCTCGCGCAGCGCCGCATCGACATCGGCCTCCGACAGCGCGCCGCGCCGCGTCAGGCGGTCGAGAATGCCGGATAGTTTTTCCGACAGGCTGTCGAACATCGGTCCTCTCGCGACCCTCGTCCTGAGGAGCGTGCGCAGCACGCGTCTCGAAGGGCGGGGTCGCCGGTTATGGCCCATCCTTCGAGACACCGCCTTCGGCGGCTCCTCAGGATGAAGCTTCAAAAACACGTTCGCGCCCGAGGGCGCACAGCGCTGTCGGGCGGTTGCCTCCGGCCTCTCAGGGACCGGTCGGCGGGTGCTGAATTCGTCTCTTGCGAGAGCGGGCGGAATTTAGGGGCAAGACCCCCCCACCGTCAATGATTTTGGGCCGGTTTGGCCATTTCGGTTGGCGAAATCGCCGTGTATTCAAGGTGAATGAACTTTACCGGCGCGATTCGCTCCCGCCCGCTGATCTTTCTGGTCTGGCTTGCCGGTATTTCGCTGATCGGATTGTGGTTCGTTCCGCCGATCCCGCAGCCGCAGCACTATCACCAGTTTGCCGACCAGCGGACGATGCTAGGCATCCCGAATTTCTGGAACGTGGTTTCCAATCTGCCGTTCATCCTGGTCGGCGCGCTTGGCCTCGTGCGCGTTCGCGGCGAACTGTCGGCCAGCGTGTTTTTCCTCGGCGTGTTCCTGACCGGATTCGGCTCGTCCTACTATCACTGGAATCCGAACGACTGGGGCCTGTTCTGGGATCGCCTGCCGATGGCGATCGCGTTCATGGGCATCCTGGCCTACGCGATCGAAGAGCGGATCGACCGGCGAGTGGGGCGCATGTTGCTGCTGCCGTTGGTCGCGCTTGGCGTCGCGAGTCTGCTGCTGTGGCTGCGCACCGACGATCTGCGGCTCTATGGCTGGGTGCAATTCTTCCCCTGCCTGGTGCTGCCGCTGCTGTTTCTGCTGTTCCCACCGAAATATTCCGGCACCTGGTATTGGTTCGCGGCGGCCGGCTGGTACGTGCTCGCAAAATTACTCGAGCACTTCGACGCGGCGATCGATTCGGCGCTGCGCATCATGAGCGGACATCCGCTCAAGCATCTCGCCGCAGCCTGCGCCTGCTACGCGATCTTCCGCGCGTTCGAGACGCGCAAGTCGATCGCTTGAGCCGATCACTTGATCGGAGCGTAAATTGCGAACGGGGTCGCGTCCTCGTCCGGGTCGCCGTCGAAAATCTCGAGCAGCTCAACGCCTTGAAACCGGTTCACGCCGGGCTTCTCGACCTCGTCCAGCACCCGGCGCCGAGTCTTGGTCAGCGCGTCGGCGTCGCCTTTGCCGTCTGCGACCCAGGCTTTGGCGTGGGGCAGCTTGTGCAGCTCCAGGCCGTTTCCGAGCACGGCTGGTTGCGCGTAGGTCTCGATCACGTAGCCGGCGCGCGACTTGAAGGTCTTGGGTCCCATGACTTCGCGGATGACCACGCGCTTGGTGCCGAGCAGAAGTCCGCGCTGCTGGGCGGCTTGCTCGACGGCTTCAAAGGCTTCGTTCAGAAGATCGTCCTCGTCGTCCCAGGCACCTTGGACCACCCGCGTCAGCACGAGTGCATCCGGCAGGGCGCTGAGCCTGGCGGGTCCTAGGGTGTCCACCGGCAGCCCCAACGTCAGGGCGGCGAGGATGAGACACTGGAGCAGCTGTGGCATGGCTTCCACCAACGCTCTGGTCGCTGTGCGGTTGCGCCGGGACGGCCGTTACTTGATCGGGGCGTAGTTACTTAATCGGCACGTAAACGTGCACAAGAAGGCTATCTTCGGGCGTATTCAGGAAATCGTTCTGATATTCCTCGACAAACACGTCCTGCGCCTCGATCTGCTTGTCGTCGAGGTAGGTCGTGATGCCCTCGTAAGTGCTGTCCATCGAGCCGTAGGAGCCGCGATGGATGAACCGTAACGCCTTACCGGCGGGCGACTTGCCAATCGAGATGTCGCCTTTCGGCGGCTCCTTGGGCTCTTCCGCAATCGGCACCGCGGCCTGGAACGAAAATCCGGTGTCGTCGGCGGACACATAAATGGTCATCGCCGGGCCGGACGCCTTGATGCCCTGCTTGTCGAGATAGCTGTTGAGCGACTTAAACGCGTCCTGCAGCGTCTCGAACGCGGCGTCCCAGGTGCTGTTGCCCTTGATGTAGATGATGGTCTTGGCGGTCAGCGTGACCTCGACCGCAAATGTCTCGCTGTTCGGCGAGGGGGTCGAGGGAGCTTGTGCGGCCGCGATGGGGGAAAACGACGAAAGGCCGAACGCCAGGGCAGCGAATAAGGCGAGGGCCCGCAATGGGCAAGTCATTGAGTTCTCCTGGGCCGGTCAACCCGGTCCTGCGCATAGATTCGTCGCCGGGGTAAACTTATCATGCTTGCTGCGGTGCGGAATGCATCAAAACTGAGCCGGTGTTGCCAACGCGATCGGCGGCCTCTGGCTAATTGACGGATTTTCCCCATATAACCGGCGAAAATCCTGGGTTCGGACAGTTTGCTTCAACCCGTCATCCACAAGATCAAATTTTCATGAGCGCGCTCGCCAACCGTGCCTTCGTCAAGATGAACGGCCTCGGCAACGAGATCGTGGTGGTGGACATGCGCAAGCAGCCCTCCGCGATCAGCGCCGGCGAGGCACGCGCTGTGGCGCAACCCCAGGGCGCTCCCTACGACCAGATGATGGTGCTTTATCCGCCGCGTATGGCGGGCACCGAATCGCTCGTGCGCATCTACAACAACGACGGCTCCGAGGCGGGCGCCTGCGGCAACGGCATGCGCTGCATTGCCTCGCTGGTGACCAAGGAAACCGGCAAGGACAAGCTCACCTTCGAAGTGGACGGCCGCGTGCTGAACACCTGGAAGAACCCCGACGGTCAGTTCACCGTCGATATGGGCGTGCCGCGATTTGCCTGGAACGAAATCCCACTGGCCGAGCAATTCCGCGACACGCGCGCGATCGAGTTGCAGATCGGCCCGATCGACAAGCCGATCCTGCATTCGCCGTCCGTGGTCAACATGGGCAACCCGCACGCGATCTTCTGGGTCGATGACGTCAACGCCTACGACCTCGCCAAGATCGGGCCGCTACTCGAACACCATCCGATCTTTCCGCAGCGCGCCAACATCACGCTTTGCGCCGTGCGTTCCAAGGAGCACCTCACCATCCGCACTTGGGAGCGCGGCGCGGGCCTGACCAAGGCCTGCGGGTCGGCGGCCTGCGCGGCGGCCGTCGCGGCAGCACGGCTCCGCCGCACCGGCCGCAAGGTCAAGGTGAAGCTGCCCGGCGGCGAGCTCACGATCGAATGGCGCGAGAGCGACGATCACGTGCTGATGACCGGCCCGGTGCAATACGAGCGCGAGGGCAAGTTCGATCCGGCGCTGTTCACCGGCGCCGCCAAGGCGGGCGCGGCGTGAGTCTCGATATTGTTACCTTCGGCTGCCGGCTCAATGCGGCCGAGTCGGAGGCGATCCGCGGCGCGGCTCACGGGCTTAACGACACCATTGTGGTGAACACCTGCGCAGTGACCGCCGAGGCGGTGAGCCAGGCGCGGCAATCGATCCGCAAGCTCCGCCGCGAGCGGCCCGGCGCGCGGGTCGTCGTCACCGGTTGTGCGGCGCAGACCGATCCGCAGATGTTTGCCGCGATGCCGGAGGTCGATGCCGTCATCGGCAACGAGGAAAAGCTCGATCCGAACATCTGGGCGGGCCTCGGCGGTGAGCGCATCGTCGTCGGCGACATCATGGCGGCGACAAGCGCCACGCTGCACCGAACCGAGACGCTCGCCCATTACACCCGCGCTTTCGTGCAGGTGCAAAACGGCTGCGACCACCGTTGCACGTTTTGCATTATTCCGTATGGGCGCGGGAATTCGCGTTCGGTGCCGGTGGCCGACGTCGTGGCGCAGGTGCGCCGGCTGGCCCAGAACGGCTACCGCGAAGTGGTGCTCACCGGCGTCGATATCACGAGCTATCGCCCGAGGCTCGGCTTGCTGGTGAAGGCGGTTCTGCGCGAGATGCCGGAGCTGGAGCGGCTGCGGCTGTCATCGATCGATTCGGTCGAGGCCGACGCCGATCTGCTCGACGCGTTCGCCAACGAGGCGCGGCTGATGCCGCATCTGCATCTGTCGCTGCAAGCAGGCGACGATTTGATCTTGAAGCGCATGAAGCGGCGTCATTCGCGCGCGGACGCAATTGCGTTCTGCGATCAGGTGCGGCGGCTGCGGCCCGATGTGGCGTTTGGCGCCGACATCATCGCGGGCTTCCCGACCGAAACCGAGGCAATGTTTGCTCGCTCGCTCGATCTGGTCGACGAATGTGGCCTCACGCAGTTGCACGTGTTTCCGTTTTCGTCGCGTCCGAGCACGCCCGCGGCGCGGATGCCGCAGGTCGCGGGCGAAATCGTGAAGGATCGCGCCCGCCGTCTGCGCCAGAAGGGCGACACCGTGTTGAAGCGCCACCTCGACGGCGAGATCGGTGCGCGCCGCCGCGTGCTCACCGAAGCCGGTGGCATCGGCCGCACCGAGCAGTTCACGCCGGTTCGCCTCAAGAGCGATGCCGAACGTGGGCTGATGCTCGATGTCGAGATTGCAGCCCACGACGGGCGACAATTGCTGGCCGCGTGATACAATCCGGCGTCTGGGAGAAACATCATGGCCCAAAACGGTTCCAAGCCGCACGTCATCTCGACCATGGCTGAGCTGGAGGCGCTCTACAACGAGCCAGTCTATCCGCCCGCCAAGGTCAAGGAAACCGACCGCATCACCGATGCCTATCGCAAGCTGGTCGAGGCCTCGCCGTTCTGCGCCATGTCGACCAACGGTCCGGACGGACTCGACTGCTCGCCGCGCGGCGATCCCAAAGGCTTCGTGCGGGTGCTCGACGAGCACACCGTCGTGGTGCCGGACCGGCGCGGCAATAACCGCATCGACAGTTTGCGCAACCTGATCCACGACCCGCGCGTGGCGCTGCTGTTCCTCATTCCGGGTGTCAGCGAGACGCTGCGCATCATGGGCCGCGTTACGATCTCGACCGACCCCGAGCTCTGCGCGAGCTTTACCATGCAGGGTAAGGCGCCGCGCGCCGTGCTGGTGATCGCGGTTGAGAAAGTATTCTTCCAGTGCGCCAAGGCGATCGTGCGCTCAAAGCTGTGGGACCCGACGATTCAGGTCGAGCGCGCCACGTTGCCGACCGCAGGCAAGATCCTGGCCGAGATCAGTGGCGGCAAGATCGGCGGCGACGAGCACGACCGCATCGCGCCCGAGCGCATGAAGGCGACGATTTATTGAGTCCGTTTCGCTGAGGTTTTTGCTCCGGCCTCATGCTGAGGAGGCCGGGTGGGGCTTTGATTTGCGGCAGTACTTTCTGGCTCGCCATTCCAACCGCACGCCTTCAGCGTCCCCACCATGTGCGGCGGCACCGGCGCCGTCACGGTGATCGGCGGGCGGTTCTTGTAGAGCGGCACCATGATGGCGCGCGCAAGAAGATGCAGGCCCGGACCGCCGAATCGCGGCCCGTTGCCGTAGATGTTGTCGCCCAGGATCGGCCAGCCCATCTCGGCGCAATGCACCCGCAATTGATGCGTCCGGCCGGTGAGCGGTTCGAGCGCCAGAAATGTCTGCCCGCCGGCGCGCCCCATCACCTTCCATATGGTTTGTGATGGCAGGCCATTGGGATCGTGCTTCATCCACCAGCCGCGGGTGTCGTCGAGCCGTCCGAGCGGCAGGTCGATCTGGCCCTCGTCCGCCTCCGGGCCGCCCTCGACCACGGCCCAGTAGGTCTTGCCGATCTTGCCGTGGCGGAACAGGTCGCTGAGGTTGGCCAGCGCCTTCCGGTGCCGGCCAAGGACCAGACAGCCTGAGGTTTCCTTGTCGAGCCGATGGGCCAGCGAAGGCGCGCGCGGCAGGCCGAACCGCAGCGCGTTGAAATAGTCCTCCAGGCTTGCCCCGCCCTTGGGCCCCCTGTGCACGGACAGGCCCGCAGGCTTGTCGAGGATCAACATCAGCCCGTCGCGGTAGAGCAGGCGGCTCACCATCTCTTCCGGTGTCATGCTCGAACGGGTATCACGGCTATTGGCATGAGTGACAGCACAGAAAAGCCCGGCTGGTGGCAGCGCCTGACCGGCGGGCTCAAGC